>JAFCGN010000013.1 GCA_017608045.1 Candidatus Parvarchaeota archaeon
AAATTCTTTGAGCTTCTTTCTTTCCTCTTTCAACAATTTTTGGAAGTTCCTTAATAAAAGACCCTCTTTTCCTTGTCATTAAATCACACAAAATAAATGTCTGCATTTATTTATAAGTTTTTGTTCATTTTAAACATCATTCTACAAAATGTTTTCAAGGATTAATTATTTAATAAAAATTAAAGAAAAATAAGATTTTTTCAAAAACTATTTATTGAATTACATCTTTCATAAAAACATGAAACTTGTTTTTACCTCTTGGATTCCAAGAAGTTATATACATGTGTTAGAAGTTTTCAAAAATTTGGGAAAACTTGAATTAGAACTTTCAGATATTAAACTTGAAGAACAAACGGTCAATACGACCTTGTTGTTGATGATGTTGATAACATTATGGATGCTACAAATTTATTAAGAAAATTATTGTTGGAAAAAATAATAAAAAACTCGCATAAAGTCACTTATAAACAAATTAAAAAAAATATTTTGCCTCTTGTTTATTCTGTAACAATTCTTTCAAATAAAAAAAGCGATGCAAAAGAAGTTAAAATTAAAAGAGTTGGAGAATACCAAATGCATCTTATAAGAACGCAAGATGTTTATGTTAAAAAATATAATTATGTGATAGGCAAAGAAAACGAGAAAGGTTTTATGCTTGCAAGATTAAGCAATTTTATTTCATGTGTAACAGAATTTTTTTACAAATTAATGGATTTAATGGCTGAAAAATATGAGTTAATGGATAAATTAGATTTTCTTCTTGAGGAAAGCATAGAACTTTCTGTGCTTAAAAAAACAATTGTGGATTTAGATATTATTAAAAAAAATATAGAAGAAACAAATTCCAAGATAAAACAAACAATAAATATTATTGAAAGAAAAAAAGAAGAAATTGAAAATTTGAACAAAACAGAAAGAGAATTTTTTTATAAATATTTTGAACTATTAGAAGGAGATGTTGATTATATAGAAACTCTTTGGGACTTATTAAGTAATTATGTTGAGAGTATGGATCAAACCTTAGATGCCAGATTATCTTTTCAAGAAAGCGTTGAATCCAAAAAAATTGAAGCATTTTTAAGTGTTGATGCTGCATCTGTTCTTGCAGCTCTTATTGCAAGCTTATTCATAAGTCAGTATACGGGGCTTGGAATAACAGGTAAAGGTGCTTTAAAATTCACAGCAATATTCATTATTATATGGATAATTATTTTTATTATTATAAATAAAATGAAGATAAGCAAAAAAGAAATTAAGAAAGAAAGTTTAATCAAGAAAATTGAATAAAAAATTAAACTTTATCCTTTCAAAATTTTTTCAATTATTTTTCCATAAGCAGGTCTTGTTATAAGAATGCCAACACTCGTTGCTATAATTGTAGTTACAGCAAATCCTTTAAGCAAGCCTGCGTGAGACCAAAACAATGGAAGCATTGTTGCAAGCATAACAGCAAAACTTGCAAAAACAATTCCAAATGCTTTCTTAATCCTTTGTTTAATTCCAATAATTTCTTTTGCTTCTCCGCCACGAATCACTTCGTCTGTAATCACTATTTGATCATCAACGCCTGTACCAACACTTGCGATAATTCCTGCAATGCCTGCTAAATCAATAGTCCAATGAATTAATGCTGCAATCCCCAAGGTTATAAAGATTTCAGACAATGAAACAAAGATGATTGGCAGAACTATTTTTAATTTTTTGTATCTGAGGGCAATAACTAAATCAACCATGATTATTGCAAATAAAAATACTATGAGAGTGTTTTTAGCAAAAGATTTTCCCAAGCTTGGAGACACTTTTTCTGTTTGAACAATACTAAGTTTGGAAGGAAGGTTTCCAGATTTTAAAATTGCTTGAAGTCTGCGCATTTCACTTTGAGCATCTTTCTTTGATTTTCTCACACCTGTTATGCTCGGCGTGGTAATTGTCTTATTTTTCATATCGCAAGCAATATTGAGTTTTCCTCCTTCAACAGGAATATTATCAATATAAAAGTCAATTGTTTGGTTCAAGTAACAGTTTGGTTCAATTCCAACTTCTGAGAGCTTGCTTGTAATTTCAGCAAATCTTTTTGCTGCTTCTTCTGTTAAATAAACAGTAAAACTAAATCTATTAACAATGCCGTTTTCCGAAGAAATTGGAACAACTTGCGCGCAAGGATTTGATTGCGTTCCTATAAGACAAACATCTAAAACATCATTGCCTGCAAAAACAGTTTCATTTCCTATTCTTGCTTCAAAATGGCCTGCTTGCTCTAACAAAGATTTTACTTCTTCTATAGTTCCTCCTGCAAACTCTATTTTGAAGTATTGATTCCCTGATAAATCATTCACATATGTTATTGGCATTTCCTTAATTCCAAACACGTTCAAACGTTGTTCCAAAACATTCATTGTAATAGCGACTTCTTCTTGACTTAACTTTCTTTCAGGTTCAAGAAGCACTTTCACCCCGCCTTCTATTTCTGTTCCAAAATCTATTCTTGTTAATTTAAGGTTTTGAACTCCTATCCCAAGATAAGTCTTATTATTAACAGTTAAAGGCAAGAAAGCACAAGTTTGCTCTTTTGAATAAAAATAAGGCAGTTTTTCCTGCACAAATCTTACTCTCACTGTCTCATTAGAAATGCCTTCAACATATGAATAATAATCTGTTAAATTTGTTATTTCATGATCATTAATGCTTGTAAGAATCACTTCAGAAGGCATGCATTGGCTTGCTGGATTTCTTGTGCTTTGAACAAAAACGCCTTGCCTTAAATTTCCTACATGAATAAAAAAGAAAGACATAATTAATGATATTATTAATAAGATTATTCTAAAATCTTTCAAAAATTTTTTCATTTCTTCTTCCCCTCAACATAAAGTCGTTGCACTGCAGCAGAAAATAACCAACTATTTATTGCATCAGAAAATGTTCCAATTAACAAGATTAATGCAATATGCTTTATAATACCAATGCTTGAAAACAAGTACATGATTGTAAAAGTAACATATGCAGCTAATTCCATAGTAAATTCTGTAAAAAACGCTTTTTTAATTTTATCAAGCATCTTGCCTTTTCTTTTTAAAATGTAAGTTGATATTAAAATATCAGAATCACTTGAAAAACCAATAATCATTAATAAACCACCAATGCTTCCAATACCTATTTTAATTTTAAATAATGTTAAAACCGCAAGAATGTTTATTATATCCATAAAAGTTGAAATAATAATTGTTAAAGCAGGAGTCACACTCTTGAAATAATAAAATGCAACGAGTGTAACGAATAAAAAAGCAATAAACAATAAAACCAGATTATCCCAAATAAATGAACTATTAATTAAAGCAGTTTGTTTTCCAAAACTTGAGTTAGTTTCATTGATTTCAAATCCCATAATCTCGCTCAAAGCACTAAATATTGTTTCCTTATCAATATCCCCTCCAATTTGAACTTCATACCCTTTAATTTTTTGACTAATTGCATCTCTTAATTCTCTGACATTAACGTCTTCAGTGCCTAAAATTTTAACTAAATTTTCTTCTAATTGTTTATTTTCTTGATTTACTGAAAATGTAACAGAAATCCCGCCTCTTAAAGAAATATCTTTATAAAAAAAATCGCCACTGCTTATTTTGTGAAAAATTAAAAAAGATGTAGAGAACAAAATTATTACAAAAGGAATAATCATAAGCTTTTTGTAATTCTTATCATAAAATTCTGCTATTTTATTGTATTCTGACAATAAACTCACCTTAATGCATGCAATCTTTTCTTGTTTAAGATATTATCCCTTTTTTTTGATTAATAAACTTATTTATTATTAATTAAAATCTTATTAAAAAATTTTAAAAAAAGCGCCAAACACTTTTATAATAATGAAAATCAATAAATTTGATTATGTTATGGATAACGAGTATTTAAAAAACCCTTCTGAAAAAAGAACTAAAATATTACTTTTAGATGGTGAATGCACGCTTTATGAACCAAATATTTGGTTATATTTAAAAAGTTCTGCAAAAAAAACAGCAAGCATTTTAATAAAAAATAAAAACAAAGTATTAAAATTTGCATATTTGAGATTAAAAGAGATTATTTTTAATAAACACATAAGAGAAAATGATTTAATTTATGTAAATCTTACTAAAAGGCTTGAATACGCCATTTCAAAAGAAGCAAAAGAAAAAATTAAAGCCAGAATATTAAATTCAAAAAGAATTAAAAAACTCATAGAAAATCTTGATAATTTAAAAGAAAAATTTGATGAAATCTACATTCTCACAGATAATCCTACAAAAACAATTAGAGATTTTTTTAAACAATATGGAATTGAAACACTGAGAAAGAACTCAAAAAGAATTGAAATTATAAAAGAAAAACTACATAATACTGATTTTACTCTTTTAACTGACGGCACAAATGATTTAAGATTCTTCGGGTGGGGGGTTAAAGTAATTCCAACAAAACAATTAAGAATAACTAATAGGATTGGGGTTAATCAACTCCCTCATGCCAAACCTTTCGATAAATGTCTTGAGGAATTATTGGAATAAAGCAGGGTTTTCTTAACTCTTTCAAATGTTTTCTCACCAATAAGTTTTTTTGCTTTTTCTTCTTCTTTAAGCAGGTCTTGCGGAGATTTTATACTTGCATCAAAAAGTTTTCTTGCTCTTTTTCTACCAATGCCTTTCAAAAATATTAAAGGAAGAAGCTCTTCTTTAACACCATACTGCATTCTTACTCTTAATTTTTTTACTAAAGAAAGCATCTCTTTTCTTTCATCCTCATCAAGAACAAATTTTGCAATTTCACCAATAGAATAAATAAGCCAATCACCAATAAAAAGCATTGAACGAAGAATTCCTGGTGCAAGATTAAATGCTTTTCTCAGATATTCATCATCCTTTTCATTAATCCATTCTATAAATGCAAAAACAGTTTTTATAGAAGACAAGTACTGCTCGTAATAATAATCGAATGGAGAAGGCTCTTTAATTAAAAGATTTTTTTCCCAATCATTTAACAATTTAATAATTAAGGGATGATCTTTGCTTGAAACTTTTAGCAAATTATGCATTTCAACACAATTTGTAATTAATTGCAAAAGACTTATCTCGTTAAGTTCTACATTTTTTATGTTATTAAATGCAACAAGTATTTTATGAGCAGAAAGAGGGTCTAAATAAAGTTCACTTATTCTTTTTCCAATAGGTGTGCACAAATAATTATCTTTCTCAATTTTAATAAATCCCCATTCTGCTAATTCATTTATAACATTTAACACCTTGCTTTCAAGCTCAAAATCTCCTTTAAATTGGTATGCCCAAAATGTAGATTTAAAGAAATCTAATAAACTTTTTTTATGTCTCGCAAATAAATCAGTAATTAAAGAAAGAACATGCGTTCTCAATATGGGTTCTGCACTTAATTTTGAATAAATTTCTTCATTCTCTCCATTAATATATCTTTCAATTATTATCTTTTGTTCTTCCTCGCTTCGTGATATTGTTAATGCCTCCCCTTTTTTATCATAATCAGGCCTTCCTGCTCTGCCCGCTTGTTGTGAATATTCTAAAACAGGAATCCAATTAGAACCATAACCATCATACCTTTTCAAGTCCCTAACAACAACCCTATATGCTGGAAGATTCACGCCAACTGCTAAAGTAGGTGTTGCACAAATACATTTTATAAGATTGTTTTTAAACGCAACTTCAATAATGTTTCTTTGCTCCATTAATAATCCTGCATGATGAAATGCAACGCCTTTCTTAACCACTTCTGACAATAACATGCATTGAGATGTTGGAGTTTCAAGCACGTTTTTAAGTTTTTCAGAAACCTTATTTAATTCTTTTTTAACTTCTTCCGACAACATATTTTCAGTAGAACGTGCAAGTCTTTTCGCAAGTGATTCTGTATTCCTTCTTGAAGTTAAAAAGAAAATTATTTGCTTTCCTTCAATAATAGTATCTTTAAGCAAAGATTCTTCATCAGAAACCCCAAAATTCAAAATTTTTTCTGTTCCATCCTCATATATTATTTTGTTGAATAATAAGTTTCCATGAATTAAACTAATTGGTCTAAAATTAGATTTAACTAATCTTGCATCAAGCCATTTACTAAGTTCAACATCGTTTTTTATTGTAGCACTTAAATAAATAAATTGAGCATTTGGCAGTATTTTCCTTAATCTTGTTATTAATACTTCAAGAGTAGGCCCTCTTGATAAATCATTTATTAAATGAACTTCATCAACAATTATAGTAGAAGTATTTCTTATCCATCTTATTCCATGTCTTAATAAAGAATCCATTTTTTCATTAGAAGTAATAATCACATCATAATCTTGCAAATATGCATCAACTTTATCAAAATCCCCAATTGAAAGTGCTGTTTTGAGAAAAGAATATTTTTTTGTGAAACTCTCATACTTTTCATTTGCCAAAGATTTCATAGGACAAAGATAAATTGCCTTCTTTTTTGTTTTAAAATAATTATTAATTATTGCAATTTCAGCAATAAGTGTTTTCCCACTTGCAGTTGGTGATGAAACCACTAAATTTTTTCCATCTAACAATCCTAATAAAATGCTTTTTTCTTGAGGAGGAGTTAATTCTTTTATTCCTTGATTAACTAAAATTTCTTTTATATTATCAGGCAATAAATTTAAGTTATTTTTCATTAATTAGGGACAAACAAAAACATTATATATGTTCTTTGTTTAGATTTTTTTTATGATAAATTTAAGGTCTCTTTCAAAAAGAGGCACTGATCCTTATGCACTTCCATTAATTATAACATCATTTTTAGCACTTTTTATTGCATATATAATGTGGGTTCAACCACAAGAACGTCTCTGTTTTCTTGGATTTTGCAATGGAATAGAGGAAATAAAAACAAACCTTAACAATTCGCAAACTTTTGAAATTGGTTTTATAGGAGGAACAGAAAAAGAAACACTTGAAACTTTTTCAATTAAAACAATTGAAATAAATGATTTGCCAAATAGTGATATTCTTGTTAACAAAAATGATTTTAACTTAAAATCAAACTTTTTTTTGAGTAAGAGTAAAAAATTTGAAATAAAAAACTTTGATTTAAACAGCGATTTTATGAGAATAAAATTCAAATTATCTTCATTCACTGGTAATCCAAGTGTTAAGTTAATCGTTAATAATATTCCTTTTTATTTAGGCACAAATTATGAAAATGAAATGCAAATCCCAACAACCAATCTAACAGAAGATAATACAATAAAAATTGTGTGCCAATACCATGGTTTAGCATTTTGGCAAACACAAACATGCAATATTGAAGATTTTGAAATATTAAGCGATTATTATGATTCTTTTAACAAAATTGATGAAAAAGAATTTTTTATTGAATCTCCTGAAAATATTGGTTCGCTTGAATTAAACTTTTATGTTGAAAACTCAACACAGAATAAAAACTTGAACATATCAATTAATAACTTCCCTGTATTTTTTAATACATTAACTCCAAGTAAAAGCGTTAAAGTTAATGAAGATGTTGGAAATTTAATAAATGCAGTTAAACTAAAAAATAGCAACACGATTTCCTTTGAAGCAGAAAAAGATTCAAATTTCGTATTAAAGGATATCTTAATTAATTTCAGAGCAAAGGAAATTTCATCTCAAAGCAAAACAATTAATTTTGAAGTAACTTCTGAACAAGCTGAAAAAAATGCTACATTCATTCTAAATATTACTGACGTTGTTCTGCCAGGAATTATTGACTTTACATTATATCCTTCGCATGTAACTATTGAAAAGAGTGTTGAGAATGAAGGCATTTTAAGTGTAAATATTAATTCAAAATATATTAGTGAAGGCATTAATAATCTAAAAATGGATTCGCCAAATGGAAGATTTAAAATAAAAGATATCAGAATTATTTTGGGATAAAAAATGAATAAAAAAGGACAATGGTGGAGGGGAATTAGTAATACTATTAGGTCTTACGCTCGAAGACGAATAGAAAGAGGAGGAAGAATTCTTAGAGGAGAAGAAAGTTTTACAGAAGGCATAAGAGAATCAACTTTCATAAGATGGGTTTTAAATATGCTTTTTATTTTTTTAATTATTGGCGGAATTTCATACATAACAGGGTATGTTATGCTTGGAATTCTTGTAGTATTAACTTTTGATTTTATCCGAGGAGGTCCAGTATATAGGGCAATTGCTTGGATTTTTAACATATTAAGTAAGATTCCTTTTATTGGTTCCATTTTTAAATTGTTCATAGGTTCAGGCGTTGTAAGACTTATATTGATTATAATCACTCTTTTTTTTCTATTAAAAATATATATTTGGCCTTTTGTAAGTCCAGTAATTTATAATATCGTGCCATCAATAACAAGAGTAATACGTGGAGGTCAGGAAACATCAAGAAAAAGCTTTCAAATTCTTCCTGACTTCGCTTCTTATGCTGAACAACAAAAAGCTATATGGGATCAATCAAGCACTGCAACTGAAACAGCACCAAACGTTGCATTTGAAATAACAAATCTTAAATCAAGTCCAAGCAGTGGTGCTCTTTTCAGCAGCACTGATATACTAAATGGTTATAGGGGTTCAAGCATAATACTCACTGGTGTGCTGAAAAATGTTGGAGACCTTGATTTAAAAAATGTAGAATATGGCTTCAAACTTGCACCAGGACAAGCAAGCACATGGGATGATGACTGCCACTTCAGTACATTAACAAGCAAACAATTCGATAATTTTCAGCAGTTAGCACTTAATTGGCAAGGACTTGTAGGGAAATGCTTAAAATTATATCCTTGCGAACAAGCCATATTTAGAGATTCTTCAGAAGAAAAAATTATTCTTGATGAAAGAGAAAGACCTTCAGCAGAACCTGTGAAAGGTTATAAACTTGGCTTTATGTGCAAAAACACCATAGACACATTTTACAAAGGACAATCATATTCATTAGTTTGCGACAATATTTACATGAGAAAGATGGCAAAGGGAGAAACAGGCACAACATGTTATGTTCAAGCTTATGCTAAAGCATTATATCATACGAGAGCAATATTACCTGTTCAAATTATTAACGGTGAGTATTCCATTCTTGCAAATGTAAAAAAATTCACTCCTTCTCCAATAACATCACGTGGAGGTGCATCATTAAGCATAGATGCTGGAGAACAACCCATAAGCAGCAACCAAAATAAATTTGCATTAACAGTTGGGGTAACAAATGCTGGAAGTGGAACAATAAATGATATTAAAAGCTTATACTTATGGATTCCAAAAGAGTTTGGCCAATGCTCTGGTTCTATATATGACTGCACTGTTACGTGCGATGGAGAAATAAATAATTATGAAAAAACAGGAGATGGGTGGGCAGGAGATGAAGATGACTGCAAGCAAATGGAGGACAGGGGGTATATTTTGTGTAAGGCAATAATACCAACAAAATGTTATCAAACCACGAGTTTAACTCTAAAAATATTGCAGGCGTCAACAGATGGAGAAAAAGGAGAAGGAATTTGCAGTTATGATGAAGAGCATGATGTTTGCACTTGGCCTTGCTTAAACTTAAAAAATGAAGAAGATAAAAAAGTATGCACGAACATTGATACCTATTATGACCTTTGCGAAAAAAAAGGCATAGAAGAATACACAAGATATGGCTGCACATTAAGTATACCAGATAGTATAACTGATGATGAATTAAGAACAACAAGATTATTTAGGGCAGACGTGTTTTATGATTATTTAGTTACAGGTGAAACCGTGGTTAGGGCTGAAGATAGTTACCATACTGCTGATGCAGGTTATGAATAAAAGGTGAGCAAAATGAAGAATAAAATTTTGAAAAAAAATATTGTTTTTGCAATACTCCTATTCTCATCACTCTTCGTAATGGGTTGCGTAAGCAATAATAGTACTGAAAAAGAAACGACACTAACAAGTGTTGAGGACCTTGGAGTTATTTATTTTGGCGCTCCTGCTATTGGAGGGCAAGAAGCAACATTTGCTGTTCAAAAAGTAAGACCTGAAAACAATGCCTATCTTTCTGTTGTAATAAGAAATAATGCTCTTGGAGATGAAGCAAGTAATATTGAATTAAGTTTAGACAATGTTGAACCATTCAAGATTGTTGAATGCGGTGTAGCGCATGAACCTAATGATATAAGAGACACAAGCAAAGATGAATTTAGTTGCAATACTTGGGCTCCTGATAATGGCAAGCAAGTTAGAACTCATTTTTTAGAACACATGTTCCCAAATGAAGAAATTGAATTTATTTACATACTTCAAGCGCCAAGTTCTTCAGAAATAGCTAATGTTTACTATGAACATAATATTTACTATACTTTAAACTATCATTATAAAGTAGGTGCTTATGAAGAAATTCAAGCAATGACACAAGAAGAATTTACAAGAAAAAGCACAAATAAAGAAAATATTCTTGGAAATGCTGGAATAACTGCAGGAGCATTAAGAGCCACGCCAAAGCAACAAACTGTTATTTACTCACCTGGCATAAAACAAAATTTTCTTTATGAATACACTTTAACAAATGCAGGAAAAGGGATTATTAAACCAAACAGTTACGTGAATGTGAGCATACAATATCCTAACGCAGTTGAAATACCTTCTTATGGAGAATGGATTGATATAAGTCATTGTCAAATAAATGCTGAATCTGGAGAAAAAGGAAAATGGTGTGCTTGGTATAGAAAAGAGTATGGAATAGGAGAAGGAGAAGATATTGGGAATGTTATTGTTGCAAGCTTCCCTTCTATAGAATTTATCACAGAAAAGCCAATAACAATGCAATTTAATTTAAAAGAAAGCTACACAAACATGCCACTTCAATCATTAAAATTCTATATGAGAATAAGTTATGATTACATGCAAGAAGGAACAACTAAAATTGGAGTGCTTCCTTTAAAGTAATAATTTTTAAATGATAAAAGCATAATAAAGATAATAAAAAAAGAGGTAAAAAAATGAAAAAAACAATTACTTTGAGCTTATTACTTGCAATAGTTTTACTTATGGGATGCACTCAAAACGAAGAAGAAACCACTACAGCAGACGGAATTAAAATAACTCTTTCTCTTGGAACAAACCAAGTAAGGCAAGGTCGTCAAACAACACTTAATGTGAAAATAAACAATAATTATCCAGAAAACCTTGAAAATGCAGTTTTAAAAATAATCGCTCCTTCTGACATAGAAGTTTTAGGCGGAGGCATTAAAACGGATTTGCAAATACCAAAAAGAGGAACAGAATTTCCAACAAGTTGGACATTAAAAGTTAATGATAATGCAATTAAAAGAGACTACCAAATAAAAGCAAGATTATGTTTTGATTATAACAGCACGGGATACCAAGACTTAATATACTCCTCTACAAAAACAACTACAAAACCTCAAAGCGGAAGCACAAAAGGCCCTGTAACTGTAACAGTGAGTGGTGCTGAAAACGGGTATGACATAACTTCAAACAATGAAGCATATCTTTTAGTAACTGCTACAAATACAAACAATGGAACAATACAATATGCATATGATGATACAAGAGAATTAATTAACTTTGAAATTACAATAAGAGACCCAAACATGCACTTATACGTTATTGATAACTTATTAGCTACTGACCTTTTAGGGTATGAATATGCAGAAGACGGAGACATAAGAATATATTCCATAGGAGAAGGATATCCTGCTGATAATGGAATGGCGCAAGTATCCATACCTATTGGAATATGTGATGAAGAAGCAGCAAGCAATGGTTTATGCCAAATTGTTGAAGGAGAATCAATTAGTACAGTTAATGCAAGAGCAGAGTATACTTATTGTATTGATAGCGACCCAATTACACTAACGGTGAATTAAGAATGAACAAAAACTTTTATTTTTTTATTATACCTTTTTTACTATTTTTAATGGGTTGCATAGAGACAGAAAACACTCAAACAATAACAAACATTACAGGTGTCTTTGTAAATAATTTTTACGCAAGCAGAACATCACTTGTTCCAGACCAGATATTTAATTTAAAAATGGAATTATTAAATAATGGAGAATATTCAGCTAAAAACTTAATTGGTGTCATCTATAATATAGAATACGCGCAGAATAGTGAAGAAGAAGGAGTTGATTTAAGCAGAAGCTATTATAAAACAGAAAAACTAACTCCAAATATTCCTTTAACTTTTTATTGGAGTGTAAGAACGCCTAATCCAAACATACCAACAAATGTGAATTTAAATATAAACGCAAGGATTTATTATGAATATAAAACTACTGCATACACTGACGTTCATTTTGTTCCAGAAACCTCCACTATTACTGTATCTCCGCAAAAAAATTGTTCAAATTCTCCTGTAAAAGTTTATTTAAGCACTGAAGAACCAGTGCATACATTCAATCATGAAGAAGACAATCCAAAGGAATTAACACCTTTTTTTGTTAATGTAGAAATGGTTAATAGTGGAGGGGGAAGAATTGCATATTTAAATGAAATTTCAGATGACCAAAACAAAATAAGTTTTTTAGAAAACCCTCAACTCAGTGAAATTGTAAAAGAAATTGAAATTACTTATCCAAGCACTTGGGAGCTTGCGAACCCTTCTTTTTGGTGTGCTGAAGATTATGAAAAAGAAGGATACACAAATATAACGCAATGCAGCAACATTCGATTAAGCGATGATGGCACTGATTACATAATTACAAGTATTTACAACCCAGAAGAATCAAGTAAATATTATGCATTGCATAAAATTGTAAGAAATACAAAAAATGAGTTTGCTATTGAATTTCAAAGAACTAAAGTAAACGAAGAAGTAGTTGAAACAATGGAAATAAATTTGAAATACGGGTACACTGTTGATGCAAATCCTTTAAGTCTTGTAATTAAAGGAAGCCAACAAGCATATTAATACAATTTCTAAAAACTTGCAACATTTTTTTCTACCAATAAATTTTAAACCTTTTTATTTATTATTAATTTGTTATGAAGATTTTTGCTGACTTGCACAATCATTCAAAATATTCAAGAGCAACAAGCTCAATTATGGATGTTGAACATCAAAGCAAATATGGACTAATAAAAGGACTAAATCTTTTAGGAACAGGGGATTTCTCCCACCCAAAATGGTTTAAAGAATTGAAATCAAAACTAGTTTCAAGCAATAATGGCATTTATGAATTTAATGGAATGAAATGGGTTTTATCAACAGAAATAAGCAATATTTACTCAGTAGATGAACCAAAAAATGGAGTTAGTGTAAAAAAAATTCATCACGTAATTTTAAGCCCTAATTTTGAAATTGCAGAACAAATACAAGAACTACTATCAAAACATGGAAGAATTGATTATGACGGAAGACCAATATTTGGCAGATGGACAAGCCAGGAATTAGTACAAGATTTAATGAATATTTCAAAAAGAATTTTTATTTTTCCAGCTCATATTTGGACTCCTTGGTTCAGTTTATTCGGAAGCAATTCTGGATACAATAACATCAAAGAATGTTATGGAAAAGAATTAAAACACATTCATGCTCTTGAAACTGGTTTAAGCAGTGATCCAAGCATGAATTGGAGGTGCTCGCAATTAGATAATTTCACATTAATAAGCAATAGTGACAGTCATTCCCCATGGCCATGGAGGTTAGGGAGAGAAGCAAATGCATTTGAATTAAAAGAATTAACATATGATGCATTAATTGATGCAATAAAAACAAAAAAAGGGTTTAAATTCACGATTGAAACAATCCCAGCGTACGGCAAATATCATTATGATGGACACAGGAATTGCAATATTGCTCTAACCCCTGAAGAAACCAAAAAATTTAATGGAATATGCCCTGTTTGCAAAAAACCATTAACAATAGGAGTAGAGAATAGAGTAGAAGAATTAAGTGATATGCCTTTAGGTAGAAAACCTAAAAACGCGATTCCATTCAAGAAATTATTGCCATTACATGAATTAATTAAATATGATTTAAATATTTCTTCTTTAAATTCAAAAAAAATTTGGGAACTGTATAATTCTTTAATAAAAAAGTTTGGAAATGAATTCAACATATTACTTAATGTTAGCAAAGATAAACTTGAAGAAAAAGGAGTAAATAAACTGCTTGCTAAACTAATAATCATGAACAGAAACGAAGAGCTTGAAATTGAACCAGGATATGATGGAGTGTATGGAAAAATAAAATACGTTAATAATAAAAAAGATAATGAAAAGAAATCCCAAAAAACACTTGATTTTTATTAAATTACCCAATATACCTTGTATCTTTTTTAAACAAGTTTTGAAACTCCATTGTTTTTTTCAAGTCTTCGTCAATAATCGCTTTTTCTCTTTTTTTGATTTTTGCAATTTCCTTATTTAACTTAGTAAAATCAAGTTCAAAATCAAGATAATCGCACAAGATTTCAAGAATATTTTTTGATGCTTTAAACCCTAAGTGTTGTGGGTGTGCAAAAGTTTCAGCAAGCAAACTAACAGAAGGAATTTTTTCAAACTTAGCGTACGCCATAAGAAGTCCTGCAGCGCCAAATATTAATCCAACTGTTTTATTCCCATCGCAAACAGCACCTAATGATTCTAATTTCTTAACTAAAGATTCTTCTGTTGCCGCACCATGAACCACGTTTTTTTCAGGAATAACTTTTAAACCAATCCCTCCCATTGTGATTATTTGTTTAACCCTTAATTCCTTTGCTAATTCAATAATTTTTTTACTTATAAAATAAGAATCTTTTTCTTTAACTGGCTGTGCATCACCAACAAGAATTAATAAATCTCTTTTATTCTTTTCATCTCTCCATTGATAAACCTCCATTTTTGGCAATTCAATTAATGAAAACTTATTTATAAAAACAGAATTTGGAAAAGTATTTGAATAAATTGTAATTATTTTTTTTGCCTTCAAAGTATCTATTATATAATCTCCTGCAATTCTTGCCACATTTGCTATACCCGGCAATGCTTCTATAAGCACAGGGTTTAAAAGCTTGATTTTTTCATGTTTTATTACTTTAAAAGACATTTCATTCATTACAACAACCCCCTCTCTCTCCACTCATTTTCTTTTGCCTTCCTCCTATAACTCGCATATTTATCTTGCTTTGAAAACCTTGGTGGAATCTTAATAATTGTATTCTTTCCACAACACTCCTCTTTCAAAGTGTATTTTTTGCATTCCACGCAATAATGTATTTTTTTCATGCATTCACCACTTCATTTTCTAAAACTTATTTCATTATTCTCTCCCAAACAAATTTAAGATTCTTTTCCTTGCTTTTTTTCTCAGCAAATTTCAATAAATCGCTTAATTGCTCTTCCCCAATCTTATAATTTTTTGAAGTCAAAGTTAAATAATATAATGGCGCACCAAGATATTTAATATTAATTAAGTAATTCTTCTCTTTTGAATATTTTAGTAATTCATTAAAAAAATCTTTCAAATCAGAAAGACCATCCCCTTCATAACTTTTTACTTTCATATGACCCTTTAAAACAACTTTAATTGTTTTAAATTGCTCTTCAAATATAGAATATATTGCATCTTCCCATTTTTTCGTAATACCTAAATTTTTGAATGCATCTCTGCCCTTTTCCTTGCATTCCTCATAAAAAATATACAAAGCACCGTACTCATCAAGAATTTTGTCCCCAATAGCTTCATAAGAACCCTTTTTTTCTTTTATCCTTTGTTCAGCAACTTGCAAGAGTTTATCAACTCTTTTTTCCAACCTCCATTCCTTAAATTTATTCTCTCTTTCAGCATTACTTACTTTTCTTAAAGACAAATCTATATGCCCTTTGCGCTCATTAACATCCAAAACCTTTGCAACAATTTGTTTTCCCTCTGTAACAATATCCTTAATATTTTTTACCCACTTATGACTTAATTCAGAAACATGAATCATGCCCTCCTTATTATGATACTCATCTAATACGCATAAAACAGCATGCGGAAGAATCTTTTTAACAGTACAGATAACAAGCTCTTTTTCTTGAGGAAACCCTTCTTTAAGATAATAAACCATAAGAATTAATTAAAGAAAAAGTGTTTAAAAATGTTTGGTAGTAAGAACCTACGGTTCTTACTAACTCCCTTATT
>JAFCGN010000004.1 GCA_017608045.1 Candidatus Parvarchaeota archaeon
TACCCCTCCAAAAAAACTACCTAAACCAAGATTTAATCTTATGTTAAAATCATTATTTTCCTTAAAAGCAATAAGATTTTCAATAATTAATTTAAACCCTTTTAAAGAAATTTCTTTAGTTATAAAATTGCTTTTTTTTGATGTAAAAGATTCTATACAATGTGTTAAAGCATCAATTCCTGTGTATGCAGCAATCTTTTTAGGAATTGTAGTAAGAAAAAAAGGGTCAATTATGACATATTTTGGAATTAAAAAAGAATTGACTATTGCTTTTTTTTTATTATTTTCATCTTTAAAAACAGCGATATTCGTAGCCTCACTGCCACTGCCTGCTGTTGTAGGAATTGCTAAAATATCAGCTCCTTTTCTAAGAATATTTTCATTTTTAAAATCCTTCTCATTCAAATTATTTTTTTGTAATATAGAAATAATCTTTGCAGTATCGATACAACTGCCTCCGCCCAACCCAATAATTAAATCATAAGATGTGTCTTTTACGTACTCATAACAAGAAAAAATCATTTCTTTTGTAGGTTCAGAATTTATTTTAGAATAAACATCAAAACATTTTATTTTATTATTAATATTTTGCTTTAATTTTTTTATAAAACCCGCTTTTAATCGGCCTTTACTAGTTATTACTAATACATTATTATAATCACCGATTATGTTATTTATTTCTTTTATAGAATTTTTTCCCACAATAAGTTTATTTATTGTTTCAATCTGGAACGTTTTCCTCATAAAATCTCCCCCATCCTATTTCTTTAAGTTGTTCTTCTGACACTTTTGAAGGACATCCTAACATTAAATCCTTACAAGATTTGTTTTTTGGAAATGCTATAACTTTCCTAATATAATCTTCTCCTGCCATTAAACAAATTAGTCTACTTAAACCTAAAGCAATACCTCCTAAGGGAGGAGCTCCTAATTCTAACGCTTCTAATAAAAAACCAAACTGTTCAAGCACTTCTTTTTCACTTAAACCTATAATATTAAAAATTCTTTTTTGAAGTTCTTTTTTATGAATCCTTATTGAACCCCCTCTAATTTCCCAACCATTTAATACTAAATCATAAGATCTGGCTTTTAATTTAAGCAAATCTTTATTTTCAGAAAAATTTTTAGGCATAGTAAAAGGATGGTGCATCGCTTGAATATCTCCTTTTTCATTTTTTTCAAACATTGGGAAGTTTGTTATCCAAACAAATTTAAACCTTTCATCTTTTTTTCTTAAATCAGGCTTATCAGAACCATATTTTTTAATAGCTTCTTCATAAGTAATTTTTTCAAAAGGAATTTCTAGTTCTAAATTTAAAACTTCCTTAAATATGTGAAAAATTAATCTTTCACATAAATCCATTATGTCTTCTTCATTAACAAAACTCATTTCTAAATCTAATTGCGTGAACTCGGGTTGCCTGTCAGCTCTTAAATCTTCATCTCTTAAACACTTAGCGAATTGATAATACTTATCAAAACCAGCTATCATTAATAATTCTTTAAAAAGTTGTGGTGATTGTGGTAAAGCAAAAAATTTGTTCTTATGCACTCTGCTTGGAATTAAGTAATCACGAGCTCCTTCAGGCGTGGATTTAGCTAAGAGAGGAGTTTCAATTTCTAAAAATTGTTCTTTATTAAGAAAATTTCTTGCTGAATTCTTAACTTTATGCCGTAGGATGATATTATTTTTAAGATTTTTTTCTCTTAATTCCAAATACCTGTATTTTAATCGAATATCTTCATTTGAGATTATACTTTCACTATGTAATTCAAAAGGAAGACTTTTAGAAAGATTTAATACAGTTAATTCATTAACCACCACTTCAATACTTCCTGTAGGAATATTAGGATTTTCTTTAAGTCTTTTTTTTACTATTCCCTCTACTTTAATAACAGATTCTCTGCTAAGATTATTTACTTTTTTTTTTTTTTTTTTTACTAATTGTGTTATTCCATAACGATCTCTTAAATCAATAAAAGCAATATTACTTAATTCACGGATATTATGAATCCATCCTGATAAGATTACTTTTTTATTTACATCCTTCCTTGTAAGCTCTCTATAAGTATGTGTTCTAAATCTTCTTATAAAAAACCCCCTCTTCTTGAATACTATTATTAGAATTGTTATTTATAAATTTTTAGACTTTAGAAGATTTTATGAGGTTTTAACTTCATGGTTTAGATTCACCCAGAGCTTGTTACTAATCTTGACTGCTTCTTCTTTCTTTATTGTTTTTAATACATTATGTTTAAAAATGGGAGATGTAGTTTATGCTAATAATAATTAGAAGAGAATTCTTCTTTTTATTAAAAAATTTAAAAAGGTGAAAAGAAAAAATGGATGAACATAGAAGAGGAAATTTTAGTAGATTTTCTCGAAAAATGTATAAGGCTGTTTGTAGTGAATGTGGCAGGGAGTGTGAGGTTCCGTTTAAACCTGTTGAAGGAAGGCCTGTTTATTGCAGAGAATGTTATGCAAAAAGAAGAAGATTTTAAGTTCTTGAATACATTTTTTTTATTTTTAATTTTTTATTTGCTAACAGGAAAGTATTTTAAAAAAAATTTTTTTACTATGCATATGTTTTTGGCTATGAAAGTTGGAATAAAGGACATTGATGTTTTTCTAAAGAGCATAGATTTACTTGAAAAAGAAGGAATAAAAATTAATGGTTATGAACTTCAAATAATCAAAGGAGATTCTATTCAAGAAGTTGTAAAAGCTATTGAAAAAATAAGAGAAAATTTTAATCCAAATTTTCAAGGATTGCATCCTCCTTTTCCAGTATATGCAGATAATACATTTTCTAAGTGGGAAAGATTATCTTCAAGCATGAATATGGATTATACTGTTATGCACCCTTCTGTTAAAAAGAATAGCATAACATTTCTTAGGGAAAGCGTTTTTAATTGTTTAAATAAAGCAAGAGGCAGGGTTTTTGTGGAAAATATGGTAACTCGCTTAAACCATTTTGGTGCGAATCTTATTGATGCTGCTTTTTTATCAAAAAATGTTCTTTTTGATATGCATCATGCTATTTTTGAGTACGAAAATAGTGGGAGATTAAGAATTAATCCTGTTGAGCAATTGAAACTTGTTTTTGATTCTATTGTTGCAGTTCATTGTGCTGATAGCATTAATGGAGAAGCAGCAGTTCCTAAGAATGGAGGCACAAAACTTTTCAGAGAATTAATGAAAATTTTGTTTAAAAAGAAAAACATATTTTTTATAGCAGAACCAAAAGACGGGCATTTAAACCAATATACTGGTCATATGGAAACATGCAGGCAAATATGGAAGTTATGGGAGGAATTTAAGAGCAAAGAACTGAATTAATTTTTATTTTTTAAAAAATCATTTATTAAAACTCCAGCTCCTATTGAAATAAAAACTATTTTTATTAGGTTTCCAATATAAGGTATCCAAGGAATTATGGAGAGAATAAAAGCACCAACTAATAATTGCTGAAATAAATTTTGATTTTTTAATTTTAATAAAGATTCAAATTCTTTTCCAATCCAAAAACTAACTAATGTGCATGATAAGAAAATAAACAAACCATATGCTGCTCCTGCAAGTATTCCTAACTTGTATCCAAAAACTGTTAAAAAAAGAAAGACAATTAGAAATGGAAAGAATAATAGGAATGAAAGACCAACAAAAAAATTGAGAAAATTATTTTTAAGGTATTCTTTTTGGAATTTTTTTATTATCTCTGGCTTAAATTTTATGAGAATTAATCCTAAAAATGCAGTATTAATTATAGTTGCTATTAATCTTATAAATTTGCTCCAAAAAAAGAATTTAATGAATTTGGGTTCTTCTTTTTCTTTAACAATTTGTGAATAATTCATTAAACCTCCAATAAAACTTTTATTCCCATATTCTATTTCACTGCTTTCTATTGTTGCGTTCCCGTATATTTTTCCATTAATGAAAATCTTGTCTGCACCCGCTATTAAATTCTTGTTTATTATGCCTTTTATTTCAATATTGTTAGCACCCACCCACACATTTGTATTATTCCCATTAAGAATTGCACTGTTTCCAGATACTAATACGTCTCCAACAACCTTGTTGTTTTGGTAAATCTTGTTTCCGAAACACAATAAATCATCTCCAACACTACCATTTAATTTTATATTTTCACCTAAGCAATACAAATCACCGCTAATATTAGCATTTAAATTAATGAAAGCACCAATAACTACAACATCACCATTAATGTTTGAGTTAATGGCAACATTGCCTCCAAGTATGTACACATCATCATTTATGTTTTTACTTATAACAACATTTTGTTCAGAAATGAATTTCATTGCATAAGTGTTTGAAATAAAAAATAAACATAAAACTGAAAATAAAATGCTTTTTGTCAGAGTTGCTTTCATTGTTATTCTTTAGTATATTAACACTTTTAAAGATTGCTTGGTATTTTCATTTTAATGATAGATGCTGTTTTAATTGACATTGATAACACAATAATTGATTTTGTTACTACAAAGAGGAATGCTATTAAAAGAGCTATTGATGAAATGCAGTTAAGGGGGTTGAAAATTAGTAAGGAAGAAGCAGAAAAAAAGATTATGGAGGTTTATTCTGAAAGCAGGCATGGAATGGAAGATAAAAAAGTTTTTCAGAAGTTTTTGAAAAAATTAGGTTATGTTGAAAAGAATCAAGAATACTTTCGAATACTTTATTCAGGAGTTAATGGTTATCGTCAAGAGAGAAGCAAAGGATGGATTGTTTATGAAGGAGTTTGTGAAACGCTTAAAAACATAAAAGAAAGTGGTTTGAAATTAGGTGTTGTAACAGATGCCTTGAATGAAAAAGCGTATCTAAGATTGACTAATACGCAACTTGATTTTTATTTTGATGTTATCGTGACAAGAAGTATAAGCAAGGAATACAAACCAAGCGGAAGACCTTTTTTAATTGCTTTGAATAAATTAAAAGTTAAACCGCAAAATGCGATTTTTGTTGGAGATAATCCAAAAAGAGATATAGCAGGAGCAAAAGCAGTTGGATTAATCACAGTTTATGCTTCATATGGAACTACTGATAAAGGCACTATTCTTTTCAATCATGAGAATATTAAAGCAGATTATGTTATAAGCGATATAAGAGAACTTAGTGACATACTTGAAAATCTAAAATAAGTTATGTAAAATTTAAAAGAAATATTTAAAATATGTGTTTTTCCACTTGTTAATTATGGATTATTTTTCAAAAGATTTTAAGGAAATACCAGTTCCTGTTGAAACGCAGTTTAAACCTTGCTATAATTTATTTATACGCGGAAGATGGATTTATGCTACTTTTTTTACAAAAACAAATAATAAAAAAAAGCAAATTATTTTTGAAGGTGATTTTGATTTAAAAACAAGTAAGTTTAAATGCTTTGTTGCGTATGATAATAAAAATTACAAAAAAGAATACAATGTTCATAACATTGAAGCAATGGTGTGTTTATTAGATTATTTAAAAGATGAAACAAACAATTTCGAACAGCAAAAACAATTTGATATAACAAACCTTCTAAAATTGGATTTTTTAAATAATGAACTTTATTTTACATTTGAGAAGAAAAGAGAAATTAAGCATTAAAATTCATTAATTATTTAATTATTAAAGTATTTAGTTTATTAAAATGGTTCATGAAATCATCCTTGGCAGAAGTCCAAAAGGTATAAAGAAATATGGGACAGATGGAACAATTTTTATTGGAAAGCAGTATATAACAATGGGTAAGGATACGAGTTTAGCGAATAGAGTTCTACTTGATGTTGTTAACCCGCATGTTCTGCTTATTTGCGGTAAAAGAGGTTCAGGAAAATCTTACACTATGGGTGTTATTGCAGAAGGAATTGCTTCTCTTCCAGATGAAGTGAGAAATAAGATAAGTTGTTTGTTTTTTGATACAATGGGGATTTATTGGACAATGAAATATCCGAATATGAGAGATGATGATTTGCTTGATGAGTGGGAGATTGAAAGCAAAGGGTTTGAATCAGAAGTAAGGGTTTTTGTTCCAAAAGGAAAATTAGAATTATTGAGGTCTCAAGACATACCTGTGGATGGCGCATTTTCCATAAGTTGCAAGGATTTAAGTGGCATTGATTGGTGTTCTTTGCTTGAAATCAATGTTAATAGTAGTGTAGGCATATTAATTAATAGGGTTATAATAAAGTTGTTAAGCACTGGAAAATCATATGATATAAGAGATATTGTTAAAGAAATAAATAAAGATACAAAATCAACATTAGAAGTGAAAGAGGCAGCAATAAATTCTTTTGAATCTGCAGATTCTTGGGGGCTTTTTAGCAAAGATGGAGTAAGTGTTAAGGAATTGCTTTCTCCAGGCAAGATAAATGTGGTTGATATCAGCATGTATGCTCATATTGGTGGTGGTTTCAGTATAAGAGCCCTTATTGTAGGATTAATTTCAAAAAAAATACTTGAAGAAAGAATTATTGCAAGAAAACTTGAAGAAAAAGAAGATATTGAAAGGGGTTGGAGGTATTTTCAAACAGAATATGTTGTTGGAGAAAAAGAGCATGTTCCTCTTGTATGGATTTTTCTTGATGAAGCTCATGAATTTCTTCCAAGAGAAGGGAAAACTTTGGCAAGCAATTCTTTAATACAAATTATTAGAGAAGGAAGACAACCCGGCATAAGTTTTGTGCTTGCCACGCAACAACCAGGAAAGATTCATACAGATGTTATAACTCAGAGTGATTTGGTTTTAAGCCATAGAGTAACTTCAAGAATTGATATACAAGCATTGAATAACATAATGCAAACTTATTTGGCAGGTGATATACAAACACTTTTAAACATGCTTCCTCCATTAAAAGGAAGTGCTATTGTGCTTGATGATAAAGTAGAAAAAATGTATCCTATACAAATAAGGCCAAGAATTACATGGCATGGGGGTTCTGAGCCTTCATTAATAAAACCAACTAAAAAGTTTTCTTATGAGACAGAAGGTTTAGTTTAAATCAATCATATGCTTTAATGAATTGCAGAATACTTTTTCTTACTTTTTTTCTATCTGCTTCAAAAAGAGTTGTGTGTCCGGAACGCTCTAAAATAATTTTTCTTATTTTTTTTGAATTTGCTTTTTCTTCTATTATTTTTGGAGTGTCATACCCTCCTAATTTATCTTTTTTAGAATAAATTAATAGAAGAGGCTGTTTTATATATTTTAATCTTTTTTTTATATATTTCATATACTTTGTGATGTCATATAATGTTTTGATTGGTATTTTTGAGTATCTCTTATGTTTTAAATAAAACTTATGAACAGAGTAAAGTTCGTTGAAAGGATGGAGAGGGATGAATTCTCTTGAATGACCTTTGCTTAAAAAAGAGATTATTTTTTCTTCCCAATCTTTTAATTGTAATGGGGATTTTAAAATTACTCCTCCCTTTATCCAATTATTTTTACTGAGCATTTCTAAAGCAATCATTCCTCCAAGAGAATGTCCTATTACAAAGATTTTTTTGAACCCCATTTTTTTAAGGGTTTTTGCGCCTTCAAAAGCAGATTTATAAATTTCTTTTCTTATGCTTTTATTTCTTAAATCTTCAGGTTTCGTGCCATGACCTTCAAGCAAAACCGAATTCACAGTAATATCGTGTTTGTTTAAAAATTCTGCTAAGGGTCTAAGAGTGTATGGCCCGCTTCCTAATCCATGAATCATTAAGCAAGATGTTGTGCCACCAGGCAAAAAATAAGGTTTATAAATTTCATCTATTAATTTTTTTTTTACCATTTTATTAATTAAATGCTTTTTATTAATATAAAAGTTATTTTATTTTAAGAAATGTTTTTTATTTCATTTAAATTTTCTAATTGCCACTCCTAAAAAGTTTAACTTGTTTGTTTTACCTTCAATTCAGAAGGAGAAAAACGTAATCCTATTCCTGTAAAAGAAACAATATTATGTAATTAGCAATAATGAAGTAAGAACAGCTCTAATTTTAACCATGTTTTTCACAAATTTCTTTATTGTTAAATTGTTTATGGGTATTTTGTTGATTTTTGTTTTAACAGAATTTATAAGAAAAGGTTTAAATATGCTTTGAATGTTTTAAAAAAAGGTGAAAGTATGGTTTTTCCTGAAATATCTCCTGAAATGCAACAAAAACTTGTAGAATTTGACACGCTTAAACAACAATTAGATGCTATTGAAAAAAATCTTATTCAATTAGAACAAAAAAGGAATGAATTAGTTTTTGTAGTGGATTCCTTGAATTCTATTAAAGGACAGAGTGGGGAAAAAATTCTTGTTCCTATTGGAAGCGGTGTTTTTATACCAGCGATTTTAGAAAAAAATGACAAACTTCTTGTAGAAATTGGTTCAGGAGTTGTTTTGAAAAAAAATCTTGAAGAAGCTCAAAAAATACTTGAATCTCAGTCAAAAGAAATTGAAAAAATTGAGATTAAAATGAGGGCTGATGCAGATAAAATGGCTGTAAGACTTGGCGAGCTTGAACCAGAAATAAGAAGTTTTTACAATGAACTGCAAAAACCTAAAAAGAAGTAAAAAAAAGATTTATTTATGAGTTTGTTCTTTTAGCTTATATGTTTAAATTTTTAAAGAAAAAACTGAGTGAAAGCATAAAATTAATTAGTGGAACCAAAGAAAAACCAAGAAAAGTTGCGAAGAAAAAACAAAAAGGATTTGTTGAAAAAATAATTAAGAAAGCAACAACAAAAAAAATCGGAGAAGAAGAATTAAATAAGTTTTTGGAAGAAATGGAATTCAGTTTGTTAGAAAGCAATGTTGCTTATGAAGTTGTTCAAAAAATAAGTTATGACTTGCGACAAAAATTAATTGGTATGGAAATAAAAAGAATGCATTCTCAGAAGATAATAAATGATTTGATTAGTGAAACAATAAAGTCAATTTTGTTAGAACCGAATGAAAAAAAATTTTTTGATGAAATAAAGAAGTATAAACCTTATGTTATTTTATTTGTAGGCATTAATGGAAGTGGAAAAACAACAACACTTGCTAAAATTGCTTATATGTTAAGAAAAAAAGGATTCTCTTGTGTTGCTTCTGCAAGCGATACTTTCAGGGCTGCAAGCATTGAACAATTAGAAATTCATTCAAAAAATGTTGGTTTTGGATTAATTAAACATGATTATGGAAGCGATGCAGCAGCAGTAGCATTTGATGCAGTAAAACATGCTAAAGCAAAAGGAATTGATGTTGTTTTAGTTGATACTGCGGGCAGACAGCATAGTGATAAAAATCTTATGAATGAACTTGAAAAAATTAAAAGAGTTGTTAAACCACACTTAACAGTGTTTGTAGGGGATTCTCTTGCAGGAAATGATGTTATTATACAAGCGCAAGAGTTTAACAATTTAATTGGTTTTGATTATTCTATTTTAACAAAAGCAGATGTTGATGAGAAGGGTGGGGCAATACTTAGTGTTTCTTATGTAACAAAAAAACCAATACTTTTCCTCGGAGTTGGGCAAAATTATAGTGATTTATCAATATTTAAAAAAGACAAAATAATTAATAAAATCGGGTTGAATTAAATGGGGTTATCTGAAGCACAAAAAAAGGCGTTAGTTTTTTTTGCGCAAAAATTAAAAGAGTTTCCAATTCAATGGGTTCTTGTTGGTTCTGCGAATCTTGCTCTTCAAGGTGTTAAAATAAATGTTAATGATATAAATATTGCTACAAACAATGATGATATTTTTCACATAAAAAACATATTTTGTGATTATTGTTTAGGAGGAATAACACGGTCAAAACAAGATGCAGACATACTTTTATGCAAGCTTAAGATTTATGGCATAGATATTTTGATTTTAGGTGATTCAAAATCAAAGATTTACACGCGTTATTTTGGGACGCCTTTAATAGAAAAAAGATATTTTCTTGGAGAATGGATACCTTGTTTGGATTTGGAAATGGAGTTAAGAAATTATAGATTGGTTGGTATGAAAGATAAAGTTGATGTTTTAAAAGAGTTTCTTAAATAATTACCAAATTCTTTAAAAATAGGATTTATCTTTTAATTTCTATGGTTTTAGATAAATTAAGCACGTCTTTAAAAGAAAGCATGAAGAAAATATTAAAGACAACTCATGTGAATGATGCTTTAATTAATGACGTGCTTAAAGATATACAAAAATCCCTTATACAAGCAGACGTAGATATAAAACTTGTTTTTGAATTAACTAAAAAAATAAGAGAAGAAATAAACAAGAGAAAAGACAGGTTTTCTCAAAAAGAATTAATAATAAATACAATTTACCAAGAGTTAGTAAGTATTCTTGGAGAAGGGAATACCATAACTATTGAAAAAAAACAAGAAATTTTTTTATTAGTTGGTTTGTTTGGAAGTGGAAAAACAACGACATGCGCTAAACTTGGAAGATACTATCAAAAAAGAGGTTTAAAAGTTTGTCTTCTTGGCCTGGATACATTTAGGCCTGCTGCTATGAGACAATTAGAGCAATTAGCAAAAAAATTAAACATTCCAGTTTTTATTGATGAAAAAGAAAAAAACCCTGTTAAAATAATAAGGAAGTATAAAAAAGAACTTAAGAATTATGATTTAATCATCACAGATACTGCTGGTAGAAATGCTCTTGATGAACAATTAACAAAAGAAATAAAAAATATTGAGAAAGAGCTTAAACCTTCCTACACTTTTTTAATTCTTCCTGCAGATATTGGGCAAAACGCAAAAAATCAAACAATTGCATTTAAGGATGCAATAAATATAGATGGCGTTATCATAACAAAACTTGATGGAACTGCAAAAGCAGGAGGTGCTTTAACTGCTTGCGCATTTACTAAAACAAATATTCAATTTATAGGTGTTGGAGAAAAGGCAGAGGATTTAGAGGAGTTTAAACCAAAGAAATTTGTTTCAAGACTTTTAGGCATGGGTGATTTGGAAACCCTTCTTAAAAAAGCAGAAGAAGTAATAGATGAGGTTCAAGCAAGAGAAGTAGGAGAAAGGCTTATGAGTGGTAAGTTTAATCTTTTTGATTTAAGTTTTCAACTTGAAAGCATGAGAAATATGGGGAGTATTCAAAAAATAGTGAGCATGATCCCTGGTTTGAGTATGGCAAACCTTCCTAAAGAATTATTAGGTGTTCAAGAGAATAAATTAAGAACTTTTAAAATTATAATGGATTCAATGACAAAGGAAGAACTTATGAACCCTGAAATAATTAGAGCAGAAAGAATAGAAAGAATAGCAAGAGGCGCTGGTGTGAGTGAAAAAGATGTGAGAGAGCTTCTTAAACAATACAAACAAATGAAAAAAATTTTGAAAAAAATGAAAGGCGCGGGACAACCTAAGAATTTAAGGCAATTAATGAAACAATTCAAAGGAATAAAAGGTTTGATGTAAATGGTGAAAAAATTAAAATGCGATGCGTGTGGGAGGGAGGTTGAAACAACGTTTCTTGGAAAAATAAAAGGCACGTATGTTGGAAAAGGCAAAAACAGGAAAATTTATTGCAGTATGTGTCAAAAAAAATTAAACAAATAATGGTTGAGGCGAAAGTTTTTAAATAAAAAAATAATGAAAAAATTGATATAAACTGGAGTAGTGATGCATAATGAAAGCAAGTAAAGGTCCTCAAAGAAGAACGAGAAGCAAATTAAGAAAAAACATTAGAGAAAAAGGGAAAATAAGAATAACAAGATACTTGCAAGAATTTAAGATAGGGGAGAAAGTGTTAATTGATGTTGATCCAAGTGTTCAAAAAGGAAGACCTTACAGAAGGTTTTTTAATAAAATTGGAAAAGTTGTTGGTAAGTGCGGAAATGCATACAAAGTTGAAGTAAGGGATATCAAGAAATTGAAAACAATTATTGCAGCACCAGTTCATTTAAAGAAGATGAGTTGATGGAAATGGGTTATGAATTAATTGATGAGAGATTTTTGACAGAAGCAGAAGCAAAAGAATTATTAAAAAAATTAAATAAAAAAGAGATGATTGAAGAGCAGAAAAAAGCTTTTGAACACGTAGAAAACGCAAAAATTTCTTTGAGCAAAGCAAAAATTTTGGAACAAAAACTTACAGAATTGAATATAAGCAAATTAAAACCAAAGTTTATAGTAAAAATAATTGATTTTATGCCGAAAAATATGGATGAATTAAAAATAATACTTCAAACTTCCACAATTAGTTTTAATGAAGAAGAAATGGAGAAGATATTAAATACAGTGAAAGAGAATGGGAAATAATTTAATATTGAGTTGTTTAATTAAAAATGTGAGAAAAAATGATGCGAGAACAAAGGCGTATAGAAGAAACAGGTATTGTCTTAGACTTCCTTCCACATGGGCATCCATTAAAAGGAGGAAGGAATGCAATAGCGCAAGTTCTCGGTGATAAATTCTTAACTCTTCTTGAAGTAGAGCCAAAAAAAGATGTTCATTTAACTGTAGGAGAAAAAGTATTCTTAGGCAGGGGGAAAAAAGAAAATCCAGAAAGCAAAGTTCATCATGTGATTAGTAAGATATCTTATGAAGATTTAACACAAAGTGCTAAAATTGAATTAGAGAGGATTGTTGAAAAAAAAGTTGAGGAAGAAGAAGAAAAATATGTTAATTTTTTCAACAAAGCAGGTCCTGTGAACATAAGATTGCATTCTCTTGAATTACTGCCTGGCATTGGTAAAAAGCACATGCTTGCAATTTTAGAAGAAAGGAGAAGAGAACCTTTTAAATCCTATGAGGATATAAGCAAGAGAATAGAATTGCTTCCATCTCCACAAAAACTAATAATAAAAAGAATAATTGAAGAAATTCAAGGTATTGATAAATACAAGCTTTTTACATAATCCAAATAAATGCTTAAATTAATATTTTAGTAATTTCTTAAAAAAAATATGAAAAAATTGTTTTCCTTACTAATCTTAATGATGCTTTTTTTCCCTGTTTTTTCTGAAACAATTCCTGAAACAAACGCTTCAGTAAATAAAACTTCAAATGAAACAAGCATTTCATCTGAACAAGTTTCACCTCAAGATATAATTGATGCGTTCAAATTTTTCAAAGCTACCACGAGTAAAATAAATAATAGTTTGAAAAAAATTGCAGATTTAAAAAAAAATTTTGTTAATATGGGTTTTTCAGATAATCAATCATTAGCTATACTAATAATTCTTCTTTTAGGCATGTTTTATATATTGTTTAAACTTCTTAAAATAGTTGCTAAATGGGCGGCAATGATTTTTATTGTTTGGATTATATTGCATATTTTAGGACTTGCTTAATGTTTTTTTTAAGTTAAAGTAATTTTTACATTTGTTTGATTTCTTTCAACAAAAACAATTAACTCATTGCTTGAAAAATGTTCTCCATTTAACATTGTTTCTTTTGGTAAAGAAGAATTTAAACACTTTTGAGTTCCAGTGCCAAGTTTTATGCAAAAAGCATAACCATTTTTTACCCAAATAGTGTAAGTATCACCGCTTAATGTTTCAGGCATTGATAGAGTATAACTTATATTGCTTAATGTTGAGCTTCTTGCACTCATAAAATATAAATTATAAGTTATATAGTCTATTTGATTTAATAAGTAATCAATTTTTTTATCAATAGTGTACGTCTTTAATTCTGAAGAAAGTATTTGATTAAAAAGTGCAATAATTCCTGCTATAACAGCAACACCAATAGCAAAAAATAGAATTTCTTTAACAACAAGTGTTTGAGATTTTTTGTTAAACATATGATTATATGAGGAGTTTAAACTTAAAAAGAATTTTATTCTAATGCCTTTAAAAGCATTGGAACAATATCAAGCTTCCTTGTTAATAATTTATTAAATTCTATTTCATTATTTTTTATCTTTCCTTTAAAAATTTTGTTGATTTTCTCTAAATCATCACTTAATATGAATAAAATTGTTTTGTTTTCAATTATGTTTGAAATAATAAAACACAAAGTATGATAAACATTTTTTTTCATTTCTTTCATTTCTTTCAAAATTTCTTTTTTTCTTTTTAATAAATCAAAATTATTCACTTCTATTTGAGCAATCCCTACTTCTCCTGCTTTTGATAAAAATTTTTTAAAATCATAATTCAAGAGTTCATTAATACTCTTTCCAGATATATCTGTTTTTATTTTAAGAATTTCTTCTTTAAATTCATCTAAATTTATTTCTAAAAGTTTGGCAATTTCTTCAGCTGTTTCTAAATCATTATCTGTTGTTGAAGAAGATTTAAATCCTGATGTATCACTAATAATAGCGCTTAAAATTAATCCAAGAATTTCAAGAGGAACATCAACCCTGTTTTTTTTGAAAAGTTCGTAAATAATGGTGCAAGTGCTTCCATAAGGTTTGACAATAAAGTCTATTGGCGAATGATATGAAAAATTAATTCTGTGGTGATCAACCACTTCAAGAATTTCTGCTTTTTCTATGTCAAAAGCGGATTCACTAAAATTATTATGATCCACGAGAATTACTTTTTTTCCAGACACATTTTCAATAAGCTTTGGTTCTTTCACTTTCCATTTATTTAAAACCCATTTAGTTTCTTTTTTTAAAGGACCTAAAATTCTTGGTTCTGAGTTAAATCCAACCTGATTTTTTAAATAACTTAATGAAATTGCAGCGCACACACTATCAGTATCAGGATTCTTATGACCAAAGATTAAAATTCTCATATTCCTACAAAAAAGAAGTAAATCTTTTATAAATGTTTTTTTAATTCTTGAAATTTTACCTTGTTAGTTAAGGCATTAATCTTTTCATGTCTCTTGGGAGGAATATTGCTTCCCTGATATTAGATAAATTCAGCATTTGCTTTACAAATCTTGCGGGTCCAAGCCCGAAACCTCCGTGAGGCGGGCAACCATATTTGAAAAAGTTGAAATAAAAGTCAAGAAGTTTTAAGTTTAATCCTTTTTCTTTTGCTTGTGAAACAAGTTTTTCATATCTATGCTCTCTTTGAGCGCCTGTTGTTATTTCAACTCCCTTGTATAATAAATCAAAACTTAAACTATTGTTTTTTGAATCTCTCATATGATAAAAACTTCTTACTTTCCAAGGATAATCTGTAATAAAAACAAAATCGTGATTAAATTTTTTCTTTACGTACTCACCAATAATTCTTTCATCTGTTGTGCTTATGTCCTCTCCTTTTTTTATTTTGCTTCCATTTTTTTGAAGTATCTTATAAATTTCTTCCATTTTTAAACGAGGGAAAGGTATTTTAGGAATGATTAAATCAATATCGAAAACTTCTTTTACCTTACCCCCCCACTTTTCTTTTATTTTTTTTATTGAATAAGCTATCATGTTTTCTTCAACTTTCATTACATCTTCAAAAGAAGTTATGTACGCCATTTCTAAATCAAAACTTGTGAATTCAGTTACATGCCTTGATGTAGAAGAAGGATCTGCTCTAAATACTGGTGCAACTTCAAAAACTTTTTCAAATCCCGCACTTAAAGCCATTTGTTTAAAGAATTGAGGTGATTGTGCAAGATAAGCTTTTTTATCAAAATAAGGCAGTTCAAATACTTCTGCTCCTCCCTCGCTTGCTGCACCAATTATTTTTGGAGTAAAAATTTCAATAAACTCGTTTTTTAATAAATACTCTCTTGAAAAATTTATGAAATCACTTAGAATCTGAAATATTAACGTGTTTTTTTCTGTACGCAAATCAATCCATCGATTATCAAGTCTTTTATCAAGTCCTGTTTCAGAATTAAAATCAATTGGCAGGTTTGGAGCACTTTTTGACAGTATTTCATACTTCTTAGCAATTACTTCAACTCCTTTTTTGCACAATTTACTTTTTTTAACAATGCCCTCCAAAGAGATTACACTTTGGATTGGAATACTACTTATTTCTTTCAAATCTTTTTCATTAAAATTCTCTTTTTTAAAAGTTATTTGAACAGAACCCTTAATATCTTTAAGAACAAGAAAAACAAGATTTTTTCCAATAGGTCTTATTTTTTCTATAAATCCTGATAAAACAACTTTTTTATTATCATTTTTTGGAGTTACAAAATCTGTTTGTTTTCTTTCAGCTAAATCAATCATATTCTCTACTAATCAACATTTTATTTTAAAATTTATTGGTTTTTAAACTATTTAAAAATATTCTTTAAGTGAAGAAAGAAGGTCTTCGTATTTCAATTCTCTCTCAAATACTATTACATTATTTTTTATTTTCTTATTTAATAAAGATGCAATTACATCCTTATTTTCACTTAATATGAGTGCAAAAGTTTTTTTGTTTGTTAAATCAGTAATTAATGTTAAAACAGAATGAAACCCCTCTTTTCTTAATTTTGACATTTCATGAAGAATTTCTTGTTTCTTTTCAATAAGGGATCCATCAATTGATTTTAAAATCACAATTCCAATTCTTTTATTATTAATATTTTCTTCTTTTAAGTTTTCAAAAAACATTTCAAAAATATTTTTGTCCATTTTTAAATTTTTCATAAATTCTTTTGCAAAATTATTTAAATTTAAAAGAAGAGAATTGCTTAATGATTCTGCTGCTTTATAATCATTTTTTGTGTAATTAGTAAGCCCTTTTGTACTGTATAAAATCCCGCATAAAAGCAGGCTTCTGATTTTTTTAGGAATAAAAATATCTTCTTCTTCAAAAAGTTCAAAAATAAGCGTGCACGTGCTTTTATATGGTTTTGTTATAAAAGTGATTATGTTTTCATGCTTAAATGAAATTTCATGAGTGTCTATTACGCCAAAAATTTTTGCTTTTTCAACACTTTCATTAAATTTACTTAAAAAATTGTGATTCACTAAAATAACTTTTTTATTTTTTAGATTATCTACTTTTTTTGGTTTTTCAACATTATATTTTTTTAATAAATACACAACTTCTTTTTTTAATTTCTTAAATACAACAGGTTCTGCTCTCATTTTTTGTTTATTTATTAAAAAACTTAAACTTATTGCAGAACAAATGTCTTCAATAGTTTCTTCTTTAGTTCCAAGAACAAAAATCATGTTATTTACACTTAATCAAGTTGGTTTAATAAAATTTATTTTTTATTTCTTTTTTTCTTTCCATAATTTTGAAAAGCAACCAAAAGAATATTGTGCATAATAATGAAATTGAGACAATTAAAATCCAAGAATGAATATGCTCTGGAAATATGAAAAAAAGCAATAGTCCAACAAGAATGATGAAGCCAATATAACTTATAAGAAATTTTTCCTTGTCTAAAGTAATTTTATTTATATTTTTAATAAAATCATATGTTTGTTTTCCAAAAGTTTTTTTTATTCTTGAACCGAATATTGTTAAAAAATCTTTTAAAAAAAGAAACATTAAAAAAAAGCTTGAAAGAAAGATTACAGCATCATATGTTATATTTGACCAATAATCCTCCCATGTTATTAAAAGCCCAATCTCATCAGCAAATAAACCAAGTCCAATCCCATAAAACATAGAACCCAAGTATGTTAAATTTTTATTAGAATAGTTTAATCCGAGAAAACCGCCAAACAAAATTAAAATTGTTCCAAAGAAAAAATGGTGAATGTGATAGTCTTTAAAAGTTATCCAAGTTGTAGGGTTAAAAATAACAAAAATCCTTGCAATCATGAATGAAAAGATAAAGCAAGAGAACATAATAAATGGCACTGCCTTATTTCTTCTTTTAACATAATCAAGAATTTTTGCCATGATGTGTAAAAAAACTTACTTTAATTTAAATCTTAAGATTTTAAAGAAATAAACTTAAAAATTAAAAACTTATTTGATATGAAGGTAAATGATGAAGCTCATGAGCACTGAGATTATCCAATGAAGAAAAGATGGGCGGACAGATACCATTTATTTTTTAAACAAATTATTTAAGTGAAAAAAGATTAAATTATTTCTGAATGAAACCCGAACTCCAACCACACCTTATGATATCAAAGTCAAGTCCTTTTGTTTTGCTTCCTGGAGATCCTGGAAGAGTGTTGCGTATAAAAAAGTTTTTGAAATCTTCAAAACAAATTGCATTTAATCGAGAATATAGAACAATTATTGGTTTTTACAAAGGTGTTGAAGTGACAGTAACTTCTACAGGAATTGGTGGTCCAAGTTTAGCTATTGCACTTCATGAACTTGTTAAATGCGGAGGCAAATACTTTATTAGGGTTGGAAGTTGCGGTTCTCTTCAAAATTATTTAAAAATAGGTGATTTAATCATACCTAACAAAGTTTACAAAGATGATGGAACATCAAAACTTTTTTCAAAAACGAAGTTTGTTAAACCATCAAAACGTGTTTATGATGCGCTAATTCAAAGTGCTAAAAAAACAAGCAATATAAGATTTTTTACAGGAATAAATCGTTCTCATGATTGTTTTTATTTGAAGAATCAGAAAAAAATCAGTGAAGAATTTCATAAAAAAGGTTTTTTAAGTGAAGAAATGGAAGCAGCAACTTTGTTTTCAATGAGCAAATATCTTGGTGTTGAAGCAGGTGCTGTTCTTAATTGTGTTGATACATTTTCTCAAAAACCTGAAGAAGGTATAAAAGAATATGCTTTGAAAAACAAGAAAGCAATGCTTGGTGAAAAAAATGAAATCATGGTCTCTTTAGAGGCATTAAAAAAAATATCGAGAGGTGAAAAAAAATAGCAAAAGGAAAAGTTAAGTTTGGACAAGAGCTAAAAAATGAGTTCAGCACATTTGGACTTGTCTTAATACCTGTAGCAATTGCAATAAATTGGGTGGGTGCGTATTTTGCACAATTACTTAAACTACCAATATGGCTTGATACTATTGGAACAATGATTTCTGCAATACTTGTTGGACCATGGAATGCAGCAATAGCTGGTGCTCTTACTAATTTAATTAAATGGATAACCTTTGATCCAGTAGCAGGGCCTTATGCAATAACAAACGCAGCAATTGGTATAACCTTAGGCATGCTTTACAGAAAAGGATGGTTTTCAGCAAAACCAACAGTTAGTCAAATAATTAAATCAGGCATCATTATTGCAGTAGTTGCAACTGTAATCTCAGCACCAATCACCGTGTATATGTTCGGCGGTGTGACAGGCGGCGGAGTTGATTTAATAACAGCAATGCTTTTAGGAACAGGAGGCATGGGAGGATTGCTTACTGCAGTATTTAGTTCAGAATTAATTGGTGACTTGCTTGATAAATTAATAAGCCTTGTTGTTGTAGGGGTGATTATTGAAAACATACCTAAAAAATATTTTAAACAATAAATTTCATTTTTTATTTTTTTATTTTATATTGTATGTGAGGCAGGCAATATGGCTTTAATGATAACAAGTTTTATACAAAAAGATTCTTTTATTCAAGAATTAAATCCTATTTCAAAGATTTTTCTCATACTTCTTGTTATTACAAGCATAATTATTTTAGATAATCTTTACATTACTTATTTTTTTCTGATTAATGTCTTTTTTTTAGCTTATTTGGCAAAAATTGAAAAAGAATTTGTTAAAGGCATAACAATTGTAATGCTACCCATTGCAGTGTGGTTTTTAATAATACATGGTATTGTAAATCCTGCTGGAAAAACAATTCTTTTTAAAATATGGTTTATACCTTTTAGAAAAGAAGGTTTATTGTTTGCTTTGAATTTCGGAAGCAAGTTAGTAACTATTATTTCATACTTTTATTTTTTTATTATAACAACGTATCCAGGAGATATTGTGGGTTCTTTTTCAAAAATAGGTTTGCCTTACAAAGCAGGATTTCTTATAAATTCTTCTTTGCAAATGTTGCCTTTAATGCAACGCAGAGCAGAAAAAATACTTGAAGCACAAGAAGCAAGAGGTTTAAAAGTAAAAGGAAAATTAAAAGATAGGTTTAAAGCATACACGCCTCTCATTATTCCATTAATACTTGGTGCTTTGATGGAAGCTTATGAAAGGGTTTTAGCAATAGAAATAAGAGGATTTAGTGCAAAAGTTAAGAAAACGCATTACAGAGAGGTTAATTTTGAAAAAAAAGATTTAATTTTTTGTTTTACTTATTTATTTTTAACATTAATTTTGATTATTGGAGGCGGAAATTTTTGAACCAAACAATAATTGAATTTAATAATTTCAAATGGCATTATTCAAATAATAGAAAGTTTAGATTAGATATTCAAGAACTAAAGATAAGAAAAGGAAGTTTTGTTGGAATAATTGGACCAACAGGTGCGGGAAAAACAACTTTTTGTTATTCAATTATGGGTGTTGTGCCTCATTTGCAAAATGGAAAAATGGAGGGTAGCGTGAGAATTGAGGAAATTGAAACTAAAAACTCTTCTTTAAATGTTCTTTCTCAAAAAGTAGGTCTTGTTGTTCAAAACCCCTTAAGTCAGATGAGTGGTGCGGGATTAAATGTTGAGGAAGAGATTGCTTTTGGACTTGAAAACCATGGTTATTCAAGGCAAGAAATGATAAAGAAAGTAAAAAAAATTATTGAATTAATTGGATTAAAAGAATATGCACGCAGGAGTCCTTTTGAATTAAGCGGCGGGCAGCAACAAAAAGTAGCAATAGCAAGCATTCTTGTTTTAGAGCCAGAAATTCTTGTTTTAGATGAACCAACAGGTTATTTAGATCCATTAAGCACGGATATGATTTTTACTCTTGTAAAAGAATTAAAAAAACAAGGAAAAACAATAATTTTTGTTTCTCATAAATTTGAATACCTTAATGAACTTTGTGATGAAATAATCTTAATAAATAAAGGAAAAATTATCAAAAAAGGCGCGCCTACTGAAATTTTTAGTGATATTTCATTGCTTTCTAAAAACAATCTCGGTGCTATGGATGTAACAAATCTTTTTGCCAGACTTAAAAAAGCTGGAAAATGGAAAAAAAGGTTTGCTGTTAGTGTTGAAGAAAGCGAAAAAGAGTTAAGAAGTGAGTTTCCATGGATGAGATAATAAAAATTGAAAAACTTACATTTGTGTATCAGTCTGCAAATGTTAAGGCATTAGATAATGTGAGTTTTTCAGTAAGGAAAGGCGAAGTAGTTGGAATAATTGGTCAAAACGGAAGTGGAAAAACAACGTTAGTAAAGCATATTAACGGTCTTCTTAAACCAACAAGAGGCAATGTTTTTGTAAATGGGGTTAATACAAAAAGCAAGGAAATAGATGAATTATCAAAAACCGTTGGGTATGTTTTTCAAAACCCTGATGACCAAATATTCAGTAATTCTATAATAGATGAAGTTAGTTTTGGCCCAAAAAATTTGGGTTTTGGAAAAAGAAGAATTAAAGAATTAGTTGAAGAAGCATTAAAAACAACTGGTTTAGAATATGTTAAAAAAAATCATCCTTATGATTTGCCTTATAATAAAAGAAAATTGATTGCAATAGCTTCTATTCTTTCAATGAATACTGAAGTAGTGATTTTTGATGAGCCAACAACAGGACAGGACTATTTAAACAGGAGGATTGTTATAAAAATCATTGAAGAGCTTAAGAAAAAAGGAAAAACAATTCTTGTTATTTCTCATGACATGGATTTCATAGCAGAAACTTGTAATAGAGCAATAGTGTTAAAAGAAGGAAAAATACTTCTTGATGATACTACTGACAAAATTTTTATGAAAAAACAAATTTTGAAAAGCACGAGGTTGAAACCACCGCAAATAACGAGGTTAGCACAAAGGTTTAAAAGAATTTACGATGGAACACTAAGTGTAGAAGGTTTTTTTAATCAAATGTATAAATAATGAGGGGATAAATTTAAAAATCTGGTTTTTTTAAAATAAACGAATGCAAGAATATATTGTTGATTTGCACACGCATATAAGCAAAAAAACGAATCCTTTAATTCTTGCTGAAAAATTAAGTGAAGGAATAACAGGTCTTGCAACCATAAATGAAGTTAAAGGAATTCTTAGTTATGACGATGCTTTAAAATTAAGAAAATTAAAAGAAATTAAAGTTACTGAAATAAAAAAAGGAATTATTGCAAGAATAACTTATGGAAAAAGAACAGGATATTTTATAAAAGCGCAAGAAATACTTGCAGACAATCATGTTCTTGCACTTGGTTGCAAAGAAACAATACCCACTTTAAAAAATCCATTAGAAGTAATAAAGAAAATAAGAGAAAAAAGAGGTTTTGCAATACTCAATCACCCTTTCATAAAGAGTAGCAAACTAAAAATAAAAAAGTATTCAACTTTGAATATGAAACAAAAAGAAAGATTAAAAGAATTGTTTAAAGAAGCAGATGCTGTTGAAGTATTTAATGCTCAATGCATAAATTTACTGCCTGATTTTTTAACTTTTCGTTTTATGCCTTTATTATTATGTGCTAAAAAAGCAAATGAGAAAGCTGAAATTCTTGCTAAAAAACTTGATGTTCCAGGAATCGCTTCAAGCGACGCACATAAAAGAGTGAATCAAGTTCATGTGAGCGGGGTATTAGTAAAAAATTTTAAGAATTTTACTCTTAAAAAATTGTTTAACAATATAAAAAATAAGGATTTTGAATTAAAGAAACAATACATAAGTAGAATAGACTTTTTTAAATCACATTTTTTGTAAAAAAAATAAAAATACTAAACTTTAAAAAAAGTATTTTTCGATAAAAAAATATGAATGGCATTGTTTTAGATATGCATAATCATGTTGGAACAATAATTCCTCTTAACAAAATTCTTTCTGTCTTAATTTCTCCCGGAATTATTGGTTTAAGTCATTTGAATGATTGGAGAAAAAAAATAGATGGGAAAGAATATCTTGTTTCTCTTGATTATGAAAATGCACTTAACATTCCGTCTTATCTTGAGAAATTTAAAGAAAAAGGATTAAGAAAAAAATATGTTGATTTAATGAGTGAAACCCAACTTAATGCAAGCTTGCCTGTTGAAATTAGTTTAACTCTTAATAAGATAAAAGACAAGAACTTATTATTCAATAATTATTTCATGAATGAGGAGGGAGTGAAAGAAAAATTAAGACCTAAAAACCTGGATTCTGAAATAAAAACAGAATTCTTTTTTGAAGAAATCATTCCAAAACTTCTTTCAAGAATAACTATGAATGTGAGAGTTAATGATGAAGTGCATGAAACGCAAGGTTATTTTTTAAGAGCTCAAGAAATAATAACCACAACTTATCACCTTACTTCAATAGGCGTTAAAGAATATTTTTTAGATTATGAACCTAAAACGCGAGAATACAAGGGATTAAAAGAGGTTCTTGAAAACCTTTCTTCAAATAACATGATTGGAATTAATCACCCGTTCATTCTTCAAGGAAGAAAAGGATGCTACAAAATTTGTTTTAATAAAAGAGGATTAGAAGAACTCTTATTAAATAATAAGAAGATATCAATGATTGAAGTTCATAACGGGCAAATACCTTGCATTCTTAACTTTTTGAATACAAGAGTTGAAGAATTCGCGAAAAAGTTTTCAAACAAGTATTACAACCTAATTCCTTATTCTTCTTCAGACACTCATATTTATTCTAAAATTATTAAAAAAAATGGGATTATCTTAAAAAAAGATTTTATTAATAATTTGAATGAAAAAAATTTTTTTGAACAAATAAAAAATAATTACTTGGGTTTAAAAAAGAAGAATTTTTTTTAATTTTTTCCGCAAAAAACTTTTTTATTACAAGAGTATTAATTCCTTTTATGAAAATTGTTTGCGTTGGCAATCTTAATCAAGACATAACATTGTTCATGAAGCGTTATCCAAGAAAGCATGAGAAAATTGAAGCTCAAAACATTTTAATAAGTAATGGAGGCAGCAGTGCTAACACCGCTTGTTGGCTTTCGAAATCAAGGATTCAAACAATAGTTCTTGGCAGTGTTGGTGATGATAGTGCTGGAAGAGCACAAATAAAAGAATTAAGGAGTTATGGTGTGAAAACAACGCACATAAGAGTGAGTGAGTTAAGCACTGGTAGAGCAATAATAATGCAGACAAGCACTGATAAGAGAATGATTAAGCATGCGGGAGCGAACACAGAAATAAGATTAAACAAGAAATTATTAAGAAATGCTCGTTGGGTTCACGCGAGCAGCATGAATAAAGAATTAAGAAATGAATTATTCAACTATTGTTATGATAATAACATAATTCTTAGTTATGACCCTGGAAGTAACACACCATCAAGAAAGGAATTAAAAATGATAAAATATCTTTTTATTAATGAAGATGAATTGAGAAGAATAACAAAAAGATTAAACATTGTTGATTCTGCTAGGAAATGCGGTGCTGAGAATGTTCTTGTTGGCTTAAATAATGGTGGTGCAATTTTTGTAAATAAAGATTTCATGGTTTCAATCCCAAAAATAAAGATAAATGATTTTGTTGATGGAACAGGTGCTGGTGACGCTGGGAATGCAGGATTCATTTATGGCATCTTAAAAGGAAAAAAAATAATTGATGCTGTTAAACTTAAAGTTATTCTAAGCAATTATAAGATAGGTTTTGAAGGCGCGAGAACAGGAATAAAAAATATTAAATTCTTTTATAAATACTTAAAAAAATAATTTGTAACACTCCTGAAAGCACTAAACATTAATCCTTATTTCATTATGGGAATAACTATTGAATAATTCGCGGGCTTTAACATCATTTATTAAGTACTTATTCAAGCGACCTACTTCATACAATTTATTAAGCAACCTAATGTCTTCAATATCCCTGTGTTCCATGCGACGCAATTTATCTTTAAGAATCTCAGATAATGGTGCTGTAAAAACAGGAATTAAACATGGCTTTCCCTGTTTTTTTGACTTAAAATAAGGAACACTAAGAACATTCCCCTCAGGTTTTTCTGTTTTAATTGCATAATCAAATCTTAATTCTCTCTTACTTCTTGGATTATTACTTAAGAACGTGCCATAATGAATTCTCACTCCATCAACGGACTTGGTTGTTTCTTCTTTATGAAAAGTAGAATTAATTAATTCTCCAAAACTTAAAAAGGATTCAAGAACCCTGCTTTCAAGATTAGAAGTATCACCTTGTAAATTATAAAAATCAAGATCAATATCATTAGTATTCCTCAATAAAACACGCTTTATAACATCCTGAGATTCCTTGCTTTTAATGCCTGATGAAGCAAGAATGTAAGCTTGAACTGCTAAACCACCAACAAGCCTGACTCCCATTCCTTGCTCTTCTGAAACTTCTGAAAGCCAGTTTAATTCATCCAAAACATCTGGTAATTTCATGACACTTGAAATACTAAACACCTTTATAAATCTTACTCCTTGTTAATTACTAATTAGTGGTGAAATTAATCTCTAACGCCTTCTGCTGTAACTCTGAAAACTGCTTCTCCTTCAGGCAAACAAGGACTGTCAATTAAACGTGCAATACGTTTCTCTCCCTTGCTTTTGCGTAAATAAACCCTGTATGTGCTTGCATGCCCTACTATGTGCCCTCCAATTGCTTGTGTTGGATCCCCGAAAAACATGTCTGGTTTGCTCATCACTTGATTGCATATGTAAACAGCTAAATTATACCTGTCTGCTAAACGCTGCAAGAAATGAAGATGTTTGTTTATTTTTTGTTGTCGTGTTGCTAAGGTTCCTCTTCCAATATACTCACTTCTAAACAAACCCATTAATGAATCTACAACAATTAATTTCACATTTAAATTCTCTTTTTCAATAAGTTCTGGTATTTTTTCAGCTAACAATATTTGATGATCACTGCTGAATGCTCTTGCAACTTTTATTCTTGATAATGCTTTTTTAGGATCCATACCAACAGCTTGAGCTAATTGCATGATACGCTCAGGTCTGAATGTTTTTTCTGTATCAATAAAAACACAATCCCCATCCAAACCCCCTTTTTCTTTAGGCAATTGAACATTAACTGCAAGCTGAAATGCTGTTTGAGATTTTCCACTTCCAAATTGCCCGAAGAATTCTGTTATTGCTTGTGTTTCTATTCCCTTCCCTCCTAACAAATTATCCAATTCCTTGCTTCCAGTCGTAATATAACCAACTTTTTTTCTTTTATTAAGCAAATCCTCTCCTGTAACAAAATTCATTTTAAGCATTTTTCGTGCACTACTGATTATTTTTTGTGCTGTTGCAGAACCCAAACCCGTGTCTTCGCTTAATTGTGCAGCAGGCATGACAGCAATACTCATTAAATCAGTATATCCTAATTCTTCTAATTTTTCTGCTGTTTTTTCTCCAACTCCAGGAATATCTCTAAGACTTAATTTTAATTTTTCATTTTCTTCTTTTGATTGAGTCTCATTTGTGCTTTCTTCTGTGCCTTCAAAAAGTTCTTCTTCCATGCAATCACCTGTGTTCATTAATACTTTTACACCTTCTTTTTAAAAGAAATTAGATAGTGCAGTGCCACTATTCCTATAATCTGTTAAATTTAAAACCTTTTAAATTTTAAACCTAAAACCATATATAATTTTTTTAGATTAAAAATACTATGTATATTGTGGGTAAATGTTATAAATGCGGGGAGTGGATTGCATTCTTGAGAGTGCAAAAAAGTGTGAAATGTCCAAAATGCAGTAGAGTGCTTAAAGTATCTAAAGTGCTTCAGAACAAACATTACTTTGTTGATAATGCGAGAATAGCAGGAGAAATAATCAAAAAATTTCATGAATCCCAAGGAGATGTAGGGTTTTTTGTATTCAAGTGAATTAATAATATATTGCCTGGGTGGCGGAGTGGTTTAACGCGTCGGTCTCGAATAATTCTTGAGACAACCGATGCCCGAAAGGGCGCACAGGTTCGAATCCTGTCCCAGGCGCTTTAAATAATAAAAAGTATAATAAAAAGTGAGGGAAAAAATGAATAAAAATAATAATTATTTTTTGTTAATAAGCACTACATTGATTTTATTGCTTCCTTTAATGACTGCTACTTATATTTTTTTAGTTAAGTCTAAACTGATTATATTTTCTTTTTTTTCTTTAATTTTATTAATTAGTTTCTTATTAGGTGTTTCTGATAAACAAGAAAAACCAAAAAAAATTTTGATCATGCTTTCACTTGGAATAATTTTATCCTTAATTCAATTATTTTTTTTAAATAAATTTGGCAGGAATCCTATTTATTTAATTGCATTTCCCATTTATCTTTGGGCTTGGACAGCTATATATGCTGCAGGTCTTCGTATAAAACCAAACAATTTACATCCAAATGACATGCTTGATGCTTTAATAACGAGTTTAGCAGGTCTTGGCACTTTAACATGGTTATGGTTTAATATTTTCGGAATATAATAAAAAAGTTATAAATAAAAGAACTTTTTTTATTAATAAATGGGAATTAAATTAATCTTGTTTAAGGGACCTATTGAAGTTGAAGTTGAACTTGGACTTGGGTTTATGGATAAAAAAGATTTTAATAAAATGCTTAAAATTGTGAAATCCTTGGAGGACAGGGAGTTTGATGGAGTTAATAAGGTTTGGCGTGCTCCAATAACTCTTAATAATGTTGCTGTAATAGAACGGTTTTTAACAAAAACAGAATTAGAGAGAATTAATGCTTTGCTAAAAAATGCATGATTACTCTGCATTTGTTTTCCTGACTCTTAACACGATTTTTTTTCTTTTTTTATTATTATTCTTTTTTTTGATTCATAATACTATTAAAACAAAAGTGTTTTTAATAATCTTTAAGCAAGTAATTAATGCTTTTTTTATTTATTTCCTTTTTTTCAGTAATATTTTGTTTTTTTAAAAAAGAGGGAAAAGGAATGTTTATAAGATAATTATAGTCATTATTAATTTCTCTTCCATAATAATCATAATTTATTGTTTTTTTCTTCTTTTGATGTTCTCGTAATTTATTACTATAATAATTCATTTATAATAATCCTCGCTTATTTCTTTTTTAATCTTTCTTTAACAGCACTTATGATTAATGGTAAACTAATTGTTGCATCACCATAAACAGTTTGGTACATAGCATCAGGGCTTATTTTCCCCCAACTTATTCCTTCTGATAATGTTGCCCCGCTTAATCCTCCCCATTGCGGGGAATCTGTTGTTAATTGAACCGCGTATTTATGATTAGTGTCAGCGAATTGTTGGGCTTGGAGGATAAAATTCTTTGGAACGCCACCACCGATTAATAAGCAACCAGTGCGTTTTGCAGTCCATACTAATTCATTTACAAATTCGTGCCAATCCAAAAAAAGGTCTACGTCAAGTTCATTAAATTGCTTGAACAACCATATTTGCATTCCAAACCCGCAGTCAGGCAAGGAAGGGCAAAAAATCGGCACATTATTTTCATATGCTATTCTAACCCACGAATGAGATGCTGGAAATTTTTTGCTTAATGCTTTTCCAAATTCTTTCATTAATCCTGCGGAAGAATACTTTTTTTTTGGAAGAGTTTTTAGAACATTTTGACTGAAATCTTCAAGGGATTCATAAACCTCGTCTTTCATATAAATATCATAAATTCTGTCTATTTTTTTCTTTCTTAGTTCTGCATCATCTTTATCTAACGCACCAATATAATGCTTATTCCCAATAGCATTAATTAAATCATGAGTTATGTTAGCGCCAGTTGTGACAATCCCATGTATCCACTCATTTTCTATCATTTCAATAACTAATTCTGTCATTCCAGCAGGAATCATTGCACCACTTAATCCGAGGAAATTCCTGCATTCCTTATCTTTAAACATTTTTTCAACAATATCAGTAGCTTTGCTTAATCTTCTTGCATTAAAACCAGTGCTGCCCATCTGCTTTATTAAATCATTAACATTATTAGTTGGTTTTATTGCTTTAATAGGCTTCATAAGAAAATAATTACGAAAAAACGCATTATAAGAGTTACTCTAAACATTTTTGTTTAAGTAATGATTACTCATTAATTCAATGAAGGTTTATTACTCTTGTTTAATTGATGAAAATAATAATTTTATTGATGCAACATGGAATTCTTCCCTTCAAAAATTCGGATTCCCTGTTAATTTAGATTGGGATGGGAAGCAATCATTAAAGTTAGGAGTAATTCCTTGTGATGATATTATCATAATTCATAATTCTTTTCAAGAAAAACAATAATGTAAACATAAGGAAATAAAAGAAATTAAAAGCGAAAAAAGAAAGGTTTTCAATTTTTACAAGGAATTAAATAAATGGTTAAATTCTTGATTATTTTAGTTGGGCTATGAAACAATAATAATCCTTGTTATCCTTCCATGAATCAAGAATTTTGAAGTCTTTATAATGATTAAGAATTCTTTTTTTATTATAAATGAAATGAGTGAGTCCTGCTTCACCACCAATGGTAGGCACGTAAGTGTTAGGAGCGATTTTTTTAGCTGTCTTAACTAAGCAATAACGCACTTTTCCATTACTAATCCTGCCGCATAACGTGATAAAAATAAAGCCCTTTGGTTTTAAGACTCTTTTTAATTCATTAATAGCGAACCTGATTTTCTTTTCAGTATTGTGTTGTAATACTTGCACGCTAATAATAGCATCAAAACTATCATCCTCGTATGGTAATGTGTTAAAAACGTCTCCTACTTTAAGATCTGCTTTAAAATCGTTTTTAATTAAGAAATCATTAAAGATTTTTATTCCTTCAGTTGAGATATCAATACCACTAACTTCAAATCCTTTTAATAATAATGGGAGTGAATTCCTGCCTGTGCCACAACCAAGATCAAGAACTCTTTTAACACCGTTTTCTTTAAAGAAATCAATAATTTTATTCATGCTTTCATGAGGTTTCATAACATCATAATAAGCGTAATCCTTTTTTTTATAAATCTCATCCCACTCATACATGAAGAATCAATAATATTTTTTGATTTTAATTATTTTCTTTTTATATGATTATTTTTATTTAGAAGGATTAGTTGAAATAACAAACTCCTTTTGAATTAATTACATAATCCTTAGAAACGTAATTACTAATTATTTGTGTAATTGTTGATTTAAGAATAATTCATTATTCATTCTTTTTTTCTAATAAATCTGTTGCATTAATTATTGGAACATGAAATCTCTCGTAATCTTCAAAAATTCTTGGGCAAGCAGTATTCACAAATGCGTCAAATGTTTTACCATCTTTTTGGCTTCTAAAATCAAATAGGATTTCAGGAGTTAAATTATTTCCCATAATCCTGTAATGCTTTTTCCCTAATTTATCCAAGTACGCTTCTACTTTTTTTACTAAACTCAGATTGCATTGCCCGGGTTTAATGCTTACAAGCACTCCTATTATCCTAGCTTCTGTTATTATTTTATCTTTCATCACTGCTTTTATTCTTGCAATTCTTTTTATTTCTTCTTCTTTTAATTTTCTTAATTCATTTGTTTCAGGGTTAGCAATAAAAACCGTAACATTAGGATTCCTTTCCTTAATACCTATTGGATGAAATTTTCCTGTGCCTAAATAAAGAATTATCTCGTGTTCTGGAATTTTTCCTCTGCATCCGAGGACATTACCTTCATAAATAAGATTTTTAATTTTTTTTGCTAACATTTTTGCTTGCAATTCATATTGAATTGTTGAAAAAAGAGAAACTCTTTTATTTTGCGCAAATTTCTCTATTTTTTTAATAAAACTTTTTTCTAATTCCTTTTTTGAATGCACGGGCACGTATTCAATCCTCATAAGTGCAATATATTTTTTCAAAATTAAAAGCATTTGGTTTTTTACAAACTCATTAAAAAACCAGCAAGCAAGGGAACAATCAAATTATCATCAATGAAAGTTATTGCTTCGCTTAAAGAGAGTATTGCAGAACAGATTAACGAAAAAAACAAGTTATACTTAGTGCTTAAGATAAGAAAACAACTTGTAAAAAAAACAATCATTCCTTCCAAAGTTTTATTTCCGTATATTTTAATTTTCCCAAAATATGATCCATAAATTGTTGCTAAACTATCACACACTCCAAGAATAAAAAGAGAAGTTATAGCAATTTTTTTAGGAAATAACCAGATTGTAAGAAAAGCACCTAAAGTGAAATAAAAAGCACCTTTCCCAAGAATAGTGTTTTTTCTTTCAAAAACATCCAAGAAAAAACTAATTAAAAAAATTTTTTTTCCCTGATTTACATAAAAAATTGTTAAGGAGCCAAAAAAGAGCAAACCAAGAAGAAAAAGCGGGACAAACGCATCAAAATAATAAACAAAAAAAATAATAATAAGAGCATAAAAAATATGAAATACTTGCCTTCTTAATTCAAGAAATTTCTCACTTAATAAAAAGTTCATATCTAACTAAACCCCCAATCTCTTTAAATAATTATTTAGCATTAAAATTTTTATGATTAAGTATGAGTTTTCAGCAGGATGCGTGGTATTTAAAAACAATAATGGAAAAATAAATTTTCTCATTGTTCAGCATGAGAGAGGGCATTGGAGTTTTCCAAAAGGACATATAGAACTTGGTGAAACAGCAAAAGAAACAGCTTTACGAGAAACAAGAGAGGAAACAGGACTTAAAGTAAAAATAATCAAAGATTTAAAATATGTGGAGTTCTTTTTTAGAAATAAAGCAAAAAATCTTGTTTTAAAAAAAGTTCATTTTTTTCTTGCTAAAGCTAAACCACAAGACAAAGTTAAACTTAGTTTTGAGTTCAAGGACTTCAAATGGCTTGCTTATCATGATGCAAAAAGAAAAATAACATATAAGAATGATAAGCAATTATTAGAGAAAGCATTTAATGAATTAAAAAAAAGAACACAATAATTAACAGATTAGCACTCGTTTGGAAATGCTTTTAAATCAAAGAATATTTGAAAGTTTTATGGCTTATAATAAAAACAGTGATTCTAATAATGAAGAAGTAATAAGAGTGCGTTTTCCAAAAGGAGACGAGCAAATGGGCAGGGTTATTAAATTGCTTGGAAACTGCAAAATGCATATTAAGTGCGAAGATGGCAAGGTAAGGTTAGGACGCATACCAGGAAGCAAACGCAGGAAAATGTGGATAAGATTAAATGATTTTGTTATAATTAAACCTTGGGAAGTTCAAGGAGATTCTCGATGCGATATTATTTATAATTATCCTCGCAGCCATGTTGATTGGCTTAGACGCAGAGGAAAATTAAAGAAATTTGAAGAAGAATTTTAAAAATTAAAACATTTTCACAATTTGACAATGCACTAAATTATTTATCTTAATTATGTTTTCTTCATTTATTAAACCCATTTTAAGACAAAAGCTCACACTTTCCTCTCCAACTGCATTAATTATTGTCGCATTTTTAATTTCACTTGAAATCTCTTCTTTTCTTTTTATTTCCCCACTATAAAATCTTGGGTTTACAAAAAACTCAATTTCATTATTATCATATTTTTTCCCAAAACACGCTTCATCACAAAGTGTTGCTATTCTTTCTTTACCTATTGTTTTAATCCCAAAAATTATTGACATTTTCAACAACAACATTATCTTAAAGGATATTTTGCTCCACAAGCACCGCACTTAAGAAATGTTATCCTGCCTTCTTTCACTATTTTTGTATCAGGTTTCCCGCATTCTCTACAAATCACATATTCTTTAACATATTTTTTTATTTTTTCATTTATTGTATTAGAACTGTATTTCCCTATAAAAATTGCTTTTTGTCCATGCATTTCAGCAGGAGCAGCTAATTCTTTATTAAGATATTTTAATAAATCCTTACATTCTCTTCTAATATATTGACAAATTTTACCAAAATTAGTTATTATTGTTTTATTTCCTTGCACCATTCCCTGCACTCTTGGCACTTCAAATCTGCTAACATCCTTCTTAATTTCAGGCAATTGCTCTCTTGCTTTTTTCAACATTTCTTCATAATTCATATTATTTTACATAAAAATTTCTTTTAAAAACTTAATGCTGTTCAGGGTTTTGCTTATAAAATCCAATTTTTTATTTAATATTAATATGAGGGTTAAATTAAGTCAACATTTTTTAATAAACAAGGAAATAATTAAAAAAATTGTTAGTAAAAGCAATTTAACTAAAAAAGACATTGTGCTTGAAATTGGTGCTGGCACAGGCAATCTCACACAAGAGCTTTTAAAAACAGGTGCTAAAATTATTGCTATTGAAATTGATAAAAGATTAGTATCAAAGTTAAAAGAAAGATTTGGAAATAAAAAAAATATTAAGATAATTCAAGCAGACATTCTAAAATATGAAATACCTCAAAGTATAACAAGAATTGTTAGCAACCTGCCTTATGAAATAAGCGCACCAATAACAGAAAAACTAATTAAAGAATGGAATGGAGAATATTGGTGCGTTCTCATGTATCAACAAGAATTCGCTGAAAAAATGCTTGCGGCACCCGGCGTTCCCTGGTTTAGTAGAATAAGTTTTTTAATAAACACTTACACTAAATGCAAAGAATTATTCCTTGTAGGAAGAGAGAATTTTCATCCAATTCCAAAAGTTGATTCAATGGTTGTAGAATTGCATCCATTAAAGAATTTTGATGAAAAATTAATTTTTTTTGCTAATTGTTTATTCAATCATAAAAACAAAACAATAAAAAATTCTTTGATTTCTTCAAGAAAAAAACTTAATATGGAAAAAAAAGATATTTCTATGAAGTTAGAGAAAGTAAACAAGGAAATAAGTAATAAGAAAGTTTGGCAAGCAGAATTGAAAGAAATAAAAAAGGTTTATAATGTTTTCAAAAAGTTTTTGCCTTAAAAAAGAACAGGAATGATGAGAATAACATTAAGATAAAAACATCTGAAAATTTTATTCCAGGAGTTATAATGACTTTTACAATATTATTAACTTTTGCATGAACATTAATTAAAGTATTTATTGTATCTTCAATAGACTCGCATCCCAAACTGTTTTCAAGAATTATTTCAAGATAATTGCTTCTAAGCCCAGAAGGGATTAATTTCAATCTATAATTATGTCTTTCCCCTCCACTTAAAGTAAAATTTTCACTAACAAACTCTCGCAAATCATAATTTTGATTTAAATCGCTAAATTTTAAATAAAGAAGTTCAGGCTCAGAAGGAATATTAAAATTATATTCCATTTCTCTTAACCCCTTATTAACAACACTAAAAATCATGGAATCAGATTCTCCTAAATAAATTGCAAAACCATCTTCAGGATCAGGACTTACATCCATAAATGTTAAAGGATTTTCAGGGAAAAGATAATTTGAAGAAGAGGTATTGTATGTTTCAGAACCTGAAGTATAAAAAATTGTGGAAGTAAAATTGAACATTTGATGATAGTCCTCACATAACATTTCATCAACTTTAAAAACTATTGTTAAAACATCTCCGGGTTCAATTTTGTCAGGAATTTTAGAATACAAAATATATCCTTTGTCCATATCAAGACTTTCATTAAGAATACTTGTTGTTTCATTTCCTGCATTTTTTAGAAATACTTTAATTAAAGGATTATTAAAAACATAGTCATTGCTTACTTCCAATCTTTCAATAACAAGTTTTGGTTGTGCTTCAGTTGTGCTTAATAATAAAAGCCACAACAAAATAAAGATTAAGCTTTTTTTTATCATTGTTAAATAAAAAACATCTTTTCTATAAATTTGTTTAGTAAACAGAATTGTATGTTCTGAATCACCTTTAATATTTGTCTTATTCACATTCTTTAATTCTTTTCCAATCAACAGCTCTTTACTCTTCAAATAATTGCTTCACTTACCTTTGCCTTCATTTCTTCTTATGCTTGGCCTGTTTTTTTCACTGCCACGCCCTTTTTTATGCAAACCCCTGCTTTTTTTACCTGCACTTGTTAAACCCCTGTTTACTCTGTTTGTGTGCGCTTGATAACAAATCCAATTTAAGTCCTTATCATTCCTAATGCTTGGATGATGTTTATCAAGCAAGATAACTTCAAACCATTTATATTTTCCGTCATCCCCTACTTCATATGAATTAAGAACTTCTAAATTTGGAAATTTTTTGTTCACTCTTTCTTCTGCAATCCATTGTAAGCTTTTTTTTGGACTGAATTTTCTTAAACCTGCTTTTTTAGGCTTTCTCCCTCGTATATTAGTTGGTCTGTTCCTCCCGCCTTTTTTTATTCTTATTCTTGCTAACACAACTCCTTGTTTTGCTTTATAACCTAAAGAATGTGCTCTATCTAATCTTGTAGGCTTTTCTATTTTAATAACAGCAGGTTGTTTTCTCCATTTTATCAATCTTTGTGTATAAATTTCTTTCAAGTTCTTGCGTGGACTTTTCCACAATTCCCGCAGATATTTATAAAATCCCATTTTAATCACCTTTGTCATCAGGAAACCCATCATAGACTTAGGAATATGAAATTAAAAATTGATTTATAAGCATTACCATGGATTTTCATCTTACAATAAGTTTTAAAACTTTTATTTTTTATAAGAATACCATGAGTGCATTTATTTTTCCTAAAGGAATTGACATAATTTACTCTATACTAATAATTATTGGAAGTTTTATTTTAGGAAGAATTTCAGGAAACTTAATAAAAGAAATGTTAAGAAAGTTCAAAAAATCAAATATTCCAGAACAATTAAAATTAGATGATGTAATGATTTCCTTTGCTTCAAACATAGTTAGTTTTTTAATCTATTTATTTGGCTTCTTAATTGCTCTCATGTTTCTTGGTTTTTCAAAGACAATTATTGAAATTTTTAGTGTTGTGTTGGTTTTTGCAATACTTGCTGTAATCGTGTTTTCATTAAAAGATTTTATACCAAATGCTGCAGCAGGAATCTACTTATTAAAATCAAAATTAGTTAAAGTAGGTGATTATGTAAAAATCGAGGAATATGAAGGAGAAGTAAAAGAAATAAATTTATTGAACTCAGTTCTTGAATTAAAAGATGGAAGCAGGGTTACCTTGCCAAACTCAATCATCATTAATGAGAATATTGTAAAGGAGGTAGTTAAATGATAGCTTTTTTGCTTTTAGTGACAAAAACAGGAAAAGAAATAAATGTTGCAGAAAAATTACTTAAGGAAAAAATTGTTCAAGAATCAAATATTGTGTACGGAGAATACGATATTATATTGAAAGTAAAAGCGAGAAATATGAAGGAGTTACAGGATTTTGTAACATCTCTTAGAAAAAATAAAAATATTGAAAGAACAATAACAATGATTAGTGTTGAGTCATAATGTTTGAATTATTTGAAGTGCTTTACAATTTTGTGGTTGACTTAATGAATTGGTTAGGCCCGCTTGGATTATTTCTTGGAATGATAATTCAAGCAATTGTTGCACCAATTCCAAGCGAACTTGTTTTGTATTTTGCAGGAACTTCTATGGGTTGGAGAATTGGAACAATTTTTGGAGGATTAGGCGAACTTGCAGGAGCAATTATTGCTTTTTGGATAAGTTTAAGATTTGGAAGACCAATTGCTGAAAAACTTGTTGGAAAAGAACACCTTGAATTTGCAGATGAATGGTTTGAAAAATATGGTTCTTGGGCTGTTTTATTCGGACGATTGCTTCCTTTTGTCCCTTTTGACGCTATAAGTTATGGCGCTGGACTAACTAATATGAGCAAGAAGAAGTTCATGATAGCAACTGCGTTTGGCGCTTTTCCAAGAGCATTATTTTATACGTATATTGGTTATGCAAGCATTAAACAAATAGAAACAACAGGCTTTGAAAGCACGTTTAAGTGGTTATTATTTATTGCAGCATTTTTTGTTTTATTACTTATATTTATACCCAAGCTTATTAAAAAAAATCTAAACAAAACACAGTAATTGTTAAAAAATAACCCTAATATTTATAAAAAGAATTAATTATCTTTTTTTTAATGAAAACTGAAAAACATATAAATATTAAACTTTATAACAATTTTCAATTACAAGAAATTATAATGAAAACAGATCTTGAAAGCCCAAATTATATTGAGTTTGTAAACAGACTTGAAAGAGAAGATTCAAAAAATATTAATCTTGAAAAATATCTTGATTTAATTACAAATACAATAAATGATTTGTCAAATTTTGTTTTAGAACAAATCCATGTTAACAAAGGACGTGTTTTAGCTTTAGAAAAAGAACTTTCTGGAATTAGAGGTTTTAAATCAAAATTTGATTCTAAAGATATAAAAAGCGTTTATAATGTGCTTAAAATGAAAATAGTTTATGATTTAGAAGAAACTCAAGTTAAAAGCTTGGACTTCAATGACTCATTGCTCAGAAAAATTGGCACTGATGAATTTAAAGCAGATTTTGATGTTTTCAGCAAACAAATGGAAAGAGAATACTTGCCAATAGTCAATGATTTTTTTAATAATAACAAAATGTTTTACACTTCACAAGAAAAAAAAGAAATCCTTTTTTTATATAGTCCTTTTCGTTCTATGATATATACACCCTTATCTTTAATTTTTACTTTACCTTTTGCTAAACAATTAGGTGCAAATGGGTTGGCTATTGTGGGTAGCAGTGCTGTTTATGGGTATTTAGAAGAACTTTTTTTAAGACATAAAAAAATTAAAGAAAATAGAAAAGGTTTAATGTATGTAATTAAATCGCATTATATTCCATTGGCTTTTGTTGATGATAGAAACACAATCAATGTCAAACCAATTGAAAAAGGTTTGCAAGATTTAATTAAAGAGCATTTTTAATAAATTCAAAAAATAAAGTTTAATAAAGAAAAAAATTTTTTTATAAATTATGATTGATTTTTTGTCTTTAGACGAGTACTTATCCTTGAATATTGCTCTTAATAATTACAATTCCTTGTTTCACATAATTTCTTTAATTCTTGCACAAGTATTTGATTTTATGACAATTTTCTTTTTTTTCCTCATACTTGCTTTTTTTACAAAAAAACGCAAGCACACTATGTTTTTAATTATTTTAACTACATCCACTGCTATTGGGTATATTCTTAAATTAATCGTTCAACGCTCAAGACCTTATTTTTTTGGAATAACAAATTATGCAAATTCTTTAGGTTATTCATTTCCGAGCGGACATTCAATTGTTGCATTTGCTCTTGCTTTTTATTATGCTAAAGACAAGAGCGTTCAAGCAAAATTGAATTTCTATGGTTTAGCAATGCTTGTTGCTTTATCAAGAGTTGTGTTAGGCGTGCATTACCTCAGCGATGTTATTGCAGGTGCTTGTATAAGCATGTTCATTGTTAGTTTATATTTTTGGAAAGAGAAAGAAATCAATAAAAGAATTAATAAATTTTTGAAAATTATGATAAAACGCATTTAAAAAAAATAAAAATCCAAAATTCTTTAAAAACAAAAATAATTATAAAGGTTTATGACCGTGCTTGTTTGTGTTGCTCATCCAGATGATGAAGTTCTTGGTTGTGGTGCAACAATTGCAAAATTAAGCAAAAAAGAAAAAGTAATAACCATAATTTTTAGTTATGGTGATGCATGGCCTCCATGGATGGTTGATAAAAAAGATTTAATAAAAACAAGAGTGAAAGAAAGCAAACTTGCAGCAGAAATTTTAGGCGTGAAAAAAACGTACTTTATGGGATTAAAGGATACGAGAGTAGAAGCTGAATGGGATGTTAATAAAGAAAAAGCATTGCATAGGTTGTTTGAAAAATATAAACCAAGCAAAGTTTTTACGCATACAGCACGGGACAAACACGTTGATCACGCAGCAGTTAATAAAATCGTGAATAAAGAATTAAGAAAACAAAAATTGCTTGGAAGAGAAATAAAAGCATATTATTTTGAAATAAATTTTTGGAGCTTTTTAAATAGTGGAGAACCAGTGTTTGTTTTTGATGTTTCAAAGACTTTTGGAAAAAAGCTTGAAGCACTTGATATGTTTGAATCTCAAAAGTCTCTTATGATTTTTCTTAAACCAATGGTGATAGCTAAAGCATATTTTTATGGAAAAGAGCATGGTTATGAAAGAGCAGAATATTATTTTAAGGAGTGATAGAATGGAGCAAAGAAAAAGAAAACCAAGAATACTTGTTTCTGCTTTTGGCGTTGGATACGGGCATTCCACAAGAACTTATGCTCTGATTAAACAATTAAAAAAATTCGCTAATGTAAAAATTGTTGCTTACGATTTATCTTACGATTTTTTTCAAAAAATGAATTTAAATCCAATTAAACTAAAAGGAAGTATAAAGTATAGAGACACAACATTTTCTTTTTCTTTGTTTTCTCTATTAGCAGATAATATAAAAATCCCATTTTATTTAAACAAAAACTATGAATTATTAAGTGATTTAATAGACAAATTCAAACCAGATTTAATAATTTCAGACAGCGAACCATATTTGTCTCTCACAGCAAGAATTAAAAAAATTCCAAATGTAATGTTAATAAATTGGTTTAGCACATTAAACGAGTATAATTATCTTCCAACAAGATTAAAGCATGGAAGCGTAAGAAATCAACAATTCATTATTTCCAAACTCATGGACCTTGCTTTAAAAGAAACAGATTTAATTTTAAATCCTTCCTTTGGTATTGAAAAATCATTTGTAAGCAAACTAAAATATACAGGTGTTTTTGTAAGAAAAAAACCAGATGAACTCCCAAGAATAGAAACACTGAAAAAAAAATATAATCTCCCGGAAGAGTATTATCTCGTAAGTTTTGGTGGTTCATCATATGGAAAGAATTTGTTAAAAGAGCTTATACCCATTTTTATGAAATACGATGACAAAAAATTTATCATAAGCACAAACAATGCAGTAAGAAAAAAACAAGTGAAGAAAAACCTCATACTCTTGCCTTTTATTGATGATTATTTAGAATACTTGAAACCATGCAAGGGAGTTATTTCTCTTGCCGGGCACTCAACAATAAGTGAAGCATTGTGTTACAAAAAACCAATATTTGTTGTTCCCATATTAAATCATATTGAACAGCTTGGTAATGCGAGCATGCTTGAAAGAAGAGAATTTGGAAAAACTGTTTTCTTAAAAGGAGATGAAAAAGATGTTGAATTGCTTGAAAAAAAGCTTAATTCTTTTTTTAGACATGAAGTATTTTTTGAAGAAGTTTTAAACAGCACAAAAATTGATTGTAATGGTGTTGAAGAAAGCGTTGGTTTTATAAAAAGATTATTGGAAAATATTAAGAAAAAAAGAAGCAAAAACTAGAATTCTTAAAAACTTTAATCATAATTACATTTCTGAAAGCTTAAATAATCTTTCTTTAAGATAATTAATCTTTTTTATTAAATAAAGCATTTCTTTTTTATCAATAATAAGGTTATTCTTCCAATCTGAAACTACTAATCTATTATGCCCGAGTTTTTGCAATTTTTTAGTGTTTAATTTTTTAATTAAAAAATATGTTTCAATAAATTCTTCCATGCTCTTAGAATAATTATTGTCGCGGATTAACAATAAATCCCTGTCAATATTTACTTCCATATTTTTAAAATAAGAAGCAGTATTATTCATAGCTTTTAAAACAACATTAGCACAGGATTTAATAGTTGGTAAAGACAATTTCTCCATGTTAGAAATTAATTTTTCAGCTTTAGAAAGATTTATTTCTGCTAATTCCCTCCATTCTTCTTTCATAATATTAGAATAATTGGTTAATCTTTAATAATTTTTTTACATTAATTAAAACATCCAATCTGTTTTGTTTAAATCATCGCTTATTTTTTTATAAAGTTTTTTCGCTTCATTCAGAAAATCTTTTATTTTCTGAAATTCAATTCTTCTCGTGCCAAACCCTTCTTTTATGATAAAATAATCCCTGTTTGATTCAAAAAAATATTGTTTCCTATTTTTTGCATCCACGAGTTTTGGGAGAAGAGTTATGGCTTCAAGAGTTTTTTTATTCAATCCCAATCTTGCTTCGTATTCTTTTGTGAAAAAATTAATTAAAAAGATCTCATTTTTTGGAAGTCTTGAAATATTTTTCATTTTTTCTTCTCTTTCAAGGAATGCTTTCACCATGAACTTTATTGCTAAATTAACATGTTCTAATGAATTCAAAAACAATGTTTTTTCTTTAACTAATGGAAATGTTACATAAAGCATATGGTCTGCAATAATTAACTCTTTTCTTGCTTGATCAAGCAAATCTAACTTATTTTCAAAATTCAAAAACTCAACCACCCCTAATTAATTAGTATTTTTTAGTATTAATAAGTTTTAATAAATTCATTATTTTTTTAAGTTCTTACTCCAAAAACTTTATAAACCTTTTTTTTATTGAGTTAAAACATGGCAAGATTAAGACCTGCTAAATGCCACAGAAGTATTGAGAAAAGAGCATTTACTCGCAAGAGCAAGTATAAGAAGAAATCTTTTGTAAGAGGCATTCCTGGTTCAAAAATACAAATCTTTGATATGGGTGCAAAAAACAAAAAATTTCCTATAAGAGTGTCTCTTTATGCAAAAGAAGGCAAGGTTGTTAGACATAATGCTCTTGAAGCTTCAAGAATAACTGCAAACAAGTACTTGTCTGCTAAAGTTGGAAAAGAAAATTATCATTTTAAAATCAAAACATACCCTCATCACGTATTAAGAGAACATGCAATTGCCGCAGGAGCTGGAGCAGATCGTTATTCTTCAGGTATGCAAAAAGCTTTTGGAAAGTGCGTTGGTGTTGCAGCTAGAATAAAAAGAGGTACAGAAATTGCGTACGTGGAAATTGATGAAAACAACATTTCTTATGCAAAAGAATGCTTAAGAAAAGTTGGGCATAAGATGCCATGCAAAACATTCATTGAAATTCAAAATTTAAATGAAAAAAATTAAATTCCTTTTCTCAACAAGATTTTATCTTTTTCAATTTCTTCAATTACTTTTCGCATCATTTTTACAGCAAGTATTGGGTGTTTTCCAATTGCTGTTTCTTCTGAAAGCATTAAAGCATTAGAACCGTCAAGCACTGCATTTGCAACATCACTTACTTCTGCTCTTGTAGGTCTTTTATTTACAACCATTGATAGAAGCATTTCAGTGGCTGTAATAACATATTTCTTCAAACTATTGCATTTCTTTATAATTAATTTTTGAAAAAGTGGCACTTTTTCAATTGGCAAATGAGTTCCAAGGTCTCCACGAGCAACAAGCACCCCATCACTTGCCTTTATTATTTTATGTATATTCTCAATACCTTTTTTTGATTCTATTTTTGACAGAAAAAAAATTTTTCTTGGCTTAAAAAAACTTCTTATCCTTCTTATTTGTTCTTCTGATTCTGTAAAAGAGACAGCAAGATAATCAAAATCAAGATTTTTAATAAAAGACAGCATTTTGTCTCCACTTATATCAATAAGCACTTTACATCCAACATTTCTTAATTTATCGCTAACTTCAAGACATTCTTTTTTTGAAGCGTATTTTGTATTTATTCTCCCAATTGTCATACCTTCTTTATGCATTAAATTTAAAATCCTATAATTCCAAGAAGACGGACCTATTGTCGCAATTATATCTATCATTTTAAAATAAATGCTTTTTGCTTTTATCTTTTTTATGTATTTTTTTAAAAATAACACCTGCTAATAAAGAAATAATAAAAAGCAAAAAAGATTTGAAAATTGAAATTAAAAAAATCAATTTAATTGTTTTATAAAAAAAAGTTTCTGGAAAAAGCACGATTAATTTATCTGTTCTTGGATTCAGTAACCATAAATCATTATTAAATAAGATTTCATGAAATAACACCCATTCTGTATGAAAACTTTGTTTTGTGATCGCAAAAAAAATAAAGAAAACAAGAAGTGCAAGGCTTGAAATAACAAAAATTAAAGCACTATTCTTGAAAAACTTTTTTTGATCATACGCGAAAACAAGTATTAGAAAGAATAAAAAAATCGCTCCGCACAAAAATTCGTGAAATAAGCACTTATTAATTAAATTTCGCACATCAACTAAATGAAGCAAATCTCTTTGACTGAAAAAAGAAGAATTCAAAAAAGAATTATTCCCTGTTTTAAAATAGTTTATAAGACCTTTTGTTATTGTGCTTGTAGTATTCTTATCTATTAAATCATTAACTCCATTAACGAAGAATTCTTTTTCATAATATTCTTGATTAAAAACAATGAAAGACGTTGAACTCAATAAATTAAATAACAAGAAAAAAAGAGCAGCAATCATGTTTAAAAAAAATATTTTCATAGATTTTTTCTTCATTTTTCTGCAACCTATTGTTTTCTATTAATATTCTATAAAACAATAATAAATTAATAAAAAGTTAAACTTATGTTTTTTATGTTAGACAATTCTTATACTGAAGATTATTTAAAAGTAATAGAAGAGAGAGCAATAAAAAACTTTTTGCCAAAAGTAAAAAAACAATTCGCAGAAATAATTAAATTAAGCATATCAGATGAGGATATAAGATACTTTACATTAAAAGGATTGAACAGAGCTCATGACGGTTTTTATTATAGTGGTTGCAGTAGTTCAAAAAAGAATCATACTATTGAAAATAATGAAGTTTTTGGATTATACATGCATAATCTTAAAGTGCTTGGAACAACAATGGCATTTTGCAGATTAGAAGGATTAAATAATTATGAAACGAGTGTTGCTGCAAGTGGTGCTGTTTTCCATGATATCACAAGAAATTTATATGGAAATGCGTGGGCAAACAAACTAAATTTAGCGCATCCACTAACAGGATGTGAATTCGTAAAAAAAATCCCGTTAAGAGGGGTTTTTTATGAAAATAATAAGAAGATAAATTATAACATTAAATCAGAAACACGCAAAGAAATAAGTGAAATTGTTTTAGTTCATTTCGGAAGATTTACTGAAGGAATCATTAAACATTTTAAAGATGAAATGCCTTCATTATTTGAAGAACCTAATTCAATACAAGACCTTCTTGAAAGAATAGAAAACCCATCAAAAATAGAAAGAATTGTTCAGTATGCAGACAAAGTGGGGAGTTTAAAATTTGCAAGTTATGTCCCTGGAATTAAAGAAATGCATTTCACAGAATTTGAACAAAACGAACCAGAACTTTTTAAGCAAATAAAAAGATTAGATTATTTGCTTAAAATTGAACCAAAAGAATTAGTGCATAAATTCAAACATTAAAGAACAAAGAAAGATAACTTTTTATATTTGTTCTTTTTTTATTTCACTCATGATAGGAGTTATAATTAGCATAACTTTCCTTATTGTATTGTGGTTTATAATAATATACAATAATTTCATAAGTCTTCAAAACAGAGTAGAGAATTCATGGTCTCAAATAGAAGTTCAATTAAAAAGAAGAGCAGATTTAATTCCAAACCTTATTGAAACTGTTAAAGGATACATGAAACATGAAAAAACAGTATTAACTGAAATAACAAAAGCGAGAACAGAATTAATGAAGGCAAAAACAATTTCTCAAAAAGCTAATGCTGATAATAAACTTGCAAACACATTAAAAACATTGTTTGCTGTTGCTGAAAATTACCCTAAACTCAGGGCAAACGAGAATTTTAAAATGCTTCAAGAAGAATTAGCAGGAACAGAGAATAAGATTGCTTACGCAAGACAATTCTATAATGACTCAGTAATGATTTTAAACACTAAAATAAAACAATTTCCAACAAACATTGTAGCAAAAGCAATGAACTTGAAAAAAAAGGATTATTTCAACGCAGAGCCAAGCGAAAGAAAAAGCATAAAAGTTAGATTTTAGATTCATGTTTTATTAATCTTTTTGGTGATTTAATGTTCTATGAAGAAATACAAAAAAATAAAATTAAAAGTTGGTTGTTAGTGTGTTCATTTTTTGCTATTATTAGTGTTCTTAGTTATGTTATCTTATATTATACTTATTTTGGGGAGAGTGCAATAATTTTTGCTTTCCTAATAGCAGTCATATCCTCATATATTACTTATTATTATAGTGATTCCCTTGTTTTAACTTTCAGCAGAGCAAGGCCTGTGAAAAAAACTGAATACCCTTTTCTTTATAATATAACAGAAGGATTAGCTATTGCAGCAGGCATTCCAAAACCAAAACTTTTCATTATAGATGATGATGCGCTTAACGCTTTTGCAACAGGTAGAGACCCTGAACACAGCGTTATCGTAGTTACTAAAGGTTTAATTAAAAAATTAAACAGGGAAGAATTAGAAGGCGTGATCGGGCATGAAATGAGTCATATTAAGAACTATGATGTGAAATTTGCCACATTAGTTGTTGTTTTAGTTGGCATGGTAGCAATTTTATCCCGTTTTTTTATTCGCTCTCAATTTTGGGGGAATAAAAAAGAAAAAGAAGGAGCAAGCATTTTATTTTTTATAGGATTAATCTTATCAATATTCGCTCCTTTATTCACAAAATTAGTTCAATTAGCAATAAGTAGAAAAAGAGAATTTTTAGCAGATGCTTCTTCAGTAGAATTAACACGCAACCCTTCAGGATTAATAAATGCTTTAAAAAAAATCAGTGAAAATCCAGGAGTAAAAAGTGCTTCCCAAGTCACTGCAGGATTATTTATAAGTAATCCCTTCAGGAAACAAAACCTTATTAAACTCTTCAGCACGCACCCTCCAATTGAAGAGAGAATCAAAGCACTTGAAAAAATGGCATGAATTTATTTCAAAACTTTGCCTGTTTCTAAATACCACAAGCATAAATCTAATTCACCAAGAGTTAAATTTGTTTTATTGCCAATAATTCTAAGAACTTTTTCAATTTCTAAATACTTACTTTTTGTAATTGTTTTAGGAGGATTAATTAAGCCATATTTTACTAACAAATCAACAATGTGGAAGTCAATAATAGCATAATCAAAAAATCCAATATTCCTAAGAAAATGGCTTGCTTCTTTCATACCCACGCCTTTAACATTATTCACTAACCACTTTCTTAAATCATTACTTCTTAATTCACTTAATGCTTTCATTAATGCTTCCACTTGCTTTCTTGCTTCAATAATATATTTTGCTCTTGTGTTCGGAAACCTATGCCCTAACCTCTTTAATTTTTCAGCAAGCTTTTTTTCAGGTAATTCTAAAAACCCTTTCCCTATATTGTTTTGTATCTTAATACTTCTTTCAGCATTATAATTTGCTGTGAGAATGCAATAACATAATTCATTAAAAATTCTTTCTTTAGAACACTTACCAATTTTTTTGAATTCATTAATCCTTTCATCAATAATTTTTCTAACATTTGTTCCTTGCAGTTCTTTAATGCATTTCAATAAGTTTTCCATTAAAAATTAAGGAAATAAGAAACAACATTTAAACATTATTATCAAGAATTTTATCCTTTTTTCTCAAAAATCTCGTAAAGAAAGCAACCAATCCTTCCAATAACATAACCTGCGAGAGTCATAAAAAATCCTTTAGCATCACCAATAACAGTGTTAGTAACAAACGGAAAGTAATTCGCTAAATTAAGATTAGTCTTACTTAATTGATCAAAAACACCTGAAACAACACCGCTTCCAAAATAACTAAGTCCTAAAAGACTCGCTAAAGAATTCGTGTTATCATTAAAAGAACCTAAAGTTTCATTTTCTTCAACTTCTTTCGTGTTAGTAAGAAAAGAGAGGTAATTCTTTAAATTATGATTAGTCTTACTTAATTGATCAAAAACGCTTGAGTAAATACTACTCTTAAAATAATCAGGTCCTAAAAGACTCTCTAAAGACTTCGTGCCCTTCTTAAAAGAACTTGTAGTTTCATTTTTTTTAACCTCTTCTATTAAATACAAATAATCCTCCAACAAAAATCACCATTTGTAATTTTACTTAAAAGCTTTATAAAGAAGACCTGCTAACCTGCCAACACCATAACCAAAAAGAGTGACTAAACCCCCTTTCATTCCTCCAATAACTGAAGAAACAGAAGCGCCTACAGCAGCGCCCCCAACACTTCCTGCTGTTGTTTTTGCAATTTTAGATACTAAACCATCACCTTCACTCGCAGAATAAGCTTCTTTAGCTCCAACAAAGAGTCCATACACAGTACCTACGGCTCCATATATAACAGCTTGAAGTAGTGTTGGTAAATATAATAAAGCATCACGAGCTTCGCTCGGAAGGACAGAATGTGTTTTACCTATTTGGTCTAAAAATCCTGCTGCAAAACCACCACCAAAACTTACTGTATTTAAATAATCGTTTTTCAATAACTTAGCTATTTTTATATCTTTTTGCTCTTTTCTATGCAGTATGTTATAAAGTTCAGAGTTAGGAATTTCAGACATTTTAAAACCCTCACATTATTTTACTATTATGTAATGGTAACTTTCTCTTTAAAAATATTTCTATTATGATTATTCTTCTAAAACCATAAATATTAGTATTGCTTATAAACTAATTTGAAGGGGGATGAATTTAATTAAATTATTAGAAAAAAAAGCGATTAATTCTAAGATAAAGATTATTTTTCCTGAAGGTAATGATGAAAGAATTATTAATGCAGCAAAAAAAGCGTATAGAAAAAAAATATGCACGCCTTTGCTTGTAAGTGCTAAAAAAGGAAAATTATTTTTTAATCATTTAACAAGCAAAAAATTAAAAGAATATGCAAAGAAGTATAGTAAAAAGAAAAAAATGAGTTTAAGTGTTGCTGAAAAAATAATGCAAGACCCTTTATTTTATTCTGCTATGGCATTAAAAGAGGGAGATGCTGATGCAATGATTGCTGGCGCTCAATACACATCAGGCAATGTAATTGCTGTTTCAAAGGACATAATTGGGTTAAAAAAAGGAATTAAGGTTGCTTCAAGTTATTTTATAATGAGTTTGCCTTTTTTTAAAAATAAAGAAGGAGGTAATTTAATTTTTGCCGATGCTTCAGTAAATCCATTACCTAATGCTTATGAATTAGCGGATATTGCAATTACAAGTGCTGAAACAGCTAAAAAATTACTTGGATGGGTGCCTCGAGTGGCAATGCTTTCTTTTTCTACAAAAGGAAGTGCATCTCATGAAATAATTGATAAAATTGTTCAAGCAACAAAGATAGCAAACAAAAAAGCGCCTCAATATTTTATAGATGGTGAAATGCAAGGAGATGCTGCATTAATTGAATCAATTGCAAAGAAAAAAATGAAAAAAATAGGGAAAGTTGGTGGAAAAGCAAATGTGCTAATTTTTCCTGATTTGAACGCAGGAAATATTTGTTATAAATTAGTTCAAGTTCTTGGAAGAGCCACAGCTTACGGACCCATACTTCAAGGATTCAACAAACCTGTTAGTGATTTATCGAGAGGAGCTAAAGAAAAAGACATTTATGGTGTTATAATAATTATGAGTATTCTAGCAAGGAGAAAAAAATGAAGATTTTAACACTTAATTGCGGAAGTTCATCAATAAAATATGCTGTTTTTTTTAAAGAAAAAAGAATTGCTTTTGGAAAAGTTGAAAGAATAGGTGAAAGAAGTTCAATAATCAAGTATTCTTCTGAAAAAAAATCATTTGAAAAAGAAGCAAAAGTGAGCACTTATGTTCAGGCATTTAAAATAATGATTAACAATTTGACAAATAAGGAGTTTGGTGTTATAAAATCAAAAAAAGAGATTAACGCAGTTGGTCATAGAGTGGTTCATGGAAAAGAACTTCACGAATCTATTATTATTGACAAATTTGTTTTAAGAAAAATTAAGAAATTGTTTGATGTTGCACCACTCCATAATCCTCATAATTATAAAGGAATAATAACTGCAAAAAAATTATTTCCAAAAATCCCGCATGTTGCAGTATTTGATACTGCTTTTCACAATACCTTGCCTGAAATAGCTTATTTATACGCTTTACCGCAAGAATATTATAAAAAATATGGTATTAGGCGTTATGGTTTTCATGGTATTTCTCACAAATATGTAGCACACGAAGCAGCAAAAATGCTTAAAAAACCATTAAATAAATTAAAAATGATTACTTGTCATCTTGGAGCTGGAAGCAGCATTACAGCGATTAACAAGGGAAAATCTGTTGACACAAGCATGGGGTTTACTCCCTTAGAAGGTTTAATTATGTGCACGCGTTCAGGAGATGTTGATCCAGGATTACATTATTTAAAAAGACATGTTTGGGAAGGACAAAAAAATTTTTATGATATATTAAACAAAAAAAGCGGATTGTTAGGAATCTCGGGAAAAAGCAAGGATATGAGGGTTTTGTGGAAGAATTACAATAAAGATAAAAACTGCAGACTTGCAGTTAATATGTATTCTTACAGATTGCTTAAATATTTAGGCAGTTATATTGCTATTTTAAATGGTGTGAATGCAATTGTTTTTACAGCAGGTATTGGAGAAAATGCTTATTATGTGAGAAAAAAAGTATGCGATAAATTAAGATATTGTGGTGTTATTCTTGATGAGAAGAAAAATAGAAAAACAATAAATGGTAAAACAGGATTTATTAATACTAAAAATTCAAAAGTAAAAATTTTAGTAATCCCAACTGATGAAGAAAAAATGATTGCTCTTGAAACCAAAAAAACAATTAAAGGAAGGATAAAATGATTAAAGGAATAGGTGTTGATATTATTTCTCTTGAAGACTTAAAGCAAAAGATTGAAAAACTGGGTGATGCATTCTTAAAAAGAACTTTTTTTAACTCAGAATTAAATTATGCAAAAAAAAATAATATGATAGAACATTTAGGAACCACTTTTGCAGGTAAAGAAGCAGTTTTTAAAGCATTAAAAAAAGATTATTTTGAACCTAAAGAAATTGAAATTAAAAGAAAAAACAGAATGCCCATTGTTTGTTTTCATGGAAAACTTAAAAAATTAAATTATGAAGTAATGCTTAATTTATCTTTTAATAAAACAAACGCAATCGCTATGGCAATAATATTAGAAAACAAAAAATAAAAAAAGTTTTATTCTTCAGATTCACTTGCTAAAAAAGCCCACCAAGGTTTCTTTGTTCTTATGACTTCTCCATTTTCAGCATCAACTTGTGCTTGCACTTGCATTCTCATCTTGAACAAACCTAAAAATTTAGCTTGTTTTTTAACTTGAACTTCATAAACTGCTTTAACCTGCTCACCTTGTTTTACTTCCTTTAATTCTATTGTGCAATTATTTTCAGCAGAACAAGTTTTTAATTTTAATCTCTCTAATGCTCTTTCTGATGCTGTATCAGGCATTACTTTAACCTCAACATTTTTTCCGTTACTTAACTTTACCTGTAATTTTGTTCCATTTTGAGTTTGTTCTTGAGTCATCTGCATGGATGTCATAGCTTCAATATTTTCAGATTTCAGTTTTATTTGGTTATTGCTCTGAATTTGCACTTGAACTTGTTTTCCTCCTTGCATTGTAAGAACCCCTGATTTAACTTGAATCTGTGTTTGTTGTTGTACTCCTATTTGTGTGTCTTCTCCTTGATTCTGTGTTTCATGTATTATTTGCGTACCATTTCCTGTAACTTCAGGATTTCCACTATCTTCTGGTTGTCCTGTAACTTCAGGCCGTCCTTGATTTAATTGCCCTTCAGGACCAGTTCCTGCAGCAAAAACTACAGAGCTTACTAAAACACACATAATCAAACTCAATAATATTTTTTTCATTTGAAATCCCCTTGTGTACTCATAAATTAATTATACTATTTTAAAATTTTCTACGAACAACAACTCTTATTTTTTGCTTTCCAACTGTCTTCGGGACTTCAAAAAAACTAAGTCTTCCTTTATGTTTAATTGGTTTAATTCTACGAATATCCTCAAGAACAAACCCATACACTGGATATTTTGTTTTTCCACGAATTAACAA
>JAFCGN010000005.1 GCA_017608045.1 Candidatus Parvarchaeota archaeon
CCATCACCAGCTGTAACCCCAGTAATATCACCATTACCATAAGAAGCTAATTGAGTGTTAACCCAATCCTGAGTAGCAACGTACTTATTATTCTCCACCCAAATACCGCCAGTAACATTAACACCACCAGCAAAAGTGGAGTTTCCTACGCCTGAAACTGTCAGGTTTCCTCCAATAGTAACAGAATTAGAAGATAAGTAAGAAGAAACCCTGTCATTCGAATAAAATAAATTTGTTGTTCCCTCAGTTAAATCATCGGTTGTTGCACTACCAGATATCACACCACTACTTGCTTTAAGAACCCCATTTAATCCTGTGAGTGTTAAACCAGCGAAAGTAGGAGAATCAGTTGCACCAACACTTTGTCCTATGCTTATAGTGTCAGCAGCAACAGTAACCCCTGTTCCCGCACCAATACTTAAAACTCCGTTCGTGTACGTTAAACCATCACCAGCAACGCCAGAACTAAGATTAAATTGATTACCAGTTAATATTAACCCATTACCCGCAGTATAAGTTGTATCAGAGTCTGAAGCGCAAATTAAAGCATCACCTATTCCTTGAACAAATTGGCCAGACGGGCATGAAGAAGGATAATTTGTAAGATTTGTCCAACTAATGTTCAAATCAGTTCCACTAATAGTTCCAGAAATTGTTAAATCATTGTTTATAAACAAATTATTTGGAAAAACATAATCACCCGTGCCAAACGTGCCTGAAGTTACTTCGCTTGCAGGATGAAATTGTTCTGCAGCAAGAATCACGTTTAAAGATAATGCTAATAGAATACTTAAGAGTAATTGTTTCTTGTTCATTCTAAATGATTAATAGCACAAACACATTAATAAATATTTTTAATATGCACATCTAACAAATGTACAAGGTTAAATAAATAGAAAATTAAAAAAAAAATAATTTTTAATCTGTTGCATTTGCTGTTAAAGTAGTGTTCTCATTGCTTGCTTTAGGCAAGACCTGTGCTAAAAGCTGATTAATTAATGTTTGATTAGCTTCTATTGTTCCATTTGAAACACTCTTCTTAACTTTAACTTCCCTGTACGCATAGCATCCTGTGATTGGGCATCCAAGATCCGCCCATGTAACATACCCGTTTCCAGTACTGTTAATAATTGGGTTTCCGCCAATTAAAGGAAGTTGTGAATTAACAACTTCAAAACCTTTGCAGTCAGTTGTGAAGCTTATGCATTCCTTAACTTTTTGATAGTCTCTTGCTGTAACAAAAGCATTTATTTTATTTATGCCGTATTTTCCTGCTTGCCATATTCCAAAAACTAAAGCAACAGATAAAACACCTAATAAAAAAGGTTTCCAAGTGAAACCATTATCTTTTTTCATAAATGTTAGTGAATGATTTTATAATTTAAATGTTTTGGGTTGGTTTTCAAACAAACACAATATTTAAAAAACAAATCAAAATATTAACTTAATTAGAACTAAGTATTAAAAGCGACTGTCGTCTAGTGGTTAGGATATCAGATTGCCAATCTGGTGACCCGGGTTCAAGTCCCGGCAGTCGCACTTTTAAAGATCATCAACTTTGTTTTTGCAATTTCTAAAAGCTTTTTTTAATTGCTTTGCTCTATCACTTAATTCTCCTTGCACGTTTTCTGCTTCCAAATCTTTTAATTCATCTAAAATGCTTTCCTGCATATATGTTATTTGCAAAAGCAATTCAAGTATGTTATCATATTCTTTTCTATTTTTTACTTCCTTTATTTGTTCCAACCTGTCAAGTTCTCCAAGCAAACGACTAATTATTTCTCTCCAAAGTCTTTTGTTATCCTCATCAACTCTCAACCCTTTTTTCTTTTTCCCAAACAAACCCATATTCATCACCAATTATTGATTAAAATTTATTAATAAATATATTTTCTCAAACAAATACTTTTTTAAAATAAAATTAAATAATTATTACTAAATGAATAAGGACGTGAAACTTCTTTTAAGAAAACAAGGTTATGCTCTTGCAGGACTTGAAGGCGGAGTAAAATTATGCACGTGGTTAAAAAAAAGTTTAAAAGATGAAGGCCATTGTTATAAACAAGAATTCTATGGAGTGGAAAGTCATCGTTGCCTGCAATGTGCTCCTTGCATAAACACTTGCTCGCATAAATGCGTATTTTGTTGGCGGCCAACGCAATTCACTGATATGAATTCAAAAAAGTTTATTATAAATGCTAAAGAAAAAGGTCTTACTTCAAGAGAAGTTGTTAAAGAACTTGTTAATGAAATGATAAGCGCACAAAGAAGATTGATTCAAGGATTTAAAGGCAATCCAAAAACAAATCAAAAAAAATTTGAAGAAGCACTCAATCCTTCTCTTGCTGCAATAAGTTTAAGCGGAGAACCAACGCTTTATCCTTTTCTACCAGAATTAATTGAAGAATTTAAATCAAGGAATATAAAAACTTTTTTAGTATCAAACGGAACAAACCCGAATATGATCCAAAAATTAATTAATGATGCAAGACCTTCGCAATTATACATAACTCTTCCTGCATGTGATGAAAAAATATATTTGAAAACATGCAATCCCTTAGTGCATAATGGTTTTAAACTAATTAAAAAAACACTTAAAATTTTGGGAAAACATCCTGAAGTTAGGAGTGTGATAAGATTAACTTTAGTTAAGAATGTTAATATGTTTGTTGATGTCAGATTAAAAGAATGTGCAGAAAAATATGCGAGATTAATATCTTTAGCGAAACCATGGTTTATTGAATGCAAAGCATATGTGAGGGTTGGTAATAGCAGAGAAAGAACGGTTTATGAGAACATGCCTTCTCATAAGGATGTAAAAGAATTCAGTATTGCTTTAAGCAATGAATTGAAAAAACTAGGATTGAATTATCCATTAAAATTAGAAAAAAAGGATTCAAGAGTTACTTTACTTACGGATAGAAAAGATAATATGTTCTTTAAAGAAAACTAAAAATTGTGTTTTTATTAAAAAAAATAATCTAAAAGTTCAAGTAAGAATTCCACAATTTTAAGAATCATTAAAATTCACCTTTTATTATTTTAAAACAATTTTATCAATTTCTGCATAATTCAGGGGATAAATTTTTTTTATTTTATTTTTCAAATTATTTTGAATTTTCTTGTTTATTGTTTTAAGAATTAAATCATTAAAAGTGTTTTCTCTAACAAGTTCTTTTACTTCTTCATTAAGAGCTTTTCTCAAATCCTTCTTTTGCTTTCCCTTTGCTCTGAAAGAAGTGATTAAAAAACTTTGAATTATAATGTTCTTACCATCTTTTGTTAAAAGTTTCTGATTGTTCAAAATTAAAGAAGTATTTCTTCTTACCATTCTTTTCTTATAAACAGGGTCTAATCTGTATTTAACTAATTCAGTTATTGCTTTGTTCTCATTAATTTCTTTTATTTTTAAGGTAATGAGTATTTTATGTTTTGATGGTTCACCCATTATTAAACCCAAACTTGTTTTAATTGTTCTATTTAGAACATGTTTTTTATCAATACCTAATGTTCTTCCAACCTCTGCTTCACCAAGAAGTGCTGGAGCAAATACTTTAAACCATTTTTTTTCTTTTTTCTTAATCACTGTTTTTCTTGTTTTTTTAGGCATTTTTTTAACACCTTATCATTTATAATCTACTCTTTGTAATTCTTATTTATTATTTTATAAGGTTTTTCCTTTGAAAAATTGTTTTTTTAAAATTTTTTTTTCTTTAAAATTCTGTTAATTTTTTTCAGCATCACACATTTCTTTATAAAAGCAAAAATCACATAATTTACTAGGTTTTTTCGGAAAATTCTCAATTTTCTCTTCTTTATTAAGAATTTCTTTAATCATTCGTTCAACTTCATCAATATCTTCTTTCTTTACTTCATAATAAACTGTCTCCCCTTCCCTTGCGTAATATATGCTGCCGTACGTTGGCAAAACATTATGTTCTTTATAATATAAAAAAGCATACACTTTTAATTGAATCATGTGTGATTTATCAAGGTAATACGGGAGATTTGTTTTACTTGTTTTATAATCAACAATGCCTATGCCTTTGCCAAAAAGATTTATTGTCTTATCAATGTATCCATGAACAGATTCTGTTGATATGTACTCCTCTCTTGACTTCGGCTTGAATCTTGAATTAAAATTAAGTTCAAACCATTTATCTTCAGGTTTATTGTTTTTAAGAAATTGATAAACTTTGTATGCTTCTTTTACAGCATAAAAATCAAGAAACTCTTTTGTTTCCTCAAACAAGTAATCCTTACTCTCTTCTGATGAAAAAACGTTTTCATAATCCTTACCAATTTTGTTCCATTCTATTTGAAGCAAATCCATAAGAGCATTTTGAAAAAAATCTTTTATTTGAACAAAAGTTAATCCCTTGAACTTCTTTGGTTGTATGATATCATAAAAGTCTTCAAGAACTTTATGAAAAATTGTCCCTCTTATTGTTGCTTCTGTTTTTGGTTCAGGAATTTTCTTTATGTATTTATACCAGTATTTGCGCGGGCATTTATAATACTCCACTATTTTTGAAGGACTAAGCTTGTTTCCATTTGATTTTTTATTTAAATTCATAGTATTTTTAATCATAGTATTTTTAAAATAATTAATTGCTTAAATATAGTTTGTTGTAATGCTCTTCCACTATTTTAATTATTGTGCGTTTTCAAAGGCATTGCTATAGGAATGCTTTGACGAGTTTTATTTACATTAAATATAATAAAAACTGTCATCATTTGAGAAGTTAATTTTGATTTTAACTCTATGTTTTTTGAATTTACTTTCTCTAAAAAACTAATTCCAATGCCCACTTCTTTAAAAAATTTAGAAGCATTTAAAATCTCAATTCCAACTATTCTGCCTTTTGTAGACATATCTAAAATTATGTCTCCAATATCAATATTTCCTTTAAATTTTTCGTTTGTTTGTAACCCCTTATGAAAAAAAAAGATATCTTCTTTTTTATCATAAACAAAAAATTTTGTCATTTGGGATAACCTCTCAATTTTTTTTCAATCTTTTTCCAAAAGGACTTATTATTTTTTTCCACTTTCTATACCTCATAATATATGTAATAATATATAACTCTTTCTTGCCTTTTTTATCCAAAATAACTGGAAGTTTCATTGTCTTTGAATTACTTATTTTAAAAATAAGCACATATTTCAAATTGTTCTCTTTTTTATCTACAACAACATCAATTAGATTTTTTGGATTTAAAATTTGACTAACAACAAACTCTTGATTTCCCTCTCTAAGTATAATCTGAAGTTTAGCATGATTAGAAAAAACAATATCATTTTTTGAATAACTTTTAAGTTTATCTTTGATTTTTTTTTAAATCTTTTTTATTCATTAAACTATTTATAGTAAAAAATTATTAAATAATTAATTGCTTAAATATAGTTTGTTGTAATGTTCTTCCACTATTTTAATTTAAAAATATTTCACACTTATTAATGCTAACTCTTTCTTGTAAGAAAGTTTAATTGGTTGCTGGAGTCCTTGAGGGAGTTAGTAAGAACCGTAGGTTCTTACGGAGGTTCTTACTCAACAAGTAATTTCGCTTTTTCAGGATTATACTTCCAACCTTTTGAGAGTTTGCCTGTTTTTTTATAATACTTGCTTAATCTTGAAATCTTTGCTTCTGTAAGTTGAAGACTTCTCTTATTTTTCAAATCTTTGTGATTTAATTCAAGATGTTTTCTTATTTTCACTGCTTTCTTCATTAAATCCATTAAATCAAAAGGAATTTCAGGCAACAAATTATTTTCTTTAAGAATCTTAGTTATTTTTTTTCCTGTTATTGTTTTTACATCTGGAATTCCGTAAATATCGCGCAACTTCAATCCTATTTTCGCACTTGTTAATCCTTCTTTGCCAAGTTTAACAATAATTTGTTCAATCTCTTTTTTAGAATACTTAACCCAAACAGGCTTATCCTTAATAATTGGTTTTGTGCTTCCGCTTTTACCTCTTTTCCTTGAGTGCATTCTTGCCATGTAATTCACCTCGAGTATGCTATGCTTAACGCATTGCATATCTTAAGAAAAAGAGTTTTATTCTATTTAAAAGAGTTTTGGTTTATTCAGTAGTTAGCAAAGTTGAGGGAGCCATCAACTAATTATTATTGGTTGTAAAAAAATAATTTCTTCTCGCCACTCCAAACTCAGAGATTGCTTCAATTCTTCCAGCAGTTGATGAAAAAATTGAAAAAAGAAGAGAACAAGAAGAAAGCACTTGAAGATTTAAATCAATGCTTCATAATCTTATGATAGTTAAAATCAAGATTAAGGATTTGAATCTTAAAACAAATAACCGATAACTTTAAATATCATTTGATAACATAAGATATCATATGAAAAGGAAAAATATCAAAGAAAAAATTAAAGAGTATTTTTTTGTAAATCCAACTGAAAGACTTAGAGTGAGACAAATTGAAAAAACATTGGATCTGCCTTTGCCTTCTGTTATAAGATATTGTAAGGAACTAAAAAATGAAGGCATACTTAGAACAATAAAAACATCTGGAATCGTTTTCTACACTGCTGACAGAATAAACGAAAACTTTCTATTAGAAAAAAAACTTTATAACATAAAACAGCTTTTTCTTTCAGGACTTATCAAGTATTTAAAGGAGGAATTTCATAATCCCCTGATAATTCTTTTTGGCTCTTATGCAAGAGGTGAAGATATTGAAGAAAGTGATATTGACTTGTATCTTGAAACAACATCTAAAAAAAAGGTTAATCTTAAAAAATTTGAAGAAAAACTCAAAAGGAAGATACAAGTTTTCAAATTCACAAGTTTAAAAGAAATCAAAAACATTCATTTAGCTAACAATATAATGAACGGCATTGTACTAAATGGGTTTGTTGAGGTATTCAAATGAGAGAGGCTTCGTGGGGTTTTATTTAAGAGATGTTCTAAAAAGAAAGGATTTATTTTTGATATTTGATGATTTAAGATACAAAAGAAATTCTTTAACTTATTACGGCAGAAAAATGGATTTTGAAACAGCGAAGAAAACAATAGAAGAATGCAAATTCCTTATGAAAGAAATTGAAAAAGGGATAAAAAATGACTAAACTCGGCTCTGTAAGAGCAGCAGTTCAAAACACTTTAATTAATTATGCGAGGCAGATCAGCTGGGGTATATTAAGCCAGAAGAAGCTTTAAGACTATGGGATAAAAAACTTGAGAGATTGCCTGCGAGGAGGGAAAAGAAGGTTAAGTTTGTTGATGACAATGCTGAGGGAAAGATTGCATTTATCTAAAATTAATTGAAAAAGAATCATGGCTCAGGAGCCAATAAGCTTATCAACATTATTAACTGCAGTCATTTGTTTTGATCATTATTTAATAAAACTTTTAAGTTAGACCTGTGCGGGTAAAGTTCTTCAAGAGAAGCAATTCTAACTATGTTTCCGTAAGGGAATGAAGTTAAAATAGGGATTTCAGGATTTTTCATATGTTCACTTATTTTTGCCCTGCATAATCCACAAGGAAAATTTGGTTTTTCTGAATTTTTAGGAATAGTGATTGCAAGAAATTCAATTTTTGCATTTGCTCCTTCACTTGCTATCATTGTATCAATTGCATTCACTTCAGCGTGTGTTGTAAGAGTGTATAAAGAATGTTCTACATTGCAACCTGAATAAATTTTTCCTGAAGTACTTTTAAGAGATGCTCCAACCTTATAATTTGAGTAAGGAGCATAAGCATTTTTTTGAACTTCTCTTGCTTTTTTTATTAAGAACACCCATTCTTCATTTATTTCATTCAAGGTTTTTTCAATCATTATGAAATAAATAGAGACTAATTTTTTAAAAGCATTTTTACAAACATTTTTACAAAAATTAAATAGTATATCTTCGTCTTTTTTCAATTGTTTCTAATCTTTTAAGAACATTTTCAGAATCATCATAATTTTTTTTGTATTCTTTAATTATTAAGTTAAAGAATGTATTAAAAAATTTTGCGTGTTTACTCATCACTGCTTGTTTTAAAAGATATAAATCTGTTGCTTTATCCTCAATTCTTTGAGAGAAGTATCCTAATCCAAAATCAATAAAATACACTTTGTTGTTAAAAAAAATCATATTACTTGTTGTTAAATCCCCATGCACAATATCATACTTGTGAAGGCATGCTAATTGTCTTCCTATTTCTTTTGCAATAAATTCAAGATTTTTTTTGTTCAAAATATTTTTTACTGCACTTCCTCCTATTTTCTCCATTCTTATCTCATAAGTGTTCTTATCCATGAGAGAAGGCACATTAACACCAATTCTTCGCGCTCTTGTTATTAACTTATATTCAAGATTTGTTCTTTCTTTTCTTAATTTAATATCTAAATTTTTTATCCTATACCCTTTTTTTATTCTTTTTTTTATTATATAATGTCCTTTGTCTAAGATTATTGCTTCTGCTGCTCTTGCTAAGATATTCATATTAAAAATTTACTTAAAGCAATCTTTTTAATTTTACTCTTTTGTTTTTATAATTAATGGAATACCAAACACTTTATAACAAATTAGTTGAAAACTTATATTATCCTATTGAGACAAAGAAATTAAATGAACTTGAAAAAATGATGAAGGAAAACAAAAGATTCTTTGTTCTTGGTTCTGGAAGAACAGGGTATGTTTGCGAGTTTTTTTCAAGTGTTTTTAATGATAACAAACCATTTAGTTCCTTTGTTATTGGTGACAGATATAAAATAGAATCTCTTAAAGATGGGTTGCTTATTGCTGCAAGCGGTTCTGGGAAAACCCCTTATGTTATAAGCAGGTTGCAAACAATTAACAAGAAAGTAAATGTGGTTTCATTAACAGCGAATGAAACTTCTCCAATTTCAAGTTTAAGCAATAAGATTATTACTATTAAAGATAAAAGGCAAAGAAAAAAAAAGTATAATATTGATGGGGATATTCAAAAACATTTGCCATTAACTTTGCTTGGAACTTCATTTGAATTAAAATTAATGACAACATTAATGGCCTTAAATGATTATTATTTCAGGCATTCTCAAAACATAAAAAAAGGGTATAAGTATTTAGTTGATTCTTTAAAATCAAACTTAGATGAAAGGAAAATAAGTGAATTAACAGAATTATTGATTAAAAAACGCAATAATCGAATATTCATAACAGGGCATTATCAATGCGGGATTGTAAGCAATTACATAATAAATAGGTGGAAGAATTTAGGATTTAAGTTAACAAATCCAAGATCTGCAGAAAGCCCGCGAATGAAAAAAGAAGACCTTGTTCTCATAATAAGCGGTAGTGGACAGGAATATCTTAATGGAGAAAAAGGTTTTGAACATTATTACTACAAGTATATTTATGACATTTGCAAAAAAAGGAATGTGGAAAAAGCACTCATCACGTCAAATACTGAATCAAGTCTTGCCTTAAATAGTAATTTAGTTGTGCCTATAAAAGGCAGGGATTATTTAAAAAGAATTTTGCCAAAAAAAAGCACAGATTATTTATTTGAAATGAAGACCATGCTCCTTGAAGCTGTAATCACTCATAAAATCGCAGAAAAACTAAATATTACAGAATCTCAAATGAAAGAAAACCACAGTGATTTTGTTTAGACCCACTTAACTTCAACTTCATTTGTTCTCCATTTGGTTTTTATTTTAGACTCTTTTATTTTTGTTTCAACACCTGCATCATATTCAATTGCTCCAAGAACAGCAATCATTGCACCATTATCACAACAATACTGGAATTCAGGAACAAAAAACTTTGCACCTCTTTCTTTGCACATTATCTTACACATTTCTCTCAATCTTTTGTTTGCTGCCACACCTCCTGCTAAAACAAGTTCTTTCTTATTGCAGTGCGCCATTGCTCTTTCACTAACTTCAACAAGCATACTAAAAGCTGTTTCTTGCAAAGAAAAACAAATATCATTAAGTTTTTCTTTTTGAAGCATTTTTGTGGCAGATGTTAAAATTCCAGAAAAACTCACATCCATTCCTTTAACTGCGTAAGGCAAAGATAAGTATTTCCTTCCTTTTAAAGCAAGTTTCTCAATAACAGGGCCTCCTGGCATTGGAAGTCCTGCGTTTCTTGCAAAAACATCAAATAAGTTTCCAACAGGAATGTCCTGCGTCTCTCCGAAAACCCTATATTTTCCTTCATCAAAAGCAATTATTTGAGTGTTACCCCCACTCACATAAAGCATAATCGGGTCTTTTGCAGGAGTTGTTATTTTTGCAACTTCTAAATGTGCAATGCAGTGATTAACCCCAACCAATGGTTTTTTAAGCTCTAAAGAAAGAAAACGAGCAACACTCGCACCTATTCTCAAACAAGCACCAAGACCAGGTCCTTGCGCAAAAGAAATCAAATCTATGTCTTGTGGTTTAATTCTTGCTTCATTTAATGCTTCTTTTAGAATCTTATCACAAATTTTATAATGATGCTCGCTGGCTTCTCTCGGAAGCATGCCTATTCCTAATGGTGGTTTAAACATGTGCTTGACATTTGAAAGAATTTTGTTTTTTTCTGAATCAAATATTCCAATCCCAAAAGTGTGTGCTGTGGATTCAATACCTAAAACAATCATGATTAATGAATAATTAAGTGAATAATTAAAATCTTTCCCTGAATTAATACAGTAATTAAAAAGTAATATTTAAAAAGAGAAGCTTTTAATTTTTCTTTTATGAGTGATGATTCAAAATTATATGCATTGTTTAAAACTTATTCCTCTGGAGGAATTCCTGAAAAAGAAAAATTATGTGTTGAATTAACTCATCAAAGTGATTACAAGAATTATTATCCCATGGAAGGATTAAGAATTGACTTGCCTAGCATTAATCCTAATGCTTGTGTTAAGAGTATTGATTTTGACTTATCACGCAAGGAAGTTCATTATATCTCATATGATGTAAGCATTGATGTTAGGAGTGTTATTTTAACCCCTCTGAGTAAAAAAGTTATTAGTGTTTTTCATAATGAATTAAGCAAAGATTATGTTAGGAAGCGAATTATAATGAATTCCAAGTTTTATTTTTCTGGAAATAATGTGATTAAATGGTCTCTTCAAAATCCTTATGGTAAGGGTTTACTCGTTAGGAGTTTAGATAAATTATTAGAAGGAAGTAATGTTCCTAACCTCATAACAACTTATTTTCATACATTAATTAAGTATGAAGTGTTATCTTTTGATCCTTTAAAAAGCATTATTGAAGAGAATGAATTAAGTGGTAGTACTATATTATTAAAAGGAAGGGGAGTGAATGAAGGGAGTTACGTTGATTTTGTTTTAAATCACAAGGAAAAGGATTATTTAGAGAAAAAAGTGTTCCCTGAATTAAGGAAAAATCACAATATTGTTAATATGTTTGGTATTGCTCCGAAGAGTGCAGTGAAAAGGCATGAGGAGTCTTTAAGAGCATGGGAAGACTTTTATGGAGAAAAGATTGTTTAAGAAGAAAAAATTTTTTATTCAGTTTTTTTTCTTGAATTCAGTGTACCCGCACTTTCCGCAGCTCCACCTGTCTTTATGCTCAGCAAGGAAGACTCCTTGACCGCATCTAGGACAAACCCTTTTCTTTGCAAGTTTATTATCTTCAATAGAATACATCTTGTATTTCTTGCTTCCTGGTCTTTTTGCTCTTGCCTTCTTCCCGCCTTCACGAGCTCTTACTTTCTTTTTCTTTCCCATTAATTTTCTCCCTCTTTTTTCTCTTCTTTTTTAATTATTTGGTTTCGCAGAAGCAAGTATTTTGGTTCATTTTTCATCATGGTTTCTTTATTAGAATAAACATGTGCTTTTCCCACGCTTTTACTTCTGCCATAACTTGTCCTTATTGTTTGAACAACTATAAGCTCTTTATCTTTTTTTAAAGATTTAGCAAGCTCTTCTCTCACTTGAATTCTTGGGGGTGTTGGCAATCCCTCATGCTCTATTAGAAATCCAACTACAATTTTATCATGCAATTTATTTTCTTCCTTGGATTCAATTAAAAGCTTCATTTCAATCTACCTTACTTTCAATGCATATTTTCCTGAAAAAGTTATTTCTAATTTTTTAGCAATTTCGCTTTTTTCAGGATTTAATATAACTGCCAGTCCTTTCCAATTTGAACTTACGTCTTTTGAATGACAAAAACTACATTCTTTTCCTTTTAAAATTCTTTTGCATTTCTTGCAAGCATTTTCATTCATTTCATTTCAACCCATATTTTTACTACAATTTTATAGTTTTTTAGTTTAATGTTTTTCAGTTTTTCAATCATTCTTTGCTTTTTAAAATTTTCTTCTGAGCTTCCTCTTCTGCTTTCTTTCTTTCTTCCTCAATCCATTCAATCCTTCCAAGTCCTGGTTGCCTCATGGTTAATCCTATTTTTGCATTTTCAGCACTTTTAACGCTAATTGCAATAACTCTTGCAATTACTTTATCACCAACGCTTAAACTTCTCTTTGATTCTCTGCCTTGTAAATTTCCTGTTTTGGAATAACTCACGTAATCATCCATAACTTGAGATATATGAACTAAGGAATCAAAAGGCCCAACACTCACGAACGCGCCAAATTCTACGATTTCTTTAACCTTCCCATGAACAAGCTCGTGCATTTCAGGTTCATAAACAAGAACTTTAAATATTGTTTCATAATAAATCGCGCCATCCCCTGGAATAATGGTTCCTTCACCTATTTCCTCGATTTTAACTAATTCAAGAAAGATTCCTTTGTTTTTTGTTAATTTACCAATCAATTCTTCTTTTATTGCATCACTAACACTATTTTCTTTGTTTTTATCAAAAAGGACAGGTGGAACTCTTATTTTGTCTTTTATTGTAAGCAGTTTATACATTTTTACACCCCAATTTTTTTATATTTTTAAGCAAAATCAAGATATTTTCCTTGCCTAACTGTTATTACCTTAATTCTCTTTTTTAAAGCTTTTTGTTTTAATTCCTTATCATTTGTTATTAAAACTGAATCTGGAACCTTGCTTGCTTCATGAATAAGCGTGTCATCAACAGAACCTATTTTATTTACTTTAATAATAATAACGCCGTTTTTTTCCAATATTTTTTTAATAATTGCATAATCATTTTTTGCTTTCAAACGCAATTCTTCATCCACGCAAGTCAATAAAAAAATCTTTTTCTTCCCTGGTAAAAGTCTTTCAATTTCATATTTAAGGTCTAATTTTTGCTTAAAAGAATAAATAATTGCATTAGTATCAAGAAATATATTCATATGAATAGTTAATTTATTTAAGTATTAAATTCTTTTTTATAATAAATGCTTACTCTTAAAAGAATGATTAGTTCAATAATTATGGTTATTCTTGGTTTCCTCTTCTTTTACCCACTTTATTATTTAGACATTTTCATTAGCAAGTATAATTTTTTCCCATTATTTGTTCCATTTATTGTTGCTTTTGTAATTGTTAGTATAAAAAGTGCTGTTTTAATTTTTTATTCAAAAATAATGGGTGGAAATGACTTGCAAGATGCTTTTATCCCTGCTATTGCTTTTAGTATTGGCATTATAATCATGTATTTTCTAAATAACATTTTTGTTTTAAATGTTCTATTAAATAATATTAGTATATTCATAGATATTCTTTTCATACTGCAACAAACAAGCATTATTGCTTTCAGCTTGACTTTGCATAATAAAAACAAAAAAACCATTTATTTAGGATATTTTATTGGAATTACAATTCACTTCTTTTGCAAATTTTCTAAAATATTTTTTCTAAAAACTTAAAGTATTTCTGCCCATCCAACTAATCTCCATCTATTATTAAAGAGTCTGCTTAATGCAACTTTTTCTTTTTTGTTTATGCAAACAGGCAGTTTGAGTTTTAAAGTAATGTTGTTTTCTTTAATGTTTGTAATAACACCTACTGTTTTTGCAGACCATGCATTTATAACTAACGCTTCATTCACTTTCAAAGGTTCCATGTTTACTTCTTTTGATGTTCCCACAATTCTTTTCATTAAATGAATTTTAAGATTTAATTCATCAAAAACAGGAGGTTCTTTTCCAGGATATGCTAAAACACTGCCTGCTAATGAATCTGCTTTTGATAAAAAAGGGTCAATATTCAAACCAATACTCGTACTGCCTCCAGGGCCAAGTTTTTTAACAGATTTGTTTCCTATAAACAAAGAATTAATACATGTTTTCACAGGCACCCATGTTGTAATGTTATTAATAATCTTCTTTATTCCAGGAAGAAGCACTACTTCGTCTCCTACCTTAAATACGCCTTGTTTAACACTTCCTCCAACAACGCCTCCTTTAATTTCTAAGATTGGAGTTCCTGGCTTATTAATATCAAAAGAACGTGCAACAAGCATTAAAGGGTCTGCTTTCTCATCTTTTGGAAGGGGTTTAAAAATATTTACCATTTCTTTTAAGAGAATATCAATATTCACAAATTGTTGTGCGCTTACAGGAATGATAGGTGCGTTTTCTGCAATTGTTCCTTTCACAAAATCTTTTATTTCTTTATAATTTTTCAAAGCTTGTTTGTCATCAACTAAATCAATCTTGTTTTGAACAATAATAATGTTTTTTATCCCAGCTATTTCAATAGCAGTTAAATGCTCTTTTGTTTGAGGTTGAATTCCTTCATTAGCAGCAATTAAGAGTAAAGCACCATCAACAATGGGTGTAGCACTGAGCATTGTTGCCATAAGAGTTTCATGTCCAGGCACGTCAATGAAACTGAATTCCCTGATTTTTTCATTATCGCACATGTGTTTAAGGCATTTTTTTGTAGTTTGATACGCTTGACTCCCCTTGCACTTAGAACATTTATAAACAGTGCAATTCGCATAACCAAGACGTATGGTAATCCCTCTCTTCATTTCTTCAGAATGCTCATCAGTCCATTTTCCAGTAAGAGCTTTAAGCAAAGTTGTTTTTCCATGATCAACATGCCCTGCTGTCATAATATTGACTATTTGTTCTGACATAAATAATAAAACAAGAATTCCTGTTTTTAAATGCTTCGTATTTTTTATTTATTTTTCTTCTATTGTCTTAATTGCTTTTTGACTCCATAATTTAATTAAATCAACTATTTCTTTTTTTATTAATTCTTTGTCTTTAAGCTTATACTCATAAATAAAACCGCCTGTTGTTAAATTTTTCTGTCTTCTGATTAAAAGTTTTCTTTCTCTAAGTTTCTTAATTGCTTTTTGTATGGTGCTTCTTTCTTTTTTCATTCTTTTAGAAAGCTCATTCACAGTAACAAAATTGTTTGAACCTAACATTTCCATAAAAATGTTGTACTCTGTCTTATTCAAAGCATAACTGCAAGTAAGGAGTTCTTTAAATGTTATGTCCTTGCATGCAAAATTAATCAATCTTTTCTCCCCTTAACTTTGAAGCATCTAAAATTCTTTTTATTGCTGCAATATACGCAGCCATCCTAAGAGAAACATTTTTTTCTTTGCTCATAGAAAGCACTTTATTAAGCGAATTTACTATAACTTGCTTTAATTTTTTTATCACTTCCTCTTCTGTCCAATAATATGCTTGTAAATTTTGAACCCATTCAAAATAACTTACAATAACACCGCCTGAATTTGCAAGAATATCAGGCACAACGATTATGTTTTTATTATCAAGAATTTCATCTGCTTCAGGAGTTACAGGCCCGTTTGCAAGCTCTAAAATAATTTCAGCTTTAATTCTGTCTGCGTTCTCTATTGTTATTTGGTTTTCTAAAGCAGCGAGTATTAAAACATCTGTTTCAAGCTCTAACAATTCCTTGTTTGAAATCTCTTTAGCATTTTCATATCCTTTCAAGGTCTTGTTCGCTCTTTTATACGCTATTACTTCATTAATGTTTAAACCTTCGTTCTTATAAATCCCTGTTTTTGAATCACTTACTGCGATTATTTTATAACCTTGTTCGTAAAGAATTTTTGCAGCATTGCTCCCTGCATTTCCAAATCCTTGAATTGCAATTTTAATATTTTTTCTTTCTTTCAGTAATTCCATAAGAACAAAAACACCGCCTTGTGCAGTGGAATAACTTCTTCCCTTACTACCGCCTAATTCTAAGGGTTTCCCTGTTATCATTGCAGGTTCTTTCTCTCCTTTAATTTTTTCAAATTCATCAAGCATCCAAGCCATTATTTGCGGTGTTGTATAAACATCAGGTGCAGGCACGTCTTTCCATGCACCTAAATCTTGATGAAAAGCCCTAACATATTCCCTGCTAAGTTCTTCAATTTCTTCTTCAGTTAATTCTTTTGGATTTACAATAACTCCTCCTTTAGCCCCGCCATATGGGAGTCCAGCTAAACTATTTTTTAATGTCATCCAAAATCCAAGAGCTTTCACTTCATCTAAAGAAACATTTGGGTGATACCTTATCCCTCCTTTCGTAGGGCCTAGAACATTATTATATTGCACTCTATATGCTTGATATTCTTTGTCTCCAACTTTTAGTTTAGCTTTAAGCACTTTCTTTGGAGTGCTTAAATAATTTAGGTTCTCCTCACTTAAACCCATTATACCCGCAGTTTTTTTCAATAATTTTTTTACATTATCAAACGCATTCGCCATTTCAACCACCCTCATTTTTTATTCTTTTCAATATCTTCATACGCACTTCTCGCTGCTTTCGCTCCTTCTGCAGCAGCAGTTATTACTTGTCTAAGTTTTTCTTTTGTTCCGCAAATATCTCCCGCTGAATAAACTCTCTCTATATTTGTTCTCATATGTTCATCAACTATGATAAAACCTTGCTCATTTATTTTAACACCTAAATTTTTAGCAATAACTGGATTAGGAACATGCCCTATTTCAACAAAAACACCATCAACACTAAGTTCTTCCCCGTTTGTTAGTTCAATTTTTTCAAGAACATCTCTCCCAACAAGTTTTTTTATTTGTGCATTGTAAACAACTTCAATCTTTTCATTTGAATTAACTTTTTTTATTTCAATTGGGTGTGCTCTTAATTTTTCTCTTCTATAAAGTATGTAAACTTTTTTTGATTTTTGAGATAATAACAAAGCTGTCATTACAGCAGAATCAGAGCCTCCAACAACAGCAACAACTTTGTCCTTGAAAAAAGGAGCATCACAAGTTGCACAATAACTTACGCCTTTACCAATGAAATCTTCTTCGTTTGGAACATTAAGTTTTCTTGGAACAGAACCCATTGCTAAAATTATTGTCTTTGTCTTGATTTTTTTATTCGCATCTGTTGTAATTAAAAAAAATTCATTATTTTTTTCAGCACTAACAACTTCTTCTTCAACAAGTTCAACACCAAAATGGCGTGCATGTTCTTTAAATCTTTCAATTAAATCCATTCCACTAATTTCTTTAAAACCAGGATAATTTTCTACATTCCATGCATGAGTTATAATGCTCTCAAATGGCTTTCCTATAATAATTGTTTTTAAAGCATATCTTGTTGCATAAATGCCTGCTGTTAATCCTGCAGGCCCAGCACCTATAATCAAACAATCATATGCTTTATTCATTGTTTTCAACAACCTCCATGATTTTCTGTTTCATTAATTCTTTTGGCATTGCACCAACAAATCTTCCAACTTCCACGCCATTTTTAAAAATAATGAATGTTGGAATGCTAACAATTCTATTTGCTTGTGCAATTAAACCTTCTTCATCAACATTTAACTTAGCGAATTTTATACCTTCTATTTCTTGACTTAATTCTTCAAAAACAGGAGAAGACATCCTGCAAGGAGCGCACCATGGTGCCCAACAGTCAATTACTACAAAACCATTATAATTCATTACTTCTTTTTCATAATTATTACTTGTTATACTCAAAACCATTTTTCTCACCATCCAATTCCTAAATCACATTTCTTTATAAATTTAGAGAAAATGTGATTGGTTATGCAAAAAAAAATCACAACCAATACTATTAAGGTTTTCGTTTAAGAATTTTTTAAAAGAATTTTTTTTAATAAAAAATTCAGAATTTAATTTTCAGTTTTTAACTCTTCTTGCGCTTCTTTTTCCTTCTTTGTTAAAAACTTCTTGCTTCCTTTTTTTGTAATTATGCAATTAATTTGGACTATTTCTTCATTAATTACTCTTCCTCTTACGCTTTTTCTTCTGCGTTCGCCTTTTCTTCTTGGTTTAAAACCCGCGCCTCCTGAAAGCAAAATTCTTTTTCTTGTTGAACCAGGCAAAGATTTTCTCATAGGAAATCCTTGTTTATCGCTCCCGCCTGTTATTTTGAATTCATACCCAGGGTAATCTATAATTCTTCCATCAATAATATCTCCAATTTCTTTTCCAATAACCTCGTTTTCCCTTCCTTCTTTTATCTCTTCTTGGTATGTTTTCCCTGTTTCTGGGTCTGCAATATTTAACTTCATTACCATAGCGATATATGACAAAAGAATCATTTTAAAACTTTTTGATTAAATTTATACAAGAATTAAAAAAAATTTTTACCATGGGATTTCATCTATTTTTAAGGGTTCATTTAATTTACCATCTCTTTTCATCTGTCTTTTTTTACTCATGCTTATTTTACCGCTCATCTTCCAAACTATTTTATTGCATTTATTGCATCTTATTTCAAACACAACCCTATTCAGTTTTAAATTTGCATAATTATCACAAACCTCGCCGTTTCTTTTTTTATTAACACAATGATATGCGACTCTAAAAACATCATTTTTCAAATCTTCAAATAAAATGTGTTTTCCGTATGAAAAACTAAAATAACCAAGTTTCCCTTCGTCTTTGAGTTTTTTTGCTTCATCTCTTAATTTAAGCAAAAGTTTCTCAAATCTTTCTTGTTTTGACAATAAAACCACCCAAATTTTAACTATTGTTTTTATTTAAGATGTTTTTAATTAAAATAGTTTCTATGGATTTATTTTTTTAAAAAGCAAAACTAAAAAGGATAAGATTTAAAAGCAATTCTTTTTTTAAAAAAATATTGAGGGCTCGTGGTCTAGTGGCTATGACATCGCCTTGACGTGGCGGGGGTCGCCGGTTCAAATCCGGCCGAGCCCATAGGCATTTTTTTAAACTTAGCAATCTTTATTTTCTTCAATGAAAAAAATAGGTTTTGAAAAAATCTTCATTAAAGCATGCTATTATTCTTACAAATATTTCAAGTTTCTAAGTCCAAAAGAAAAAGAAAATTTTAGTAAAGAATTCAAAAGAGCACTTGAATTCTTGAATTGGGAGTATAATGGAAAAAAAATAACTCCTAAAAAAGTAATTGTTCTTTCAAGAATTATTGGTTTAATCACTTTTTTTATTGGGTCTCTTGTTTTTTGGAATGGATTCAGTTTTATAAAACTTTTTTTCTTTTTTTTCCTTCCTTTTATAACAGCGCAGTTTATCACGGATTATCCAAAAAACAAAAGCAGTTTAAGAAAAATAAAATCACTTTCAGAAATAAGCGATGTCTTGCTGAACTTAATCATAAGTTTAAAACAAAACCCGAATCTTGAAGAAGCCTTTTCTTTTGTTTCAAAACACAATCAAGGTGAGATTGGAAGAGATTTTAAAAGAGCGTTGTGGAAATGTTTAAGCGGACGCAAAAGCAATTTAAGAGAAGAAATGGATAAAATAGCAGAAAAATGGGGGTATTGGAGTGAGGGTTTTAAACGCTCCCTCTTTTTAATTGAAGCAAGTTTTAGTGAAAAAAACGAAGAAAAACGCAACAAAATTTTGGATAAAGCCCTTGAAATAACACTTGAAGACATAAACTATCAAATGACAAATTATTTAAATTCTTTAAAAATCCCAACACTCATATTATTTAGTTTTGGTACTGTTCTTCCATTGCTTATTGTATCTCTTCTTCCATTGCTTGGATTTACAAGTGGCACAAGTTTAAGCATGCAACAAGTGGGTTTTTTGTTAATATCTTCGATTATTGCTACTATTTTTTACTCTAATAACATAATTAGAAAAAGACCTGCAAGTTATTCTGAAATAAGACTTCCTGAAAAAATTCCTGGGTTGCCTAAAAAAGGATTTTTCAAATTAAGAAATAGGGTTTTCAATTCAAAATTTTACTCCATAATTATTTCAATTATTATTTGTGCACCAGGAATTCTTTTCCTGATTGATTATTACCCATTTATAAGATTCTCAGGGTTGTTTTGGCAGTTCCTTTTGAAAGTTAACACATTAAGCATTGTTTTAGGAATAAGCGCAGGCATAAGCTTTTATTATTGGTCTATAAGTAAGGACAGAACAATTATTAGAAATAAAATAGATGAAATGGAGGAATCATTAATTGATGTTTTATACAAAATTGCTTCAAGAATGAGTGAAGGAAGGAGTCCTGAAGAGAGTGTTGAATGGACAGCTCATAATACCAAAGGAGGTTTGGAAGAACCACTTACAAGAGCAGTTTCTTTAATCAAAAAAAGGAATATGACTTTAAAACAAGCATTTTTTGATGAAAAAATAGGAGTATTAAACACGATATATTCAACAAGAATTAAAACTGTTTTTTCAATTTTCATAAGTTCTTGTAAGAAGGGGATTTCAAGTGCAAGCCAAATTTTATTTAACTTAAGCACGCAATTAGGAATAATTAAATCTTTAGACAAAAAACTTCGTCAAAATCTGAGTCAATCACTAAGCATGATGTATTTAACAGCAGTTTTTTTTGCACCAACTATTTGCGGACTTATTGTAACAATGCAACAATTAATAGGAAATAGTTTTGCTAAAGTAAGTTATCAATTATCAGGACAATTCAGTTTCTTAACTTTTAATTTCCAATCATTCAACACATACTTGCTCCAATTATTTGTTGGCTTTTATGTAATAATCTTGAATTACCTTCTTGTTAAATATACTGTGATTATCCAGAATTCAGGAGATAAATTAATGATGCAAAAAAAACTTGGGAAATCAATAATAACAGGCACTATTGTGTATATTGTAAGTATAATCTTATCAGCTAAATTTTTCTTATAATCTTTTATTTAAAAAAAAGTGTCAGATTCTTTCCCTCAACTATATCCCCATAATAAATGGTTAATAAGTACGTGCCGCTTGTTAAATTTAAGCTATTAAGTAAATCATTTTCAGAACATAAAGCACCAAGATCTCTTGTCCATTCAAGAAAAAGACAATTTGTTTGATTATCCATCAAAAGATGCGTGTTTTTCGGAACTTTTATTGAAACACTATCCCAAGACCCAATAGAATTTCCATATCTTAAATCATTCATTTTTGAAAAAATGGTTTCAGCATTATTTCTAAAATCATTGCTTATAGTAAAATTGTTAAAAATAGTGATTATAGAAAACGAGATGGATAAGACAACTGCCATTAAAAAAACAATTAAAATATATCTTAACGGCTCTCCTTCAACTGCCTTATTATTCAACCTCAGCCCTCTTTATAAATAAAAAAATTAACCTGTCATGTTAGTGGTGTTCTGTGTTAAAGTGTCATTAATAAACCCAAGATTTTGGCTAATACCTAAGTTAACAACACCAACTATGTCAAGAATTATTGCTAATGCAAGTGCTGCCACTAAGACAATAATCACGTATTTCAAGGGCAATCCTTCAACAGCCTTTTTGTTTTTCATAAAAATTAATTAATAACAAAGCGTATTTAAATCATTCGTTTATTTTTGTGGTTTGCTTACAGCATAAAGAAAACCTATTGAAACGCCAATTAAAAGCATTAAGGCTTGAACAAAAATCTGATTTTTATCATTAACGCATACAATAGGTTCAACCCATACATTATTTTTTAAAATTTCTCCTTTTTCAGTCTCACTAAGCATTGCATTTATTATTTGGCTTGAAATTTTAGAATATTGTTTTGCGTAATTCAAAAAAATAAGTGCTTGTGCTGGTTGCGTCTCATTAAATGCTCCTGCATATTCAAGATAACTTATTGCAAGCAAAGGAACAACGCCGTTTTCTTCAACGTTTTCAATAAAAAATTTTACTTCATCTTCATCATCTTTTATTTTTTCAAAAAGCGTATCGTTTGTTAAACCTCTTGTTTCCATTGCAAGATTTGCTTCTGCTTTTGCTTCCAAAGATTCAAACAAAGCATATGCATACTCATTTTTTGAAAATGCATTGTTAGCATTCTCAAGATGTTTTTCTGCTTCTGATAAAAAAGCATCATTGCTTACAGTCTTAGCATACGCAATAGTGTTGCTTGCCTGCGTTATTCTGTCTAAAGAAAGATCCCTAAGTTTAGTATTATTGAAAGTTATGTTCATATTATTTGTAAAAAAATTAGTTAATCCCTCCCACTCCTCTGAAGTTAATATTCTTACTTGGGCAAACGATGCATAATAAATTGCAGAAACATAATTATCATTATAATAATTTTTGTAAGCACTATCAAGCATTTTTTCTGCTTCCATTATCCTGTTTATTGCAATAACAATAGATTCTACATCATTTATATCGTCAAAATTCCTTGTTTTTAAAAACTCATTTTCTTTACTTGTTATATTCTCTTTTAATTGGTCAAGCATTTTTTCCACAAATTGCGTGTTTTGAGAAACATAATAATTTAACAAATTACTTCCATAAGTTGAAGACACTAATGAATTAACTGCAAAACTTGCTCCAGAATAATATGCTTTCTTTTTATAAAAATCTCTTGCTTTTTCTAATTTTTCCATAGAATCATTAAGTAAGTTGTTAATTTCTTCAGAATGCAAATAAGATAATTTTGCAGAACTTAAGTTTGTTTCAAAAACATTTATCTTGTTTGAAGATTTTTCAATTAAATCTTCACACATAATTTTCATAATCTTAGAATAAAGATTTTTATCAATTTTTTTGATATTATTTTTTTTAACAATTTTATGATTAGTAGCGTACTCATATGCTTCTTCCACTGTCCTAACAGGAGTTATGTTTAAATTCCAATTTTCTTTTGAATAGGATACTAAATCTATTGGAACTGTTTGTGTTTTTGCAATCAAGGGAGTTTGAGATAAAACATTTATTTTTTCAACATAAACAGTTTCCTGTCCCTGCGGTATAAGCATTCTTGTTGCACCTTCTTTTGAAGCAGCCTCAGCTTTTGCAAGAAGCCCGCCAACAGGACCAATTGTGCCATCCGGATTGATGGTGCCTGTTATCATAACATAAGGGTTTATTGAAACATTCGTGAGTGCTGACAAAGTTGCAACAGTCATAGCTGCTCCTGCACTCGGCCCTCCAATCATTGGAAACTCCCCCCTGATTACATAAAAAAAATCATATTTATCGCAATCAATATTTAAAATATCGCAACTAACTTCTTTGCTTAATCTTGCACTTGCTTGAGTATCTATTTCTGTTAAAGGCATTGTATCAACAAATATTCTGCCTGTTCCTTCCTTAACTTCTACTAATAAATCAGCAACAACTCCTTCTTCGTTTTCACCTACTTGTCTAACACCAAGAATTTTAACATTCGCTTTTCTAACTTCTTGAGCGCTTGCAAAAGAAATTGCAAACAGAAAAAATAACACTATTATACCTGCTTTGTTCTTTTTTTTGCGCATTTCTACCGCCTATTGAAATTTATTGCATTTATATATAATTACTTTTTGTAATTTTCTTTCAATAAAATAAAGGTTAATGAACGGTCAGTGATCACCTCCTAATCCGTCATAGGACTTAACGCTTTGCAATGTTTTAGTCCTAGGATCACGCCAATCAGCATCATCCCAATTCATTAACCTTATATAATATAATCATTTGTTTTTAAATCTTTATTTTTACATTTTTCAAATTCAATTATGTGCTCAAATTCTGAAAGCAAGTCATCAAGAATTGTAAAAAATGAATCTAAACTAACATCTTCTTGTTTATTATCAAAACAAAATTTTGTCTTAGACCTTTTCTCTCTTTTTGTCTCTGAAATCAAATTATCAAAACGATTCCATAATTTAAGAACAAAATCTTTTTTTAAATAATCTCTAAGAAAAATAATTGAATCAATGTTCAAATCACTTCTTTCAGTTTTTTCAAGTTCATCAATTTTAGTCAATTTCTCATTATCAGAATACTTATTGCTGTACAAAACTTTATCAACTGCTTTTACATCAAACCCTCTTATTGCATAAGAAAAAAGAACAGAAAATCTTGCAAAATTATCTGCAAGTTGTGAATCCATGCACAAAGAAAAAGTAAAAGAGTGCGAGACATGATAATTTAATTCTTCTCTTAATTTAACAAGATTTTCAATTTTTTTTGAATAATTTGTTTGTATTTCCATTTTTACCTATTTTTTACAAAAGATTCACTATTTAAAAAAATTTCTATTTAATAACTACTAAAAAGTAACAATATTTATGGTCTTTTCCATTTTATTTCATAGTAAGTCACATCTCCTTCATCATCAACAATGCCCACAAGGAGTTTTTTACGCACACTATGAGCCACTCTGTTCATTGCTGCAAATTTACGCCAATCAAATGTCTCGCTTTCAGAAACAGCATATAAAATCCATGGAGCATGAGTTTTCCCTGGTTCTCCTCCTCTTTCATAAACCCTAAAATCAGCCCCGTATTTGAATGCAGTTTTTGTAATATACCCTCTGCTTCGTATATCTTTGTAAACAAGGTAGCGTATGTAAAATTTTGGTTCTGCCTTGCTTGCTCTTTGAATAAAACTCTTTACAGACATGTTTTTTCTCTTATAATCTATAATTTTAATTGCGTTTTTTTCCATTAAATAAAGAGCTTCTATTAAACTAAGAATGAGTTTATTTTTTTCCAAAGTTCCAAACTTCCCGCGATTATAAAGAGAACTTGCTTCTTTCTCATTATCAATAATCACTTCTTTTTTTATTAATATCCCAACAGGTTTAGTTGCCATATGAATCCTAGAAACAACATAAAAATTTAAAAGTTTGTTATTTTAAATTAAATCCTGTTCTTCCATTCTTGAAGATTTCTGTTTTGGTCTTTAACTATATTCATTTTAGGAATTTCAGGAATCTTAACCTCTTCTTTCATATAAGGATTTTTTTCATCTTTATGCAAATAATAAACAATTATTGCAAGAACAAATAAAGTTATTAACAAAAGGGAACCATAAAACCATTTAGTCTTAATTGTTCTAACAAAAGCGCCTGTTATTAAATTTCTTTCTTTAACATTTACTTTGAAAACACCTGAAATCAAGGGAGTGTCACTTCTGCTGTTAAATAAATAATAACTCACATCATGTGTTCCATGAACTTCAGGTGTTAATTCAACAGGTATTTTTATCTCTTCACCTGGTTCTAATGAAAATTGTTTTGTTATTGTTTGTTCTTGATTGAGAGGCGTTGGCTCTTGGAACCAAGAAGACGGCAAAGTTAGATTAAGCAAATAATTTTCTACAAAATCATTGTTGTTTTTTATAAAGAAGATGTGCTCAAAAGTTTTATTCAATCTTGCTTTTTCAGTAAAAGCATTTTCAAAGGTTATGTTATTATCTGTTCTATGATAAATGCCAAGAGTTGAGGTAATGTTTTCACACGCCCAATTATATGTGGAGCAAACTTTTAATTTAAACTCGTAAACATTGTCTTCTAATTCAGGAACTCGCACAGATAACATCATTTTCTTAGTTTCTTTTGGTTTAATTTCTATGTAATTTTTAGGAAGATTGTAAACTTGTATGTTGTAATAATCTAAAATAAATCTTTCATTTTCACTTCCAACATTGGTTATGCTCAAATTATAATTAATAATCTCGCCTGGCGTTGCTGTCTGCTCTAATGGTTTTAAAGTTAAGATGAATTGTCTGAGTAATGGTTTCACAGTGATAATTGTGCTTTTTTGCAAATTAGTTGTTCTTCCATCGCTTAAGTAAACATCTAAATTATAATTGCCTTCTTTTTCAGGAACTTTAATATAAAAAGAATAAACTTTTTCTCCGCCAATAGTTTGTATTACATCTGATTTATAAACTCTAAAATTAATTTTTAACTCTGGAAACAAATATTTTTCTTCATTTGAAAAAACACTCACATTTATTTTAGCTAAATCTCCTGGTTCATAAATTTCCTTGTCAGTGCTTACACCAATAATTTTTGTGTTTGCACTTGCTAAAGAAAATGAAAATAAGAGTAAAAATAAAATTGCTGCCTTCTTCATAAATAATAATCCAATAAACACTCTTTTTAAAATTTATTATTATGTATTTGATTTTTTTTAAATTCTTAAATTTTTTAATAAAAACCTTAATTTCAATTTTTTATTTAGCATTGCTGTGTGAATTAATTCTTGAATCATGAACTCATAATTTTTTATTTCAAACAATTTCTGATTTTTTTTCTCTAAAACACTTTTAAGAACATCGCAAATAGCTTCATAATCATTATTGCTTGCTATTGTCAAAATATTTCTTGTTTTATATTGCAATAAAGTATTTAACAAAATTTCTTCCTTAACAGGGATTTCATAATTTTCTCTTAAAAATTCAGAACTAAACTCTTCTTCAGAATACGCTTTTTTTATTGCGGACAACACAATTTCTGAAGATTTTAATGAATTAATAATTGAATTGCCTGTAATAGGATTATAAAATCCGCCTGATTCTCCCACATACATAACACGATTTTTTACTAAAATGCTTGGCTTTTCAATCGGAACAGTAAAAGAATATTTTTTTAAAGGAGCAATATCAAAATAATTTAAAAACTCATTGAATTTTTCTTCATCTATTTTTTCTGCAAAATAACCTACGCAAACTTTGTTATTATTTAATGGAATTATCCAAGCATAAGGAATTTCTGTTAAATCTTTATCAAAGAAAAATGTGACAAAATCTCTTTCTTCGTTAAACTCGCAAATTGCTTGCATTATGTTAAGAGATTCAACAGCTTCGTTTTTATTTATAATTAGCAAATCTGTTGAAAACTTAATCTCATTTGTTTTACCATAAACTTTATCTGCAACAACATATTTTTTTATTTCGTTTCCAAAATAATATTTTGCTCCTTTTTCTTCAGCCATTTTCTGATAAATATTACTTAATTTATTTTCATCAATTACGCAAACAGGTTTTGAAAGTTTTACATTAAGCTCTTTTTTGCCAAAAACAATTTTAAATTTCTGGATTTTTTTTATAGTAATTGAATCCAATTTTTCTTTTCCAATAAAAGCTTCAATAAATGCGTCTGTTAGAATGATTTTAAAATCTTTTTCAATATTTTCTTTTTGATTTAAAATTATTGGAAGAAAACCTGAATTTGCAAGTTTAAAACCTAAATAATTAGTTAAAAAATCATCTCCAACAATCACTGGATTTAAACCTTTCTCCATAAATAAGTAGTCCTTTGTGCTTATTTATATAATTTATTGAAATGCATTTAAACATCTAAAAATGGATTTCTTGAAAATCAGTATAAATTGTCTTTCAATAAATCCTTTATTATTTTATATGCTCTTTCAATATCCACGCTTTCAATGTCTTCTTTTGCAAATCCTGATAATTTAAACAAGTACTCTGGGTGCCTTCTAATCACCCACCCGTATTCAGCAAGATTAATTTTGTTATAAGTATAAAGAGCGGATAAAACTTTTTTTCCAAGCTCTTTCTTATCTTCCAAACTATTTTCTTGAATTTTACCTTCCATAATCTTTTCTTTAATAATAAAACATTATAAATTATTTTCGCAATTTGAATAAGTATTTACTGTTTATAAAAAAGAATAAAAAATCTTATAAATACGGAAATAAAAACCCATATCGGGCCGTTAGCTCAGCCTGGTCAGAGCATCTGGCTCTTAACCAGAGGGTCGGGGGTTCAAATCCCTCACGGCCCACTCACTAATAATTAAGTAAGTTATGGTTTAAATGAAAATTTTTTGAACTTATTTGAAGTTCTAATGTTTAAAATCCTTATTTTTTTATTATAATAATTTTTAAAAATAATGTTTAATGTATTAATTATGTTATGAAATTTAAGCGTGTTCTTTATACTCATGAAGCTTATCCTTCTGGTCGGATTTTTCCAACAATATTATTAAAAATCCCTGATAAACATTATTGTAATGACGAGTCTTTTCGTAATAAGTTTTCTGCGAGGTTGCATTCCAAGGAGTACAAGAGGTTCTTGTTGAAGTACTTGCATGATAAAGAGTTAGTTCCTAATAGTCTTGATTCCTTGCAAAAAAGGGTTGTGCGTGAGGCAGTAAGTAACGAGGTTGGTTTGTATGTTAAGACTTTTAATCGTATTCAAAGGATTTATAGTGGTAAGAAAGATTATGTTGATAGATTCAAAAATTTTTTGTGGGGTTCTAATATTGAGTATGTTAATAGTTATTCTAAGAGGAAGCGTCCTTTTGTTTTGAAAAAGTGTTTTTATTTTTGTCCTCCTTCAGTTCCGTTCATATTAAGTAACTTGGAACGCGTTAATGAGAGGAATAAGGACGCGTTATTGTGGGGTTTGAGGAATGATTGTTCAACAACTTATTTCGTGGACTTATTTCTTAATGAGGAAGCGGATTTTTCCATGATGAAGTTTAATAGGAAGGGGTTGCGTGTTAAGGAGGGTGATAATAATCTTTTTTTGTTTTGGGATAAAGTGAGGGATTCTTTTTATTATGAGAAGAATATTAATTTAAGTGGGAGTGATTATTCTCTTCGTGTTGACTTATTCCCTTTTTATGAATTGCTTAATAAGGGTGAGTTAGGCATTCATTACGAATTAATGAATAAGAATTCTAATGAGTCTTTATTATACGACGGGTTCTTATTAAATAGTATTGATGGGAAATCTTGTTTAAGAGAATTTCCTGTTGCAGAAAAGAAAGGTTCATTGTTTGGTGCGTCTGATATTGTTAAAATGTTTGATATTAATAAGGTGGAGATAGTGTATAAGAATATTAATGAAATCATGTCTGATTTAGAGGACTGTTTTTTTAATGGATTAAATGAATTAATCACTACTAACAATATTAATGATTTAGTAATGGAAAGAGTTCGCAAGGATTTATTTCTTAATTAAGTTTTTAGTAATTCACTATATTTAATCCTTTTTTTAATAAAAATATTTAAACAAGTAATTATTCTTTTTTTACTCATGGCAATAAGGGATTATACTATAGATGATTTAGGTTTTATTAAAAAATTGATGAAGAAAAAATTGGGTTTTAATGATAATATTATTAATTCTCACATGCAAGGAATTAATTTTAATGATAAGATTTGGATTGAAGAATCCCCTGATTTCATGGGTTTTATTTGGTGCAAGCTTAGAGGGGATAAAATGTTCATAAAACTCTTGTATTCTGAAAATAATGTTGAAAGCATAAAAAACTTACTTATGTATGCAGAAAGTTTTTGCAGAGTTAATAATATTAGAAGTATTTTTGCTGGAGAAACGCCTTTAATAGAAAAATATGAAACAATATTTTTAGAAATGGGTTATGAAATAGTGAAAGACCCTTTAATGGGAAGAGTTTTACATAAACCGCTTTAATTTTGAAATTTTTTTTTTGATTTTCTCAAAACTCAAATTATTTATTATGCAAGAACATATTTTATTCTATGAGCAAAAAACTTGCATTTATAATAATTGATGGCATGGCAGATGTTAAAATAAAAACCCTAGGAAATAAGACTCCTTTAGAATTTGCTGAGACTAGTGGGATGGACTTATTAGCAAGGCATGGTTTAAGTTCTAAAATTTATACTGTGAATAAGGGTTTTATGCCTGAGAGTGATGTTGCTAATCTCTGCCTTCTCGGGTATGATTTAAGAAATCATGTGGGAAGAGCTGCTTTTGAAGCAGAAGGAATGAACATAAAATTAACAAAAAACCAAGTAGCTTTTAGAGCTAATTTTGTGAAATTAAATGAAAAACAAGAAATTGAAAATATAAGAGGGTATCGCCTTTCAACTTCTTTAAATAAAAAATTGTGCAAAAAATTGAGCATGAGAATACAGGGAATAAAGATAAAAGTCATACCTGGTGAAAGTTATAGGGCTTTAGTAATTTTTAGTGGAAAGAATTTAAGCACAAACGTGAGCAATACGCATCCATTTTACAAGAAAATTGAAGGCACAAGATATAGTATGGCAATGCCTTCAACAAAAAAAGGAAGGATAAAATTATGCAGGGCATTATCGCCTGATGCAATTTTAACTGCTTATGTAGTGAATCAATTTACTGAAAGAGCAAGAAGAATACTTAGTGCATTAAACAATCCAACAGTGAATGGCATTGTTTTAAGAGATGCGAGTAAGCAAGATAAGAATCCAACACTTTTTTCGAAAAAGTATGGATTGAAAATGCTTACAATAACTGAAAGATTTCTTGAAAAAGGTTTAAGCAAATTTTTAGGCATTGATATAATAGATTCCTTAAATACTCAGGCAAAAACATTAAAACAGGATTGTAAAAGAAAGTTAAATCTTTTTTTTAAAAATTATAATAAATATGATGGTTTTTATATTTTCCTTAAAGGACCTGATGAACCATCTCATGACAAAAATCCTTCATTAAAAGCAAGAATGATTGAAATAATTGATGAGAATCTAATTATTCCTTTAATCGAAAAATTAAGCAAAAAAAACTTATTAAAAAACACGATTATTTGCATAACTACTGATCATACAACAAGTAGTTTACTTGGTGCTCATACTGATGCTCCTGTTCCTGTTGTTGTTTTTGACAGCAAGCACGATGATAATGTTAAAGCATTTAATGAAAAAGCATGCAAAAAAGGAAAACTCCCTGTTAATTATGGCAAGGATTTAATGCCTTATCTTGTAAAAATAATGAAAGATTAAAGAATTTAATAAATTCAAATAAATTAAAAAATAAAAAAATTAACCGAATAATCCGCTTAACCCGCTTGCTGCTTCTTCTGTGCTTATTTCTTTCTCTTCTTCTTTCTTTTCTTCTTGTGGTGCTGCTTCTTGTTTTGCTTCAACACCAACAGTTGCTGTTGCAACTGGCACTGCTTTGCTTATTGCTTCTTCTATATTCACATCACTAAGAGCTGCAACAAGTGCTTTAACTCTTGCATCATCTACTTGTAATCCCGCTGCTGTCATTACTTTTTTCACATTTTCTTCATTGATTTCTTTGTTTGCTTTGTGCAGCAATAATGCGGCATAAATATATTCCATCTTTTTTACCTCCAATTTTTTAAACCATTTTTTATCAGTCATCAAATATTTTTGCTTTTAAGGCTTTTGCTTGTGATTCTCCTAAAAGCAGTAAATCATTAGTATTTTCTGAAGTCAATATTCTTGCATTAAATGATAAATTCCTTGCATCATTGTATGCTTTCGTCAAAAGCAATTCTATTGTTTCTTTTATTAAAACACCGCTATTGAATGCAAGATTAATTCCTTGTGTGTGTGCTTTGCTAATATTGTTAATATATTGTTCAAGGTCAATGTGTAATTGCTCAGCAAGATAAATCGCTCCTCCCTCACTTACAGCTTTTAAAGTTAAACCAACTTTCATAGGTTTTTTATCAAGTTTTTTCATAATCTTTGCTTTTGTTTCATCAATAATATCTCCTTTTTTTGCAATTATTGTGTCTTTTATTACTGTTAATTTCCCGTTTTCAACCTTTGTTTTTATTCCTGCCATTGCAAGTTCTCCTATCATAGGTCCTGGAGTAAATTGTGTTGGTCCTGCTTTTACAATAATATCTTCAGGCGCGACCTCTCCAGGTTTAGCAAAAGCAGGCACTTGATTTTTTTCTATTAACCTATTAAGTTTAAAAGCATCTAAATTTGTTAAAATAAGAGCAGGAATTTCAGACACGTAATCAGAGAGTTCTAATAATTTTCCTCCAACATTTTTTAACGCTCTTTTAATTATTGTTTTTTTAGAAACAATTATTTTTGCTTTTCCAATTAAAGATTTTCTTATGCTTTGATATTGGCTTGAAGGCAATGATTTAAGGGTTAAGACTCCAACAACACTATATTTCTTTATATCTTCTGTTAATTCTTTCACTTTATCTATCTTCCATTGCGGGATTTTTGCTGCTTTCTTGTCATTGTTCATTCTTCCCTCACCTTTATTGCCTTGCTCATTGTAAATTTGACATAAAGGGCGCGTATTTGGTTTTTTCCACCAGGCAATGCGTGCTCTACAGCGTTATAAACAGTCATTACATTGCTTGCTAATTCCTCGTCTTGCATATCTTCTGTGCCTAATTTTAAATTTATAACTGGGGATTTTGATTGAGAAATAATAACCATTTTATCCAATTTTTTAACAAGAGCTTCTAATTTACTTGTTGGAGGAACAATAAGTCCTGCTTTTGGATTTGGCATTTTTCTTTTGCTTCCTAAGTATTTGCCAAAAGTGGTAGCAATATCTGCCATTATATTTGCTTGTGCAATAAAGAAATCATAGGATCTTACAAGTTTTCTTGTTTTTCTTGAATTAGACTTGTATTCTCCGAAATCCTTTTTTTCTATTACCATAGCACAATATTTTTTTGCTTCTTCTGATAATTCTTTATCAACTAATGCACAAACTTTTAAGTTCTTAGTTCTTGGATACGGTAATTGAATAATTAAATCAATCTTATTTCCTGGTTTTTTAAAATCAATTCCTTTCAACGCTATGGATAAATCAAATGATTGAAGAAAATTTACTTTCTTTTTCCTATTTTTTTCTTCTTCTCTAAGTTTTGTTATTGCTTTTAACACATCGGATTTTTTCATTTTTTTAATCCTCCTGCCTAAGCAGTAAATTTTATCAAAAAAGTTTATTATTTAAATATTATCATTTAATTTATTATCATATTTTCCGGAGTCCACATCTTTTATTACGTTTTTTGGATTTTCACCTTCAACAGTAATTCCCATTGAAACGCAAGTTCCAAGGATTTCCTTAACTTGTGATTTTAATTTATAGCTTGCCATAGCGTCTTTTTTTGCTTTAGCAACTTTTACAATTTGATCAAACGTTAAATCGCCAATAATCTCTGTTTTAGGCGTTTTACTTCCTTTTTTCGCATTTAATTCTTTAAGAAGAAGTTGGCTTGCAGAAGGGGTTCCAACAGTTATTTCAAATTCTTTTGTTTCAGTATCCACAATAACTTTTACAGGAACTTGCATTCCAGCAAATGCTTTTGTTTTTTCGTTTATTTTATTCACTACATCAGATATGTTTATTTTTAAAGGACCTAATGTTGTTCCCATTTGAGGTCCTGCACTTGCTTTTCCTCCTTCAACAATCAAATCTAAAGTAATGCTTGGCATGAAAAGAAAAGATTAACTAATCATTTAAAAACTTAACGTAAAAATATTTTTTTTTAGTGGGGTCGGAGGGATTTGAACCCCCGCCAACGGGTATCCCCGCAATAATGCATGTTTTGCATTTTGCTGCTCCAGAAACACATCATTGGTTTTCTTAACCTCTGCTAACCTTCTTAACATCATTAATTTATCAACAAATTTTTTTTCTCTGGAGCCCGGTATCCTACCAGGTTAGACGACGACCCCTATAAAAAAAATAATCCAAGAATTGTTTAAAAACATTATTCTTTTTGTTTTTTATAAGAATCTTTGATTGAATAAAAAATTTCTTTTTACAAAGTCTTTCATTAAGTTTATAAAGGGGTATTCTTACATATTTGGTATTATTAAATTATTTAAATCCTTATGAACTAAACTTGTTAAGGAGTTAATAAAAAATGAATTTCATGAAAAAACTGAATATTAAACACCACTTATTAGAGTATAAGAGAATAATTAAAATTAGTAAAAAACCAAGTAAAAAAGAATTTGAAGAGGTTTTAAAAATAACAGGAATCGGAACAATCATCGTAGGATTTATTGGTTTTGTAATTCAATTATTATTTCAATTAGTGGAGGTTGTTTTACAATGATTTATGCAGTAAGAATTACAGCAGGCAGAGCAAATCAAGTCATTGATAAATTATTAGCACTTGCTAAAAGAGGCAGAAGCAACATTTATTCAATACTTGCGCCTGCAGGAGTTAAGGGGTATATTTTTGTAGAAGCAGGTTCAAGAGAGGATGTTGTCTCTGCAATTTATGGTATTAGTTATGCTAAAGGAGTTATTAGTGGGAATGTGAGTATGAAAGAAATAGAACACTTTCTTGAACCAACAAAAACAAAAATTAGAATTAACAAAAATGATATTGTGGAATTAATAAGCGGGCCTTTCAAAGGTGAAAAAGCAAGAGTAACAAGAGTGAATAAACTGAAAGAAGAAATTGTTGTAGAATTACTTGAAGCAGCAGTACCAATACCTGTAACAGTAACTTTAGATTCTATAAGGATTATAGAACATAAAGGAGATGAAAACTAAGCAATCTCCTTTTTAAACCAACTTCCCAGAAAACTATTGTTTATTTTAAGAAGTAAGTTTTTATACAGGTGTTGTGGGTGGAGGAAAACAGTGCCATAAGGTTTATACCATTCATTGTTTTCAAAATGCCCTAAATGTATTTTATAATGTTTTTTTAGGGATTCCACTGGTTTTTCAATTCTTTTTAATCTTTCTTCAAAAAGTTCTGGTAAATGAAGATAACAATCTCCTCCTTGATCAATGGTAGCACTAAAAATCTCTGTGTTTTCTTTAAAAACTAAGAAGAACTCGCCATCTTTTTCAAACAAATCTTTTAAACCATGCACCTTGTTTTTAGCAACTAAATCTTCCAAATCTTTTCTTATTTTGTGATATAAAAAATAATCATCTTCCATTTCATCCCTCCAGAGAATTGTTTTCTCTAAAAATGAGTGTAATGCAATGGGGACTTATAAAAAAAATTGTGTTCTCCTCCAATATTTTTAAAAAAGAAAAAATGTTTAATGTAATGATATATTCTCTTCATTTCTTGCAAGAAATTGCTTCAAAGAACATACTACCCCTTTCTTGTAAGAAAGGTGTAAGTTACCCCAAAGAACATATTAAAATAAAATATAAAGAAGGTTCTGACTGCCCCAAAGAACAAATAAGGGAGTTAGTAAGAACCGTAGGTTCTTACAGAGGTATCGGAACATGTAGGTTCTGATTGCTGGAGGTTCTTAATGGTTGCTAAGTATTTATTAAGGGAGGTATCGGAACCGTAGGTTCTGATTGCTGGAGGTTCTTACTCGTTAATGAATCTAATGCCTAATTCGTTTTCTATTTCTTTTTTTCTTGCTTCGCCTATTGTTTTTTCTTTTCCAAAAATTTGCGGGCTTTTAACTCCTGTTACAACAAGCATTGCTCTAAGAGTATCGTGTAAATCAGGACTTACTTGTGCTCCCCATATGATTTTAGCATCTGGGTCTAAACGCGCACTTATTGTTTCAACAACTTCTCTTGACTCATCAAGTGTCATGCTCGAACCGCCAATTACATTGATTAAAGCTCCTGTTGCACCACTTATATCCACGTCTAATAATGGGTTATTAATTGCTTTTTCAACAGCTTCAATTGCTCTATTCTCAGTATCGCTCTCGCCAACGCCAATCATTGCAACTCCTCCTTCTTGCATTACTGCACGTATATCAGCAAAATCTAAATTTATTAAACCTGGTTTTGTGACTAATTCTGCAATTCCTTTTACAGCATTTGTGAGAATTTCATCAGCAACTTTAAATGCCATGTGCAATGGTAAATCAGGTGCAATTTCTAAAAGTTTATCGTTTGGAATAACAATTAAAGTATCAACATTGTCTTCAAGGTCTTCCAATCCATCCATTGCATTCTCCATTCTGCTTTTTCCTTCTATTTGAAATGGTAAAGTCACTATTCCTACTGTTAAAGCTCCTGATTTTCTTGCTATTTCTGCTATAACAGGTGCAGCTCCTGTTCCTGTTCCTCCTCCAAGACCGCAAGTAACAAATACCATGTCACTTCCTTGAACTAATTGTTTTATCTCTTGCTCGCTTTCTCTTGCTGCTTCTCTCCCAACAGTAGGGTCTGCTCCTGCTCCAAGTCCTGCTGTTAATTCTTTTCCAATAAGCATTTTTTTATCTGCAATAGAACACAATAAATCTTGTGCATCTGTATTAACAACCACTAATTCAGCTCCTTTTATACCCACTTCACTCATTCGTGTTATAGTATTGCAACCAGCACCACCCACGCCAATTACTTTAATAGCTGTTTTTTTTTGAGCCAAGAGTTCTTCAAGTTCTGCATCAATATCTCTTGTTTTGCTCATGTCTGGTCTTGGCGCTTTTATTCCGTCAAATTTTTTTGCTTTTTCCACCACGTTTCCAATTAATGACTCCATAATAATCCCCTCAGTATTGAGTTATTTTTTTGCAATATAAATTTATTTATTATTGCAAATAAATAAATTTGTTATTTTAATTGCCAATTATTAAAGTAAATGAATCTTTTCTTTTATAATTATTATGGTATTAGAGTTAAAAAGTATTGTAAAAAAATAAAGAAAGTATTTAATTATTTTCAATACCCCTTTATTTCCTATGGAACTTAATGTTTGGTAAAAAAATTTTGGTGAAATGTTCTTTTGGCATTTTTTTTAGATAAATAAAACCAAAAATTGCAACAACAAGTCCTCCAATAGTATCAAAAATAAGGTCAAGCATTGTATCATTTAAACTAACTTGATAATTTGCACTAAAGACAATATCAAGAAGATACTCTCCGATCTCCCATAAAGCACCTATGGATATTGTAAGCAGTAAAATCAAGAAAAAAGTTGCGTGTCTATTCATTTTTGTTTCAGTGTATTTATCCACAATAACAGCTGTAACAAAACCAAGCAATGCAATTGTCATAGATGTGAAAAAGTGAGAGATTTTATCATAAATAGGGTATAAGCTGGAATACCAATTATTCACATTACCAATAAAGTATAAATAAAGTGAAAAAACAAGCAAAAATTCAATTTCGCAAGGCAAAACAATACCGTACTTTTTTTTAAAAAAAATTGGAGAAATTGCTAAAATAAATGAAAAAATACCTGCTAAAAACCATAAAAAGTTTTTTGAATAAAGTGAATAAAATATGTAAAAAATAATTAAAATCTTCATAATAAAAGATAATGTTATTGCTATTTTGTCTCTTATATCTGTTTTACTAAAATTTAGTTCAAATATTTCTAAAAAGTTCATAATTACTTGAAATACAAGCAAACCTTATTTTATTTTCTTTTTTTGTGCTTCAATTTTTTCTGCTTTAACTTCAACTTTTAAATTAGCATAAGTTTCTAAGTCTTTGTTCAAAATCTTTTCCAACTCTTTTGCAAACTCTTTTTTCACACCTTTTATTAAAACTTTATTTTTTTCAATTGCATACAATGTTTCAGGTATTCCAAGACGTGCTTTTATCACTGTCTTTATCTTCTCTTTATCTTCTTTTATTTCTTTCAAAATTTTAACATCATAAATCACATCTTTTCCTGCTAAAGGATTATTAAAATCAACAATAACTCTTCCACCACTAACGCTTCTTACAAGACCTTGCTTATCATTAATTGTAAGCACTAAACCAGGAACAGGGTTTATTTTTTGTTTTTTAAATTCTTTTATTGGAATTAATTTAAGCAAGTTAGGGTTTCGTTTTCCAAATGCTTTTTCACAAGGTATTTCAATAGAATAATTGTCTCCAATTTCGTGCTTTTCAAAACTCTCGTCTAAGCCAGAGATAACATAACCTGCTCCGGAAATTATGTTTATTTCGCCTTTATCAAATATTTTATTGTTAACTTTTGTTTTTGCTGTATAAGATAATTTAATAAATGTTCCTTTTTTCATAAACTGCGCACCTTTAAAATAAAAAAGAGAAAAAAAAGAGGATTTTAAATATTTTTTTGCCTTTTTATTTTGTTGGGTTTTTGATTTCTTTTCCTTTGCTTTTCAGCGTCAAACTTATTGTTGAAACGTTCAACTTTCCACCTTCTTTGCCGTCAAGTTGTTGTGTTCCAATTTCAATAGGTCCAATTTCGAGATTGTTTTCCATGAACCTGTTTTTAACAATTTCTGCAACATCTACTGCTTTGCTAATTGCTTTTCCGCGTGCTTTCACGCACACTTCTTCAGCACCATTCTGAAATTGCGTTATTACTGCTAATACATAATTCATTGGTGGTTTTGAACCAATAAACACTGTGTTATCGTTTGCCATAGTTTTTACACCTCTATTTTTGTTTTTTGTCTTTTTGACTAAATTTTAGTTAAGGATTAAGGGTTTATAAAAATTTAGTTTATTAAAACTTCTTACTCAAAAACAGCTCTTCCTTTTATCATGAAAGACCATTTTATTGGCAGACTTATTACTTCTGTTCTTACACATTTATTATATAAGCAATACCCGCTTAATCCCTTATCAGTAATGCAGCTTGTATAAGATGTTGCAGGTATATGCTCGCATCTTGTGCCATAACAATGTTCGGCATTAATTTTTTTGCAAACGCATGCGCCTGTAGCTATATTTCCCCTGTTGCATGTATCTTTAAAAGTATATGATTCAAACAAAAAAGAACTGCAACCATCATTAAAAACACAAGAAAATGTGCCTATTTTAGCATCATCAATATATTCGCAATTATTTGATTCAACTTCGTATCCTGCAGGGCATATGCAAAATGGTTTTTTTTCTCCATCTTCTTCTATGCCTGTTTTTATGCAAGGTTTTGTTGCACTTTCATCATTAAAAACGCATGAAGAACTTTTTTGCGTGCAAGCATAATCTGTTTGTCCTTCTTGCGGAAGAATAGTTACTGCGTGACATACTCCTTCAATTCTGTAAGGGTCCACCTCATATTCTGTATTAGCACTTATGCAAATATCTTTCGTGCATGGATTATTATCGTCACAATCATTTGAAGAAAGACATTCTATTGTAGCACTCGTGTCTGGATTACAAGTTATACTGCAAGTGCTTTCAGTGCAAGGAAGAGCAAAATTAACTAATTGATTCTGATTAAAAGTTTTAATTATGGAAATGCTGTTTTTGTTAAAAGCAAATGAAAGAATGAGCGTGATTGCAATAAATAAAATCCCTACTTGAACAAACCAAATTTTTTTCTTAATCTTATTTAACAATTACTATCACCTTCATTAGCAGAACAATCAAAATCATTATCAACAGGTTCTTTATGTATCCCCTCACCACTGCAAACAATGTTAGAATCTCCAATAAGAATAGCACACCCTGTGTGTTGTTCATTAGTATTTGTTACATAATGCACTACTTCAAACCCATCTTTTAAGCATTGTTCTGCATTAAGCTCTTTTGTATTATCATTATCAACATAATAATTATCATTAATGCAAGCGTAATCATCGCAATTTAATTCTGTGCCAAGAGTACACACCCCCCCGCAATCTGTTTCTACTTCTCCATCATCTATTAAATTATTATAACAACTTTGCGTTGCTGTAATACAAGTCATTCCTTCACTGAGATCGCAGGAAAAAGAATTGCAGGTTTTCCCTGTAACAGAATCTGTGTAAGTTAAGCCCTGACATTCTGCTGTAGCATTTATATCCATAATGTTTATATTCCATGTTATTCCTGCTGTTTTCCTATTTAATTGCTCTTCAAACGAGTAAAATTCAGGGCTTGTTATTTCATCAATCAGGTCTTTTATAATTGCTTGATTTACAACTCTTATTGTGTATTCTTCACAAGTTAATCCTTTTTCAAAATTACCTTGGTCTTCATCCCCGCATTTTTCAACAGTGCATAAAGACCCGTCTTCAGCAACATTTCTTTTATTTGAATATGAACTATCATAAACAACAAATAATTGTTCAGATTCATCTCCATAACCATTAAAAAACCTCCATGTGTTTGAAGAACCCCCTTCTAATTTCCCCACATTTGTTCTTGCGCAAGGAAGTCGTGTTACTTGTGTTTTATCATCATTTATATAAAATTCATCAGGACAATCTCCACTAAAATGCTCGTTGCAAAAATCACTTGCTTCATCTCCAGTTAATTCTAATTTGTTAGAAACTATGCTTAAAAATGCACTCCTCCAATCATATTTAGCATAACACCTCCTCCCATAATCTTTTGTTTGCCCGCAAGTTGTTAAAGCAATCATGAATTTCCCATACCTTGAACTCAAATAATTCTTTATTGCATAATCAATCCATGGGTCATCTTCATCACCGTACTCTCCTTGAACAAAATCTTTAGCAAGCACATACATCTTAAGCAATTCATTAAAATCCTTCACTTTAATTGTTGTTGTAAAAGTATAATTTATGATTTTATTATCATTAACAGAATAACTTATTGTTTGTTCTACTAAATTTTTTGGAATAAAAGCAATCTCAAGATACCATCCAGGGGAATAACTATTCTCAATTGTTAAAGAATCATCATAATAAAAATTAGTAATTTTCGCTTCATAATTTATGCAATCAGTTGGAGGTATGTTAGTATTCAGTTCATGCAATCTTGAACAAACATTATCATCCGCCTTATTAAAATAAGTATTCAAATATTTTTCTAATGTGCCAATAATCTCATCAATTGTTGGAACACACACTTTATCATAATTCCTCCAATAGGGGAAAGTATCTTCAGGAATAAAATCTTGAGTTTTAAAGAGATTGTTATTTGAATCAAGATATTCAGGTATTACTGAGGATTTAGTGCTGTAAAAACCGCATCCTACATCATTATTTATTATTCCACCCCTGCTTCCTGTCATAAAAGAAGCGTAATCTGTTGCATATGTTCTTTCTTGGTCTTCAAGATATTTTATTTGCTCAGAAGAACCAATAGATTCTCCAACATATTGTTTTATGGTTGAGGTTCTGCCAACAGTAGAGTCTAAATAAAAAACCCCGCCTATTGCTAAACCAATCATCATTATTTGAGCAAACATTATTAAATACTCTTCAGCACCTTTTTTATTCAATTTAACTAACCTCTTCACCCTTGTCAATAATGTAAAGTATGATTGCTTGTTTTTCTTGATTCCTTAAATAAGGACTGAACAACTCCACTCTGCAATTAGTTGCAGTTCCATAAACATTTAAGTTTCTCCTATTTGCTGAATATTTATCAATAAAATCTTGGGCTTCCAAACATTCATCAGCAAGACAAATATAAAAATCTGCCTTCTCATTAAAAGCAGGCATTAAGCGTATTATGTCAAGTGAATCCTCCCATGGAAGTGAACTTCCTTCTATTTCACCATTTTCATCAATTGATATGTTATAAAATTCTAAAAGATTATTATAATTCAAGTCATCAGATAAAACAAAACCCGTAGTCCCTCTTCTTGAATAATCTCCAGAAAGAATATTGTTAAGAATTGTTTGGCATGATAATTGCACTGATTTATCAATTTTACCAATTGTTGCTGTCCCTGTCATTGATTTCATAGCTACTCTGTAAGCAATGATTAAAGATACAGAAATTAACATAAATATAGCAATACCTAATGGACTTGTTGCTTTTTTTGATTTCATATTTTCACGCATATTATTTTTTATTCATTTTATTTACTAATTTTTTATGTTTGTTCATAAGGATCATAATCTTCTGGGTTATAATTAAAATAACTTGTTAAATAAAAATCCCCGTAATGTTCAGTGCCGTCTTCAAATCTAATCTTGATTGGATAATGTATGTCAAAAGGAAGGCAGTAATCGTTTTCGTCATCACCGCACACACCATTATTATAGAACCATTTTTGTTCTGTCTGCGCATCAAAAATCTCTACTTCAAAAATAATCTCTCCTTTATACGGCACTTCTTTTTCATCATAACAATATTCAATATCAGGGTCCCAATTATAACCATTGCTTTCACAATCATTCTCATTATCATAATTTTCAACTGCCTGTTTTAAAGTCATACCCTTGTTAATAAACATGTTCGCGCATTCAAATCCAATATTTATTGGAAAGTTTCTTGCTATTTGATAATTGTTTCCAATCCCCCCAAAACTCAAACCACTTAATTCATAAGAAGAATCTGTTGGACTGTCCCCTTCAGGCTTTTTAAGTGCTACAATTGCATACCTGTAATTCTTCGGAAAAACTTCGTTATTATCATACGTCCCTGTTCCTGTTGCTTCTACAACCTCCCAATCAACACCATCAACGGAAAGAAAAATGTAAAAAGAAGTGTCCCCGCCATCAATTTTGTTCATTGTTAAGACAACTGATGAAACCTCATTATTTTTACCCAAGTCAAACATTAACCAATCTGAAAAATCATACATTTTATCATTCTTTAAGTATTCACAATAATAATTGGAATTATACGAAACTCTTTTCATAGCATACGGGCAATATTCAAGCAATCTTCCGTTATTAGAATCCGGGTGATACAAGGATTTAAAAACAAATCCATTGCTTCCTTGTATTTTTTCCAATAATTCTTCATCTGTTTCATCATTGTAATTTACTAAAATACTTGAAATAGTTTTTGGCACGCCTGCTGCATTATTTTTTTTAATTAATAATTTTCTCGCGTCAATAATGCCTGGATAAATTCTTCTATATTCTATAACATTGTCTTCTATAGGAGAGTAAAGATAAGAAAGTCCTTCATAAGCAAGACAATCAGCAGAATTAATCATCCTATCTGCTAAAAGCAAACTAATGCCTCTTGTTTGAGAATAGCCGAGCACAATATTGAAGTTCCCCATATTTTGGTATAATATAAGCGTGATTAGAGAGAAAATAACTACTGAACTCATTGTTAAAAAAATTGTTGGAATTGAAATCGCTGCTTTTTTACTCACTTAGCAACCACCTCAATAGTTTCTCCAATAACATTTATATCAAACTCGTAAACATAATTTATTTTATCTAAAATCTTATCATCTGCATTGCTAAAATCAAAGGAGAATTCATAATCATCGCAGTAAGAGTTTTTAAAAACTTCTTTCAAATTAATACAATATTTTTCATATGAAAGATAATCTTGCGGTTTAGAAGGACTATTAATAACACTAATTTTTTTAAAATGCCCCCATTCAATGATATTCCCATCAGAATCAGTAACATCTTGTGTTTTTGTAAAAAAGTATTCATTAACGCAAAAAGTGTTATCATTATTAGAACTTAAATAAAATTTCCAAACAGGAAGCGAAATCCTCGCATTAAAACTTGTTTTTCTTCCGTTTATTCCTGAACCGCAGTAATTTTTACTTATTTTGTTCAAAAAACCATTTAAGGAAGTGTCTTCACCATTAATAACATAATAATTAGGGCAGAGAGTATCCATTATTTCTCTTTGTTTTGTAAAAGTTATTTCTCCCGTATCCGCATCTATTCTACTGAAAGGAGTGTTCTCTTTTATTATATCATAAGTTCTATGAATTCCAAAATTATTTTCTTCTTTTCCACAAGTATCTTTTTTGTTGGCAACAAACCAAAAATTCAAATTTTCATTAAGATACTTTTCATTTTTAAGAACATCATAATTTACTTCAATCAAACCATGACCTTCATTATTATACAAGGATGAAGAAAAACTGGAATCAATATTAGGGTTTGTCATTTCATTATCAAAGCCTTGAACTGCATTTGGAGTTATTTTAATACTATTTATTCTTATTTTATTGTCACTGCAATAATACTTTTTTTCTTCCTTATCCCAAGAACATCCTGTTGGAGGAGTATAAACTAAAGAAATGTCTTCTGGAGAAGAATAAAGAGAATTCATTATGTTTTCAACATCCAAAGCAAAATAAATAGCGGGTTTATTATCTTGAAAAGCTACATTTAAAACATAACCCCCAATATTGATGCTGCTCACTAAAAACAATCCTGCAATTACCAAATTTGAGAGCATAGTTAGAGTTTCCATTTTTCAAACACTTCCAAGAGTCATAGCAATATTCGGGGTGTCTTTTATTCTATCAAAATTAAATCTTCTCACATTTATTCCATTTTCTTTATAAACCCATAGCAAGAGATTATCATCACTATCACTACTAAAATCAGAGTAACTTTTGCCTGAAAGAAAAACAGGCATTGTATGAGTTTCAGAATTTTCATATGTCATAAAAGTTGTTATTGGAGAACAAGTAATGTATTCAAAGACATCAGCACTATTATAATCAACATGATTTACTCCTAAAAATTCCACGCAAAACTTATTAGAAGCATCCTTAATCGTGTTAAAATAAGTTTCAGTATATGTTGTTGGTTTATTAAAAGTTATTGAAGAAACATAATTATTTGCTTTTTCTTGAACTTCAACACCACTCAAATCTAATATGTTTAAACCATTGTTTAAATCTACGGGGTTTCCAAAAAAATTAATATCTTCAGGATTTTGTTTTAATTTGGCAAAGCACACGCAAAAAACGCCTTTGCATGTTTCAGCATAATTTTCTCTTTCTGATTTTTGATAGAGTTTGTTATCATAAAAATTTTGCAAAACATCAAGACAAGAATAAGGAGGTGGGAGTTTCTTGTTTAAAAGAATTTGTTCTAATTGAACATCATTTGTTGAAACTCTTTCATCAGAACCATAAATTTGAAACATGATAAAATTCTCAGGAAAACTTATTGATCCTGTGCCATAACTCGTTCTTGACTCTGTTGATACCTCTTTTGACGCTAAATTTATTGGAACAATTATTCCCTTCATTATGCCTGAAATTCCTGCTTCTGTCAAATTTGTCATTTGAGAGATTATAACCATGAATCCAAAAACCACGGGAAGTACAAAAATAAGAATCACACCCACAACTTTAATCATCATTTTTGGTATCATTTTCTCATCTAATATATACTAACTTTTTATTAATAAATAATTAGTTAAATACACTATCAGTCCCATAGATTAAAATCAATTTTTATTTGAGGGTTTTCTAAAACATGTGTGAAAAAAGTGTTTATGACATTAATTTTTTCAGGAAAATAATTATATTGGAGAACACTTAAAGTGTATGTTGAAGGAAGGTTTTCCCCATTTTCTTCTTTTTCTATTCCTGTAACAAAATAAGCGCTTCTCCCTTTATAGTCCTTTGCATTTATTGGATAACAATAAATTGCATCAAAAACATCTTCAGGAAATAAATTTTCTTCATTAACTCCTAAAAATTCAACACATAAATTACTGGATGCGTTTGCTATATATGAGTAGGAATAATCATCCTTTAAATCTTCAGTTGGAATTTTAATTTGTGAAAAAAACATTCCTTTTGAATTATACCCGTATTCTCTTTGTTGAGCATAAAAATCAGTGTTATCAGAAAGCCAAGAAAATGGCAGGGTCTCAGAATAAGCACCTCCACTTTTTTCCTGCCATCCTTCTTTCAAATAAACAATGCAATTACAGAATTTGTTTTCACAATCAGAAGCTAAACTCTCATTAGTTATTTTTTTTGTAAGAAAGTATTGTAGCACAGAATAACAACTCTTCTCTGGTTTTTGTGGATCACTCCCCACCCATTCATCACAGTCTGAACCAAAGCAAACATTTGGGTGAATAAAAAACTCATTATTGTGTGAGTATTCATGAGAACCATAAATTTGAATCCACACTCTTTCTTTTTCAAATAAAGTATCTGGTGCTGATGATTGCGTGCTTACTGCGTCAAAAGAATTAAAGTATTTATTATATCTTGCATTTTCATCACTATCAAAAAGTCCGACAATATTAATTATTGCAAAAACAATACCAACTAAGACAATAACTCCAATTAAGGTATTCATTATTGTTGTTAAAGATACATCTACCAAAACCTACACCTTTATGTATACCCTTCACCTATGTTTATTAATTGCTCTCCAGCAGGTTTAATTCCAGAATATACAAGATAAAGCAAGAAAACAAGCACAACTAAAGCAAGAATTATTGTTATAATTGTTTCCCAAGTCATGCTGATTGCTTTCTTATTCATTGCCATAAAAAATAAAGGAACTCTTATCTTATTAATTTAATGTTATTTAAAAAAAAATAAAAAATTTTTTTAACTCCATGCAGGGTTAAATGTAAGTTCTGAACACTCTAAACTTCCTTGGCTTGTTTCAATAGTTGTTTCTACTGCATCTGCAGGTATTGAAATTGTTCTTCCTTCATCGTTTGTGAAAGTGCATGGCTCTCCAATAGTCTCTCCATAACAATGCCTTGCTTCATTTCCTTGTCCAAGTTCTTTACTTAAATCAAAGGTTTTTGTGCAATACTTATGTTTATTAAATTGGGTTCTTGTGGGTTGAATTGTTTTCAAATCATTGCAATATGATTGACAAGAAATTTTTGCTTGGCTCAGCGTGCTTGGAGCAGTTCCTCCAATAATATTGGAAAATCCTTGAAAAATATTTCCTCCTCCTGTCACCCACATTGCTGACATAACAATAAGAACAAGTAATGCTAATGCACCAAGAACAAGAGTATTCATTGGCAATCCTTGAGCGTTTTTCATAAGCATTATTATGTTAATTAAACTTTTATTATTTTTGGTTTTTAACAATTTTTAAGGAAGGTAATCTTTTATTGATTGTTTTCCTATAGAATTATTAACTAAATCAACTAATTTTTGCGGTCCAGAAATTGAAATAAAAATAACAAGCAAGAGCACTGCAATTGTTAATGAAATTATTAATGCAAGAGTTCTTTGCGTCATACTTTTTCTTGATTTTATTAAATTTTTCATTCTAACCGCCTAAAAAAATGCTTCTCATCTCATTCAACAAATCTTCTCCTTTTCCTTTAAGCAAAACAATGATCAAGACAGCAGCAGTTGCAGCAACAACAGCGAGTATTACTTTAAACAATGTTTCAACAGTTAAATCCCCTTTTTTCATACTGAATGAACCACCTTAAAGTTTTTTACCATATTCACGCAATTCCCTGCGTCATTATTTATTAAATCGCAAATCATATAGGTTATGGTATAAGTTTCATCTATTTTAAATCCTAAGGAAATTGGCAAATACTTTATGAGAACTTTTTTTCCATAATAATCCGTTAAAGTAAAACCACAAGAAAGTGCATCGCTGCAAGAAAAAATTTCATTGTTTATGCTATCAACTATTCTTGCAGAAGTAATAGTTGAATCCTCATCAACACTAATTATAATAGGTATTTTACCTCTTGTAAGAACTTTTGGTGTTGGAAAATTATAATTTGAAAGCATTTGTGAATAATATATTGTGGGTTGATTTTCTAAATTAAGAGCTTGCCATATAAAAACTGGTCTTTTATTATTATCTGAAATAGGTGTTAAAACGAAATTGTCTGCACCACTATTTATTGAAATCTCACCACTTTTAATAAGAGAAAAACTTTCAAGATTAAATACATCGTATTTTATTTTATTTTCATTTAATAAAAGCCATGCTATCAAAACTTTCTCACTTGAATCAGAATAATAACCAACACGTATGCTTTTTGGAATTCCAGAAATAATTTCCACTTCATTTAAATTATCTAAATCGTTTAAATTATCAACAAAAACACTATAAAGTTTTGTTTCAGAAGATAATGATTTTTGAACTAAAATAATGTTTTTGTTTATGTCAAAAGTAAGTGTTATTATATTAACAACATCATTAAAATTAACATTTTTTACTAAATTCCCTTCTTCATCAAAAACATTTAATTTGTTATTTGCATTATCAAAATAGATTATGTAATTTTTATAATTTATTTGAAGAATTGCTGGTTTAACTGTCATATACGGATAATTTATACTAATTGTGTTTGTGCCATCAAAATATTTGATTTCCTGACTTTTGTAAGAATAAGTGATTTGATTATCTATTTCTACTTGGTCTAAGTATTGATTAGCATAAGAATCAGGTGGTTGTATTTCTTTCTCAGAAATAGTTCCATCAGAACTAACAGAATATTGATTAATTAATTTTAATCCATTCGTTCCTTTTTTCTCAGCATCAACAGTGACAACAACATTATCTTGTTTTTCAGAAAGAAAAGCATCATTTGCAATAATATTTACGTCACTAATTGAAGCAAAATCACTCCAACTGCTTAAAACACCTTCCCACCCAGAACTTAAGCAAACAATTGTATATTGGTCTTGCCCACTACCTATGGTAATTTCATCATTAACATTATAACACTCACCATTATAAACGCAATTCACTGAACAACAAATCCTTGAAGTTTCTCCAGGAAAAGAATAACAACCACCAACAGCGCATTCATAATCATTTGAACAAACTTCCCCATTACTCTTCTGTTCTAACCAATCACCATCAACGCAATAATAACCTGAATAAGCAGTACTACCAACATCATAACAAGCA
>JAFCGN010000014.1 GCA_017608045.1 Candidatus Parvarchaeota archaeon
TTTTGATAGCGTGTGTTGTGTTGATGAAAGGCATCGGCAGGTTGACGATAGAATTTATTGTGGGGCGTATGTTCATTTAGAATTAAAAGAAATGAAAAGAAAAAAACTTTAAGGCAAGGTGTAAAAAATGAAAGAAGAAAAAATTGAAGTAACAATACAAGGGATAACTCCTTTGTTAATGAATAAACCGAATATAACTGAATTAAGCGATAAAGCAAAATTAAGGCAAGCAGGAGATAAATTAAACCAACAATTTGAAACAAAACAGTATAAAACCTCAGAAAACAAACTGTTCATTCCAGATACTCATATAAGAGGAGCGTTGATTGAAGCTGGAAAAAACATTAAAGTTTCAGGTAAAGGGAAAGCAACATATAGTAAAATAATAGGTTATGCAGTAAGAATTCAACCAGCACAAATACTGCATAAAAAAACAAGATTAGAAAAATACACTGTGCTTGCAGTAAATCCAACTACAAAAGGCAGAAGCCCTTTATGTAGACCTCTACTAAAAGAATGGGAGGTAGATTTTCAAATAATCTATGATAAAGAAGAAATACCGTTAGAAGCATTAAAACAAGCAATAGATTTAGCTGGAAAAAGAATTGGTATTGGGGATTGGAGACCTCAAAAGAAAGGTTCTTTTGGAAAATTTATTGTAACAAACTTTAAATAAACCAAAATTTAATGGTTTTCGTTTCTTTAAAGAAAGAAAGAAAACCAAAAAAAAGGAATGGCGTGGCTTGGCGAGGTGTGGCGTGGCAAGGCATGGCAAGGCGAGGCAAGGCGAGGTTTGGCTTGGCGGGGCGTGGCGAGGCATGGCGTGGCAAGGCGAGGCTGGGCAAGGCAAGGCGTGGCATGGCGAGGCTGGGCGTGGCAAGGCATGGCGTGGCAAGGCGAGGTGTGGCAAGGCGAGGCTAGGCGAGGCAAGGCTAGGCAAGGCGTGGCTTGGAATAACAAAGATTTGAAGGCATAACTGGAAAGGGAATTTAATGAGAACTGAAAAAAGCAGAGAATATAAAGAACTGGAAACAGCAAAAAGAAGACATAAACGAAAGCATAAAAGAAAAGAAAAGAATCTTATGCAAACGAGGCTTTAGAATGAGTAAACAAAAAGAAATTTTTTCAATTGTTTTTGGAATAATTATTTCGTATGGTGTTCTTTATGTTTTGTATTTTCATGTTTACAATGTTTTGTTTGATAAGTTCCTTTTTAATGCTGGTTCAGAGTTTATGACTGTTTTAGTATTTATTTGGAGTATTGTTTTTTATGGAATAACTTTTTTGTTTATTTTTTATATGTTTGTTTTTGAACAATTAAAGAAATTGTTTTGGAGGAAAAAAAATGAATGAAAGCAGGGATTATAAAATTAGAAAGTATTTAATGGAACAAGCAAGAAAAGGAAAATATGGAGTTTGGTTTGATGTCAAACCTTTAAAAATGGCTTAAAAGAGATAAAGTGGCAGAAGCCAAATACATAATTTTAATAATGTGTATTGAGAGAGGAGATTATGACTTATAATTGGAAAATTAAATATTTGTTTTATTCTGTAATGTTAGGAGTTTTTTGGTGTTCTTCTGAAATTGTTGCAGGAATAATAAATACAATGAAGGCTGCACCAAATTGGCGTTTTATGGCATTAGTTTTTCTTATAAACGTATTTGCAGTTTCTGTATGGTTATTATTTAAAGCTGTTAAAAAGAATAAAGAGGATTTTGAATGAAGAAAAAGACCCAGACATTAACTCCGACATACATTACTCTATCAGCAATTGAAGGCGGAATAACAACAATACCTGGATTAACTAAAATCTTAAACAAGCACCGTTCAACAATTCACGAAACCGTAAATAAAGCTATTAGGGTAGGGTATTTAACTAAAATTGGAAGAAATCCAATGGTATTAGAGTTAACTGGAAAAGGTAAAATATACTTGATGAGAACTGAAAAAAACATTAATGTCGGGTTTTCTTCACTGGGTGTGACAAACAAAAAAATTAGAATTCATAGATTATCAATTAAATTTAATTTGTTGGATGATTCTAAAGAGAATTTAACTTGGGATAAAGTTATTCCAATTAGGAATTGGAGTAAGAAATTTAAGTTTATTGATTTTGATGGTTTTAAGTTTACTGTTGAGAAAACTCCTAAGAGCATTGTTTTGTATTTGGATGCAATTATTCCTAGATCTAAGGATTTTTATGCTGAGTTAACTACTTTTATTTTGAGGAATGTTAGGTATGCTGATTATTATTTGCGTGTGAGGGGAATTAGATTTGATGATTTGAGTGGTCAGGTTTTGCATCAGCATTTGGCTTCTGAAGAACCTTCTAATGAGTTAGTGGGTTCAAAGTCTGCTGTTGAAGTTGGTTTAGGTAGAAAAGCTCAGGCTGTTTATAAGACTGATATGAAAGCTAAAGTTTGGTTGGATTGGAGTAAAAGTAAAGATAAAAGTATTTTAGATATTGAATCTAATGATTTAACTTATAATGAGAAGTTGATTTTGGTTCCTGAGAAAGTGCATGATATTCAGGTTAAACAGGATTTGGTTGGTGGTTTGTTTTCTGAACTTGCAGGTAACTTGAAGGTTTATAATTTGAACATTAAGTTGCATATGCAGGTTATGAAGGATATTCGTAAAGGAATTAAGGATTTAACTAAAACTGTAGGGGGATTAAAAAAATGAATAAACAAAAAGAAAAAGAAGAATATACAGGAATGGAAGCATACTTCAAACAAGTAAAACCAAAAAAACAAAAAGAAAAAAGGAGGAAATATTCTGTTAAGGAATTGAATGAAATATATAAAGGTAAAAAGTTTTTTGAGTATTATAGAGCAAAGTTTCCTTATCCAGTTTTTAGTTCTGAAGGAGAAATCAAATTATTTTTAGATTATTTGGATTTTGTTTTGGAGGAAAAAAAATGAATTTTTATACTAAAAGAGATTTTTTAGATGCAAAAATAAGTAAGATTTTAAACGAATCTACTACCGACCGTTTATGGAAATTAGCTGGAAAAAATTTTGAGTTTACAGATTCTTTTGAAGGAAAAAGATATAGGGCGATGGACATGGCTTTTAGTTTATGTTTACGCTATGGGATGAATTACTTGGAAGGAAAACCAAGTAAAGGAGATATTATAATAATAAAGAAAGGTTAAAGGAGTGTGAACAAAAAAAATGATTTCAATGGAAGAATTAAGGAAACTGAAAGGGGAAAATAAGTTAATTGTTTTAGATGTGAATAGAAATACTCAGCATTTTTATTTAACTAAAACACTTAATATTTTAGGAGATAAAGCAATGACTTCAAAAGAATTAAGTTTAGCTTTAGGTTACAAAAAAACAAGTTCAAAATTAAGGTATTATGAAAAGAAAGGTTATTTGAAAGCAATAATTGTTCCAAACAAAAAAGAAATACACTATATTAAAAGTTAAAAAAAGAGATGAAAAAAATGAGTAAACAAAGAAAAACAATTAAAGAAATACTTAAATTCATACAAAAAGAAATGAAAGAAATAGAAAAGAAACACAACAACAATAATCTTTTTTTAAGTTCTAAATGGATTTTAAACATACAACTAAGAGGCGAATATTATTCGTTAATGAGACTATATGTGAAAATAAAAAGAATGGAAATGAAAAAATGAAATCTTGTGTTTTTAAAGGGGAATGTTATAAAAAAACAGGGGCGTGAAAATGAGTTGGTATTTGGATAAACAATATATTAAAAATATCCAAGAGAGCTATAAAACAAATGTATTGTATCAAGAGCATTTTAAAGAAATAAAAGGCAAAATATTAGATGTAGGGTGTACTACGGGGTGGTTTACAAAACTAAATTTAAAACAAATTCAAGGAATTGATAATGATAAACAAGCAATACGCTTTTGTAAGCAAAGAAAAATGAATGTAAAATATATGGATGTAGAAAAAAAATTAAAATATAAGAATAATACGTTTAATGGAATATTTGTAGGATATTTAATAGAACATATAAAAGATTCGAAACATTTGCTAAATGAAACATACAGAATTCTAAAACCAAAAGGAAAATTAATAGTAATAACCGAAAACTGGAAAAAAACATATAAAGATTTTTATGACGACCCTACTCATATGAAACCATATACAAAAATAAGTTTAGAAAAAGTAGTGTATGAGAGTAAATATACAAACTATAAAATAGAAGATGAAAGAAAACCAATAAAAGGATTAGGGTGGTTAGTAAGAAAAAAAATAATAACAACAAAAACAGCAATAAAAATAATTAATGTCTTGTATAAACTAAAAATAAGAGGCAATGGAATAATATTAACTGCATACAAATAAAAATATTTATTAAAAAAGGAGTGTGAATAAAAACAATGTATGGGAAACCAAAAAGAAATGGAAGTGGAAAGGGAAGAAGATTAAATAAGAAAAGAAATCCAGCTTGCAGGTAAAGAAAATGATTACAAATTTTGGAGGTAGTTGTAATGAAGTATTTGATTGAAGTAGTAATTGAGAAGAATAAGCCTTATGTTTTGGTTGATGCTGAAGGTAATAGGTTTGTTCAAGAGTTTGCTGTTCCGTTTTTGGTTCAGTCGGTTTTGGAGTTAAAAGAACCGCCTAAGACTGCTGAAGAAAACGAAATGAAAGAGGTGGAGAAGGAAATAAAAAGTCAGGTTAAGCAGAAGACTGATGAATTTAAGGAGGAAGTTTTTGAGGAGGAAGGCGAGTTGTCTAAGGAGGATTTTGAGAGGGCTGCTAAAGAGAAAGCTAGAGATAATTTGCCGTCTGGGTTTATAAAGAAAAAAAAGTAGTATTGTAGGAAGCGAGGTTTGAACTTGCTTTTCTTGGTTTTTTTAAAGAGAAAGAGGAAATCTAAACTCTTTTTGGAAGCCAAGCGTGTTAGCCATTTGACACTATTCCTACTTAAATTTGTCTAATCTTTCTTCAAAGTTTTCGTTGTAGTATTCTCTGATTGTGTCTAGTCTTTTCATGCGAACGTGTTTTTGGGCTTCTATTATGTTCATGTTTATTGGTGGATTAATTAGGTGTGTTATTCTTGTTGCTCTTAGGTTGTGTGAGCTGAATGTTTTGTTTATGACATTGCTTTTTTGGTCGTGGATGTTTATGATTTGTGATAGTTTGTTTAGTTCTTTTTTGATGAGTTTTCTTGCTTTGCTTTCTTTGAATGGAAAGACTTGGCCGTATTCTTCTTGGGTAAATAGTGGTTCTAGGATGTTCATTAACCATTTTTCGTTTTTTGATACATAACAGGGTTCATATGAGATTTTTCTGAGTTTGAATACTGGGAAAGTTAATTGCCAGTATTCAGGGTATTCGGTTATTCTTTCATATCTTAGGCCTTTTGTTGTTTCTTTGCTTTTGTGTGTGTATTCTACTAGTTCTCCTATTCGGCTTCCTGTTGCGTATTGAACTGAAATTAAGTGTTGTGTGGTTAAATCAGTAATGCTGTTTAACCATAATTGAATTTCTTTGTAGGGCATAATTGATTGTTTCATTTAATCATTTCTCCTAAGGCTTGGATTACATTAACTGTAACTGCATTACCCAAACACTTATATCTTTGCGTATCACTTAAACCTTTAGTCCAATTATCTGGAAAACCTTGAAGTCTTTCGCACTCAACAGGAGTTAACCTTCTAATTTTATCTGAAACCAAATAATGCGGAGTTCTATCTAAAGTAAAACAATGTTCCTTAGATTGTAAAGCTCCTGTTCCGCCTTTCTTTGGATTGCCTGAACGAGGAGAATGACTTTGAATAACTAAAGAATCTTTTTCTACTGAAGTAATTGAATTTGCCACATTATCTTTTCTGAGCTCTAATTGCTGTTTTCTTTCTTCATTTAAATTATGTCTGTCTCTTTGTCTTAAAGCACAACCAACAGAATACAAACCAGTTTTTGCTCCTTGTCCACCTCCAACAGAAGAAATTGTTTGAGAAATACCTTCAGGAGAATAAACTCTTGTACCTTGACTTTTATTTTTAGTTAATTCAATCATGTTTCCTTTTCCGCCTTTACTGTAACTTGATGTAATCGCACATGCCTCTTTTGAATTGGTGAATTTAAGCTTTTCATTGCTTTCTCCGATAGGAAATATTTGCTTGAAACTTTTTCCTTTAAGATGTCCGACAATGAACACTCTCTCTCGGTTTTGTGGGACTCCAAAATTCTTGCTGTTAAGAGTTTGCCGTTCAGTCCAATATCCCAATTGCCATAAGACTTCAAGGATTCTCCAGTAAGTTCGTCCAAAATCATGAGAGAGGAGTCCTTTGACATTTTCAAGCAATGCAGTTTTTGGTCTCTTGGTTTCCAAGATTCTAGCAATTTCAAAAAATAACGTGCCTCTCGTATCGTCAAAACCTTTTCTTTTTCCAGCAATGCTAAAAGCCTGACATGGAAAGCCTGCACACAATAAGTCGTGGTTGGGAATCCTGTCAATGTCAACTGTCCTGATGTCTCCTTCAAACAATTCTTTTTCTCCAAATTGTTTTTTATAGATTTGGTTTGCGTATTTGTTGTTGTCGTTTGACCAAACGCAACTAAAGGCGGATTTGCTCCGCCTTTGTGTTCGTGTGATTCCGTCAAAGTCGGAACAATCTGATTGTGATTCCGAATCTCGTTCTTCCTGTGCTTCTTCAAAATTATTACATCTTTCAAGTCCAAGTCTAAAACCTCCAATACCAGAAAACAATTCAATAAATTTAATCATTTTATTCCTTTTTTGTATTTTGATTGGGAGACTTTCTAATCGTACTGAATATGAGGATAGTCGGTATTATAAGGGTAATGGTTATGTATAAAGCAGGATTTGGGCTTGAAACAATATAATTTGAATAGGTAACTCACTCATACTTTTTTATGGAATGATTCAAAATTGATGCAAATTGTTATAAAATTCAATATCTAGTATAGTGTTCCTTTATCTTTTTTTATTTTTAGTGTTCTTGCTATGCTTTGTGCATAGTATAGAGATACTTCTGCTATGTCTCTTATTTCTTCATCATCCATTATTAATTCAGGTACGAACTTGTTTTTTTTGTTATCGTAAAAGTCTTGCCATCTGTTTTTGGTTATGTCTAGCATTACTCTTAGTTTTGATTTGTCTTTTAGGCCTTCTTCTAGTTTCTTTTTGGCTATGTATTTGTTTACTTTTTTTTGTAGTTCGTTTTTCCATGCTTGTTGTTTTTCTTCGTATATGTCTAGCATCCATTTTGGGGGTTTTGGAAAGAATACTTTTGTTATTTTGTTTAAGTTGTGGTTTGAATCATAGAAGCGGGGGTATTTGGAATATAGTTTGTTTAGTTCTGGGTTGAATGAATGTAATTTGAATTTTCCCCAGCTTTTAATGTCGTCGTGTCCTTCCATGTTTAGTGTTGCGTGACAAATTTGTCTTAGTTGTTTGTCTAAATAGTGACCAGATGGTAAAGTTAGTATAGCTATTTGGTTTTTGTATCGCATGGTTTGAAATAGGCTTGACATATATATTGATACTTCGTCGTAGAATCGTCTTGCGTTTGCTCCGTCTATTGTGGCTGCTTCTTCCCAGATTATTATACTGCCTTTTCTATTGTTTTTTTCTACTTTGTTGGAGAATTCTTCGAATGTGAAGCCTAAGTGATTTAAGAAGTTTTTTTTATTAACGATTTTTTTTCCTTCGTGGTTTATCATTAGCGCGTTTAGTAGTGTTAGGGCTGCATAGCTTTTTCCTTTGCCTGGCAGTCCTACTATTAATAGAATAAAGTTGGAGTTGTATCTGTGAACTAGTTGCCACATATAACTTAATATTGGATAGTCTTTTATTTTTTCAGGGATTGTTTGATGGCTGCCGTGTCCCATTTTTTATTCCTCTTTTGTTTCTTTTGGGGCTATAAATGTGCTTACTGCTCTTGCGGAAATTAGTCCGTGTGTTTTGTATTGTTGTCTGTTTTGTCTGTGCATGAACATTATTTGTCTCCAAAAGTCTATGAAGGAATCTTCCATATCATAGTCTGCTAAATCTAGTTTCATGTATTTGTCTGCGTGGTCTTTGTATTCTTTTGGTGCGTCGTCGTATAGGTTTGTTATCATTGTGTAAACTGCTCCGTATAGTTTGTTTAGGTTGTTTCTTTGTTCTCGGGGGTTTGCTCCTGATAGGGCTTCTGGTGCAAATTTTTCTATTCTCATGTGTAGGATGGATAGTGCTTTTAGGTATGATACTATTTCTGATGGTAGGTTGTCTGGGTTCATCATTTCATTGAAGTTTAAGTTTTCTTCTTTAACCATTTTTTTTCACTTTCCTTTTTATTGTTATGAGATTTGTTATTTCTGTTTTCCAGTTTGGTCTCATAAAATCTATTTTTTTTAGTAGGTGTGGGGCTTTTTGTTGGTATTGGTTGTATTGTTTTAGTTCGGGTATTAGTTTTTTTTCTAGGATGTTTATTATGGTAGTGCTTGGCACGTTACATTCGTGAACTAGTTTTTTTATAAAGAAGTCTACTGCTTGGGCATTTACGTCTCGGTATCCTAATTTTGTGTTTTTGCCTTCTTTTGTGAACCACATGAAGGATACTTTTTCTATTGGTTCAAATTTATTCATTTTTTTTTCCTCATAAAGTAAAATATTATATAAACTCCGCTAATTATTATTAAGGCAATCATTAGTATTCCTGTTATAAAATAAGTTAGGGGATATTCCCATGCCATTAAGCTTATTCCAAATACTCCTATTATGTAAAGTAGAAAAATTATTGCTTGTATTAATCCAAGTTTTAGTGTTTTTTCTTCATCCATTTTTTTTTCCTCCAATTTTTTTACTGTTTAATTGAATTCTACTGGGGAGTTTGTTGTTGTTGTTAGTGCTGTTATTTGTGTTTGTATGGCAGGTAGTGTTTTGGTTATGATTGTGTCTACTCCTGATTGTGTCATGTAAACTAAAATTAAATTAATTAATATTAGTCCGACTGCTGCAAGGCTTGCATACATTGTGTAAGTTACTATTTTTTCTAAGTTGCTTTTGTTTCCTTCTCCTTCTTTGAATCCGTCTTCAAATGCTTGGGTTATTGCGTCATTTACTTGTTGTGCATCTAATTCAGGTTTAAAGAAGTTAACTAAATCTAGGTTTTGGTGGTATCCTTCTCTTAGAATTATAAAAGGGGTTCCGTTTGCTAAGCGTATTTTTTGGGGATGAATTCCTTTTTCTTGTAATTCTTTTTCTTTTTGTTTTTTTTCTTCTAAGGTATCTGCTGATATGTCTCCCATTCTTTGATATATTTTTTTGGAGATTACTACGTCGTCTCTGTCTGCTACTCCGAATGGTATTTTGTTTTTTAGTGGTTCTATGTTTAGTCTGCATATTCCTGTACTTGATATTCTGCCTACTAGTGCTAGTGTTTTGTTTCTCCATAGTTTCCATCCTATTTTAAAGAATTCCCATAATTGTGTTTTAATGATTATTACGCTGAATCCAATTAACAAAACAAACACGAAGTTTAATAGTATTGATACTCCAAATATTGTTTCTGCTTGCATTTATTTCTCCTCCATTTCTTTTATTCCATTTAAGGTAATTAAATTTTTTTGTTTTAATACAAGGTAGCAAACTGTTGCTCCAAAAATTCCAAAAAAAGTAAAGCCAAATAATAAAAAAATGCTATTAAAGAAGTTTAATTGAGTTAATAGATATACAAAAAAGATTATTGAATAAACTAAATAAATTACCATTCTTGTTTCTGTTTTAATTTCTGGTAAACTCATTTTTGAATCACTTTTTTTTAATGCCTTTTTTTTAGGTTAATTTGTTATTGTGAAGATATTCTGTCTGCCATGTCTTGCATTTGATCCATAGTTGAACCTTTTTGTGCTTGTTCTTCTGGAGTTTTGTACATGATGTCTGCTGCTTTTGTTGGTAAATTTAAGCGTTTAATTAGTTTCATTGCTGTGCCGTCTAGTGCTTTTGATGTGTGGCAGATGTCTACTGCTTTTTCCATAAAGAATTGTATGCTTGATCGTAAGTCAAAGTAGTTCATTGGTATTTCTTTTTCTTCGTATAGGAATGTTCCTTTTGGTATTTCTTGGAATTCTATTTTGTTGGTTTGTTTGTTTAGAATGTATATTTTGTTGTTTTTTTCTGATTCTATTAGTGTTTTTATGTAAACGCTTTTTGTTTTACCGTGTTTGGATAATCTTTTCATTAAATAGTTTAGTTTTTGTATGACTCTTAAGTGTCTTCTTACTCTTTCTAAGTCTGTGTCTTTTAGGTATGCGTTGGCTAAAACGTCAGCGTATTTGTTTTGTACTGGAATTCTTTCTTCTCCTATGACTAGTTGGCCTGTTTCTTCATCTACGAAGTATTCAAAGTTTTTGCTTGTATCATAATCTGATTCTATTAGTGTTTGTTCTAGTTGTTCTGGGGTCCATACTCTTTTTCTTAAAAAGGGATCTTTTTTGTGTTGTTTTATTTGTAGTTCCATTATCTAGCCTCTTTCTTTTTTTGTAGTTTTGGTTTTATAATCCAAAAGAATCCTGAAACGGGAATTAAACAAAAGCTTAGTATACTTGCAAGCCATTGTATGAACCATAATCCTTTGTCATTTGCTGGAGAAAAGTTTTGGAATATTGGAGTGGTTCCTGTTATAGCTCCTGATTCATTTAAAGTTACTGTGTTTCCTAAGTGGTAGTCTATTCCTGTTCCTGCAATTAAGACAGATAAAAAGAAAGTATAGCATATTGCAATAAATAACATTATTGTGTTTTTTGTTAGTGTTCCCCATATAAATAGAATTAAATTTAAAAAAACTAAAAAATAAAAAATTTCTGCATACATTTTTAAATCACTTTTTTTTTTAATGCCTTTGTAGGCTAATACTTTTTTTTGTGGTTTTGAATGTTATTTCCTTGATAACATTCCTGCAAATCCTAAGATTACAAAGGCTACGATTGCTATTGCACCAAAGAGCAACTGCCCTAAAGTGAAGAATCCTGCGCCTGAACCTAAATTTGCAGAGAAACTTGTTAAAAGATCGCCGTACACGACAGCCAAGATCATTCCAACAACCATCAAAAAGAAACCACTTATTAAGGTATCTATATTCATTTTTTTTTCCTCCTTTTCCTTTAAAGGAAAGAAGCTGTTATTATTTTGTTTTTTGAAGTATAAAAAGAGCAAGGTTAGTTTATATAAGCACTTTAAGTAATATTTTAGTGGAGTTATTGTTTTTTTATGGGAAAGGTTGTTTCTGCTAAAACTGGAACTGTTACTCAGAATGGTAAAGTTACTGGTAATATTTATGCTGGGTTTTATGGAACTGCTAAGTATGGTGGCGGGGGTGCAACTCAGGATGTTTTAGTTAAAGAAGCAATGAAAGAGAAAACACAAGAGAAACAAATTAAAGCAGTTGAGGAGAAGGCAGAGAAATTAGGTTTAATTGAACCAAAAACTCGACAGCAAATTATTAGAGAAAAACAGAAAGTAATTCAAACAAAGCAACCAAAAAAATATAGAACTATTAAAGTATATTCCCCTTCTGAAAATAAGTTTTATGAAGTTTCTGGTTCTGAAAAATATATTCGAGAGCAAACTGTTAAGATTGGCCAGCGTTCAAGGATGTTAAGGGAAACAAAAGAACCTGGTTATGCTGGTCGGTTTATTAGATATGAAGGGGGTATGACTCCAGAGCAAATTCAAGTTATGAGGGAAAGGGAAAGGCAGAAACCTGAAGTTGTTTTTGAACCAGTAATTAAACCTAAAGTAACTCCTGCATTGCCTAGGGGAGTTTCTCCTGAAGCTGCAAGAACTGCTAATTTGTTAGGGGTTTCTGTTAAAGATGTTGTTTCTTATGAGAGAAAAGGAGATACTTTTAAATTAGAGCATAGGGACCCAATTACTAGTAAAAAGGAATTATTAACTGGTCAATCAACTGATTTAGGTATTGCTTCTAAAACTGTGGTTGGTAGAGCTAAAAGGGCTGTTGGTTTGGTTGCTGGAATGTTTCAACCTAAACTTGAAGAAAAAATGTATTCTGAACCTGAAGTTGTTTATTTAAGGGAAAAGCCTATTGCTAGGCCTTCGGATTTTTTTGTTCCTGCTTATAAAAGAAAAAAGATTGTTAGGGAACAAATTGAAAAATATCCTGAAGAAAAATTGTCTTCTGAGTTTTATTCTGGTTCTTATGATGTTTTGAAATCTGGTTTTGATATTGCAACAGATTTTTCAGTTGATGTTGCTGAAAGAATTAAAGGAAGCCGTTATGGTCTTCAAGCCCAAAAATTTGCAAGGGAATTAGAGTTTCCTAAACCAATGTTTTTTGGTGTTCCACAAAAAGAGTTTCCGAGTGTGAAGGTTGTTGGGAGAGTTACTTCTGGGGAAGTTTCTCCTAAACAAGCTAAAGAAAGGGTTGCTGCTACTGGTGCTTTTTTGGAACAGCAAGTATTAGAGTTTGCTTTGTTAGCGGGTTTAGGTAAAACTGCAAAAGGTTTTGGGCAGGCCACTGGAATTTTAGCTGATGTTAAAGGAGCGGCAGTTCCTATAACTGAGGGAGCAGTGATTGGCGGAGTTTTGGCTGGAGCTAAAACTTTGTCAAAGGTGGTTGCAACTAAATTACCTAAAGGAAAATTGAGGGTTGGCTATCAGTATGCTGCTGGAATTTCTGAGAAAGGATTGCTACCTGTTTATTTTGGTTATCAAGGTTTAAAGGTTGGCGGACAAGCAAGAGAATTAATGAAAGCAAATGATATTAAAGGAATGAAGAAATTATCTGTTAGAGCCGCTACTGGTTTAGCTGCTTTTAGTTTTGGAGCGGAAACTGGGTTTAAAACAACTGCAGGAGTTTTAAGGCCTGTTGAAGCTGGAATTGAATTGAAAGCAACATTAGAAAAAATGCCTTTAAAGGAAAGAATTAAAGCAGAGGAAATGTTAAAGGTTGCTGAAAAATTAGGGGAACAAAAAGGAGTATTAAAAGGAAAACAAATAAGGTCTTTTGAATCCGTTAAAGTTGAAAGATTAACCCAAAAAGAAGTAAATAAGTTAGCCAAGTATTTGAAAACAGAACCTTCTGCTATTGTTGGGGGAACTGCAAGCACTCAACCACAACTAAAAGTAAAAACCCCTATTGCATCAGATGTAGATATTTATTCAAGGGATTATAAGAGAATTGCAAGAGAGGTTTATGGCGAATTAAAGGAAACTGGAGCAGAAAGAATTTCTTTAGTTGGAGCAAACACAAGAAACCCAAGAATTTATATTAGAGGAAAAAAAGCAGTAGAATTTCATGACACAGAAAAACTATTATTTAATTTAGGTAAAACAAGAAAGTTTTTTGAGCCAACTGCTTTTAGTATAACTCAAACTCTAGAGGGAGTAAGAATAGTTAAGTTTTCTGCTCAGATTAAAAGAAAGGCCGCAGGCGGAATTGAGCAACCTGAAAGAGCAAGCAAAGATTTTCCTTATATTGTTGAAACTCAAAAAGCTATGGGAGTTTCAACTAAAGAATTATTTAGAACAAAAAAAGGTTTGTTGTATGAAGAAAAAGCACAGTTTGTTTTCCCTGAGTTTAAGTCAAAGGTTTTACAAGAAACCCTTAAAGTGAAACCTGCAACAGCAAAAGATTTAATTAAATTTAAAGAAAAAGCAATAAAATTAAAAATCCCAAAAAAGATTGAGTTAAAAACAGATTATAAACCCATAATCCAAAAGACAACCTTAAACAGGGAATCAGCTTATACTAAAATTAGAACGAGAGGCGCTATAAAAGCTCTTTCTTACATGAAAGAAAAACCTTATTTGCCTAGTTTTTTAAAGTATGATACAATCTCTAAATACCCCTTAGATAAATATTTATTTGATTCAAAGTATATTCCAAAAACAGTTTATCTTGAAAAGAAAACTCCTTACATTCCTTATAAGATTTTAGAAAAGATTGTGCCTTATGTTCCATACAAAACGCCAGGATATCCTTCCAAATATATTTCAAGTTATAAACCGCCTTATTTGCAGCCAACAACAAAAACTCCTCCTTATCCAAAAACTCCTCCTTATCCAAAAACTCCTCCTTATCCAAAAACTCCTCCTTATCCTACAAAACATCTTTACCCAAAAACTCTTATTTATCCTGAGGTTTCAGGTATTCCTAAAATTCCTCCAACAACAAAAGCGTTTTTCAAACAACAAGAGAAAGGAGTTTCAGGTTTAATTCAAAAGGATTTACAAGCATTTAAAGCTGTTATTACTGCTAAAGGTAAACCTTCAATTGAAACTAGGGCGTTAACTCGTTTGGGTGCGTTGCAGGCTGGAATTTTAAGGACTGCTAAAACTGCTAAACGAACTTTTGAAGTAGTGCCTGTTGCTGGTATTCCTAAAAAAACAATGAAATTAATTGATGTTGAAAGAAAATTGCGTACAGAGTATAGGAAGCCTTTTAGAAGGGGAATTGAACAGTTGCAGTCTGCGAAGTGGATTGAAAAGATTAGATTTGCTATTGATACTCAAGGAGAACTTCAAGAAATTAGTTTTAAGGGTTTGAGGGCTTCAAGAAAGAAAAGAAAAAAGAAAAGGAGAATTAGAAAGAATTTTAAATGATTAAAACATATAATTAAAGGAGGTTAAAAACTATGAGTTTGTTAAAAGATAGTAAGGGACAAGTTTCGGTTGAAGGCGTTACTGAAGGGATTATAGTGGCTTTCATTTTTTTTGTTTTGGCTGGAACTTTGTGGGTTGCTGTTGATAATGAATTAGGAGACGATATGAGTAATGCACAATATGGTGCGACTGGAAGAACTTTAATGAACATTGCTGTTTTTTTAGTGTTTCCTGCTGTAATTATTGGCGGAGCAACAACTATGTTAAGATCTAGAAACCAACCACCACCACCACCGCAGTATTTTTAAAAGGATAGTTTTTAAGGAGGAAAGAAGCCAATGAGAAAACTATTCTTATTTTTAATTACTTTAGTGTTGTTTTTTGTTAGTGTTAGCTCTGCATATACTATAATTGACGAAAACGTTATTTTTGAAAATTCTTATGCTAAATTAAATGTTTTTCCGCATACTGCAAGACCTTCCAATCCAATTTTAAATGAAAATCCAATATTAGAGCAAACTTTTATTGCAACAAAAAAAATTAGTGGAACTCAGGAATTATATATTGGATATGTTTTTAATGAACCAATTCAATATGGAAGAATCTTTCAGTTAATTTCAGGGGAATGGATTGATAGAACAGAATATATGTTAATAAAAGATTTTGAAGGCAAAAAATATTATTATTCTGAGTTTCCTTTAACTTTTACGGATAATTTGCCAACTAAAACTTGGAAAATAAAATATATTCCAGCAGAAAATGATTCAAGCAAAAAATGGGATTTAATTGCATGGAAGTCAAATGACAGAGAAGACATTTTTATTGGAGCAGAAGATTGGAGTATTTTATTAGATCCTTGGTGGGAAAATAGTTGGGGTTATAAGAAAGTAATTGAAATAACTACGACTACTTCAAGTTTGGATCAAAATTTTACTGCAATACTAAACTTTGATACTTCTGCTTTAATTTCTGCTGGAAAAATGCAGGCAGATTGTGATGATTTAAGAATAGTTTTTCAGGATAATATAGATTTAAATAGAAATGTAATTGGATGCAATCAAACAGACACAAACGTTTTATTTAGATTACAAAATACTATTCAAACAACAACAAGTGATTATAATTATTCTTTATATTATGGAAATTCTACTGCAACAAATCCCCCTGATAACAACAAATTTGTTTATAGAATAAGTGAAACTTTTGCTAATTTAAATGATTGGACTAGAACTTGGAATAAAGATTCAAGCGAATTACAGGATGGAACATTACATTTAAATAAAGATAATGGAAATACTGTAACAAATTTAGAAGGTTATTGTTTTACTGGAAATGGAAATACATTCAAAAATTTTGTATTAGAGTTTGATGCAAATGGAACAATGTATGCAAGTAACTTTTATTTTGATTATAATGGATTTACAGGAATAGGCCAAGGTGGAGGGGATGGAAATTATTCAACTTCTTATCAAATGACCAAAACAGCAGTAACATACATACAAGATGTAAACCATAAAACCACTGTTGTATCAACACAAACAAAGGGAGTTAACTGGGTTGATTCAGATTGGAACCATATGAAAATAGAATATAAAGGAAGTATAGGGGATATAAATATTTTTCAGGGAATTCGGTTAATGAATTCATACGATAATTTAATTAGTTCTCAGACAAGAGAAAATGGAACAATATGTTTTGCTGCACATGGAAATGCAACAGATTCAAGCAACTATTTTCTAAAAAATATTCAGTTAAGGGAAATTGTAGAAATAATGCCAGTAATATCGTTACAAAGTCAACAAGAAAACACTTTTGTTTCTTTGACTTTCAGGGATGAAAACACTGGCGTTTTAATTAATCCAACAACTTTAACTTTAAGCATTAATGGTTCTGATGCAAATAGTTGGGTTAATCATGTTTCAAATGGAAAACTGGATATTAATGCTGCAATTTATGATTCAGGAACTTGGAAATTTATTTATGGAGATTCAAGCCATTCAAATAGAACTTTTATTCAAGATATAAATAATCAAACTACTGTTTCTTTTATTTTAGGAATGTTAAATAATGTAAAGGGTTCAAATATTGATTTTGTTTTTTATAATCCAGAGGCTTCTGCTGTTTTGAATGATGCAAACATTGAGGTAGTTGATTCAAATAACCGTATTGCAGAAAGAAAGACCACTAATTTAAGTGGAGCAATAACATTTTTTTTGAATCCAAATGATTCAGGGTATACTTTTAATATTAATGATGTGAATGGTTCTGATTATAATTATTCTTTGACTGTTGTTACAGTTAAGCAACCTTTAAATGAAATTGATTTAACTTCTGCGGGAAATTTTAGGATTAGAACTTCTGGAATTGTTGCATTGGATTTAAATAATTTGAGTGGGGATACTAATATTTTTTTGTTGAGTAATACTGTTGATTTTCATGTAATTAAAATTTCTAATATTGACGCTAATTTTTTTGATAGATATTATTATTTAAGGTTTTTAGGAGAAACTGAATCTTATGTGTTGCAGTCTTACTTGTTGAGTGCTTCTGATGGTTCTTTGTCTAATTTTATTGCTTTGGAAAGGTTTACCAAAGTAACTATTCCTGGTGTTTTGTTGACTTTAAAAAAATTGGTTGAGGGTTATGGTAGTCCTATTGTTGTTGAATCAATTGAAACGGATTCTGTTGGTAATGCTTTGTTTGTAGTTAAGTTTAATGATCAGTATATTTTGGATATTTCTTATAGTTCTTTGTTTGAATCAAAAAATATTACTCCTATTTTGTCTTCGCATGAAGTTGTTATTGATTTAGGGCAAATAGTGGATTTTAATGTTGAGGGTTCTGTTACGCTTGTTTCTTGGAGTCCAGAAACTTTTTTGAGTGGGGCTGGAGATCTTTATAATGTTTCAGTTGATATTAATTCTGCTTCTGCTAATATTATTCAAATTGATTTTAATGTTTTTAATGATGGTACTCGGATTGTAACTGATATTTATAAGGGTGTTGCTGTTTCAAGTCATAATTTTAATAAATCTTTTGGTTTAGTGGATGAAAATAAAGTTACTGAAGTGCAGGTTGTAGTGTATTATTCTAATGGACAAAAAGCATATTTTTTTAAGTCTTATAATGTGGATTCAAGTGTTCCTTGGTTGTGGATTACTGGTTTAAATGATTTTTGGGAAGATTTAGGGCAACCTGGAACTTTGTTTATTGTTACTTTATTGGCTGTAATTTTAACTGGTTTAATTAGTCGACATATTGAATTTAATAGAGAGTATGCTTTTAGTTTTGCTGCAACTATTATGGGTTTTTTTTGTTTGTTGGGGGCTATTCAATGGTTAATGTGGATTTCTGTTTCAGTGTTTGCTTTATTTTTGTTGGTTTTAAGGAGGAAGTTGAATGTATGATTGGACTTTAAGGGCTTTACTAGTTTTTATGGCTATTAATTCTATGTTAATGTTTATTTTTCCTGCTGTTATTTTGTTTCCTGATTCAACTTATTTAACTATTTTGAATCCTAATTTGAGTTATGAGAATGTAGATTTAAATAGAATGAATTATTCTACTGAAGATTTAAAAGTTTTGGATATTAACCAGGATACAAATAAAACTGGTATTTCTTCTGGTGTTCAAACTTCTTATGATGTTCCTTGGTATTCTACTTTTATTGATGGGGTTCCAAAAATACTTAAATTGTTTGCTAATTTATTGGCGGGTTGGTTTCCTATTATGAGTTACTTTGGAGTTCCTGCGGCAGTAGCTTATGCGGTATTGACTCCTTTGTTGATTATCCAGTTTATTGGTTTGTTTTTTTTGGCTAAAGAGATTGTTTCAGTTTTGGCTGGGATTGTGGGGTTTTTTAGGGGTTGATGAGGTTTTTTGTTATGGATGTAATGTTTTTGGTTTCTTGGAGTAGTATGACTTCTTTACAAGATTTTTTTTCTTTGGCTGGTAACTTGTTTGGTTCGCCTTTAATTTTGGGGGGAATGTTGTTATTGACTTTTGGTTTAATTGCAGTTAAATCAAAATTAGATGGGGTAAGTACATTTTATTTTTTAATGTTTTTTTTGATGGGTTTAGCTGGATGGAATAATCCCAATTTAGGTTTTACTCAACAAGGAATATCTGGAGATTTTACTAAGGTTTTAGTGTTATTGTTTTTGTTGGTTGCTGGAGGGATTGGTCTTGTTTGGCTTAAATTGTCGCAAAAGAATTAAGGTTTCTTCAAATAAATATTATAAGGAAATTGGTTCTTGTTTAGTGGATTTTCAAAATAAGCAGAAGTTACGGCAACAAATGGGAGCAATTGAAGCAAGAGCAAAAAAAAACTTTAATGAAAATTCAATGCACTCTAATGATTTTAACGAAGTTAAGCGATTGTTGAATAAAATTAATAAATGGTAGGAAGGGAGGTTTTGTGTTATAATTTGTTGTTTTAAAAAAAAGAAGAAAAAGAATTAATTGAATTATGTTTAACTTTTAATGGAGGTAAATATTATGGCTAAAAGAAAAAGAGGCAGACCTAAGAAAAAAAAGAAGAAAAAAAGATAAAATAAAAAAAATTAGTCTTTAAAGGAGGAGTCTTTTAATGCTTAAAAAACAAGTGTTTTGTTTATTAATAATTAGTTTTATACCGTTTGTATTGTATTTGCAGAAGCCGTTGATGAATGGGTTTGATGGTTATGGTTACAATTCTTATAATTGTAATACTTTGATGGAACCGCATTTAGTGGATAATTTAATTACGCCTGCTTCAAAGTTTGTTTTTCAGTTAATGCCTTGTAGTATGTTTTGGCCTAAGATTGTTTTGTGGTTTTTGTTTTTTTTGACTTTGATTGTTTTTGGTTTAATTGGAGAATTGTTTGATTTAGAGTATGGTTGGTTGTATGGCTTGTTTGGGGGTTTGTGTACTATTTTTGTTTCTAGTTTTTTTGAGTTAGAGGAAATGACTTTTGGTTATCCTTTAATTTTTTTAGCTGAATTTTTTGTTTTAAAGTATGTTAAAGGAAAGCAAGAGTTTTATGTTTCTGTTGATAATGAGAGAAATAAATGGTTTGCTTTGGCGTGTGTTTTGTTGGCGGGTTTGTTTTGGAAGGGTTCTATTATTTTTTTGTTTTGGTTGGGTTTAATTTTGCCTGGTTTGGTTGTTGTTGTTTTACCAGTTGTTTTGTTGTATGGTTGGCGTTTAGTTCATATGGTTATTATTCCTCGGGTTATTGAGTCTTTGCCTTTGGTTGGTTTAGTGTATTTGTTTTTTTTTAATTATTTTTGGTTTTGGATTCCAAGAGTTTATTGGAAGTTTTTGTTGCCTTTGTTGTTTTTAATGTTGGTTTCTGTTAAATATACTTTATTTGTTTTGCCTTTTTTGTTGGTTGGGGTAGCCCAAATGGTTAATTCAAGTAAACGAAAGAAGGTTGTTTTGAGGGTTTTGGTTGGGGTTTCTTTGGTTGGTTTTGTTTTGGCTGGGGTTAATGGTTTAAGTCATGCTCCTAATTTGAATGAAATTGAGTTAATTGAGTTTGCTGTTTGTGAAGCTGATGGCAATAAAATTTTTAATGAGTGGTCTTTTGGTTATTGGGTTTTTTATTTTGGGGGTTCAACTAATTTTTTTGCAGGGGGAATTAATCCTGATTATAATTCTGTGAAGGGGATTATTATTACTTCTAAGGATGAGGATGTTAATGCTGTGTCTTTGTTGGTTGGAGATAAATTGAAGGTGTGGCGTAAATGAATTTTACCGTATTTTTTTTTGTTTTAAGTTTTTTTTGTATTGTTTATTTTTTGTTGTGTGTTTTTAGAAAGAAAATTAATTTAAAGAATTTTTTTGTTTTGGGTTTAATTTTTGGGTGGTTGATTTTAAGTAAAACTAATTTAAATTTGTTAAGGGGGAATATTGATCCTGTATTTCATTTAAGTTATTTGAATAGTTTAAATGGTTTTCCTGTTTTTTTTTGGGTTCAGTATTTATTAGATTTAATTACAGGTAATGCTTATTTTTGGTTACCTTTAATTTTTGGGGCTTTATCTTTTTTTGTTTTGTTGGTTTGGTTGAATGAAAAAAAAATTAATTTGGTTGTATTGTTTTTATGTTGTTTTATTTTTTCTCCTATTTTATTGTTTTTGTTTTCTTTTTCTAGGGAAAGCATATTAGTTTTTTTTAGTTTATGTTTTTTCTTTTTTTTAGAGAAATATTTTTATTTGAATGATTTGAAGGCTTTGCATTTAAGTTTAATTTTTTTGGCGTTTTCTGTTTTGACTAAATTAAATTCTATTTTTTTGGTTGTTTTTTGTTTTTTTGTTTTGTTGCAGAGGAAAGCTAAATTAAAGTTTTTTGGTGTTTTAGTGTTAATGGTTGTTTATTTATTGGTGTTTACTAATTTTGGTGCTTTTTTTGTTTTAAGTTTTAGAAGTGATGCAACAAATAATACTTTAAATTCTTTGTGGTTGATTTTATTTGCTTTTCCTATTGCGTTTTTTGCTTTATTTAAGCCTTTTGTTAAACCAAAGAAGTTTTTGTGGCAACTAACTTTTTTTAGTTTAATTGTTTTAGTGTTAATGGAATTAAAGTTTAATTTTTTATTAAATTTTAATTTAAATACAATGGATCAAACTGTAAGGCGTTATGGTTTAGTGTTCTTTTTTCCTATAACAATTTGGTTGTCAAATGAAATTCAATTATTTTATGATAAATTAAAAGAAAAGAAGGTTAAATAATGAAAAAAAAACAAGTAATGTTATTGTTAATTATTTTGTATGTTTTTCTTTCTTTAGGGTTAAAGGCAGTTTTCTTTGAACCGTCAATAGATGAATTAATTATTTCTACTTCAGCAATAAAAATAAATTGTAATGCTTCAAATGCTGACAAATTTCTTCCTGAAGAACCGCATTTGATTCCGTTATTATATGGTTTGCCTTTACAATCAACTAATTGTAATGGATTAAAAGAAATAATTAAAGTTAAATCAGGAGAAAATGAAAAATTACATAAAATAAAAGATGTGATTTTTCCTTTAATTGTTGTATTCAGGTTTCAAAACTTGCTTTCTTTTCTTTTGTTTTTAATTGTTTTTGGTTTTCTTTCACGAAAGTTTTTTGGTTCAGAGGTTGCTTTGTTTTCTGTTACAATTTTTTCTATATTGCCTGCTGTATTAGATTTTGGTTTTAGAGTGTATTATGAGTTTTGGTTTTTGTTTTTCTTTTTTTTAACTGCTGGTTATTATGTTTTAAATTCAAACAAAAAAAGAAATTTATTGTTTTATTTTGTTTTATTTGTTTTATTTGTTTTTTTATTGTCTACTAGAAGTATTTTTCCTTTAATTTTTTTTCCAGTATTTGTTTTTTTTGAAAGAAAAAAAGGTTTTTTGGTTCAATCTATTATTTTATTGTTTTTAGTTTTCGTGTTTTTTTTGACTTTTGTTTGGCGTTTAGATATTGTTTTATTTGCTTTGACTCACGGATATAGAGGGGAAGCAATTACATTAATTAGACATTCTTTTATTGAATTTATTGAAAAACTTTTTTTTCAATTATATTTTTTTGTTCCTGGAATAATTATTTTTAGAAAAAAATTAATTGATTTTAATTTAGTCTTTTTTTATTGGTTGTTATTAATTTATTTTGTGTTTTTTTCTTTTACTCGGGGGGGAACTGAAGAAAGATATATTTTGGTTTTTTTGGCTTTAAGCGTGTTTTTGTTTTCAAAACATTTATTGAATTTTTTAAAGCTAATTTGGTCTTGGATGAAAAAAAATGAGTTTCCACGCTTTAATCAAGCGTGGAAAGAAGGGGAGGAAAAAAACTAATTAATTGAATTAGTGTATTTTGTTTTTTAAAGGTTTTTTGGTTCATTGATGGTAAACATTTAAATAACTTACTTATCTTAATATACTTTGGGATTTGATGGTTAAGTTGGTTTTGCCTAGTTTTAAGTGTTTGCGTTGTAATCATTCTTGGTTTCCTCGTTCTCAAAAAACTCCTGTTGTATGTCCTAGATGTAAGTCTCCTTATTGGAATAAATTAAAGGGCGTGAAGGAGTAATGTGGGGGGGAATATTAAAAGTTATTAAAAAAATAATTAAAATATTTATTAATTTAATTATTAAATTAATTTTAACAATTTTAATTATTGGGGGTTTAATTTTTTTTGTTCCTATAATAATTGAATTTGTAAGGGGTGCCTAAAATGAGTCAAGTGAAGGGGGATTAAGTGATTGGTCAACAGATTGTTCAGAGGTTGGCTATTAGAAATTATAGAATTGAGTTTCCTGTTAGGAAGAATTGTTTTATTAAATTAGAGGAGTGTTATAATAATTTAAAAAAAAATAGTGTTTTGTGTAAGTTGGATTTAGAGTCATATAAGGCCGTTCATGTTAAGTTTGAAGAAATTTCTTTTAATTTTTTTTCTTCAGGTAAGGGTACTTTGTATTTTAGTTCTGAAAAACTTTTGGTTGAGGAGGCGAATGAGATTTTGAATAAGTTTTTTGTTGTTTTTGTTGATTCTTTTGTTGTTGAGTCTGAAAGTTAGTTTATATAATTAGTTTAATCAATATTTTATGGAGGAAGAAATTGTGGGAAAGCAAGGGTTTTGTTTAGTTTTAGTTGTTTTTTATTTAGCTTTATGTGGTTGTATTAGTTCTAATCCTGGTTTAATTTTGAGTCAAGATGTTAATAAAACGGTTGTTGGAGGGGATATTAATTCTTTTTTGGATTTGAATGATACTGCTGATTCTTATGTCGACCAGGCTACTTTGTGTGTTAAAGTTAATGCTGATGAAAATGGTTTAGTGTTTGGTTCTTGTGCGGTTGGAGGTGGAGGGGTAGTTTATACTGGTGTTTTGCCTATTGTTGTTGATGCTGATGCTAATACTATTCGTTTGGATATTAATACTGCGAGTGATTGGATTGGGGTATTTGATGGTTTTGATTCTAATGAGTTTGTTTTGTGGGTTGATGCTAACTTAAATTTTGTGCGTCAAGTTGATGGAAACCAATGGTATGTTTTGGTTGAGGATCGAAATAATATTTCAAGTATTTATTATAATGCAATTGCTGATTGGAATATTGTGGTTTTGAATTCTAATGATTGGAGTGTTTTTGATGACCAAAATAGTTCAGATATAAACATGGGATTACTTAATCCTTCAACTTATAAAACATTACAAGACTGGTTTAATACAACTCAATCAAGTGGAAGAATTGGAACTCTAACTGTAACCGACAACGGAGACGGTAGTTTAAGTATTGGAGCAGGAATAGGAATAATAAAAAAAACAGATTCTTGTTGTGGAGAAACAATATTTTTTGACTGGGATGCAAACACTAACGTTGGATTATTTGATGGACAAATCAACCACGTTTATGTAGACTATAATTCAGGTTATCCAACAATCAGAGTAACAACAGATGAACTAGACATTGACGGACACTCTGAATTTGAATTATACCATGTTCATAGAGATGGAACAGACTTGCAAGGAATAAGACATGGCTCTAAACTAACTGATTTTCAAAGAAACCTGCAAGACAGATTACATGAAGGAGAAGGACACGTTAGAGCTTTAGGTTTAATTACTTCAGAAGGAACAGGAAACTTGAATATTGCAATTACTGCTGGAAAAATTTGGGCTGAATTAACTTCATACAATATTGGAGCATTTGATTCAAATTCAGATTTAAATTCTTTTAGTTACTGGTATAGAGATGGAGGAATAGGCTGGATTGAAGTAACAGATGTAAATGTTTTAGATAACGCTAATTATGATGATGATAGTGGAATACTTCAAGCTTTAACTTCAAACCGTTATGGGGTTCATTGGATTTATTTATGTGAATGTGGAAAAGTTTATGTAGTTTACGGGCAAGGAGACTATAAGCTAGCTGAAGCACAAGGTTCAGCTCCGCCTTCAAGTTTGCCAACTAAAGTTTCTTCTTTTGGTTTTTTGGTTGCACGAATTATAATTCAAGAAGGCACTACAAGTTTTCTTGAAACAGGCATTGCATGGGATACAACTTTTTCTAGTTCAACAGTTCAATCACATAATGAACTAGCAAACCTGCAAGGGGGAACAGCAGGAGAATATTATCATTTAACTCAATATTTAAATTCAATAATAAACGACTTTAATGTTTCAATTGAAACAAGCAATGTAGACTGGAATGGCTGGATTAATTCTTTAACTTGGGGTTCAAGCGATTTTAATGAAGCTTATTTAAATACAGATACAAACTATGATAACATTGATTTCAATAATGCAATGGATTTGCGTTATGCTGGAATAAATGATGTTAATGTTTGGATTGATAATTTAACTTTTGGTTCAGACGACTTTAATACAACATACTTAAATGAAGGAAATAACTTATGACGGAAACATTCACTTTGATAATGGTACAAGATATTATGGATACAAAGCAGTTCATAGAATATGCAATGCAGTTTATTCAGGTTCTCATATGTGTACAGCAGATGAAATACAAATGACAATAGTAGACCAAAACACTGGAGGCTTTAGTGAAACTGCATGGATAATAGAAAATGCTCCCGGTTATTGGGCTTCAGCAAACGATTGCGAAGGATACAAAAATAATGCAGACACAGTATTTGGAGCATTTTGGGATTTCACAAATGAAGGAGGAGGAGATGCATGGTTAACAGGATGCAATTATTCAAAAAAATTACCTTGTTGTTCTTAATTTTATTTATTGGAACAGCCACAGCAACAATATGGACAAATAACCCAGCAAATTGTAATGCAACACATGGAGATTATCCGGGATGGAGTTGTGCTCCATTAGAAATATGTGGATACAAAACTTCTTCAAGCACTGAATGTTATGATACTGATTCGCTTCCAGCTCCGCCTGAAGATTTAAATTCAAACACAAACTATACTGTAAGTTGGAATGGAGGTTTTGTAATAGCTTGTGATGGAGGACCAGATGCAGGAGAACCATTTTGTGATAATTTAAGTGGTTCAACAAAATATTGGTGTGATAGAAATTCCACTTGTTATACTACAAGACACATGAATACTCAATGTGAAAGCGGAAAATGGGCTGGAAGTTCAGATATTGAAACAACTTGTCAAGGTTGTCGTTTAGGATATCAAGAATGTGATGGAACAATATTAGATGCTGATGGTTGTGAAGTTCAAACTAATGTTTCGCCTTGCAGTGTAATAGGAGAAGCTGGAGCACACAATAATGTTGATTCAGAATGTACTTGTGTTTGTGATTCTGGATGGTATGATTGTGATGCAAGCGGTGCAGGAGCAGGAGATGGTTGTGAAGTTCAAACTGGAACAGGATGTACTACTCCGTATGGTACAAGTGGAACTTATTCTGGTTGTGATTGTATTGGAGATAAAAGTTATTTTGAAACAGGAACAAATGCAAATTATGGAACTACAGCAGACGAAAACTTTTTTTGGGGTACAATGTGGGGAACAAATGGTTGGATGGCAATGTTAAAAAATGCTACAACAGATTATAATTTTTCAGTAGATGTTAATGCAAACATTCATATTGAAGATTCAAATGTTTATGCTAATTGTTTTATTTGGTCTGATGGAACTAAAGCTTGTACTGCTCCAACTGGTTCAGCTTCAACTGATACAACTTTAGATACTAATTCTACTGCTGAAACTTCTTGGCTTGGAAAAACTCATTATTTTTCTATTATACAAAAGTTTTTTTCTTTGAATGTTTTTGATTTAAATATAGGGAATGATTTGAATGTTGGCAGGGACTTGAATGTTTTAGGGGATGCAAATTTTCATTTAGATGTGAATATTGCAGGAAACTTGTATGCTGATGGAACAAATTTAACTGGAGTAAATTTAACTTCAGATACAAATGATACTGGAAGAATTGCTTGGCTTGCAATAAATAAAGTTAATGCTTTTCTTTCAAGTTTAGTTTATGATTCAGATTTTAATTTAAGTTATGCTCAAATTAATGTTACGCCATTACATCAATTAATTTATTCAGCAGATTTTAATGAAGCTTATCAAACAGCAAATGCTTCTTTAAGTGATTTTGTTTTCGACGCTGATTTCAATAATGCAATGGATTTGCGTTATGCTGGAATAAATGATGTTAATGTTTGGATTGATAATTTAACTTTTGGTTCAGACGACTTTAATACAACATACTTAAATGAAGGACAAACGCATTTAATATTGACGTGAACGCAAACGATAAAAATATTTTTAGTGGAAGTGGAAGCGGTCAAGTTTTAATAGCAGGAGACCAAAACCTACTAAAAATAGGAAACAATCCAGCCAACCAATTTTGTATTAGAATAATAGACGAAAATTTAGTTATTGGGAGCTGCTAAAAATGAAAAATAAACATTTAACTTTAATAAAAATAATATTAATAATGACTCTTTTATTTATATTAATTCAAACAGTAAATGCAAAAGGAATTCCAACAAGTGAGTTCACAGACAAACAATATGAAGGAAACAATGAATTTACAGTAACATTTTATGGAACACAAAAATATTATAAAACAGAAACAGGAGTCTTAAAAGACATAAATACAACAATAACTTCAACAAAATACAAAAACTGGGATTATCAAATAATAACGGGACCCTATAAATTATTAATTAAAAAAAACGGAGAATTTAAAATAAGCCAAGATTCAAGTCAACTAAATTTTCAATTACAAAACATTAAAATAAAAAACACTAAAACAAACCAAACAATATTTGAAACTCAAATTCAATTAAAAAATCCAATTATAAAAAAAAATAAAGTTATTTGGGAACTGCCTTTTAATTCAGTTTATTATATTGAATACAATAATAATAATTTAAAAGATGTTTTAATTATTTCAAAAGAACTAAAAGAATTAATTAAAAAACAAGTTAATTTGGATTTAATTGAAGAAAAAAATTTAATTTTAGAGTTAGGTTATAGTTTTTCTTCAAGCCAAAACTTAGAATATAATAAAACAAAAACAGAAGATAACATTTATTTTTTGAATAAAAATTCAATTCCTTTTACTATAATAAAAGCAAAAGTTGAAGATACTTGGATAAAATCCAAGCAAGCAACAAACAATACTTATACTGAAAGTATTCCGTTTAAAGCCATTAATTCAGATAAAAATCAACTAAAATTTAATGCAACAATAACTATTGAAAATCCAACACAAATTCATGGAAAAAATATGGCAGACACTTACATTGACGTAGATAATCCAGATAACGCTTATGGAAATGGACAATTTCAAGAAGACCAAAATATGATAGCTTATTCAATTGAAAGCAGACCAATAGAATACAAAAAAAAAGTTTTATTAAGAATTGCTAATAATACTTTATTTTTTCCTGCTACGCCTTGTCCAATACCAGACGGAATGACAATAATTGATGTAAACTTAGATTTATATGTAAACGAAGTAAGTGATACAATAGATTTTGCAATATATCATGCATGGGCAGGTACTGCAGGAAAATTTGCTCCATTAGATAACTATTTTGATTCAAGTTGTTATCCAATAAGACTTGATTTAAATACAACTTGGAATTACAAGATACAACAAACATATGATTTAGGGCAGTGTGACCATATAGAATATAGAACTGTTGATTGGTGGGGACCAGGAGCATCAAGTACAGAATGTGATGCAATGGATTGCAGTGTAGCAGACTGTTATGGAAATGGAAGATGTGATGTGAACGGAAATAAAGAAATAAACATTACAAGAGACGGAAAAGACACATACAAAGTTTATGCAGGAGAAACAGGTTATTTAAGTGATTTAAATGGAGCAATAAATATTACTGGTTCATGGAAACATCAATATGATGAATTTGGTTGTGTAGACTTTTGGGCTTCAAGTGAAAGTTATGAGTATCCTGGATGGCAAATAAAAAGTGAAACAATAAATGAATGGATTTCTTTTGCACAATTTGAATCAGCAATAAATAAACCTCCAATTCTAACAGTAAAATATTTTGACCCAAACGCTTGCACATACTCATACAACAATGACTGGATAATAAATGGCGAATGTTATTTTAAAAATACAACAATAAATTTAGGAACAGGAAAAATAGTTTTAGGAGCAGATTCAGTTTTAGGTTTAACTAATTCAAGTGTTTTAACAACAGGTTTAACAAGAGGATTATTTTATTTAGAACAAAACATTAAAGGATTTCATAATATTAGAATCCACGACGGAAACATTAATATTCATTCATAAAAAAAAATTAAAAAAAGGAGATGAAAAAATGAATAAAAAAAAGTTAACAATAATTGGAGCAATATTAATTTTAATGCTCACAACAGTTTCAGCATTATTTTTTCTGCCAGAAACAGAAACAAGAATTATGCCGCCAAAAACTTACCGAAACATAATTGACACACAAAATTGTCCTTTATGTTGGGTTTCAAACGATAGCACAGGAATTTATGATAATCAAACACACAATGCATACGAAATAAAACACAATCCAATAAACGACATTCATGAAACAAATTATTGGGCTTCAGGAGAATATAATCAAGATTCTTGGATTATTTTAAACTGGAACGCAAACCATTCAAAATACGTTACAAAAATTACTTTACCAATAAACTATAATTGGAACTGGTTCACTGACTTAAAACTAGAATATAGTCCTTATTGTGGAGAATGGATTACAATATGGCATAACACTAACTTACAATTAAGTGACTGTACTCAAACCTTAATAGTAAACGGAGATTATTATTGTGACATTGAAATTCCAGTAAACCAAACAATGTATATGATAAAAGTTACAGGACAAAACAACAGTTATATTGCTGGAGCAAAAGAAAACAGAAACGGAGCTTTAGCAATAAATGACATAAAAATTGAATACATTAATTAATTGTATTCAATTATTTTTTTTTTAAAACTTTGTTTTTTTTTAACCCGTTTTTTAATGGGTTAGAAAGGCTTATAAATGTTTTCATGTATTATTAAGGTATGTCATGGAAGTTCATGGTTAGGTTTTTTGAATGAAAACACAAATAATATTTGGATTAAGTTTGTTGTTGTTTTTTTGTTTGGCTTTAAACGGGTGTGTTGTGGATGAGTCAACTAGTTATTATGACGATAGTAGAGTTTTTTGTGATTCTTTTGGAATGGAGTTTGATTTCAATAATAAAGATTATTATTGTATTTTAGTTGAAGATAGAACAGTAATTAAAAGATGTGAACTTATTTTTATTGATGGAGTTCCAAAGTATTTGGATTTAACGAGTTGTGAGGTGTTTGGTTGACTAAAACAAAAAAAATGAATAAAGAAGAATTCATTAAAATAACAATGTTTTTTGTTTTTTTTCTTTTTGTATTATTTACATTTAATGCTTTTTGTGAAACTTTAAATGAAATTAAAGAAAAACAAAAAGCTTTTTGTCCAGATTACATTTTTAGAACTGCTGGATGGGGTCACTCACAGACATTTTGTCCACAAGGAGACGGAACTATAAGAGAATTTATTTGTGAAGATGGGGAATGTTATTGGTTAGAGGTAAAAAAATGAAAACAAAATATTATATAGAGAAAAATATTTTCAAATGGGAAAATCCACAACAAACAATTATTGCATTAATTGGTTTAATAATATCTGGAGCAATACTGTTTTTAGTTATAACAACAGAACCAACAATGCCGAAAGTTCTATTTAACTGGCTTGTATATTTTATAGGGCTAATGGTTGTTTTATTTGGAAGTCTTGGTGCAGTATTATATTATGGAATTACAATGTTGATTCCATTTAAAAGAAAAACAATTAAAATTCCAGTAAAAAAGGAGTGTAAAAAATGAATAATTGGAATAGGTTTAAGGTTTTTGAGTTGGAGCAGGAGTTAAAGAAGTTTAGGTTTGCGGGTTATTCTCCTTTAAATGGCGTTAATTTTAGAAGGGAGGTTATTGAGGGGGAGTTAAAGCATAGGTATTGGTTGTTGAATCAATGGTATAAGAGTAGTGGAAGTGTAGTGTCTGGGGGAATGAAATGAAAGATAGTGTAGTTGATTTTTGGGTTAAAGAATTTGGTTTAGGTTTTTTTTGTGTTTTTGTTTTTTTTGGTTTGCCTATTGTTTTAGCTACATATTTTTTTGAAGAAACTTATGAAGGACTTAATTTTGTTAATGAACATTTTGTTGAATTAATTTTAATTGGAATTTTTGTTACAATACTATTAACAGTTTATTTTAATAGGGGAAAATTAAAAGAAAATGGAAGGGAATGAAATGAATAGGGAGCCTGATGGGGAAGGAAAGATTGTAACTAGGCAGCGTGATGCTGAAGGGAAAAGGGAATCTTATGTTGGACCGTATTGGTTTAATGATTCTAGGAAAACAATTACTGTTAATCAATATGATTCTTTTGGTGGAAAGTATGAGGTTGAAATTCCTTTAACTAATATTGATGTAATTAAAAGGAGGATAGTATAATGACTAAAAGGGAAAGAAAGGATACGACTATTCCAATTTTGAAGACAACTAGAAAGAAACTAGTAAAAAAGAAAATTCATAAGCGGCAGTCTTTTGATGAATTAATTAATTTAATGTTAGAGGGTTGTTAAATTGAAGTCAACTAAAAGTAAGGGTTGGTGGTTGAAAGCTGGATTTTCTGAAACTGATTTACAGGTTTTGAGTATTATTCCTTCAAATTATAGGGAAGTAAAAAAATGAATAAGAGTAATGTGTTTTTTCCTGTGAAAGAATATTTTAAGTTTAAGCGGAATCCCTCTGCCTCGCGAAATAAATCCAATAAATATAAACAGGATTTAAAGAATATGTATTTGAATGAAAATTTTAGGTTTTGTCCTAAATGTAAAAAGCAGGATTTACTTGAAATAATGAAAAATAATAAGTTAGTTGATTTTTGTTTAAGTTGTAGGTTTTCAAAAATTAAGGAGGAGAAATAAATGAAGAATGTAAGTAATACTTTAGTGAATTGGGTTAAGGGTTATGGTGTTCAGCCAAGACGCTTGGGTTCAATGGTTCACTAAAGTACTTCACGAAAAAACGGTTTTGGTGCAAATGGTTGGGGATAAGTTAACTTTGTGTAGGTTTCATAAAATCTGTAATTACTTTAGTTTTGATAGCGTGTGTTGTGTTGATGAAAGGCATCGGCAGGTTGACGATAGAATTTATTGTGGGGCGTATGTTCATTTAGAATTAAAAGAAATGAAAAGAAAAAAACTTTAAGG
>JAFCGN010000015.1 GCA_017608045.1 Candidatus Parvarchaeota archaeon
AAGAATTCATGAGAAGGAGTGAGTGAGGATCTTAAGAATAAAGCAATGTTATTGTACGAGGAATTTCTTACAGCTTCACCAATACTAAGTAAGAAAACTTATCATGGGGTTTCCTTACTTTCAGTAGTGTTCTTACCACCTCATGTGGTAAGGGGTAAGGAAAAAGAGAAGAGAATGATGAAGCAATTATTGAATGATTTTAAGAAAGAATTAACGTGAAATTATTTTTTAGTTGGATTATGCATTCATGAATTATTAGGGAATAATTTTTTTGATTGCATTAACGTGTTTTTTTAAGCATTCTCTCAATATCTTTTAAGTCAAAGCAATGCGTTTTCTTGCCATTAAATTCTGTGATTTTTTTTGAAAAACTTTTAGCAAACACGCAGAACTCCTCTTTTCTCTCTTTATTAAACCAATTAACGTGCTCGGCTTTCCTAACAAGGTCTCTGATTATTCTCTCAGCATTAACGCGATTCTTCCACTTGCACTCACTAAATAAGATTTCTTTAGTGTTCTCGTTTAATGCAATAATATCTATTTCATAAGTGTTCTTGCCTCTCTCACCTTTGAACTTACCCCATTGCTTGCCAATTCTCGTGTAATTAATGATTCTCGTATTCATTATGAATTCCTTGCAAACTTTTTCGAAAACAAGTCCTAAGTACTGATTGAATTCAGTAGTGTTCAGCGTGAAAACCCCTTCCTCAACGAGACTGAGGTTAGGGAAGATGAATCTGAACCAGAAATTAAGGAAGTTATCAATAATGTAATACCTGCCTTGTTTTGATTTAATGCTCTCCGTGATTGGAACTTCTCTTTTAATCATGCCAACATTAATGAGGTTTCGTAAGTACTGTGATAAATCAGTTCTTTTGAGATTAAGGTAATCCCTTATTTCAGAAACTTTTGTTTTGCCAAGAGCTATTGCTTTAAGGATTAATTTATAAGTGCTTGGGTCCTCGAACTCGTATCTTGTTAGGAAGTCAATTTCGTCTTTAATAAAAGATCTTCTTTTATGTAATTCCTCGTTTAACCACTTAGTGAATGGTGGTTTAATCATGTTTAAGTAATGAGGAATGCCGTCCGCGAATGAATAAATCTTAATTAATTCCTCCACGCTTGTTTTAAAGAAGTGCGTTAAGTCCTTGAACTTAACTGGTTTTAAGAGGAAGGAACCAGTTCTCCTCCCGTACAAAGGACTCTTATAAGATAATGTTTCAGAAGTGATTATTGAGATTGAAGACCCTAATAAGAATAATTTAATCCTTGTTTGTTTCAGGATTGTGTCAATGATTAATTGGAACGTGCTTAAAATGCTTTTATCTTCTTTAATCATGTTCTGAAACTCGTCAATAATAATTACGCTCGTCTTATTTTTTAAGGTATTAAAGATTGCTTCCCAACTCATTTTAACGTGTTCAAAATCTTTTGAGTAATTAAGGCAGGATTCATAAAACCGCCTAAGATTATCTTTTTCCGTTGCTAGGAAGTAAAATCTTCTCGTGTTCTCAGTTGCTTTTAGGATTAATTCAGTTTTACCAACTCTCCTCCTACCGTAAATAATAATGAATTCAAATTTATCACTATTAAGAACTTCCCTTAATTCACTTAATTCCCTAAAACGATTCTTGAATTGTATAATCATTATTATACTAATGATGATTATGTTTTATAAACTTTTGGTTTTTGGTTTTAGGAAGGACTTGCTGGGGAACGCGTGACATAATTTTTTTAAATCATGAGTTTCTTCATTTACTTGGGGGGTGATGTTGTTTGTACGCGAGATTAGAACAATTAGTTAAATCAGAACAAGAAAAATTTTATTCATTAATTGAAACTCAAAACAAGAGAATTGATTATTACAAAACATTAATAACCGCACTCTACACTGGACCTATAAAGAAAAAGTTTAATCCAATTGGAACTTTCAGTGATTTTAAGGTAAATAAAGGCGGTTCTATCATGAGAGATATACCAGGAGTGGATCCTTTACCTTTGCAGGAACGCTTTGATTTCAGTGGGCATGATAATTTATTGCCTCATATAAACTATGATATAAAAGGAATGTCACATAAAAAAAGTGCTAAACTTCTTGGTGATGCACATATTATAGATTTATGGGATTATTAAAAGCAAGATATTTTAATTTTTATTTTTTTATTATTTAATTAGGTGCTCGGGTTGGTTGATGTTTTAAAAAAATTATTAATGAATGAAAAAATTAATGAAAAAAAAATAAACAAGAAAGTGAAGGAATACTTAAATTACTTAAGTGAGAAACACGAATGGTTATATCATAATAAAGAAAACAAGTTTTACTGCCCGAATTACTATTATAAGAAGAAACACAACATATTAAGAAATGAAGATGTAAGAATTAAATACTTCTGGCATCAATTATTCCCCCCAAAACACAAGAAAGTTCCTAACATACCATTAAATAAAATCACACTAAAACTCATTGAAGGAAAAGTAATTAATGAAAAAGTTCTTAACAAAAAAACAATCAAAGACTTACTCAAAAAAGGATTCATACAAGAAATAAGTGAGAATGAATATGAAAGCACTGGAGTATCCTTAAAGTACTATCATAATGTTGGAGAAGATTACTTAGGTTTTGTTTATGATTCATTTGACGTGTACAATTTTAATAATAAAGAAATAATAGTTGAGCTTATGCAATTAAAAAAGAATTATAAGATTCTCATGCTGCCCACACGCGTTTTTGATGAAATATTACAAGGATTAGAGAAGAAAAAGAATTCAAAGAGTTTTAGTGTTAGTGAGGGGTACTTAAGAATACTGAAATCCTTAGGAGTAACTAACACTTTAATTATTAAGCCCCACTCTTATGAAAGCATTGATGTTCTTGTTTTACCTCGTCGTGATGAAGGGAGTAAGAAGTGTTATCAATTAGTTTTTAAAGCAAGATTTACTGAGAGAAGCATTAGATTACCTTACTGGCACTAATCTTTTTTCTTGAAAGCATTAAGGATTACATGAATGCTTTTTTTTATTACTAACCCCTCTAACTTAAAGGATTATTAAATGAAAAAAATAAGCTAAGATAACAAAAAAACAGGAAAAAAGAATTGCTTAAAGAATAAAAATTATTTTAAATCACGAGTTTCTTCATTTACTTGGGGGGGGGTGATTTCATGCGTGCTAGGTTAGAACAATTAGTTAAAACAGAACAGGATGAATTTTTTTCCTTGATTGAAACTCAAAGCACGAGAATTGACTACTATGAAACATTAATAACCGCACTCTACACTGGACCTATAAAGAAAAAGTTTAATCCAATAGGAACTTTTAGTGATTTTAAAATAGGTTATGCATCACATTCCATAATTGAAAAGGTAGGTGATTATGAGTTTCAGTTTAGGGCTGGAAAACATGAGAATTATGGATTAGATCACGTGAATATGGACATTATTGAACCAATAAAAATTAAAAAATTTAAACCAAAACACCTAACCTTACACTTATAAAACTAAAAAAAATTTAAAACAAACTAACATAAGGAGTTTATAATAGGATTTATTTGAGATGATTAAATGAAAAAAGAGTTCAAAAAATTAGTTAATGAAAGAAGAATGATTAAGAATAAAATAATTAGTTTTTGGAGAAAAGAGCTTAAGTTGCTTATTAATAACAAAAAAAGTGATGAAGAAGTTTTGAATGCAATGTCCGAGATGATAGAGAGTACTGACGACGTTCTTGAACTTCTAAAAATGTTCGTGCAAATGGTTAAGCCTGGAGAATACTCTAAAATTAAGAAACAATTAGCTAAGAGATTATTTAATGCTGCGCAAAACAGTTTTTTAAACATAGAATCAGAGGACATGGCCTTAGCTACTAAGCTCTTCAAAGAAGTTGGTGACAAGGAAATGGAAAGGAAAGTGAAAGAATTCCACGATCTTGCATACGGTATTGTTGAAGACTTACTCCCACAATTAGAAAAATATTCTTAATTTTTTTTGATTTTAATGTATGAATCAGTGATAATAATAAGGTGTTGAGTGAAGAATCCTTAATAGGATTTAAAAGTATTGCATCTCTTATTGATTTTTAGTTAATGCCTTATTATTAATAATCTCACTAACTCATCATAAAATTTAATGACACTATCATAAGAAGAAATAACTCATTTTAATCCTTGTGAGAAAGTTATTTTCGTGAATTATAAGGAACAAGAACTTGTTTTGTTTGAATTATTCTTTAAAGAATTTGATGAGTTCTCGTGCTCCTTGTTCATTATCTTTTTTTTCACCTAACGGCATTTTTTTGTTATGTTTTAATTGTTTCTCGCAGTTTTTCAGGAAATTCAAAAATTCTTTTTCGTTCTTGAAAATAATTTCTAAATGATAATGTTCTTTTCCTTCAATTTTCGTTTCCACATGAAATTGTAGAACGACTGTGCCGTCCTCTAAGTATTGCACTTCATAAATGTCTTGATAATTAAGGTTCTTATCATCTAACCAAGCACTTTCAACCATAATCAATTACCAAAACGTTTTTTTATTATTATTTTTTTGTTTTTTTTTAGTGGGTGAGGTGTGATTAAGAAATGAGAAATGTGTTGGTCATGAAAAAAGAGTTTAATAAGAAACTATTGGAGATGGAAAATCAGAAAATAATGGAATTAATTAAGAGAATAAAGAAAGAAGAAATAAGTTATGATGAAATCAAAGAGGAATTAATGCGTTTTAGTGGTAGCACGCCTGAATTCATTAATTTCATGGAGAAGTTAATTGAAAGAGTAGATAAGGAAGGGATTAACTCTGCTGTGACAAAGGAATTAAGAAAAGAGTTCGCTCTTAGACTAGCTTTTTTTGTACAAAATAAGATAAATGATGTTTTCATGGATTTAGAAACTAAACTCTATGAATCAATAAGAATATTACAATCTCTTGGTAATATAAAAAATAAGAATGTTTTGGAAGGAATTGCAGGTGTTTTACATAGAACACAAGAGTATTTTGAGCATGAAACAAGAGAATACTATGATGAAATATAAATAATGTGATTTTTAATAATCAATAATAATTAAAATTTTTAAAAATTATATCTAATCTTCAATAAAATATTAATAAGGGTAGTGAATCAAATAATTAATTATGAAAAAAAAAGGTGCGGATTTTTTTGTTTTCAAAAAAGATTATAGAGCAGTATCAGCAATGCTTGGAACTGTTATTGGTGCTGGTTTTCTTGGCATTCCTTCTGCAATAAGCAAAGTAGGTTTATTACCTGGCGCGGTCTTGCTCATTATATTAACTATAGCAACTATTTTCATGAACTTGCTTGTATCTGAAATTGTAAGTTATATAAAAGCAACTCATCAACTGCCTGGATTAGCTAAAAAATTGCTTGGAGAAAATGGGAAGAGATTAATGCTTGTTTCCGTAATTTTGGGGATGGGAGGTGCTTTAATTGCTTACACTGTTGCAATAGCGCAAATAGTGAATGTAATGTTTGGAGTTAAAGAAATGATTACTATGATGGTTTTAACGCTTTTAATGTCATTAATCATAAGCAAGGGAGTTAAAAAAGTAAGTGTTGTTGAAACTTATCTTGTTGTTGGGTTAATAATCTTTTTTTTTATTGTAACTTTTATTTTAATTCCTCAAATTAAAATATCAAATTATTTTTACACGAACTGGAAAGATTTTCTTGAACCTTATGGGATTATATTTTTTGCAATGATGGGGTATTCAATAATACCTGAACTGGAGAAATTAGTGAATGAAGACAAAAAAAGATTGAAGAGCGTGATTGTTTTTTCAATGAATTCGGTTGCTTTGCTCTACTTTATTTTTATACTAACTTTTATAGGATTTTTTGGAAGAGAAATTAAAGGTGTGGCTACAGAAAGCCTTCCAGGCATTCTTGGAATTATTGGAAATGTTCTTGCGATTCTTACAATGATAACAAGTTACTTAAGTCTGGGTTTAATCTTAAGAGACGCGTATATCGAAGATTTAAAAATGAAAAAATTTCCTGCGCTTTTGTGTGCAGTTGGATTCCCTCTTATAATTTCATTAGTTATTAAACCAACCTTTCTTGGAGTGTTAAGTTTTACAGGTGCGATTGTAGGTGGGGGCACAGGAATCCTCATATGCTTAATGGCATTAAAAGTGAGAGAAAAAGAAAAGAAAAAAAAGAATAATGCATTAGTTTATGTTTTAATGGCATTGTTTGTTTTTGGGATTTTACAAGAAGTTCTACGCCTTATTTAACTCCCATTTTTTTAAAAAAATTTCTGCTCTTTGAATATCTTCTATTCTTCCTACATCAATCCAATAATCTTTAATCATGAGAATTTTAACTTTTTTTTTCAGAGCGAGATTTGTTATAGCATCTGTTATTTCGTATTCGCCTCTTGAACTCGGTGCAAGTTTTTCTATTTCTGAAAAAATTTCAGAAGTAAATTTGTAAAGACCTGTATTAATTAAATTGCCTTTAGGATTTTCAGGTTTTTCATCAATTGAAACTAAAAAACCGTTTTTTATGTTAAGAACTCCATAAGCCGTTGGGTTTTTAACACTCCAAGCACCAACATAAACATATTCATCCTTCCTTAAAAATTGCTTAAAATCTCTTGCTGTGAATAAATTATCTCCAACAACAGCAACAAAATCCTCGCTTCCAACAAAATTTCTCGCGCATTTAACTGCGCTTGCAGAACCATTCACTTCTTTTTGAAGTATTGGTTTTATTTTAACATTATTTTTAGCTGAATATTTTTTAAGAAACAAAATTACTTGTTCCTTCAAATAATTTACAACAACACCAATTTCCAAAAACCCTGCTTCAATAAGTGCATCAAGAATTAATTCAATCATGGGTTTATCATTTATTTTAATCAAAGGTTTCGGAGTATTTTTAGTTAAAGGAAGCATTCTCGTTCCCTTGCCTGCTGCTAAAATAATTGCTTTCATTTTTTTATCACCTTTCAGTCTTAGTGTTATTACATAATTTTATAAATTCTTTAATTATGCTTTCAATTTCTTTTACAGCACCCTTAATGTATTGCGGGCGTATGTCTTTTCTACATTCTGCTAAGTGAAATGCTATAACTTTTTTGAATTCAAAAAAAGTGCTGAAAAATAAGGGTTTGTCTTCATCTCTTCTTAAATTCACCCATGATGTTGTAGCTCCAAGAGGATTATTTGATGATAAGTAATCCGCACATAATGATAGAATTGTTGGAGTTTCAGGATTCAAATACTCAAAATAATTTCGTTTCAAATCTGTTTTAATTCTGAAAATCGCGGGCGTAACATTAATCCTAATTTTGTCAGGAATGAATCTCAAAAAATTACCATAGTTTATTTCATTTGTTTTTCCTCCAACAAAAGCGTCTAAATGCTCGTCATATACTTTTAATTGAAAATCTTGAATTTTTTTGTAATAAGCTTCAACTAAACTATGAGTGAACCTGTGATCCCCTCCTAAAAGAAAAGTTCTTTTGCTTGCATCAATTATTTTTTCTAACTCACTTCTTACCTCATCTCCATTCATCCCTATTGCATTAACTTGCTTAAAATTATATTTTAACAAAATTTCTTCATCACTCCAAAAATCATTGTACTTCTTAAAACTAGGACTTGTGTTTTTTCCTCCTTCAAAAAAATTTATTTCAATAAATTTAATCTCCATCTTATTTCACTGTCACACTTTTCGCAAGATTTCTTGGCATGTCTGGATTGCATTTTCTTAATAATGCGAGTTCATAAGCGAGCAATTGAATAGGAATTATTTGAGTTATTGGATTAAAAGAATTTGTTTCAGGCACTTTAATCCAAAAATCGAAAACAGGATTATTAACAGAAGCAACACCTATTATGTACGCACCCCTTGATTTTAATTCAGTTGCATTGCTTATGATAAGGTGTTTATTTTTTTCTGAAACAAAAACAATGCATGGCGTGTTCTTCTCAATCAAAGCAATAGTCCCGTGTTTTAATTCACCGCCTGGGAAGGCCTCAGCATGAATATAACTTACTTCTTTTATTTTAAGTGCTGCCTCCATAGCTGTTGGGTATTCAAGTCCTCTTCCAATCGTGAACAAGTGTTCTTTATTCTTTATCCTCCTCGCTAATTCTTTAATTTTTGTCTTCATATTCTCGCTTGTTAAATAATAAACAACATTCCACAAATAATTTATTTTTTTCAAAACCTCTTCATACTTTTTTACTAAAGAGTAAGCAAGCAATGTGAGTAGAACAACTTGTGAAGTGTAAGATTTTGTTGATAACACGCATATTTCAGGTCCTGCGTTCAAAAGCAAGAATTCATCAGAGTCCCTAACTAATGAAGAACCCATAACATTAACTATTGAAATTATTTTCGCACCTTTTTGTTTTGCATATTTTACGGATTCTAAAACATCTGCAGTTTCTCCTGATTGAGAGATTGCAAGAACAACAGAATTCTTATTAATAAAATGATTAAAATTTGGGAATTCGCTTGCAACCATTACATTAACTTGTTTATTAGCAATACTACTGAATAAGTAAGAAGCAGTTAAAGCAGCATGATATGAACTCCCGCATGCAACAAAAAAAATGTTTTTCGCATTCTTCAAATTAGTAACAATCTTGTTAAGAACTCTTTTATCTTGATGAAGTGCTTTTTTAAGTGTTTCAACTTGCTCATTTATTTCTTTCAACATGAAGTGCTCAAAATCCCCTTTTTTTGCTTGGCTTACACTCCAATCAATGCTTGAAATTTTTACTTTTATTTCTTCATTTTTTTTAAGATTAAAAATTTTTATGTTTTTATTTAATACAACAAAATCATAATCATACAAATAAACAACTTTTTTTGTGTATTCAAGAAACGCTGGAATATCGCTTGCTGCAAAAAATTCATTATCTCCAACACCAATCACAAGAGGGGATTCATGTCTTGAAGCAATTACGCCATCAAAGTATGCGCTCAAAATCAGAACAGCGTAACTCCCTTTTAATCTTTTTAATGCTTTCTTACAGGCTTGGACGAAATCTTGATTTCTCGAGAACTCGTACTCAATTAAATTAGGAATCACTTCAGTATCGGTCTCGCTGTAAAAATTAAATCCTTTATTTTTTAAAAACTTCTTTAATTCTTCATGATTTTCAATAATCCCATTATGAACTACTGCTATTTTCTTATTATTAGATAAGTGCGGGTGAGCGTTCTCTTTCGTAACCCCTCCATGAGTCGCCCACCTCGTGTGTGCTATACCCATTCTTCCCATTAATCCTAAAAAATTTTCTTTTTTAGCAACCTCACTTACTTTACCAACATTCTTTCTTGTTTGAAGTTCTTTGTTAAGAACAGCAATGCCGCAGGAATCATAACCCCTGTATTCCAAATTCTTTAAACCATTTAATAAGATACTGCTTGCGTTTTTGTTACCCACATAACCTATTATTCCGCACATTTTTTAAACACCTGGTGAACTAACAAATAGGATAGATTAAAGAAAACTTATAAGTATTTTTTAAAAAAAATAAAAAGCACTCAAAAAAAATTTTAGAAGCATATTTAAACAAAACAAGTTTTTCATTAAAAACCAAAAAAACCATTAAAAAAATTTATATAATGGTTGTTCTTTTTTGAAATATTATGAATAAATTAATTAAAGAAAAAAAAGAAGGATTAGTAAGTAAAGAAGTGTTCATTTGTAAAAAACCTGAAAAACTAAAAGTTATTGGGAATAAGAATTGCTTTAGAATACTCAAACTTTTAAGCGAAAAAGAAATGTATCCAATGGAGATCGCAAAAAAACTGAATATTCACGAACAAAAAGTGTATTATTATATTAAACTTTTAACAAAAAATGAATTAATAAAAAATACGAGAATAGTTGAAAAAAAAGGGGGTATGGCAAGGTATTATAAAACTTGTTATGATAGCATAGCTATTGAAATAAGTGAAAACGAGAAGCCATATTTGAACTCCTCACTCATAAATGAACCTTTAATTCAAAAATTTTTCAAGGAATTCAATAATAACAGCACTTTTAATGGAAAAATAGTTGTGGGTTCTCCTGATGCACACGGTCCTTTCAAGAGTCGCGCTCGTGATGGACACTACGCAATTTATTTAGGAATGTTTCTTGGAGAATTTTTCAAACTTCCAAAAGATTTTATTGTTAAACTTGATGTTGATATTAAAGCAGAAAAAGAAATGAAGAATAATCTTATTATTATTGGAGGTCCAGGCCCGAACACGATAGCAAGTGAAATAAACAAGTACCTTCCTGTTCAATTTAAAATAAAACCTGGTGGGGAAGGGTATTTATTCGGGGGATTATTCTCAAAAAACACTGGGAGGACATACAATGAAGATTCTGTTGGGATTATAGTAAAAATGAGGAATCCATTCCAAGAAGAAAAAACTATTCTTTTTCTTGCAGGAAATAAAGCTGTTGGAACAAAAGCGTGTGTTATGGCGATTTGCAATAATTGGAGGGATTTATTAAAAGATTATGCGAATGAGGATTTCTACGCTGTGATTCAAGGATTTGATTTAGATGGAGACGGGAAAATAGACAGCATAGAAGTGCTTGAAAAAAATTAGTTTATCCAAAATGTAAAAACTTTATAATAAAAACATTGCATAATCATCATTATGAAACTAATAGAAATAATTTTAACAATAATAGTGTTCATTGCTCTTGGATTACTTATTTATACTGTTGTCTTCTCTCCGCAAATTAAATTAATTATTATAATGTCATTGTTTAGCGTGCTTGTCTTAAGCGGTTCTGCGTGGTTTATTGATTTAGAGTATTTTTTAACCATGCCTGAAAAATTCAAGAATAAAATTAAAGAATTAGAAAAACATCTTGAAGAAATAAACTAAGAAGACGTTATAAGGTTAAAAAAAATTAAAGAATTAATTGAAAGAAAAAGAAAAGAGGGGAGTTAGAATAAAAATAATAAGTGCTAATTTTAAAAAAGGATGGATTAAAATAAGAATAAGTAGTTTAGATGATTTATGGGTTTTGAGTCAAATCATAACTGAGAACACAATAATTAGTGGAAAAACCACGAGAAGAATAAGTTTAACAGAAAAAGAGAGTGCTAAAAAAACTGTTTTTTTAAAAATCAGGGTTGAGAAAATTGAATTTCATAAGTATTCTGATAATTTAAGAGTTGGTGGGAGAATAATTGAAGCACCTGAACAAGTAGAGCTTCACTCTTACCATACTTTTAATTTAAATCCAGGGACTATTATTAAATTAGAAAAAGAATTCAGTAAATGGGAGATTAAAAGGTTGAAAAACGCTGAAAAACATTCTGTTAAACCAACACTCATGGTGGGCGTAGTTTCTCAAGGAGAATGTGAATTAGCACTTATTAAAGAGTATGGTTTAGAATTCATAGGTGGTTTGAAAAAAAACTTGCCTGGCAAGAAAGATGAGAATTATGAAAAAGCAAGAGAGCAATTTTATAGAGAAACAGTTAAAGAACTTGAAAGAATTGGAAAAGAAAAAGGACTAAAAATGATTTTAATTGGAGGGAATTCAATAATTATGGATATTTTCAAAAAATATCTTCCAAAAAATACAATAATTAAAACTTGTGTTATAAGCGGTGATGGTAGAACAGGCATTCATGAAATAATGAAAAAGGGTTTTATAGAAAGATATGCAAAAAATCTTCGGTTCGCAAAAGAAGCAAGATTAGTTGAAGACCTTTTAGAAGGGATTCGAAAAGATGAGAGAGTTGCTTATGGGATTAAAGAAGTTGAAGAAAAAATAAACATGAAAAACATAAGAACTCTTCTTGTTTCAGACGCGTATCTTCAAGAATCAAGGCAGGAAGGCAAGTACGAGGAATTAAATGAACTCATGCAAAAAGCAGAAAAATGCGGTGGTAATATAGAAATTATTAGCACAGAGCATGAAGAAGGAAAAAAATTAGATGCTTTAGGAGGTATTGCCGCTCTTTTAAGATATTAAACATTTCTTATAAAAAAAAATTAATGAAAAAAAGTAAGAAAAAAATATTTTTTTTAAGTTGTTATGACATCATCAATAGTAGTGCTGAGAACCTTCTTCCTCTTCTCATGGTGTTGCGCTAACTTCTCCCTATCACCCTTACTGAACAAGTTAATAACTTTCCTCACTCCAAGATAAGCACTAAGCCCTACAACCCCAGCGGCAATAGTAAAAGCCAAACCAGTAAAAAAACCACCAGCACCAGTAGTAGTATTATAAATTGTTGCATCATGCGCTGACAAAAAGTTTGGAGCTCCGGGCACATAATTCTCTCCGTTCCAACCAGGATTCCACCAAGAATTAAACAAATCACCGGTAGTACCTCCCCTAACAACAATATCCCCTGTCAAAGGATCTTTTCCTACTTCCGGATGGCTTTTAACTTGGTTCCCGATAATTATTCTGTAAGCCGCTGCTGGAATCATACTACCAAGCGCTGAAACCACTGCACCAGGATGCTTCCTCATAAGATAGTAAACGTCCTTCACACCTTTTTTTACTCTCCCAACATAACCTGTCATTTTTTATTTCACCCCTAAAAAAACACATACTGTGTCTTTTTATTAACTTAAAAGTAAAAACCACTCTTTATAACTTTAATCATAAAAAAAATTAATGAAAAAAAAAGTAAGAAAAAAATTTAAGCAATAGCAAGTTTGCTGTCAAGTGTTTCCTTGCTTTGTTTTGGTCTACT
>JAFCGN010000006.1 GCA_017608045.1 Candidatus Parvarchaeota archaeon
AACTCTCTCCTTTATTGGTTTAGTTATGTTACCCCTTTGCTCGTAAGGTTCTAACACCCCCTCAGGCAAACCAAGTGCTTCAACACCACCCACTAACTCAATTAAATCACTGTATAACTTTTTTTCTGCAATTGCTTTACCTGCAAATGGTATGTATGTTTTCTTAAGATACGCAGAAACTGGTTTCTCCCACTTAGTCCCTTTAACATCTTTAATCGCCTTCCTCTTAACAAAATAACTTACCACATTATACGCAGCATTAAGTCCAAGAAGCCCAGCAAACAAACTACCAACAAACAATGCTCTTATTTTATGCATGGTAGCAATATCATTAGGACCCATTCTATTTATTTCAGCATAAGGCCCTGTTCGTCCTGGATAATCAAAAGTTCCATTAGGACTTAAATGATTATCACCCACAATGTTAGTATCCGAAATGTAACAAGGATATCCACTTACGCCTTCCTCCCATTGTTTTCCTTTTGCTTGGTTTAATCTAATGTTTGGTATCCATCCTGGGATGCTTGCTGCCACACCTGTAAGCGTATTTGCAATTACTGTTGATGGTTTATTCCCATCTAACAAATATTTACGAACTTTCCCCATTTTTTATTTCACCCCTAAAAAAACACATGATGTGTGTTTTTATTACTAATAAATAGTTACATACTATTTATAAGTTTTTCTTTTAGATTTTTTTATATTAAATACGAATTAAATTATTTTAAGGATTTATATTGTTCAAACAAACATATTATTTCTTGGTTTTTAAGAAATTATTAACAAAGTTAATAGATTTTTTTAATGAATCCATAATTGTTTCTTTATTAATTAAGTAAAAATTAATAAATGACGCAAAAAACGTGTCTCCAGCACCAATGGTGTCATAACAATTAATTTTGTTAAAATGAACTCCAACCATGTTATTCTTATGATAAACTACTATTTTATCATTCTTAGAAATTAACAATAATTTGGTTTTCGCTAACTCAACAGCTTCTTTTGGAATGTATTCTAATTCTTTTTTATTTGTTCTTATTATATCACAATAAATAAAATATTCTTTTGCTTGATCCCACATTTTTTTACTTCCAAAAACATGAGGATTCCTAACAAAACCTTGAACATCCAAACAAATGATGGCTCCCCTAGACTTAAGTTCTTTAATAACATCTAAAGAAACCTCTTCAAATACAGTTGAAATAATGTAAATATCTGCTAAAGGTATTTGAGATGTATCGTATTTTTTAGGAAAACTAATTATTTTTCCTTCCTCACCGTCTTCATTAATTCTAATCAAGATTTCAGGAGTTTCTTGTGTTTCAATCATGATTAAATTTTTTAATTGTTTAAACAAGTTTTTATTCTTAGGATTAAGAAATGAAATTAAAGAATAATTAAGATTAAACTCTGAAAACACTTTACTAATGAAAAATCCTGGCCCCCCAGCTTTAATCATAATCTTATCTTCTTTTATTATTTTATCAACAGTAAGAGTCCCAACAACAAGGATTTTCATAAAAATTCCTCTAATTCATAAATATCTTTTAAACAAAAGTCTACATTATCTATTTTTTTATTTGTTATTAATGCAGTTTTTATTCCTAATTTTTTTGCTGTTAATAAATTTTCTAATGTATCTTCAACCATTAAAATATTTTCAGAAGGTTCTTTAAGAAAATTTAAGGATACATGATATGGTTCCAATTTAGGCTTTAAGTTAAAATTATAATCTTCTTCTCCAAAAATCTCATTAAAAAATTTTTTTATTCCCAACACAGAAACTATTTTTTCTGCAAAAACTTTAGGATTATTAGTTAAAATAATTTTCCTTTGAGAAATATTTTCTAATAACTTTACCAATTTATAATCTTTTTTTAAATACCTATTAAAAGCTATGTTTAAATATGTTCTTTCATTAAATTTTTTAACATTAAAACCATATTTTAAATAAAATCCATACCCCGTCGATCTGCAATTGTTAAAAGCATAACAATTTTTTCTTTCAATAGAGGCTTTTTCTTTACTAATATTTAGATAATCTGCTATTAATTTATCCATATTATTAATAACTGCTTCATATAATTCTTTAGGAACTCTATATAAGGTATTATCATTATCAAATATTACCGATTTAATTTTCAACCAATAACACCAATATTTAAAGACAGCCTACTCTTTAAAAACATTATTTCTTGGTTTTTAAGAAACGTTTAACGAGGTTAATAGATTTTTTTAATGAATCCATAATTGTTTCTTCATTAATTATGAAAAAAACATTTAATAAAAAAGAAATTATAAATATAATTATTAAATGAAGGAATGTGAAAAAATATTACTCTGGAGAATGGTGGCATTTCATGTTTGGTGATAGAGAATGGGCATATTATACAAACTTTAATAAGGCATTCTATGGAAGATATGATTTAGTTAAACAAAAATCGTTAGAGGAAAAAATATGAAATATCACAAAAAAATTTTTCTTGATTACTCAGACATGAAATACCCTTTACCGCAAGGTTTAGTGAAAAAATTATGTAATTACATTGCAGAACTTAATCTTTACCCCTCCGGTGATTATACTTCATTAAAAAAAAAGATAGCAAACAAAGTTGGGGTTCTCATTGACCAAGTATTAATTGGTAACGGGCTTGATGAAATAATTGATTTAGTGACAAGAGCCTTTGGTACTAAAGTTTTAATTCCTACCCCTACTTTCTCGCAATTTGAGATTGCTGCTAAAAGAAAAAATTGTAACATAATCCTAAAGAATTGCTTAATCAATGATAAATACGAATTAACGTTTGAAGATGATGAATTAAAAAAGTCAGATTTAATTTGGATTTGTAATCCAAACAATCCTACAGGCACAAAAATTGAAAGAGAACAAATAATTAAGGTTCTTAATAAAGCAAAGGGAGTTGTCGTTGTTGATGAGTGTTATTACGATTTCCTTAAAGAAACAGTAATTGACTTAATTAATAAGTATGATAATCTAATTGTTCTTCGAAGTTTTTCTAAAGGGTATGGTCTTGCAGGAGCAAGGTTAGGATATGCATTAAGTAATAGTGAATTAATAAATAAGATGGAATCCTTTCGACAAATATTTAGTGTGAATAAAATAGCTGAAAAGGCAGGAGAACTTGTTCTTGATTATGAAGATTATTATGTGAAGAAAAGAGAATTAATAGAAAGGATTAGAGATGATTTCATAATTAATTTAAGAAGGATTGGTATTAAAGTTTTTGATTCTTTCACAAATTTCGTATTAATAAAATTAAATGATAATAATGAAATGATAGAATTATATGATTATTTAAAAAAGAATAACATTATAGTGCTTCCAGCAAAGGATGATGAGTTCACGGGATTAAATGGACCTTATGTTAGAATAACTATTGGTTTAAAAGAAGAAATGGAATTTGTTTTCGAAAGAATAAAAGAATGGAAGAATAAAAAGAAATGAATACTTAAACTATTTTTTCGTAAATTCCTTTAACCTTATTCTTGATTAATATTTTTTATTTTTACTTAACTCTTATTAATACAAGAAAACAATAACTCATAGCTACTCCTTATTTGAAAGCAATGATTTGATAACCATATTTTTCAATATCTTTTTCTGGCCAAAATTTGATGTTTTTAGTTTTAGTAACATAAGTTACTTTTTTCTCAAGAACCCTGCCAGTGTATTCTTTTGTTTCAGGATTCCATTCTTCCAAAACCAAGATATCTCCTGGTTTGCATTCAAAATCAGCTAAACGCACTTCAAAGGTTTTATCTCCATCAAGAATTTTTTGAAAAAATTCTGGCCAAATCTTCTTCTTAATCCTCATAATTTATTAATTAAACATTAAGTTTATAAAACTTGTTTTTGTTAGAAGCGCAAAAAACTTTATTTAACAAGCATTTCACTCAATTTTTAAAAAATATTTTAATAAATATGCTTATAAATAGTTATTACTTAATTTTCTTATTATGATGAGTGATTGTCTCTGGAATTCAACAAGCAAATGAGAGAATCACTATTTCTAAATTTCTTAAAAAGAGGTGTTCTAAAATTAAGAAAGTTTATTCATTAGAGGAATCAATAGAACTAGTAAAAAATTATATAGGACTGGATTTCACAACAAAAGATCCCATAAATACTAACATACTCAAAAACAAAATTTACCAAAGAAGGATTCTTGGTGAAGAAAAAACAAGTTTAACTTTTGAAGAAGCCTATGCTTTAGGAACTTATTTAGTGGGTTTAGGAAGGAATGTTTTGCCAAGAAAATTAACCTTGAATGAAAAGAGAATGTATAATTCAAGATGCTTGGCTATAGCAGTAGGATTACAAACAGCGGGATTAACCCCTTTAGAGATAGCAGGTTTAAGTACTGCAATTATGGATCATGACATCTTAAATTATGTTTGTCCAAAAGCAGATAATGTTTTAGATAATTGCGGAATGGGTGGAGATAAAATTCTAACACCAAATGTTAGCACTATTTCATTGTTAACAATAGCTAATTATAAAGGAATTAAAACATCTAAACATGGTTCTCCTGGAAACACTGACAGCGCAGGCTCAAGTGATTTTTTTAGTTATTTATTAAAAAAAAGAGATAAAAAGAAAATAATAGAAAAAAAATTTTTTGATAATGGTTTTCCAACAAAAATTTCTCCTGAAAAAGTTGCAGAATTAATTGATAATTATGGTTTTTTCTATACAGAAGCTATTGACCTAAAATATAAGACAATACACTTGCAAACACATTTCTTGGGAGCAGTAGCTCACATAAACGACATTTTAGGTCCAATCACAAGTCCAATAACTCCTGAAAAAATTAAAAGAAAAGTTATTGGAGTAAATCATTTAGTTTCGCCAACAAAAGTTGCTGAAGCGTACAGGATAATGAATAAAAAAGGAAGCACTAATATTGAAAAAGCATATTTTATACGTGGTTTAGGGAAGTTTGGTATGGATGAATTCTCTCCTTTCCCTGATGGAACAGAAGTAACAATTTTAAATAAAAATAAGATTGAAACAATCAATGTTTTTCCTGAAGATTTTGGAATAAAACCTGTAAAACCTGTTGTAGAAGATGTTTTTAAAGGCAGGTACATAATTAAGGATATCTCTCCTCATCCCTTAAAAAACGAAAGCGGGGCCTTAATAAAATCAAGGATTAGTGAACAATTATTAAATAATGATATCAAAGGGAGTATGAGGGATTTAATTAAAATAAATATGTCTCCTTTACTTGTTATCGAAAATAAAGTAAAAAATTTCAAAGATGGAGCAGATTTAGCAGAGATATTATTAAACGAAAAACAAGGAATAAAAACAATTAATAATTTAGTTAGTGAATTAATTATTAAGTGATTAAAATGAAAAACTTTGTTATTGGCGCAATTCATTTTGCTCCATTAATTGGTTTTAAAGAACATCCAGGAATGAAAAAAACATTTGAATTAGCATTGCATGATTTGAAAGCGTTTCAAAAAGGAGGTGTTAATGCAGTTATTTTTGAAAACAATTATGACCTCCCTCACAAAATAAAGGTTGGTGCTGAAACAATTGCTTCAATGACTGAATTAGTAACACTGCTTAAACCATTCATTAAAGTGCCTTTCGGTATTAGTGTTTTATGGAATGATTATGAAGCAGCACTATCAATAGCAAAAGTTTGCAGTGCTAATTTTGTTAGAATCCCTGTTTTTGTTGATACAGTGAAAACAGATTATGGTGTTATAAAAGGCACTCCTGAAGAAGTTATTAAATTCAAGAAAAAGATTGGGGCTGAAAATATTAAATTGTATTGTGATGTTCATGTTAAGCACGCGGAATTAATTAGTTCATACTCTTTGGAAGAAAGCATTTTATTAGCTGAGAGGAAAGGAGCTGATGCAATAATAATAACGGGTAAGTGGACTGGTAACGCCCCTAATATTGAAAAGTTAATAAAAGCAAGAAGCGTTGCTAAAAAACCAATTATCATTGGCAGTGGTTTGGATAAAAATAATGTTAAAAAATTGTTTTCTTACGCTGATGGCGGTATTATCAGCACTTCTTTAAAAGAGGATTCAGAAATAATTAATGAACGAAACATTAAACCCTATGAATCTCGAATAAAAGAAGAAAAAGTAAGGGAGTTCATGAAGAGAGTAAAAGAATGAATAAACGCAAAGCATGATTAACAAAAAAGTTATTCACTAAATTCTTTATTTCTCCTAAAAATAATTTATAATTAAGTGAGAAGTGAATTAAAACAAGACCTGACATTATGAATCCTAATAACGTGAGAATTGTTCTAACGCCCACTTACTAAATCCTAAAAAAACCCAATTAGTTTCTCTTACGATTCTTCCATAAGGAACGAAATGCAAGTCAATCCCGCTTAAAAGAACGATTATAAATGAAATGATGAGCAAGAATAAAACGATCGCTTTAATCCTTATTAAATTTCTTATCATGAATTTTTTCATGAATTAATTATTAGAGTACCCATATTATTAAAAATATTTGTTTTGTTGCCCAAAATTAGTTAAAGTGTTCATTGTAACTTACTTAAAACTAATTTCAGATAATGAATTAAAACTAATAACTCCTGATACTGAATCCTTTCACATGTTTTTCATGATTAAGTTTTTCATAAAATTTTCTTAAAAAAGCATATGTTTTTTATTGCATGTTTTTTTAGAAAAGTAGAATAAAAATAATAAGTAGTGATTATAAGAAGGCTGGGAAGAAATTAAAGAATCTCGGAAGCATCGCAGCACTCCTAAGATACTAAAGTAATTTATAAATTTTAAAAAAATATTTCCCAAAAAACTATTGTTTATTTCTTAAATAAAATATTTTTTAATTCTTCTATTAAAGAACCTCTTCTTACTTTTCTTTCTTCTCCTTTCTTCATTTCTTTAAAAGTGATTTGTCCGTTTACTAAATCTTTTTTACCTACAATCACTACAAAAGGTATTTCAAGAGTGTTAACATATTTTAATTTTTTACTTAAACTCTTGTTACTTAATTCAATATCAGATTTAATATTTTTTTCTCTTAATTCTGTAAGAATCTCAATTGATTCCTTAACTGTTTCTAAAGGAATTACTAAAACATCACAAACACTTTTTTTTAATTCAATTTTATTACTTAATTTTAAATAATCTAAAATAACATCTATGCCAAAAGAAATACCTACTGCAGGTATTTTCTTATCCAACTTACTAAATTTTTGAATCATATCATCCCATCTTCCACCAGCAGCTAAAGATGATTTAATTAAGCCATCACTAGCAAAAACTTCAAAGACAGTGCTGGTATAATAAGTAAGACCTCTTGCTAAACTAACATCAAAAACAAGATTCTTAACATTAAACATTTTACAATACTTTAGAAGTTCTTTTAATTCTTTTAAACCATCTTGTCCATTTTTAATTTTCTTTTCTAAAATCTTAATATCTTTAATCTTAATCATTTCTAAGATTTTTTCTGCTGTTTTTTTATCAATACCTCTTTCATTATAAAACTCTTCTAAAAGTTCTTCTTTAGTTAATTTATGAAGTTTATCAATTGTGATTAAAACTTCTTTGTGTTTTTCAAGAGGAATTTCTAAATCTTTGAGAATTCCTGTTAAAATCTTTCTGTTATTAATCCTTATTTCATGCTTAATCCCTAATTTATCAAAAATTTTATTCACAAGAGAGAGTATTTCTGCATCAGCATACATTTCTTTTATCCCCACAGTATCAACATCGCATTGCCAGAACTCTCTGTATCTACCAGTCTTTACAGGCCCGTTCCTCCAAGCAGGACCAATAGCATATCTTTTAAATGGTTTTGGTATTTGAGGATTGGAAGCAACTACTCTCGCAAGAGGCACAGTCATATCAAATCTCAATCCTAACTCCCTATTACCCCTATCTCTTAAAGTAAATAATTCTTTCATTGCATCAGATTTCTCCCCTGCTGCAAATTTTGCTGTTAGAACATCAAGTAATTCTAATGCAGGTGTTTCTAATGGAGAAAAACCAAAAATCTCAAAATTACTTTTTAATACATCAACTAATTTATTTTTTAATATCTTTTCAGAAGGAAGTAAATCTCGTGTCCCTTTAGGAATTCTTAAGTTAAAATTCTCACTTTGTCTCATTATCACACCCTTTTTTTAAAAAGGTTATTTCGGTATTTAAAAATTAATAAACAAAATAAAAACTTAAGGGCCGAAGCCGGGAATTGAACCCGGTCCTCCAGGGCCACAACCTAGTGCGCTAACCATTACGCTACATCGGCCATCAATACCTCTTTATTTAGTCATTAAAGTGAAATAAATTTTCCTAAACATTTCAATATCACTTATCTTAACTTGCTCATTATTCTTATGAGCGTATTCAGGGTTTCCAGGACCAAAAATGACCACATCCCCATACTTGCTTAAGTAAGAAGCTTCAGTCCAAGCCCATTTATACTTCAAATCACATTTACATGAATTAAGGATTTTATTAATTATTCTTGATTCCTTGCTCGTCATGAAAGAATCTCCTTTAAAAAGTATTTTTATCTTAACTTTAGGATCTATTCTTTCAGCAATTCTTAAAACTTTGTCTTGAATCTCATCAATATTATAATTAGGATTCGCCCTAATGTTTATTTTAATAATGCATTTATCAGGCACTATGTTAGGAGCTCCTTCTGAGAGTATTGTTCCAACATTAAAAGAAGTGTATCCGAAAAGCTCATCATAACCTTGGTATTCACTCTGTAATAATTCCATAACTTTATTAATAAAAGAGGTTGCATTAAGTATAGCATTTTTATTCAGATTATTAGGTTGTAACATTGAAGAATGCATTCTTTCTCCATTAAAGATTAATTCAAGATCCAAGCAAGACTTTTGTCCAATAAACAAGTTATTATTCGTTGGTTCAGCAACAATAATGTCTGCTCTCTCATTAAGTGAAAAATCCTTGCATAATTTGATTATGCCCTCCCCGCTTCCTTCCTCATCACTAGTAAAAATAACATAAACATCCTTAGATCTTTCCTTCTCTTTTAAGTAATCCTTACAAGCAAGCATTATAGAAGTTAATCCTGCTTTCATGTCGCACGCGCCTCTACCAAAAAGAACACCATTCCTCACTTCAGGAAGTAATTGTTCTTCATTACTAATCATAACAGTATCAGTATGTCCTGAAAGAATTAAAGGAGGCATATCACTCTCTTTAGTCCTAGGTATTTTTAGGATTAAATTAAAAGTTTTTTTATTCTTATTAACGTTTTTTACTTCAGGATTAACACCCAACCTCAAGAAAAAAGAACTAATAAACTCAATAATCTCTTTATTACTCTTATGAGTTTGTGAATCAATGCTTACTAACTTACTTAATAATTCTTCCTCATTCATGCTTAAATACTACATTGTTAAATCCTTTTTATAATAATTTTCATTAAGGTGTGTGAGGATTTTTTTTATTGATTAATTCATGGTTTCATTCTTGTTGGTGTTCTCGGGAAAGGAATCACGTCCCTGATGTGCTCAGCGTTCGTCAACCATCTTAACAATCTTGACATGCCCAAACCAAAACCACTGTGAGGCACTGTACCAAACCTTCTTAAATCCAAGTACCACTCATACTTCTTAGGGTCATCACCCTCCCTCTTCAAGTTCTCAATAATAACCTTAATATCCTCTTCTCTTTGACTTGAACCAACTAATTCCCCGAAACCCTTAGGCGCTTGCAAGTCAGCGCACTTAACTAATTCAGGATTCCTATCATCAACTTTCATGTAAAAAGCTTTCATCCTCCTAGGCCAACTCGTAATAAATATTGGTTGACTCTCATCTTCAGTTAATAATCTCTCGTGTTCAGCGCCGAAATCATCACCGTACTCTATTCTCCCGCCTTTCTTTTGAATAATTCTTATTGCTTGTTCATAAGTAATTCTCTTAAAAGGAGTTTTAATGCTTAACAAGTACTTAGGGTCTCGCCCGAGCAACACTAATTCTTCCTTACAATTCCTCGCAACAGAATGACAAACGTGCTTCACTAATTCCTCAATTATTCTCATGTTCTCCTCATTATCAACCCACGCAGCTTCTCCTTCAAGATGCCAGTACTCAGTAACGTGATTTCTCGTCCTGCTCTTCTCAGCTCTGAAGCTTGGTTGCAAGGAATAAACTCTTTCAAGAGAATAAATCATGGCTTCCAAGTGCATTTGATTCGTCTGACTTAAATAAGCTTTCTTCCCGAAATAATTAAAAGAGAATAAACTCCCTCCTTCCTCTCCTTTCGTGCTAACAATCTCAGGCCCTGTTACTTCATAAAAACCGTTTTTTTCAAAAAATTCTCTAGCAGCCTTAAATGCTTGCGCTCTTATTTTCATAAAGTATTTCATCCTATCACTCCTAATCCATAAATGCCTTTTATCAAGAAGGAATTCAGTGCTCTTATCCCTGTTAATAGGGTATCTCTCAGCTAAGCCAATAATTCTTATGCTCTCCACTAATAATTCAAAACCTCCTGGAGCTCGTTCATCAGCAACTATTTTGCCTTTAACCTCAATTGAACTCTCCTGAGTGACTTTTTGAGCATCATTCCATGCTTTAGAATCCCTCTTAACAGAGCATTGAATATTCTTATTAGAGGAATCCCTTAAAATTAAAAACATGATTGTCTTACTCACTCTCTTATTAGAAACCCATCCCCTGAGTGAAACTTTTTTTCCAACAAATTGTTTCTTCATTACTTCCTCAATTTTCTTGAATTTCATGCTTAATACACCAATAAAAATATGTTAATTAAACAAATTTAATTCTTTCGAAATAAATGATTTTTTTAAAACAAGTAATTCTTAAAAATAGTGGTTTTCATAATTTTTTTTATTAGTGGGTGAGAATGATTGTTCAGTAAGTCAGTTATTTGTTATTTTCAAGATAAAAAGAATAAGCATGTGGATAGGGTTCGTCTTGCTGAGAATGTTTATGAAGAAGTAAGTAAGTACGCGAGTTCTGAATTAATTAATCTTTTTGATCAAGGGATTAATTATGATTTTAATGGATTAGTAATTAGTGTTGGTGGTGATGGTTGTTTTCTTGGAAGCACGCATATTTTCAGGAATTTTAATAATCATTATTTATTAGTTGGTGTTAAGGGTAAGAGTTTAAGCGCTTATGCTGAAACAAATTATAAGCGTTACGAGTTTGATTTAAATAAGGTTTTTAATAATAAGTTCAGAGTTCTTAAAGCGTTCAGGATTGGAGCTGAAACTAAAAAAGAAAGCACTTGGTGTTGTATTAATGAATTAGTTGTTTTTCCTCAAGAACAAGGTAAGATGCTTGAATACGAGTTAATCGCTAATCATGAGGGCAGGATCACGAGTTTTAGTGATGGTAGGAGCACTTCATTATTATTCTCAACTCCTTGCGGTTCATCAGCTTATGCTTTAAGTGCTGGCGGTTCAATCCTTCACAGTAGTTTGAATTTAATTAATATTGTTCCTGAATCACCTAATAAGAGCGTGGTTAGTAATAAGAGGGTTAAGAATTCTGAAAGAGATTCTGAGAACCTCATAACTCCATACGTGTGGCCGGGTAATACTGAATTAATTCTTAAATTAAAGTATGATGGATTAATCATTCCTGACGGAAGAAGTTTTGACAAAATAAGAGTTCTTGCTAATGAAGAAATTATTATTAAAAAAAGGGAGAGCGCTAATTTAATCAAGTTATTAGATTAATTTTTTCTTTTATTGTTTTTCTTAGTTCTTCAAGTTTTTCTTTTGAATAAGTTCCTGAACCAAATAATTGTTGTTCATTGCCTCCTCCTTTTCCTTCAATTATTTGAAGTAATTCCTTGAATAATGGTTTAAGTTCTAAAGAATTATTCTTTGATTTCGCTATTGTTATAAAGATTTTCTCGTGTTTAATATTAACGAAGATTATTAATGAAGTCTCATTACGTATTATTTCATTAATTCTTCGTTGCATTAGTTTTTGCTCAGCATTAATGAATTCATTATAATAAATGCCTGGCTTAATTGGTTTAATGTTCTTTATTATCCTTTGATTCAATCTTCTTAGTGCTTGTTTAAGCTCGTTCCTTTCTTGTATTAAATTTTTTATAGCCATTAATGAATTATTTTCATCCAATTTTAATTCTTCTAAAATTTCATGCAATAATGCATTACTCTCGCTTGAATAATTTAATGCTTCCTCTCCAATAGAAAATGAAATCTCGTACTCATTATGCCCTAAACTATGATAATTATTTATGTGTAAGTACCCGAGCTCTTTAGTATTTTTAACATGAACTCCTGTGCAAGCAGCAACATCAAAATCACCAATAAAAATTATTCTCGCCTCTTTAACTCCTTTCTTTTTAAGAGAATCATACTTAATTCTTATGTTTTCTATATTTTTAGCATCCTCCAAACTAACAATTTTTTGTTTAACTTCTAAACCATTTAAAATTTGTTTATTAGCAATGCTTTGCGCATTCCCTAAACCCTTCCAATCAATTCTTCCTCTAACATAAAACTTAAATCCTTCTTCTTCAAGTCTTACTTTAATAACTTCAAGTTCAGGCAGGACCTTGTTTAAACTCCTAAACAAAAGATGTTCTGCTGTATGAGCTTTCATCAAAGAATACCTTCTTCTCCAATCAATTCTCATCAAAACTTCCTCGCCAACAACAAATTTCTTAGAAACTTCATACCAAACACCATCCTTTTCTTTGAAAGCATTTAATATTTTCTCACCATTTACAGTTGCTCTGTCTCTTGCTTGACCTCCTCCTCCAGGGTAAATAATTGTTTTATCAAACTTCAACAAAAATGTTTTACTTAATGGTTTTACAGAAACCACTCTAGTCCTAATTTCTTTAACATAAGGCGCATCATAATAAAACTCTTTCATGAGTTTTAATCCAACAAAACTAATTAAAAAAAGTTTCCAAATAAAAAATCCGCAAGAATAAAAAATGTTGGAGGTAATAGTGTTTTATTCAAGTTTAATCTTCAAAATCCTCGTAGTCATCGACTTCTTCATCCATGTAATCATCGTCGTAATCTGTTTCGTAATCGTCGCTTTCATAATCATCCATATAATCTGTTTCGTAATCGTCGCTTTCATAATCCACAACGATCACCTCGCAATTTTTACAAATCTTTTAATTTCTCCTTATTTAAATCTTTTTGTATTATTTATTTAGAAATCATATTCTTCATTTTCTTTTAGACAATTCTTCCTTTAAAATTCTTGAAATTGTTCCTCCGTCCGCCCTGCCCTTAAACTCTTTCATAAGAAGACCCATAAGCATTTTAAATGCTCTGTCCTCTTTTAATATTTCTTTTTTGGATTCCAAAAGCTTGATTACTGACTTTCTTAATTCATTTTCATCAATTGTTTTAATCAAGAATTTATTTAACTCGGATAAGGACATGTTTTGTTTCAAAATTTTTTTTGCATTTTCTTTGTCAATTTTTTTCTTTTGAAGACAGTAAAGAACTTTTTCTAAAAGCTTATTATCTGCATTCTTATTAATTAATAAATAAGTTGAGGTTAATTTTGGATTATTAATTTTTGAATTAATAGATTTAAATTTTTCATACAATCCTGACCGCTTAATTTGTTCTGCAAGTTCCTCATTCAAACCAAGCTTAATCAATTCGTTTTTAACATCAATAATTCTTGGAAGTGTTTTTTTTGCTTCATTAATGATTTCTTTTGTTATTAATATTGGAAGTTCGTCTGTTTCAGGATACATTCTGCTTGCACTTGCTAAAGGACGTAAATACTTTGTTGTATCATCATTTAAAGTTGCTCTCACATGAGGTATTACCTTCTTTTCTTTTAATTGTCTTCTTATTTCATTGTTTATGACTCTCGGCATGTGCTTAACATTTTGCAATCCTTTTATTTCCACTCTTGCTCCATTTTTAATAGAAACATTAACATCTTGTCTTATTGTTCCTATTCCTCTTTTTATTTTCAAATTTCTGCTAAGCTCTCTTAATTTAAGCGCTACTTCAAGAGCATGTGATGGGGTTTCAATCACTGGAGAAGTCATTAATTCAATAAGTGGTGTGCCTTGCCTGTCAAGCGCCCAATGAATTTCTTTTTCATTCTCTCTTATTCTCCTGCATGAATCCTCTTCCAAAACAAGACTCTCAATTGGAACCCTGCCTCTTGATGTTTCAATAAAACCATTTGTTGCTATAAGTGCTGTTCTTTGAAATCCAGTGGTTATTGAGCCATCAATTATGGTTTTCCGCATAATTTGAACTTCATCAACTAATTTCATTTTAAGCAAAAGCGCTAACTGAATTGCAATAATTAAGGCATCCTTGTTTATCTCATGAGGTGGCTCTGAATCCATATCAACTAAACAACTACTCTCAAAATTTCCGTAATAAACCATTGTTTTCCTTTTTTTAAATTCATTAAGAGCAGATTCATCAATATCTCCTGATTCTCCTACAACAGGCATGAGTTTTCTTTTAAAAGAAAAATCAAATTTATTGCTTATTACTGTATTACATGAACAAAACAATTTTCTTGTATCTAATTGCTGATGTATTTCAAGACCACACTTAAACCCTAATTTTTTGTAATTAAAATCCAAGATTATCACCAACAATATTTTTTTCTTCAAACTCGCCCACAAGATTTGTCTTAAACATTTTCTTAGCATGCTCTAAGTTTTTTGCATTTCCAAGCACAACACCTAATTTCACTAATGCACTCTCTGCATGCAAATCCTTACCCCATAAAACGCCTGTTTTATTCAGCAATCTCAAATTCCTATACACTCTATTATTTGTTCTGCCATTAATTGTGCTCGTACAAATTACAATAATCACACCCTTATCAACTAATTTTTTAATTATTGGAAGCCAATTATTTTTTAACCCAGCATCCTTGCCTGGAACATGACCTAATCCCGTGCCTTCAATCACAAGCCCTTCATACCCTTTTTTATAATACCATTCCAAGATTTTTGGATCACTGTTTGGATAAACTTTCAATAATCCAACTTTAGCATAATTTAGTTTTAAATCAATTCTTCTTTTTTCTTTCTCACGCTTGTGATAATCTTTTCTTAAAAATTCTTTTTTTCCATCCTCCCATAATCTCACAAAAGGCATTGTATTCACAGGTTGAAAAGCATCTCTTCTTGAAGAATGATTTTTTCTAACTTTAGTGCCTTTAATAGCATAACAAAAATCATCATTTATTGAACCATGCATCACCACGCTTACTTCAGCAATATCAGTAGTGCAGTAATGAGCAGCACACAATAAATTCAATCTTCCATCAAAACTACCCCTATCAGGAGAGCGTTGCGCTCCAACTAACGCAATAGGTATGGGTGGAACACCTATCATAAAATTAAGCACTGCACTTGTTAATGCAAGAGTATCTGTTCCATGAGTAATGATGATTGCATCAACTCCGTTTTCTACCTCTTTTTTTACAACTCCTGCTATTTTTTTCCAATGATTAACATTAATATCTTCACTTGCAATAGAAAAAAGATTAATCACTTTATTTATATTTATTATATTACCTATTTCAGGCACAGTAGCAAGAATTTCCTCAGGAGTTCTGCACATAAAAACTCCTCCTGTTTTGTAATCTACGTGCGTGCCTATTGTCCCACCTGTCCCAATTATTGTTACATTCGGCAGTTCTGGATTTTTTTTAAACCTTATTTTAGGAATTCTTCCAGGTTTTAAAACAGATTTTTTAATTAAATCAATTTCAATGTTCTTATCTTTTTTAATCCCTACGTTATAACCCGAAGATAACTTCAGTATTAAAATATCTTTGTTTGAAGCATCTGTTGTGGGGAGTAAGATTCCTTCATATTCTGCATCGCCTTTTTTCACTTTTATTTTATCTCCAACACTAACTTTATTTTTCATTTAATCTCACCAAATTTTACAAGTACGCAGGATTTATTATTATGGATTCCAAATCAATGAGTATTGTTTCAAGACCCCATAATTCATCATATTCTTCAAGAAACTTAATAAAATCTTCAACCCTTATTTTACCATATGTTGTGGGAACAATTTTTGTTTTCTTAAATTCAAGTCCATATTTTTTGTGCAAATTTTCAAAAGCAGTTTCTTCAGAAATCTGTCCTTCCCTTCTTATTTTTATTTCCACTTCATCTATGTCAGAGTATCCTAAAACATTTAATATTCTTTTAATTTTTTCTAAAACTCTTTGAAGGTCTTCTCTCATAATCTTCCCTGAAACTGTGATTCATAATTAAATTTTACTTTATTCAAGTCATCAACTTCATTTAAACGTTTCTCATACCTTACTTGTTTTAATGTGGGAAATCTTAAAGCAAAACCAGAAGTATATTTCGGTGATTTCTGTATTTCTTGATAACTAACTTCAAGAATTACTTGTGGTTTAACAATAACTTCTCTTCCTCTTGTTTCAAGAATTAATGGTTTTAACAATCTTGTTATTTCTTCATATTGCTCCTCTGTAGGACCTGAACTAAGTTTTCCAATTGTTAAAAATTCATCTTTCTTCGGATGCTTGCACGCAAGAAGGTAAGAGCTTAAAAATTTGCTTCTTTTGCCTTGCCCCCATTCTGCACCTACAACAACTAAATCAAAAGATTCAAGTCCTGGTTTTAACTTAACGCCATAACCCACTCTTTTTCCTGGTTGATATTTTGCTTTCATTGATTTTATCATAACGCCTTCTTGCTTTTCACCAAGTGCTTTATTAAAAAATTCTTCTGCTTCTTTTTCATCACTTGTTATTATTCTTGGGCAAGTATTAAGGTCAGGATTTTTTTTTATTATTTTTGAAACAATTTTTATTCTCTTTTCCAATGGCTCATCCATAAGAGCCTTCCCATTATGAAAAAGGCAATCAAAAACAAAGGTTTTAACAGGCATTTCTTTAACCATTTTTTCAATATGATACTTTCTCTTTATCCTTCTACTCAATTTTTGGAAGGGTATAAAATTTTTTTTATCTTTTGATAATCCAACTGTTTCAGAATCAAGAATGCAGGAATCGCAATTTAAGTTTTTACGTGCATATTTAACAATGTCTGGAAATTGGTTTGTCACATCTTCTAATCGGCGAGTAAATATTTTCAAAAGATTTCTTTTCTTATCATAATGAATTTGCGTTCTTAATCCATCAAATTTATACTCAATAATTGCAGGTTTTCCAACAACCTTAAAAGCTTCTTTTACATTATTCACTTTTATGTAAAGCATGCTTTGAATAGGTGTTCCAACCCGTAATGATATTTTTTTTAATCCTTTCCCTCCTTTCAATAAACTTATTTTAGCAACCTCACCATAATCTCCTGCCATGTCATACGCTCTTTCAACAATCTCTTTCGGTATTTTAAATGCTTTTGAAATCGAATCTCTTAATACTCCGTCACCCACTCCAAGCCTTAACTTCCCAAGAATCATTCTCACTATATACTTTGATTCAATAGGCGTTGCATTAGTAAGAAGCTCGCTTATTAAAGCAACTTTTTTACTTACAGTTCCTGCACCCTCAAGCATACTAATTAAATTAAAGTTTTCAATTATTTTTGAAAGAGTTAAACTTCTTGACAAAAGAGTATGTTGAGTTTTTTGCCTAACTGCTTTTTCAGCAACATCTCCTAAATCCCCAGTTTCCCTCCAATAATCCTTTACTTTTTTTTCATTTATTCCTGTTGCTGAACAAATTGCTTTTATTATCAAACTATTAGCAACTCCTAATTCTTTCTTATCTATATCTGAAAAAACTTTTCCTCTAACAAAATGAGAAATCCAATAAATATCAGTTTCATTGCATTTTTTTAAGAACTCTGAAAGTATTCTTGTTTTTTCAAGAGAACTATTTGTTTTATTTAATTCTTCAAGTAATACCACAACTTCCGAAAATTTCATTATTACACCTTTTACCATAAAATCTTTATAGAAAATTTAATAATTTTCAGGCTTATTTATTTTTAGTTATGGAAGTAAAAAAATGCATCAAAGAAAGAAGAAGCATTCGTCATTTTTTAAATAAAAAAGTCGAATTTGAATTAATAACAGAAATTTTAGAAGCAGGAATATGGGCGCCAAGTTCAGGAAATATACAAAATTGGAATTTCATTGTCATAAATTCAAAAGAAAAAAAAGAAAAAATTGCAAAAGCATGTTATGGAAAGCCCTTTATTGCAAGAGCACCATACGTTATTATTGTTCTTGCAGAAACAAAAAGAGCAGAAAAACTTTATGGAAAATTTGGAAAAAGATTTGCAATCCAGAATATAAGTGCTTGCATTGAAAACATGCTTTTAAGAACACATGATTTAGGATTGGCTTCTTGTTGGATTGGAAAATTTGAAGAAGAAGAAATAAAAGACATTTTAAATGTTCCTGAGAGTATAGAAATTCATGCAATCCTGCCAATAGGTTATGCTGGTGAAAAAGTTCCTGCACCTCCAAGAAAAAAATTGAAAACAAAAGTTTTTTTCAATAAATGGGGGGAAAGATGGATTAAAAATGTAGAAAAAAGGGTGAGGTAAACGATACATTCATTGAATTTACATTTAAAAAACAAAAAAGGCAAGGGTTATGTTGTTTCTTTAATCATTATTCTTGCCTTATTCCTGATTATTTTTTTCATATTCTGGGTGAATCCTGAAACAAGAATGGAAATGTTGAATTTAAGCACACCATAATAGGGTTTTTAAGTCAATAGTATTATTCACAAATTTATTTAAAAAGAAAATTGTAAAAATAATACATGACAAAAGAAGAATTCTTAGTAACCCCTTACACTGTGGAAGGGAACATTAATTATGAAAAATTGATTAAAAAATTTGGAACAGAACCAATAGATAATATATTATTAAATCGTATAAAAAAACACACAGGAGAACTCCATTTCATGCTAAAAAGAAAAATATTTTTCTGTCATAGGGATTTAAATTGGTTGTTAAACAAGTATGAAAATGGTGAAAAATTCTACATTTATACTGGGAGAGGTCCAAGCGGAAAAATGCACTTAGGCCATCTTCTTCCATTTCTTTTTACGAAATGGCTTCAAGACAAATTTAATTGCAAAACAATAATTCAAATAACGGATGACGAAAAGTACCTTTTTAATAATAAAAAATTAGAGGAGTATACAAAACAAGGATTAGAAAATATAAAAGATATTATTGCTGTTGGATTAAACCCAAAATTAACAGAAATAATGATAGACACTTATAACAGTAAAACATTATATAATAATGCCATACATTTTGCTAAAAGACTTACAATAAGCACAATTAAAAGTGCTTTTGGATTCAATGATAGTTATAACATAGGCCAATACTTTTACACGAGTTTCCAAGCAGTTCCAGCAATTCTTGAAAGTGTTCGCCAAGGAAAAAATATTCCTTGTTTAATCCCTCTTGGTGTTGATCAGGACCCGCATTTTAGGCTTGCAAGAGATATCTGTCCTAAATTAGGGTATTATAAACCAGCAATCATTCATTCAAGATTCCTGCCTCCTTTGCAAGGAATTGAAGGAAAAATGAGTAGTAGTAAGGAAGAAACTGCAATTTTTACAACAGATGACAAAGAAACTGTAAGAAAAAAAGTGATGAAATATGCATTCAGTGGTGGGAGAAAAACTCTTGAAGAGCATAGAAAATACGGGGGAAATCCAGAAATTGATGTTAGTTATCAGTATTTATACCAATTATTAGAGCCTAATGACAAAAAAATTAAGGAAATTCATGAAGAATATAAAAGCGGGAATCTGCTGAGTGGTGAATTAAAACAAATAATGGTTAAAAAAGCAAATGAGTTTTTAGAGAAACATCAAAAAGCAAGAAGAAAAGCAGAAGAAAAAATAGAAAAATTTCTAATAAAAGATTAATTATATAAAATGTTCAATAGTTGCAGCAAGAATAAGAATTAGAACAAAAACTTCCATTCCAAAAATATTCAAAGAAATTGAAGTTTTATAATTATAAATTGTTACAAACAACATAAAAAGCCAAACTAATGCAAGCACAACGCCTATTCTTCTTTTATTTTTTGTATTAAGTTGACCAAAAAGGATTTTAATAACAATAACACTTCCTAACATAACTATTGAAAAAACAACGTCAGAAGTCCTATTCGCAGTTATTTCTGCTACAACGTAAAGAATTAATGCAATTACAAGCACGCCTGTAAAAAATCTGTCAAGCACAACCTGTCTTATTAATGATTTTGAAATTATCATATTTATACAAAACCAATTACGTATTAATAAAAATTATTAATTTTTTGATAAAAAAATAAGATTTAAAAGGGAGTGCAGCTGTATGCTGGCACTCCCCTAGAAATTGTGGGTGGTTGTTTTTCTCATTATTTTTTAAGAATGATTTTTTTTATCTTATCATCTCTATTCCAAGCTCTTCATTAAGCGTTGTTGCATGAAAATTCTCCTGTTTTCTCACTGGTCCCAAAATATAAGGGGATTTCACACCTGCAATAATAGTCATTATGCTTATCTTTCCATTCATTTCATCTGTTATCCTAGCCCCCCAGATTACTTGCGAAGAGCTATCAAGAGACTGCGTTATAAGTTCACCAATTTGATTGACTTCATCAAGAGTCATATCTTCTCCACCAGTAATGTGAATCAGTGCGCCTGTTGCTCCTTCATATGAAACATCAAGCAATGGATTGCTTAAAGCTCTTCTTACTGCTTCTTGAACCCTATTCTCGCTATCACTGTCACCAATACCTATTGTGCAAACACCGCCGTTTTTCATAATTGCTCTTACGTCTGCAAAATCTAAATTAACCAAAGAAGGTATTGCAATTGTTTCAACAATGCCTTTTATCATTGTAGCAATTAATTCATTCGCTACAGCGAATGCTTGTTGAAGTGGCAAGTTCCCTGCAATTTGAACTAACCTATTATTGTCAATAACAATAACGCTGTCGCATACTTCTCTTAATTTAGCCAAACCAATTTCTGCCTTGTCTATCCTCGCTTTCTCTATGTTAAAAGGCATTGTTACTGTTCCAATAACTATCGCTCCTTTGTCTTTTGCCATTTCAGCCACAACAGGAGCAGAACCTGTTCCTGTTCCTCCACCAAGACCTGCGCAGACAAAAACCATGTCAGAATCTTTAAGAGCTTCCTTTATCTCGTTTTGGCTTTCTCTTGCTGCTGCTTCTCCAACTTCTGGAAAACCTCCAGCTCCAAGACCCTTTGTTATTTCTTTACCAATAAGAATTTTTTTATCTGCACTTCTCGCATCAAGATGTTGTTTGTCAGTATTAATTGCTATAATTTCTGCACCCTTTACGCCTTTATGATAAAGCCAATCAGCCATATTATTACCGCCACCCCCACAACCCACAACAGTAATATTTGCTTGCCCCAAAAGTCCTTGTTCAAAATTCAAATTTTGGGTATTTTTTAATGCATTTTGAATTATGAAATCCATTTTTCTTCAACCCCTCCTTGTTTATTTTTTTTTAATATGACTGGTGTTCCACCTAAAAGTATTTAAACTTCTAAGGTCTACACCCTTATAGAAAAAGATTATAGCCCAATGTTAGCCCAAATCAATATTTGAAATTTAACACATATGCCCGATTGTGTTAATAACCTAAATTTTTATGCCCAAAATAAATTAGATACTTCTAATTTAAATACTTTATTGCTATTTTTAAGAGATTTTGAGAAAAATATAAACTAAATTATATTGTTTAAAGAATATAATAATTTAAAAAATGTGTTTAATTTCATTTTTATATGTATTATAAAAAATCATTTATTTTTGACCTTGATGAAACCATAAGAGTAAGCACGAATGATTATTGGCTGCCAAAAAAATTTTTTGTTGATGAGATGCTAAAAATACCTGAAATAAAACAAAAATTTCATCATGAAAAAATACTTGAGATCGCTAATAAAATTGATTCTACAAGAGTAAAGGGTGGAGAAATTTTTGGTATGACTTTTGACGCGCTTTATTTTAATTGCCAAAGATTTCCTTCAAGTTTGCAAGTAACTTACATGTTTCTTTGCAATGAAGCAGGAATAGAACCTAATGAAAAATTATTAAAAAAATTATACGCTATTGGTATGAAAGCATTTGATAAAAAACAATACAAAAATGATTTTATGCATGGTGCGAAGGAAACTTTAGATTTTTTATTAGAAAAAGACTGCAATCTCATTCTTTTAACAAAAGGAGATGAAAGAGTGCAAAAAAACAAGATAAATGCTTTAAATTTAAACAAGTGGTTTGAAAAAATGTATATTGTCAAAGATAAAGACAAAAAAACATTTGTAGAGTTAATAATTGATTTAGAACTTGAAACAGAAAAAACATATTCTGTTGGGAATTCTTTTTCAAGTGACATAAAGCCAGCGTTGGAAGCAGGGATTGGGGGGATTGAAATACCTTTTGTGACATGGGAATTTGAAAGAAAGGAAGATAAAAAAACAAGAGAAATCAAAAAAGAGTTTCTCAGAAAATATAATAATCGATATTTTTTAATTAACAAAATAGAAGATATGAAAACCTTGTATGAATTGCTTTAATTAAAATGTTATTTTATTTCTTGACTTCTGCAAGAATCTTCTTTTTTTGCAAAAAGTTTATAAAAATAAAAAGCAGAGATTTATTTCCCCTAAAAAAACACATAATGCGTTCGATTTTCGAACGCCTTATTTTTTTATTCTAAATTTACCAAAACCTTTAAAAAGAGTATATTATTACTAAATAGTAATGAAAAATTTAAAAGATGTAGTAGTTTATTTAAATAATAAATGTTTAAGTAACAACTTGATGGTGAATAGAAATGTTGCTTGATGAAAACACTTTGGCAAAACTGAGAAGAGAATTTAACTTAAATCTTTATGAAGTTAGGATATGGGTTAGTTTGCTTTCAAGAGGCGTGAGCAGTGCAGGAGAATTAAGTGATATTGCGAATGTCCCAAGAAGCAGAACATATGACATTCTTGAATCTTTAGAAAAAAAAGGATTTGTTTTAATGAAACTTGGAAAACCTGTTAAGTACATGGCAATACCTCCATCAGAAGTTGTTGAAAGAATAAAAAGCAATTTAAAAGCTCAAACAGAAAAAAAAATTAAAAGAATTGAAGAAATAAAAAGCAGCAACTTATTAAAAACTCTTGAAGACCTTTACAACAAAGGAGTTGAGTACATAAATTCTTCTGATTTAACAACAGCGATAAGAGGAAGAAAGAACATTTATGAGCAAATGAACTCAATAATTAGCAAAGCACAAAATTCCATTATAATAACAACGAGTGAAACAGGCATTGTAAAAAAATATGAAGCAGTAAAAAATGCATTAGACGAAGCAAGTAAAAGAGGAGTTAAAATAAAGATTATAACTAAAATCAGCGATAAAAATAAAGGAATAATTGATAAATTAAGCAAAATAGCTGAAATACATAATGTTCCTGAATTAAATTCAAGATTTCTTATAGCAGACAATAATGAATTAATATTTATGCCAAAAAATGATGAAGATGTGCACGAAAACTATGACATGGGTATTTGGTTAAAAAGCAGTTCTCTCGGAGCTTCTTTCCAAAAATTACTTGAGGAAAAATTAACACACTGATTTTTATTTTTTTAAAATTTTATGTTCTTAAAAAAACTGATTGTTTTGTAAAAATATTTAACTTTGATAAAAGTTGAGAAGCCAGGCTTTCTATTATTGACTTCTTTCCTATTACAACGAATCTAACTTCTGTAAGATTTGTCTTTTCTTTTATTAATTCTTTTACCTCGTTTTCACCTCCAAGATAATCAACTAATCCTCTTTTTTTAGCATCAATTCCTAAAAAAATCATACCGCCATCGCTTTTGCTTTTTAATTCTTCAACACTCATATTCCTATTTTTAGCAATATCCTCAACTAAAAATTCATATGTTTGATTTATCATTTTTTGCAAAGAAATTTTTTCATATTCTGTTAAATTTTTGTAAGGAGAAGCAATCTCTTTGTGTTCAGGGGTTGCTAATTCAACAAGAGTTACGCCATATTTGTCAAACAATTTGCTAAATTCAAGATATGACATTGTAACCCCGACACTTCCTGTAATTGAAAGATTATTGCAAACAATGTAATCTGTAGCACTTGCAATCCAATAAGCTCCTGAAGCGCCAACATCTCTTATCCAAGCAATAGTTGTCTTATTCATTTCTTTTATTGCACTAACAATTTCTTGAGATGCTACAGCACTTCCTCCTCCAGAATTTATTTTAAAAACAACTACCTTAATATTGGGATTGAACTCAGCAGTTTTTATAGAAGAGATAACATTATCACTTGTAATTGAAGAGGAAAAAATATCAGAACCAACCCCAATCTCTCCTTCTATTGGAATAATTGCAACATTTCCTTTTGGAAAAGAAAAATAACTTGCTAAAAGAAAAGAGAGCATAGAAGAAAATAAAAGCACAATCAAAAATAATTTAATTTCTTTTCTCATTTTTTCTCATCCTCAACATATGTTTTGCTTAACATTTCAGTTAATCTTTGCCTTTTTTGTGTAAAAAAAATGCTAATTGAATCAAATAATAAAAAAGGCATTAAAAAAGTTTTAGTTAAATTTCTTATAATTATTTGATGCACTCGCGGTTTTTTTGCTTTAACAATTAAATGCATGCATTTTTCTCCAAGCGTTTTGTTATTGTAATACTCAAACACCACTAAGTAGAATAAAAAAATAAACATGCTGCCAAAAAATAAAGTAAGAGAAGCTAAATGCATTTGATTATTTTTTTCAAGATAATAATTTAATTCTGAATAACTCAGCGAAGTTGAAAAAATACCAGTTATGGAATTAAATATTATAACAAAAATGAGATAAAATGAAAAATAGAAAATCAAAATATCAATCAAGTAAGCAATAATTCTTTTTAAAAGAATTGATTGTTTTATTCTTTTTTTTCCACTATCTTTATTATCATTAATTAAATCTTCTATATATTTCAAAACATCTTTTTCACTCATTTCATAAATAAAGATTAATTGCAGGTTTTTATATTCTTCTTAATTTTAATTACAAAATTTTTTAAACAAGTGCATAACATTCTTAATTAAGAAAAATGAGTAAAGCAAAGATGATAGCAGAAAAGATTCTTAATGGAGAAATAAAAACTGCTGAAGAACTTCAAAGAGAAAAGAAAAAAATAGGTGTAAGAAAAGCTCCAAACAATTATGATATTTTAAAAAAAATACCAAAAAAACATCGTTCTAAAAAAATAATAAATTTGCTTAAAACAAAACCAACAAGAAGTAAATCCGGTGTGAATGTAATAGCAATAATGTGCAAACCGCATAAATGTCCTCATGGAAGGTGTTCATATTGTCCTGAAAGCATGATTAGTAAAAAAACGCCTCCTTCATACACAGGGAATGAACCTGCTACTATGAGAGCAATTTTTAACAAATATGATGCGTACAAGCAAGTGCAAAACAGATTAAGGCAATATTATTTAACAGGACATGTTCCTGAAAAAATTGAGCTCATAATAATGGGTGGAACATTTAATTCTTTAGACATAAACTACCAAAATAAATTCATTAGAGACGCGTATCAAGCATTAAATGATTACCCAAATTCAAGAGAAACAAGAGTAAGCCTTAGGGAAGCAATTAAAACAAACGAACAAGCAAAACATAGGTGCGTTGCACTCGTTATTGAGACAAGACCTGATTGGATTAACGAGAAAGAGATTAAAAGATTTTTAGAATATGGCGTAACGCGAGTAGAACTTGGAGTTCAAAGTGTGTATGACAGCGTGCTCAAAAAAGTAAATAGAGGGCATAATGTGAATGACACAATAAAGGCAGTCAAACTTTTAAGAAATGCTGGTTTCAAAATAGACTTTCATATAATGCTTGGTCTTCCTTTTGAAAAAAAATTAAGTATTAAGGAAAGAATAAAAAAAGACATTGAAATGTTTGAAATTATTTTTAATAACCAAGAATTCATGCCTGATGGATTAAAAATTTATCCTACAATGCTTGTAAAAAATACAAAACTCTATGAAGATTACAAAAATGGAAAGTATGCACCAATCAATGATGAGTATGTTATAAAAGTGCTTGTCAAAACAAAGCCAAAAATACCAAGATGGTGCAGAATAAAGAGAATTCTTAGAGACATACCTCTTAATGCAACAGAAGGAAATATAAGAAAAGGAAATTTAAGAGAAATAGTTTGGAAAGAATTAAAAAAAAGAAAAAAGAAATGCAATTGCATAAGATGCAGAGAAGTTGGTCATGTTAAGCTAACTAAAAAAATAAAAGAAGTTTTAAACATAAAAAGCTACAACGCAAACAATGGCAAAGAATTCTTTATTTCCATTGATGACTTGAACAATGATGCATTGCTCTCTTTTTGTAGGTTAAGGCTTGGAAAGAATGCAATAATAAGAGAACTTCATTCGTATGGTTCTGCCCTTCCTTTAAGTGAAAAACCAACAGAAAACTCTTTTCAACACAAAGGTTATGGTAAGAAATTATTAAAAAAAGCAGAAGAAATCGCAAAAGCACATAATTACAGAGAATTAAAAGTAATCAGTGGAGTTGGTGTTAGAGAATATTACAGAAAACAAGGGTATTTATTAAAAAACAATTACATGATTAAGAAATTGTAAAATAATTTTAAAATTTTATTTTCATAAAACTTAAAAACAATTTAAGAATTTAAAGTAATTGCATAGTCCCGTCGTCTAGCGGTCAAGGATACCTGCCTTTGGAGCAGGTGACCCAGGTTCGAATCCTGGCGGGACTACTTTTTCTTAAATCTCTTTTTTTGTGGAAATTGAACTTTTCTATCAAGTGCATACCTTTCAATATCACCAAGAATTTCATCAATAATATATTGCGGTTGAAACCCTATTGACTTAAATGTTTCATTAAGTTTTTTGCTTCTTAATTTAATTGTTATTTCTATCTTACCATCATGCTCTTCAGAGGGGTGTATGTTTTTAAAACGACATTTTATTTCACTAAGACCTTCAAATAAGTTTTTCAACCTTTGTGTTTTATCCATTATTTTTTGTTGAACAATTTTAAACTCAAAATTATCAATACGTTCGCCAGAAAAAGAAAGCTTTGTCATATATTATTTTAGAGCATTGATTATTATTAAGATTTTTTAATATGTTTTACAACAAAAAAAATTAGGAAAAATAAACTAAAAACAACACTTAAAAACTCCAAATGATTAAGTATAATCTACTCTTTTAAGAAGGAAAGGGTGCGAAAACCTAACAAAAACGATTTTTTCGGAAGTCGTTTTTGCAATGCCTCTCAGGGAAACTTGATTGGCTGGTTCGCAAGACTCTTTTCTTTTTATTTTTAACAACATAATTAATAATAAGAAATAAATGCAAAAAAATTTGTAAAAAGGTTCTTTTTTTAATTTTCCTGTATTCTGTTTTATAATTCTCTTAATGCTTCTATAAGAAATGCTTTCAATTCTGGATTGTCAGGCAAGCCCACTCCTCCTTTATATCTTTTATTTTCTTGTTGGTCATAAAATCCCTTACTTATTTGCAGAAATTCATTTTCATTTTCAACATCAACAACTTTTTTTCTGCTTATTTCAACAAAGTTGTTCCTTCCATATTTAAATTCTTTTGATTCTATTGTTTCAAATTTAACTATTTTAAATCACCTTTGCGTATTTTTGTGAATTATTAATAAAATAATAGCACTTTCTTGTTTTCAACTTTGCGGTTTAAATTTTTTCTGAAATAATTTTAATAAAGGACTTAAGAACTGCCTTGCTCTTTAATTCAAACATGTCTTTTGCTCCGCTCGTAACAATTATTCTTGTTTTATTGGTATTAGCAATTTTAATATTTTGCATCATTCTTCCAAGAATTAAGCATCTCTCAAAATTTTTTGGCGGGTTTAATAAAAGATTAAAATTAACAACATAAGCCACGTCCTTTTCTTTCATAAATTTAGCAAGCACGTCATCAAGTCCTGCTCTTCGAAAATGCGTGAAATCTTGTTTAGGGTGTAATTCAATATTAATTAAACCATTGACTAATTTATTTTCAACTGCAAACCTGTTTAATTTGTAATTAATAGAACTCAAAAAAACAACCTTATTTTTTAATGATTTCATTTTATTCTTTAATTCCTTAATATCTTTTGCTTCAATTATTTCTGCCTCTTCAATTTCAAGCTTTAATTTTTTAGCAAAATGCAAGACATTACTTGTTATTTTTCCAAAAAAATAATCTTTCATTAATCAAATAAAAAACTATTTAGTATTAATTTTTATCTAATTTAGTAATGAAAAAATTAATAACATATTTTTTGCTTCTAATTTCGTTTAATGCTGTTTTTAGTGTTGAAATATATTACCCTCCTAAAACAATTTTTACAAACATGAATTATTCTTGGAATGGCAAAATAAAAGTCACAGACAAGATATGGAATATTAACATAATCTCAAATTATGTTCCAGAAAATTGCACTAACATAATCTCAAATTTTGACTATTTTGGGTATGATGAAAATGGAAATTTTGCTCAAAAAAATTTAAGCAGCGCAGAGAATGATATTGATTTATATCTTTCATGTAATTTAAGATTAAAGAATAATATAACTTTTTTGAAAAAAAATCCTCTTTTTCCAGAAAATATTAATAATTCGTATCTTAATGAAACCGAAAAAGTAATTATTAACAAAGAAATTAAAACATTAGCTTCTGAAATAACTGATGGAACAAACACAACATTAGAAGCATGTGCTAAAATTGCAAGTTGGGTGCACACTAACATAAATTATACAAAAAGTGATGAAGCATATGATTATGTTAATGAAATCCTAAATAGCACAACAATTTTAAAAAGAAGAAGAGGAGTTTGCGATGAATTCAGCACCTTGTTTTTATCATTAACTCGAGCAGTTGGAATTCCTTCAAGATATGTAGCAGGATTTTCTTTAAACCAAAATTCAAGTGCTCCACACGCGTGGGCACAAGCATTAATTGGTGATCAATGGATTGATTTTGACCCAACATATGGAGAATATGGTTTTGTTGATGCAACTCATATCGCAACATATTTTTCAAAAACCCCTTCTTTTAATCCTTATAAAATAACTTTTTCAACAAGGAAAGGCAAAGCCACAATTATTGAACCCAACACGAGTGTTAAGGTTTTATCTTATGAAAATGATACTCAAAACCTGATTAAAATAAATGCGCATTTTGATAAAAAAAAGGCAGGGGAAAATGAATACATAATCTTAAACATAAATGCAGAAAACCTTCTTAACTCGCATGTTCTCACAACAATGGAAATCCTTTATAATAAAAACTTGCTTCAACTTGTAAAAGGGAGTACGAACGAGTATCTTTACATCCCTCCATTAAAAAATTCAACAAAATATTTTATTTTTAAAACAACAAACAATCTAAAAAAAGGGTATTATTATCCAACAAAAACAAAAATTATAACTTTTGGCAGTAAAGACGCTGAAGCAAGTATTGATGTTTATCCTGAAATAGGGAAACAAACATTAGAAGAAGCTCTTTCAAAAATAAGTCTTGAGGAATTAAAATATAGAACGGGTTTAGAAATAAAGAATATTTCCATAACGCCAAGAATATCTTATGAGAATAACATGTTTTATTTGTCTTTTTACATAAAAAACACAGGAAACAAGATTTTAGATAATTTTAAAATTAATATTTCTTATTCAAACATAACAAAAACAATAATAATACCAAGGATTTTAATAAATGAACAATTTTTAGTAAATGAGAGTCTAATTACACCAAAAAATGGAGAACATAAATTAATAATCTCTTTTTTAACAGATAAAAATTATTTTTACACAACTAGTTTAATAAAAGCAGAAGAACCTCATTTAGATTTAAAATATGTGGGGAATACAACATTTTATAATTATGAGCCAATTAATTTTAGTTTAAAAATTGAAGGGAAATGTGAAAACAAAAAAATAGTATTAAGTTCTGACATTTGCAAAAAAATCTTTTTTCCTCAAAATAACACAATTAACCCAACTTTTAAATATTATGAAACAAAACCAAAAAACATTACAATCTACGCAAGTATTTCTTGCATTGACAAGTATGGCACGGAATTTAAAAAAAACAAAATTTTTTATCTAAACAGGGAAGCAAACAATTTTGCAGCAATCAAGATAAGATTATCATACTTTATTAACAGCATAAAAAACTTTTTAAACACATTAATTTACAAATAACGTATTATGGCAAAGTTTCCAGAAGCAGAAAAAAGAATATTTCATAGAGTTTTTGTGTGTCGTAAATGTAAGAGCACAATTAAAGCAGATAATCAAAAAGTCAAGCTTAGAAAAATAAAATGCAGGAAATGCGGTAGTAAAGCATTAAGACCTAAAAATAAGGAAAAGAAAGGTTAAAAACGATCCTTTGTTCATTATCTTTACTTCTTTTTTTAATAAGTAATCTTATTAATATTGATTTAAGTGTTCAAAAACTCTCTTTTTATTATTCCAAACAAAATCTGCAAGTTTTGGACCCTTATCTTTGTTAAACAATGCTTTATACATAACTTTAAAGAATTTTTTCATTCCTTTATTTTTAGCAAGAGAATAAATATTCTTTTGAAAATGCTCAAAATCTTTTTCAAAATGCAAAATATTTACAAACTCTCTTACAATTTCTTTATCTTCTTGTTCTAAAGAAACTTTTACTAATTTGAAATCAATTTCTTCAGGTATTTTATGGTGTTCAGTCCATTTTTTTGCCATACTAATTCTTTCAAAAATTAAGTCTTCTACTTCCTTGTTATAATGTCCTGTTTCTTTTAATTTTTTCATTATTTCTTCTTTATTATCCCCATACACTTGTGCGAGTGTTGCAGCATATGCATAACTTATTGGAATAACAGGCAAAGGTTTCTTCAAGAAAGAATAAGAATACAATTTTTTCATATGTCTTGTTTCTTTTAAGGTATCACCTTTTTCAATATCATAATAAACTCTTGCATGCTTGTCAAAATCATCATGTAATCTTGCTAAATTAATCCAACTAAAACTTCTTGTTTTAGACAAACGTTTATTGTATAAAAACTTTAAAAGTTCAGGCCTTGCACATTCAAGCCATTCATGAGGAAAAACTACATTCCCTAAACTTGCACTCATTTTTTTACCATCTATGAAAAGATGCCCATAAAATATTGGCACAGGCATTGGATAATCCAATATTTTCTCAACAATTTCCGCATTAACCCACCAAGCACTTAAAGGAACAGAGTACTCCACTCCCGCACCTTCTGAAGAAACCCCCCATCTTGCCCATTGCGCTGCCCATTCTCCTTTCCACATTAACTTACCTCCTCCATTAAGAGGATTAATAATTCCTTCATACCCGCATCCTTTTACTTTTGTTTTAGCAAAAGAATAATCCTCGCATTTATAATGTATAAGTCCATTTTCTATTTTTGTTATCCTTGGTGTTATTATTTTTCCACAATTCTCACATATAGGCGTCCAACTTGAATACCCTTTTTTTAATGGTTCAGTTCTGTACTTATTTTGAATACTTATTGCAAGTTCTTGATTATCAAGAATTTTTTTTATGAATGGATTAAAACTCCCTTTTTTGTATTCTTCTCTCATAGAAAATTTAGGTATTTTTTCAAAAACAAACTCGTCGATTACTTTAAAATATTCTGATTTAAAGTGTTCTGAATAATTTTCATGGCACCCAAAAGGGTCTGGGATATCACTCACAGGCATTCCTAAATACTTTTCAAATGATTTTGGCACTCCTTTAGGAATTTTTCTTAAAGGGTCCATGTCTTCTGCAACCCATATGATTTTTGCTTTAACACCCAAGTTTTTTAATGCCCTATACACTGTTTCTCCTCTAATTGTATCACTCAATCTTCCAATATGCAAAACACCGCTTAAACTTGCACTTGTTTTGATTACAAACTCCTTTGGTTTTTTTATTTTCTTATTAACATACTTATACTTTTTTCTTCCAATTATTTCTTTAGCTATATCTTCCGCCCAAAATGTTGTGTTATTTTCCATAAAAATCACGCAAGCATTATTTCCACTCTTTCTTTTCCTTTTCCCAAATTTTTTCTTTTTAATTTTATTTCTCCAATCTCGCTTGTATTCTTAACATGCGTTCCGCCACAAGGCATTTCATATTTATCGCACACCCACACTCTTTTCTCTGCATCCAAATATTTAGTTATAATCTCATGCGCTTCTTTAATAAATTTATTAGATAATCTCTCGACTTCCACGAGTTTTTCTGCAATACTTTCTTGCATGGCAAAATCTATTCTTGACTTGCCAACAGCAACATTGCTTCCAATTATTTTCGCCTTCTCATAATCACCATTAAAAAAAACTTCAATAAATTTGTAATAAACAATATGAGCTGCAGAATGAAGTTTCATTAACTCATATCTTCTTTCCCAATCAATTTCTCCTTTAACAACATCTCCTTTTCTTAAATTATGTTCCCTTACATGATGAAAAATCACACCATCACTTGAATTAACAAAATAAACTTCAAAGCCATTAAGTTTTCCAATATCGCATGCTTGTCCTCCACCGCCTGGATAAAAAAGAGTTTTATCAAGCACAACTTTTTCTCCATCTGTTTCTAAAACCATTGCTTTAAATTCCTTTGAATATGGTTTTTCATAATACTCTTTCATTGTTTTAGGAAGCATAAAATAGTATAGAAATTTATTCATTTAAAAAAGTTCCTTGCAACTTTCTAAATGTTAGATTCAACAAAAAAGTTAAAACCCAATAAGTTTTCTTACAAACCATGAATGCTGAAACAATTTTTACAATCATATTTTATTTAATAATTGCTGTATTGATTTATATCAACAGAAAAAAAATTACAATAATTGAAAAAATTTTTATTGCTTTCAAAACAAGAAAACCAATAAAAATTATGAAAAAACTTGCGAAATACTCTTTTTTTTGGAAGACCTTCAGCACAATTTCAATACCATTTGCACTTATTGGTATGATTGTCATTCTCGTTTTTTTAACTCAGTCAGCAATTTCTTTAATAAGAGTTCCAAGTTCTACAGCGGGTGTTGGAATTGCAATACCTGGTGTTAAAATCCCGGGAAGTCCAATTTACATCCCATTCTGGTATGGAATACTTTCAATCCTAATTTTAAGCACAGTCCATGAATTCAGTCATGCTGTTACAGGAATTGTGGAGAAAGTAAAAGTGAAATCAAGCGGTTTTGGAATGCTTGCAATAATACCCGCAGCATTCGTGGAATTTGATACAAAATCAATGATGAAAGCAAGCAAACTTTCTCGTCTGAGAATAGCAAGTGCAGGTCCTGTAGCGAATATCGCACTCTCATTCTTCCTTATTTTTTTATTATCATGGACGTTTTATCCTTTGATAGAAAGCATTGTTCAATATAATGGAATAGAAATTGTAAGCACAATTAAGGGATATCCAGCAGAAGCATCTGGGATATCAAAAGGAATGGTGATAAACAAGATAAATGGCACGCAATTAAATACTTCGCACGATTTCATGGAATATCTCAGAAAATTAAAACCAAATGATTATATTGTCTTAACAACAAAAGACGGAAAAAACTATGGTTTAAAATTAACAAGTTCTCCAAAAAATGAAAGTCTTGCTTATATTGGCATCACGCACAAGCAATTCTTTGAGTATAAAGAAGGAGCGTGGGCACCAAAATGGCTTTATTCTATATTAATATGGTTGTCAGGTTTGTTCGGATGGTTAATAAATTTAAATTTTGCAATAGGAATGATTAATTTTTTGCCTGTATGGTTTGCGGATGGAGGCCAAATTTTTTACAATTTCGCAGGATATTTTTTTAAAGATGAAAAAACTTTAACAAAGGTTGTAAGCTCTGTCTTCTTCTTTTCATTATCTTTATTATTGCTTAATTTTTTACTGCCCTTCTTCTAACTCTTAATTATTAATAATTGGAAATACTCTTCTTATTTCATGTTCTTTGGGGTAACTTACACCTTTCTTACAAGAAAGGGGCAGAGGCAAAAGATTTAATAAACAAGAACTTATGAATAAAAAATAATGAATAAAAAAGAATTTATTGAAAGAGAAGACGTAAAAGAATTAATTGAAGAAATTGCAGGGATGCATGCTGTAAAAGTTATAAATCTTTTAGCAAGCAAAACAATTCTTGATGAATTTAAAATTAGTAGTTCACTAAAACTTGAAGTTAATTTTGTTAGGAGTTTGCTTTACAAATTATATGAAAAAAAAATAGTGAGTTTTAGCAAAGAAAGAGACAGCAAAAAAGGTTGGTGGATTTATTCATGGACACTTCATATTGAAAAAATCATAGAACTCTTAATAAAAAGAAAGAAAGAAAGAATTTCTCGCCTTGAAGAAATAAAATCAAGAGAAAGCATTAATCAATACTTTATTTGCGAATCTTGCGGCATAAAAATGGATTTCGGAGAGGCTGTTGAAAATAATTTCGAGTGTTTCAGTTGTGGCATGCCACTTGTTGCTCTTGAAAAAAAAGCAGATGAAAGAGAATTAAATGCATTAATTGGGAAATTATATGATGAAGTGAAAGAATTAGAAGATTTTAAGAAAAGAAGAGAAGAAAGAGAAATTGCGAAGAAAAAGAAAGAATTAGAAAAATTAGTTGGAAGCAAAAGAGTAAAGAAGAAAAAGAAAGAAAAAATGAAAAAAGGTAAAACACAGAAAACTGCGAGAAAAGTTAAAAAAACGAGAGAAAAGGGGAAAAAAGAGAAAGTAAAGGCTGAAAAAAAAGAAGAAAAAAGTAAAACAAGAAAAACAAAAGAAGGGAAAAAGAAATTAGAGAAATCAATTAAAAGCAAAGGAAAGAAGAAAGAAGTAAAAAAATCAGTTAAAAGCAAAAGGGGAGAGAAAAAGAAAGGAGAGAAATCAGTTAAAAGCAAAGGAAAGAAGAAAGAAAAAACAAAAGAAGAAAAGAAGAAAAGAGGAAGGAAGAGTTCATTAATTTCAAGAATTAAAAAAATCTTATAAATTATGAAAAAAAAATTTTGTTAATTTTTTTAATTATGAGATAAACTTTTATTTAATTCTCTTTTATTATTATTTATGATTAAACCTTCACATAGAGAAAAAAAAAGATATGTTAAATTTCAAATTCTGCCAAAAGAGATGAAATTAGAAGAAAACGAAGTTGAAAAAGCAATAATAAAAGAATGTCATAATTTTTTAGGAGATTATGGCATGGCAAAAGCAGGCATAGTTTTTTTAAGAGAAAAGTTTAATAAGGAAAAAAAAGAGGGTATCATAAGAGTCAATAATAAATATGTTGATAAATTAAAAATGTCTCTTGGTTTAATTAAAAAAATTAATAATAAAAAAATCACAATTCATATTCCAAAAGTTTCTGGAATAATAAAAAAATTGCAGGTGAAATAAAATGACTCAAATGCCACAAGAATTAATGGGTTATGATAGAGCAATAACTGTATTCAGTCCTGATGGACGATTGCTCCAAGTTGAATATGCAAGAAAAACAGTTAGTCAAGGAACACCCGCTGTTGGTGTTGTATGTAAAAATAGTGTTGTTTTAATTGCAGATAAAAGAATAATAGACCCGCTTGTTGTTGTTAAAAGTGTTGAAAAAATTTTTCAAATAGATGAGCACATAGGCGCTACAATGAGTGGTTTAATAAGTGATGGAAGAGTGCTTATTGAAAGAGCACAAGAAGAAGCTCAAAAACATAAATTAACGTACGGGGAATCAATTGATGTGTGGAGTATTGTAAAAAACATATGCGATTTTAAACAAGCATACACGCAATACGCAGGAACAAGGCCTTTCGGAGTGAGTTTGTTAATTGCTGGTTTTGATGGAGGTCCTCATTTGTTTGTAACAGAACCAAGCGGGATTTATTTTGAATACCATGCTACAGGAATTGGAGAAGGTAGTGAAATCATTAATGAGTACTTAAAGAAGAATTACAAAGAAGGCATGAATACTGAACAAGGAATAAAGTTAGCAATAAATTCCATTAAAAAAGCTCTTGGTGCAAATTTTGATCCTACTAGAATAGAAGCTGCCTTGATTTCGTCAGACAAGAAATACAAAAAAATAAGTTATAAAGAATTAATGAAATATATTGGGAAGTAGATAGGTAATGGTAAGCGTAGATAAAGCAGTTGTTGCGCGATTAAAAATTAAAGATTCTATTTTTGAAGTGCTTGTTGATTGTGAAAAAGCATTAGCATTGAAAAGAGGAGAAAATATTGATATAATTGATGTGCTTGCAGTCCCGCAAGTATTTAAGGATGCAAAAAAAGGTCTTGTAGCACCTGATATTAAAGAAAATTTTGGAACAGAAAATATATACAATATTGCTGAAAAAATTATAAAAGAAGGTGAAGTTCAATTAACACAAGAATATAAAAATAAATTAACAGAAGAAAAGAAAAAGAAAATAATAAACTTAATATGCATGAATGCTATTGATTCAAGAACAAATAATCCTGTTCCTCCAAAAAGAATTGAACTTGCAATAGAGGAAATAAAATTTCATATTAATCCTTTCAAAAACGTGGAAGAACAAAGCAAAGAATTAATTGAAAAATTAAGACCTGTTCTTCCTTTAAGGATTGAAGAAAAAAAATTAGAAATAATTTTCCCCCCAGAATACACAGCAAAAGCGTACGGGGTTATTTCAAAAAAAGCAACCATAACAAAAGATTTATGGTTAAATAATGGGTCGTGGTTGTGTGAAATAACGATTCCTGCTGGAATAATAAATGATTTTATTTCAGAAATAAATCATTTAACTCGGGGGGCAGCAGAAATTAAGATAATAAATTAGAGGTGAGAAATAATGAACAAATTAATTGTTGCTTCCAGAGAAGTTGCAGTTCCTGGAGATTTAATTGCAGAAGGAATGAACTTCGTTGCTGGAAAAAATACGTATAGAAAAGATGAAAAAATTTATTCAAATAGATTAGGTCTTGTTGATGTCAGAGGTTCTGTAATTAAAGTAATTCCTTTATCAGGAAGGTATATGCCTCAAAAAGAAGACTTAATTATTGGGGAAGTTAAAGAAGTTGGGTTTAATTCTTGGCAAGTAGATATTGGAGCACCATTTACAGCAAATCTTTACATGAGTGAAGGAACAACAACATACATAAGGAAAGACGAAGATTTAAGCAGGTATTTTAATGTAGGAGATAAGTTAATAGGAAGAATCATAAGTTGCACATCTACGGGTTCATTACAAATAACGTGTAAAGGCCCGGGATTGAAAAAAATAAAAGGTGGTTTAATAATTAAGATAAACCCGAACAAGGTTCCAAGAGCAATTGGTAAAAAAGGAAGCATGATTACTATGATAAAAGAACTTACAAACACAGAAATAATTGTTGGGCAAAATGGGTGGGTATGGATAAACGGCGATGCAATGGACATACTAAAAGCTAAAAAAGCAATTGAACTTATTGACAAAAAAGGTCATGTGAAGGGTTTAACTGATGCAATAAAAAATATGCTTGAAAAAGATAGCAGAATAAAACCTGTTAAATAAAAAGGTGATAAAAATGGTTTATGCAAAAAGATTTGATGGTAGAAAATTTGATGAATTAAGAAAAATAGAAGCAGAAGTTGGAATTATTCCTAATGCTGATGGAAGTGCTCGTTTCAAAATTGGAAAAACAGAAGCAATTGTGGGCGTATACGGACCAAAAGAAATGCATCCAAAATTTCTTCAAAATCCAAGAAAAGGCACTCTTAGATGCAAATACGACATGATAAGTTTTAGTGTAAATGATAGAGCAAGACCAGGACCAAGCAGGCGTTCTCAGGAATTAGGATTAGTAATCGCATCTGCTTTAGAACCTGTTTGTTTGCTCAACGACTTCCCAAAATTAATAGTTGATGTATTCATAGAAATACCTCAAGCAGATGCAGGCACAAGATGTGCTGCAATTTGCGCTGCTTCTATGGCTTTAGCAGATGCTGGCATACCTATGAAAGATTTAGTCGCAGCAGTTGCAGTTGGAAAAATAGGGGATAAAATATGCCTTGACATAAATAAAGAAGAAGAGGATTATGATGGGCCAGGAGGTGCAACAGACATACCCATTGCATACTCTCCTGTTGAAAACAAACTTACATTATTGCAATTAGATGGAAAAATAAAAGGAGAAGATTTAACAAAAGCTGTTGAAATGGGTATTAAAGGTGCTAAAAAAATCTATGAAATACAGAAAATAGCTCTAAAGAAAAAATATAAAGTAGATGAAATTCTTGGAAAAAAGATTTAAGGGTTTGATAGAATGAGCAACACAGTAAAGAGTGTAAAAATAAGAGGGATTTATTCAACAGCGATAACCAATTACCTCCTTAAAAACAATTTTGAAATAAGTTGCATGAGTGAAGAACAATTAAAAAGATTTAACAAGAAAAAAAGCAGGGAACAAGCAGACAATCTAATATATGATAAAGAAGACTTAAATGGAATCACCATTCATGGTGAAAATGCAGATGAAATAATCTCTCTTTTTAAAAAAGAATTTAATGACAGTTTATTCAAAAAAATAGAAACAGGCAGTATATTCACTGGATTAATAAAAAAAGTTGATCAACAAAACAAAGAGATTTATGTTGACATAGGCAAGGACAAATTAGGAGTTTTATCCCTAAAAAATTATTGGGGTTATTTGCGAGAAAATGAAAAAGTGCTTGTCCAATTAAAAGGCGAAACAAAGGAGAATTATATTTTATCAAATAACATAAGGCTTTTTGGAAAAAATCTAATTCTAATAAAAGATGGATTCACAAAAGTGAGCAAACATTTCAGGAAAAAAGAGGAAATAGAAACATTAAATAATCTATCAGAAAAAGCAAGAGAAAAAGGGTGGGGTGTTCTCTGGAAATCCCTTGCAGAAAACAAAAGCGAAAAAGAACTTGAAGAAGAAATAAACAATCTTCTAAAATTGGAGGAAAAAATAATAAAAAAACATGAAAAAAATAAGACGCCGATGGAATTAAACAAAGGACTTACCACTTGGTTTGTAGAATTTGGAAAAGAATCTAAAGAAAAACTTGATAAATTAAGAAAGGAAATTGTTCCAACGATAAAAAAGCATCACACATATAAAACCGCAGGATACCAAAACCTTGTTGATTTTTGCGAAGAACTTATGAAAGAAAAAGTCAAAGAAGAAACAATAATTAAGACACTTGAAAATACAATTTTTAAAAGAAATCCAAAAATAGGTAATTATTACAAGATAATTCAAAAGAAAAGCAATAACAGAGATATAATAATTAGTGGAAAAATTGAAGAATTTGACATAAAAAATAAAAAAATTGTAATTAAAAGAATAGTGAAATTTGAAGGAACTTATGATGGTCTTAACATAAAAAAAGAACCTGAAGATTATATAATAACAACAATTGAAGAAGATAAAGAATATATAGAACATTCATATTTTGATTCCCGAGGAAATTTAAAGGGAAAATACTTTTCAATAACAAGTAAAATGGAAGTTTTTCCATTTTTCGCAAGATGCAATGATTTAGAAATTGATGTTATTGAAAAAGAAGGTAATCGAAAAAAAATTGATGAAGAAGAATTAAAAGAAGCTGTTGAAATGGGAATCATAACAAAAAAATGCGAAGAAAGAGCTAAAAAAATAGCAAATAAATTGGAGGCGAAATAAAATGAAAAATTATGACAAAAAATTTATTATAGACTTATATGAAAATGGTGGAAGATTAACTGAAAGAAAAAACAAGGATTCTTACAGAGAAATAATTATTCAAGAGCCAGTAAGCGTTAATGCTGAAGGCAGTGCAAGAGTAAAAATTGGAAAAACAGAAGTTATTGTGGGTGTAAAACTCAACACAGCAGAACCTTATCAAGACACGCCTGATGAAGGCGTGATGATGGTTACAGCAGAATTTTCTCCAATTGCAGACCCTGAATTTGAGCCAGGCCCGCCAAAAGAAGAAGCAATTGAACTTGCAAGAGTGGTTGATAGAACCATTCGCGAAAGTCATGCAATTGACACAAAAAAACTTTGCATAAAAAAAGGTGAAAAAGTTTGGAGAGTGTTCATAGACATTTACATAATAAACAATGACGGCAACTTAATTGATGCAAGCGTGCTTGGTGCAATGGCTGCATTAAAAAAGGCGAAGATACCTAAACTTGACAAGGATGGAAATGTTCTCTTCAAAGAGCATACAAAGAAAAATGTTCCTTTAAATGCAACACCAACAGCATGCACAATATTCAAATTAGATAATGTTCTTCTTATTGATGCTGAAAAAAGAGAAGAAGAACTCATAGACGCGCGAATAACTCTTGGATGCTTTGGAGAATACGTGCATTCAATGCAAAAAGGAGGGAAAGGCGCATTTACTCCTGAAGAATTCAATAAATGCGTAAAACTTGCAATAAAGAAAAACAAAGAACTTCAAAAAATTTTAAGCAAATTTTAAGACACCAAAAAGAATAAAAAACAAAAGAGTTAGTAAAAAGGTGAAACAAAATGTTTAACAAATTTGAAAAAGCAAGAATTATAGGTGCTAGAGCATTGCAACTTCGTATGGGTGCTCCAAAACTAATAAAAGCAGAAGGCACGTATGATACATTAGAAATTGCTAAAAAAGAATTTGAAAAAGGCGTTCTTAATATGAGCGTTAAACATTAAATTGTTTAATCTTACAATTTTATGCAAAAAACTCATATAATAGAAAGCACTTATTTTTTAGAGAAATGATAATAAAAAACATAAATGCGCGAACAATATTAAATTCTCATGCAGACTTAACAGTAGAAGTCGTGGTTAAAACAGAGAAAGGAATAAAAGGCATGGGAAGTGCACCAAAAGGAACAAGCACAGGAAAACACGAAGTAAAAAACTTTTTTAAAAATAGAGTGAAAACAATAAAAGAATTTAATTTCTTTTTAAAAAGAAAATTAATAGGAAGGCATGTTGAATCCCTTAAAGACGTTTTTATGATTGAAGAAGCATTACTGCCTTTTGGAGCTGGGATCACTTTAAGCACAAGCTACGCATTAATTGATGCTTTAAGCAGAGAGAATGATGTGCCAAAATGGAAAATCTTAAATCCTGAAAAAAGGTTTTTCAAACATAAAATCACACCAATAAGTAAAATTATTGGTGGAAGCGTGCATAGTGGTTATCCTCAAGGAAAATTAATTCTTCCAGATATTCAAGAATTTCTTGTTTTTAATAAAGCAAGAAATCTTGAAAAAAAAATAATTATTAATAAAGAAGTTCATAATGCTCTAAAAGAAGAATTAATAAAAAACAAGATTGTAAGCGGAGTAGATTATGAAGGAGGGTGGATTGCACCAATAAGTAATGTTGAAGCGTTTAAACTGCTTGAAAAAGCAGTAGCAAAAGTGAAAGCAAATTACAAAGAAAAAATATTTATTGGCGTGGATATTGCTTCAAGCAATTTTTATAAAAATGAAAGATATGTTTACTACACAAAAATTAGTGAAAAAGAAAAACAAAAGTATAATACTGAAGAACAATATGAATTAATTAAAACATTAATTAAAAAATACAAATTAAAATATGTTGAAGACCCTTTTAATGAAGAAGATTTCATGAGTCACGCAAAATTAACAAAAAAAACAAGCACTATGATTATAGGAGATGATTTGTTTGTCACAGACCCTGAAAGACTAAAAAGAGGTATTGAAGTAAAAGCATGCAACTCTATTATTATAAAACCAAATCAAATAGGAAGTCTTAAAAAGACATTCGAAACTATTAAAATAGCAAAAAAATATAAATACATTTCAGTAATCAGTCATAGGTCAAAAGAAACCAATGATGATACAATTGCACATATTGGTTTAGCACAAAAACTGCCTTTTATCAAAATAGGCATAATAAACGGGGAAAGAGTAAGCAAGTTAAACGCCTTGTTGCGTAATTAATAGGTGAAGAATATGAAAGAAAAAAAACAAAATGAAGAACAAACATTAGTTGAATTAGATACATATCTTGTTTCAGGTATTCATATAGGAACAAAATACAAAACAGGGTACATGAAAGAATTCATTTACAAAATAAGACATGACGGTCTTGCTGTTCTTAATGTTCAAAAAATAGATGAAAGAATAAAAATAGCAGCAAAAATGTTAGAAAAATATGAACCTGAAGAAATCATGGTTGTTGGAAAAAGAGAGAATGTTGTTAAAGCTGTTAAAATGTTTGGAAAAGCAACAGGTGCAAAAATAGTTACAGGCAGATACCTTCCGGGAAAAATGACAAATCCAAGTTATGGAGAGTATTATACAGAACCAAAAATATTAATTGTGTGCGATCAATGGAATGACAGGAATGCAATACATGATGCATTAAAAATTGGAATTCCAATTATAACATTAAATAATACAAATAACACGTTAGTTAATACTGATTTAGTTATTCCATGCAATAATAAAAGCAAAAAAAGCATAGGATTAATTTTTTATATTCTTGCAAGAGAATACCTTAAAAGCAAAGGCAAAGAACTAAAAATGGAGTTAAGCGAATTCCAAAAATAATTTTTTTCTTTTTACAGCAAAACTTAAACAAAACAAATTCTTTTTAAAGTACATG
>JAFCGN010000016.1 GCA_017608045.1 Candidatus Parvarchaeota archaeon
CTTGCTTTTCTTTTTCGATTGAAAGGTTTTTTAGCAAGAAAATTATAATCCCTTAATTTTTTAGATTTTCCAAACCCGCAACTCGCACAAACTTTTTTTGCAATATGAAATGAATGTTGACCACAGCGCCTGCAAGTTCTGTGTGTGCCTGTTTTACTTTTTTTACCCATGCTTGGTGTTCCTTTTGTCATAATAATTCCTCTTTCTTAATTCAATATTTCTTAATTGAAACAAGGATTTTATTGTTCAGAAGGGCTAATCATGATTATTGTGTCCCCCCTAATAAAAACTCTTCCAAGTTTTCTTTCAACTTCTCCTCCTCTTGTTTCTTGAGCGTCATCCAACACAATATTTATGTGTATATCAAATGCTTTTAAAATCCCTACAAACTGCGTTCCTCCTTTCAATTCTACTAAAACAGTTTTTCCTTTTGCTTCATTTAAAGAATCCAAGGGTCTTTGTATTTCCTCTGTCATTATTTATCACTTCCATAAGTTTTGATTTTCATATTTAAAAACTTTATGTGTATTTATTTCAATAATACATTATAAAGATTTTTGTTATAACCAATTATAAAGCTTTTGATAACAATTTTAGAACAAATTTCAAACCAAAAGATTTATATTTGTTTTTTTAAATAATCACTTAGTGATTTAAATGGCAGTATGGCAATTTAGAAGCAAAAAAAAACCAAGCGGAAGCAGGTATAAAAATTTTTCAAAAAAAAGAAAAAAGAGTTTAGGAAAACAAGCAGGTTTAACAAGAATAGGTCTTACAAAAGTTAAAAAAATAAGAACGCTTGGAGGAAACACTAAATTAAGAGCTTTAAAACAAAATATTGCATATGTTACAGACAAGGAAAAACAAGAAACATTTAAAACAGAAATTCTTGATGTTGAAGTAAATCCTTCTTCAAGACACTATGCAAGAATGAACATTATTACAAAAGGAGCAATTATAAAAACAAAAAAAGGCAAAGCAAAAGTTACAAGCAGACCAGGACAAAATGGAATTGTTCAAGCAGTTAAGATAAAAGAATAATTTTTTCTGAATTTGAAATGTTTCAATTTATGAAACAAAAAAACAAAAAGGAAAGATATTTAAATAAGTTGTTGATTTATTTATAAGCTTTATCCCTTTTAGTTTAAAGTGGGGTGTTTAAATCTGACAAAAACAGAAAGTTCTCAAATAAGAAATAAATGTCCTCTTTGCGGTTCTACAAACCTTTTTTATGACCAAGCAAAAAGCGAAGTCATATGCCAACATTGTGGGTATGTAATAGAAGAGGAATTAATAGATTTCAGCCAAGAATGGCGTGAATTTGATAAGAGCCAAACAGAAGGAAGAAAAAGAACTGGATCTCCCTTAACTTTCACAAAGCACGACAAAGGTCTTGGAACCCAAGTAGGAAAATCTGGAGACTTGTATAAACTAACTCCTGAAGACAGAAGAAGATTTGAACGTTATAAAAAGTGGCAAACACGAATAAATACAGCAATAGAGAGAAACCTGAAATTTGCACTTGCTGAATTAAGAAGAAGCAGTTCATTTCTTAATGTGCCAAAAATAGTAGAAGAAGCAGCAGCAATGATTTATAGACAAGCAGCTGAAAAAGGCTTGGTTAGAGGACGAAGTATGGAATCTGTTGTTGCAGGAGCGCTTTATGCTGCATGCAGGGCGCACACAGTGCCAAGAACTCTTGAAGAAATAAGCAGTGCCTTCCACCTTGATAAAAAGGAGATAGGAAAAACATACAGATTCATCAGCAGACAAATAGGATTGCGCATTTTACCAACAAGCCCTTTAGATTATGTGTCAAGGTTTAGTTCAGAACTTAATCTTAATCCTGAAACAAAAGCAAAAAGCGAAGAAATTCTAAGAAAAGCCATAGAACATGAAATTACAAGTGGAAAAGGTCCAATGGGTATTGCTGCAGCAGCACTTTATATCGCAGCATTGCTTTGTGGTGAAAAAAAGACACAAAGAGAAGTTGCAGATGTTGCTGGAGTGACAGAAGTCACAATAAGAAATAGGTATAAAGAATTGCTTGAAGAATTAAATCTTGAAAAAGAAGTAAGAAAAGCAAGAGAAAAAGTTGGGTTGAACGAAGAGGAGTAAACCAACCTTTTATTTTTTTTCTTATCAATTCAAGTGCTTTTAGTTAACAATTTCTAATTAAAAAACATTATTTATCACAAATAGCATAATTTCCTTTATCATAAGGCCATGATTCCAACATTGGACATACATATTTTAATACAATAGGCTTAATAAATGGTTTTATGAATCCTGGTGTAACTTCCGGAAGTATAGGCATATTCAGAAGTGCTGTACAACTTTCCATGCCTTCGCAATTTGTTTGATTTGAAATAGCGCAATCCCTATATTCAAGACACGTTTTCATTAATTTTGCTCTTTCCATGCAGTCAGCTCTTATTGTTAGATAATCAATTTGCGAACAATCGCAATTATACGGGTCTGAAAAACAAGTTCCAACAACCTTCATAGCACTGCCTATTGCAAAATTTCGTTTACTTTCTTGATATTTTTGCACAAGAGGTCTTATTATTGGATCCAATATATTAATAATCCATTGTGGTGTAAAATCTGGAAATATCTTTATATTTGGATTTTCAAGTTCAATGCACGCATTAAGATTATAGTTTTCAAGGCAATCTTTCTGTTTTTCCACTTTGTTTTGACAAAATTCCTGTAAGCTTTTTGGAAATTGCGAACAATCGCAAGATTCTCCATTTTTAATACACTCAGTTATTTGTTTGTCATATTGTTGAACTCTTTTTACTACAATATCTTTTATTGAAATGCCATTAATTTTTACTTTTGTAGGATCAATGCTTTGGCATTTTTCACTTTTAAAATCTGCAAAACATGCCAATATACTTGAGGTAATATTATTGCAGAATGCCTCGCCTCTTTCGCCAAACTTTGAACAATTGCATTCATTAACATCATGAATACATTTTTCAACATCAGATAAAATTTGTTGCTTCTCTTCTTCACTTAATTCTTCTTGTGAAAACGCAGAAGAAATAAAGAAAAAGGAGAGAAAAAACAGAAAAACAAACACAGCAAATATTTTTTTCATATATTTTCTAATAAAATCATGATTAATTATAAATCTTTTGAAATTGCAAAAACTCACAAATATATAAATAAAATATAACTATATTTAAAAATAATAGCAAGATTATATAATTAAGATGTTTAAAAGCATAGAACAACGCTTTGAAGATTATTTAAATTTCTTAAATTTTAAAACAATAATGAGAAGAAGCGTTCCTATTTCTTTTTTTGACAATGAGTATAAAAATAAAAGCGATTTTGCAGGTATTGTGTTGCGATTCAAAGCAGGAAGTTCTCATGAAAGCAGAAATTCGTTATATGAAGGTTTTCCAGGATATTGTGACACAGCTCACTTATTAGAACACTGTATTGCAAGAAAAATTCAAACTGAAAACCCGAAATTATTCAAACTTGGAAAAAATTTTAATGCAATAACAGGTCATTATGCTACAGTATTTCATGGCAAAGTAAAAAAAAGATATTGGAAGGATTTTTTTAGTCAGATGATTGGAGGAATAAGGAAATTCCAAAATTTTGATGATGAACACTTGCTTAAAATAGAAATTGAAAGAATATCTTCTGAAAATTGTGAAAACAGCAACCAAAAATTAGAAAAAATTTTTTACAAAAAATTATTTAACAATCCTTGGATTAATCTTGATTATACAAGCTTCAATTCTTTGAAATTTAAACCAAGTAAAAAAGAAATAATGGCGTTTTATGAAATGTTTTACAATAGAAGAAATCTTGAAATATATGTTGGAAAAAAACTTTCAAAAGAAAACCTTGAATTTATTGCCTTAGAGTTAGAAACCCTGCCTTTAGGAATGAAAGCAACAAAACCTGAATTCATTTGCAATTCTGAGCCAGGTCTTTATTCAATAAAAGGTTATTCCCAAGATTCTAGGATTTCTATTGGGTGTGTTTTAAATAATACTAAAAAAAATAGTTTGGACGCCTCGCTATTTAATAATGTTCTTGAAAAAAGAATTGGGATTCTATCATATCCATTAGGTTTGTGTTATAGTTCAGATACAAGCATACAAAATTATAGTAAAAAGATTAACACAATTGAGATATTTACATCAACACTTAACAAAAAAAGAGATTTGCTCATTAACGCAATTATTGATAATGTATTATTGCTTAAAGACGAAGGCATTAATGAAAAAGAATTCAATGCATCTTTATCAGAAATAAAAGAATTCTTGAATGAACAAGTAGAAAATTTAGAATTCATACTTGATTTAAAACTCAAAAAAACAACATTTGAATTCAAAAATTTATTAAAAAATATAAACAATATTAAATTAGAAAAATTCAATTATTTTCTAAAAAAAGCAATACCCGAAAGGGAAAAAATGGTAATTATTTATGAAAAAACCTAAAAATTAATTAAAACATTTAATTATTTCTTCAATTGGTGCATTTGTTTTAATGCCTTGCCCGCTTATGTGGGTCCTGCTTGCTTTAAACCCTTTAGATTCTAATTTCTTTATAAGATTATCAATTTTACACACGTTTTTATGAAGTTTTTTAGCAATAAGCGGGAGTTCAAAAAAACCAACACTCTTTACAGTGTTTTCTGCTAATAAAACTTTCAAAAATCTTGTAATTTTTTCATCATCTGAATTTTTTATCATTAAATTCAAAATCTTATTTTCTTGCAATGTTCCAGCAAACAAGGGTCCAAGCAAAATTTCTTTATTTTTAACACAAAAATTTTTTTCAATTAAACGCGCACTCATTGTTTCTTTATTGAATGCTAAAAATTTTATTTCTTTCAACAAATCATCAACTCTTGAAGCACCTTTTCGTGCTTGGAAATACATCCTAAAATAGTGGCGTGTTTTATGAGACAAGATTGGTTTTAAAGCCACTTCCTGTTCTGCACCTTTTTCAATCACGTGTTTTGCTAAAACTCTTAAACCTAATTCATGAGAAAAAGGAATTTTTTTAGTAATTGAATGATACTTTCTTAATCCTGCTTTTGGATATGTGCCATACAATGCTCCGCAATCTGTTACAGTTACTGCAATCACTCCTTTGTTTCTTAACTTTCTTATAGAATTTTCCAAAAAAGGATTGCATGAACCAAAAGGGTCTATATCAATAAAGTCAAAATATTGTTTTACATTAATTAAAAATTTATTTGCCTCAGAATTGCTTGTTCTTGCTCTTAATCCATTTAATCTTAAATTTTTTTTCGCTAAATCAATTGCATTAGAGTTCATATCATTTAAAAAAAGCTCTTCAACAGCATTGCTTTCATTCAAAAGCCTTATTCCTCTTGCACCACCAGCACATAATAAATCAAGAACAATCAATTTTTTACCAAATACTTCTTTAAATGATTTTAAAAAAAGCACGCTCAATGTTCTGTCAAATTCCTTCTCTGGATTAAAAAAAACAGGAAGTTTTTTAGTTATTTTTCCTTGATATACTAAAAGCTTTGTTTTTCCTTCAACAATTTTTAATACCATAAGCCATTCTTTTTTTCATACAACAAGTATTTTAAAATCTTATCAAATTTTTTAAAATTTCAATTACTTCATTCAAAATATTTTTTATTGTTATCCCTAAGTTTTTTTAAAGCAATCAAATCTTTGTCAATCAAAAATTTAAGTGCAGCCCCTCCAGCAGTGCTATAATTAATATAAAAATTAGGATTTACTCCTTGCAATGCACTTCTTGAGTCATCCCCGCAAACAAGATGATGATAGCTTGAAAGAATCATAGCAACTTCTTTCGTTGCATTCGTGAAACCGCCTTCAGTCCAACACATAGCACCTGCATGAAGGACTCTCTTCACATTTTGGCTTTTTAAATCAATTGTATGAAAATGCAAATCAACTATTTGATAATCTTTTGGGATGTCTTCTCCAAAATTAAAGTTTTTTACTTTTTTTTCTTTAGGATTATAACATATGAGAACACTTGGTGCAAGCAGATTTTTTGAAGGAATGTTATCAAGAATCCTCTTTGCTTGTTTTGAAAAATCTTTTCCATTATCTGTTTTTAAAGAAGCGCCCACGCTATGACCTGTTTGTTCATAAAGAATGTTAAAAACTGCTCCGCCAACAAGAACTGGACTAAAATTCCCAAAATATTCAACTGCTGCAAGCTTTTCTTTTAATTTCGCACCACCAATTATATACAATGTATTCTCTTCATCTCCAAGAAATGGTTTCAAGAGTTTTAATTGTATTCTTGCACTCAAACCTAAATAAGAAGGAAGATAACGCATAGGACCTGTAACAGAAGCATTATCACGATGTGCTACAGAAAGAGTATCTAAAACAAAAAAATCAGATGTTTCACTAAGAAGCCTTGCCAAATTTTCATCATTTTTTTCATCATCAGGAGTCCATCTTGTGTTCTCAAATAATAATAACTCGCTTGATTTTAGATTCTTACTTTCTTTTAATAATAAATCCAAATCATAAGGGCAAAATCTTAAATTTATGTTATTGCTAACTCTCTCTTTCAATTTCTCTTCAAGCCTGTTAACAACAAATTTTAAAGATTTAGGTTGTTTTTCTCTTTTGTATCTTCCATTATGCGAAATCACAATCGGTTTTTTTCCATGTCTTAAAAGAAAATCTAATGTAAGTAAAGAGGAATCCAATCGCGAGAAATTATTGCTTTTTGGTTTTATGTTATAATCAACTCTTGTTAATGCATGCTCTCCATAAAGTTTATTTGTATCAATAAAAGCATAATTATTATGCAACCTAAAACTCATGTATTACTTAGTAATACTTTGTATTTATTAATTTTTGTATAGAAAAGAAAATATTTTTAATAAACTTATTCAAGAATCTCAACAAAAGTGTTAATGGATTGCCCGGGCATGCCTTTTTCAAAAATTGCTCTTAAAACACCATTATTCCCATGCACACTGCTAATTCTTCCCTTTATTTTTTTTCCTCCTGAACTTGTCCACTCAACTTCTTTGCCTATAAATTTTTCAGCTTTTTCTTTTGAATCAATATCTTTTATTTTTAACAACATATGATTATTATATTGTGTGTGCCTTCCCCGTCTATAAGATACTATTTGTGCTTTCATACTGAACATCCCCGCTTTATATGTTTATAAAAATTTCGTTTAACTTATAATTTAGCAACAATAACAATAAAAATAATAACTTTTTTTATTTATAAAGGGGGGTGTCTAAAATAAAAGAAGAATATTATGTCATAGGTATTAAAACACATGCTCTTGATAAAAAAGATAGTATGGAAAACATTTTAAATAAAGCAGAAGTTTTTGGATTTAATCAATTCAAACAAAAAATAATTGATATTCTCAGAAAAACAATAAAAACAAAAATTAAATATTTTGAAATTTACGGAAAAGTAAATGAATTAAAACCTTCTTATTCAAACAATCTTAAAGAAATAAAAAATATTGAAGATATGCTCGGAATTAATAATTCAAACCTGCCAAAAAAGGAGAAACATTTAATACCTATTTTAGAAAAAAGAAGAAAATACATGATTCTTTGTTTTGATTTTTATCTTGGAAATAAAACTGAAAACGAAAGAGAAACAAAAGCTTATTTAAGAACAGAAGCACCAAATAATGATTATCTTGAATTAAAAGCAAATTTAAGAAATCTTAAAGAATGGCAGAGCACTCCTTTATTTAAAAAAGAGAATGATGAAAAAATAATTGAAAAAATAAATTCTTTAGATGATGTCTTATTCTTGTTAGGTATTAAATAAATCCTTTATCTCTGCCCAATTCTTTTCCTAATGATTTCTTCTGCTTCCTCGCTTGCATCCTTTATCTTTTCTGTGCCAATTATACCATCAAGTTTCATTTCTTTCTTTTTTTCTTCAGACAGTTTATCATAAAACTCATATAAATCTGTTATTCCTTTATCAGTCCTCAATTTCTTCAATTGTTTTTCTGCTTTTTTAACAAATTCTTTAATTCTTTCTATCCACTCATCATATTCTTTTCCTGTAAATTGTTTTTTCTCTTTGTGTTCTATGTCCTTAAATATTTTAACAATACCCTTAACTATGTTAGCATCTTCTTTTGTTAATATTTTTTGAGGAACAGCATATTTTTCAATAAATTCTGCTGCTTCTTTTGGAACTGGCGGCCTATATCCCATTTCAACCATTAATGCTTGCGTTGCACTAACTGCTGCTAATCCCAAATTATACGCTAACTTGTGCGTCATTGTTTCCTCTGTTAAACGTATTAAATCATTGCTTGATTGAATTAATTTATCAACCGCTTCTTTTGAAGGTTTTATTCTACCCATTCTCATAAGCATTTGCATTGGTAGAATAAAGCCTGTATCAAACAATATAATGCCATCTCTAAGAATTAAGTTAAAGAGAACAGGGTTGCCTTCTCTAACATATTCCCAAAACTCAGTTAATAAATACGCTTGTGGATGAATCTTTTTTGAAATAGGATAAGCCATATCCACCATTTTTTGGAATAATTTTTCTTTTAACTCAATCCTTGTCATTCTTTGAACATCTGTATCATCAACAATAATTGCAACATCTATGTCACTCGTCTTTTTCTTTCCTTTGCCTGTTTTGCTAGAACCACCTACAACTATTGATTTTATGTATTTTCCGAATTTACCTACAACTGCTTCAACATATTTTTGTAAATTTCTCGCATCCTTACGAGAAATATATTTTTGTAAAGTAGGTATTTTTCCAAATTGCATGCCTTGAGCTAAAAACCTTTTTCTTTTTTGCAGTGCTTGAAATTCACTAAGTTTTTTTCTTCCTTTAATTAGTTCAAGTCCAGCAACTTGAGGAATGTCATCAAAACTTATTTCCTTTTTTTCACTTGATTCTTTTTTTGAATTTTGATTTTTTTTAGAAACCATAAATGAAAAATATGAAAACAAACTTTATAAATATTGTTAAATGATGATTTTTTAAGAAAATAAAAAGATTTATAAATATGAATTAACTACTAAAAAGTAATAAAATTGGTGGTATAATGATTGATATTTTAGCGAAAAATGAAAAAACTCAAGAAAAAATTGGTTTTTTAGAGAGCGTTATCTCCAACAAAGAAATAAAATTACAAGATGGAAATTCTATAAAAATTAAAGAAAATCTTGTAAATAAACTTAAGAACTGGAATTCTCTTGGAAACAATGAAAAATTAGGATTTCTCACTTCATACTTTGAAAACATTGACATAGTTAAAGCATCAGCTGCATCTATCATGCTTTATTCTGACTTAAACTCTGGTGGAAGTAAAGACGAAGCTGTTGAAAAATATCTTGGTTTTTATTTAAGAAACAATAAAGATGCATTAAATTCTATTGATAACATAAATACTGCTATTAAAAATACAATAAATCAAAAAACAATACTTGGTTTTTACTTAACAGCAAAAGAAATGAGTGTAACTGACACTGATATTGAAGGCTTCACTCAATTAGGGAATTCTGTTGTTTTAACAAACCATGGGAATTTTTCAGACAAAACTCTTGAAGAACTTGTGAAAGTTGTGAAAGCTCCTGATACAAGCATATTCTCAAATGATAATGAATTAAAAGATTATACAAAAGCAATATTATACACTTCAGCAAATGATTTCACAGAAATTGATTCTGCATTAAATACTTACCTTACAACAAATATCTTGTCTCCTGCAGAATTAACTTTGTTCAAAAATGATTTGCTTCAAATCATGAAAGCAAAAATTCCAGAAGTTGTAAGCACAAACATTAAACAAACAGATATTGATACATTCTTAGAAAACATATTAGTTGATAAAACATCATTGCTTTCAGCAGATGTTAATAACATAAGAGACCCTGCTTATTTAACAGCAGGTAAGAGAATTAATTATACAATGAATGCTTTGAAAGTTTATGAAACAATGACGAAATTAAACGGAAAGCAATAAATACTAAAAACAATTGTTTTATTTTTTAATTTTTTTTCTTCCAACTTTTTTAGAAGACTTCGTGGAACCCTTAATTATTTTTTCCATTTTAAGCACGAATTTCTCAACTTTTTCTCTTAAAATATCTAATTCCTTTCCTTTTATTGATTTTATTTTTCCTTGTGACATGTGTTTTATAAGAAGGCGAATATCATTAATTAATTTCAAATCTGATTGAGTGATTTTTCCTTTGAATCCTTTTTTCATCATTTCAGGAAGCTCTGAAGGAACTCCTGGTGTTAATTTTTTGCTCATAAGTGCAGATTGGCATGCATCCATTACTGCCCAATAAAGGTCATCAACAGCCACTAACATATGCGTGTTTGATGCTCTCAAAAGCAATTTTGCTCTATTCAAATGAGCTTCAACTGCTTCTTTGGTTGGCTTGAATCTTCCTTTTTCTAATAATTTCTTCATTGGTTTAAAAAACCCTGTGTCCACGATTGGCGTGCCATCCCTAAGCAAAGTAATAATTACAGGATCACTATTCCTAACAGCATCCCAATAATCACTAATTCCAAGAGTTGTTATGTGCAATTTATCCACAGCATTCACTTCTGCCAAAATTTTTCCAACAGCCAACCTGTATGTTGAAACAATCTCGTCTGTAATCGGCTGATGCAAATCATCTACAAGAACAAGCAAGTCAATGTCATTATACTTTCCTTCTCGCATTATGCTTCCCCAAAGAATAACAGCATGAATAAAACTTCCAAACTCTTTAACAAGCTGTTTAGTGAAACCATAAACTAATTCTAAATCTTTTTCATCAATTTTTCCTTTTACTCCTGCAGCTTTCATTCTCTGCCTTTGAGACAAAACTTTTAATGTATCAAAAACGCACCTATTCATTTTAATCACTTAAAAATATTACAATTATTAATATAAATGAATTCAATTATTTAATGTTTTTGTAAATTTAGATAACGCCACCTATCCAACTTCCATAAAAGTAATGGTTTTCTTTTTCTCCTGGAAAAAAAAGTCCTTCCGTTGGATTCGCTGTTAAATATGTAGGGCCCC
>JAFCGN010000018.1 GCA_017608045.1 Candidatus Parvarchaeota archaeon
TTTATTAGACCTTATTGAAGAAAATCCCATATCACCTTACATTGAATACAATATTAATATGAAATCTATTCACAATATTAAAAAACCACTAGGAGAACTTAATAACATGATTGGAATGAATGGATTAAAAGATTCCATTGTTGACCAAATTGTCTTTTTCGTTCAAAATTTACACGTAAACAAAAATGCTCTCAATCCGGATTTTATGCATACTTGTATTTATGGTCCACCCGGTACTGGAAAAACAGAAATAGCAAAAATTATGGGGAAAATATTCTCCTCTCTTGGCGTTCTTAATAAAAACTACTTTAAAAAGGTTACGCGTGCTGATTTAATCGCTGGTTACCTTGGTCAAACCGCAATGAAAACAAGAGATGTTATTAAAGACGCGCTAGGTGGTGTTTTATTTATTGATGAAGCTTATGCTTTAGGAAATCCCGAGAAGCGCGATAGTTTTGCCAAAGAATGCATAGACACATTATGTGAAGGATTAAGTGACCACAAAGATAAATTAATGGTCATTATTGCCGGATATGAAGAAGACCTCGATAAATGTTTCTTTGCTTATAATCAAGGTCTAAATTCACGATTTCCTTGGAGATTTAAAACTGATGACTATAAAGCAGGTGAATTAAACAAAATTTTTAAGAAAAAAGTTATTGATGCAGGTTGGAGTTTGAAAGATAAAATACCTGATTCATGGTTCGAACCAAAAATGGATACTTTCAAATTTTATGGAAGAGATATGGAAACTTTACTATCAAAAACAAAAATTGCTCATGGCAGGCGAGTTTTTTGTAAACCTAAAAGTGAAAAAACAAAAATTATATTAAAAGATATGGAAAAAGGTTATAAAATGTTTGTAGAAATTGGAAATAAAAAAGAACAAAATACAGCAAAAAATATACTTCAACATATGTATTTGTAATTAAGTTAGTAATTCATTGTTTTTCTATTTATTACTATTAGTATGGAAAAAAGAAAAACTATTCAAGTAAATCCAGCTTTTTTTAAATTAGGTAAAAAAACTAAAAGTAAAAAAGATAAGAAAAAACGTATGGATTTAAGACAAAGTATAAAACCAAATAACCTTAAAAAACAACTTTTAGCTAGAATTAAAAATCATCAACAAGAGCAAAAAAATAAAAATGATGATGACTCAAAAGAAAAAATAGACGAATTTCAAACTGATTTTAATTCTTCTTTGAATTATCTACAAACTATGATAAAGCAAAAAAAGGATAAAGTTAAAAAGAAAAAGAAAACTAGAAAAAGAAAAAATAAAGAACAACCACCCCCTAACACAGCCACCATTAATACACAACCGTTTTCTAATGAAAATGTTATAGCACCACAACTAGTTAATGCTCCCTCACAAAATTCATATACACCTGTACAGGCACCTCCTTATGGATGCTTAAAAAATGGTTCTAAGCCCACTTATTCACAATATATGAAAACAATGAAAAAAAAGAAAAAGTCAAAACCTACTTTAGTATTACCTCCAAAACCACCACCTACAGCTTCCGTTATGGAGAGAAAAGAAAAATTAAATAAATTAAAAGAAAAAATGGCTATACCCAAAAAAGAGAAAATTTTAAAGACAATTAGTAAAAAACGCACTATTAAAATTTTCAAATTAGGGAAAAAAGAAGGAAAAGTTGGAGTACTAGTAAAATCTGGAAAAACAAGAAAAAAGGTTAGAGAAGAACAAAAAGTATTACATTCTAAATGTATTCTTGAAGTAAAACGCTACCTAAGAAAACATAACTTAATTAAAGCAGGAACTACAGCGCCCGAAAACGTATTACGAAAATTATACGAAGATAGCTTTTTGGCAGGGGATATCTACAACAAAAATCCAGATATATTACTTCATAATTATATGCAGGAACAACAATAACATTATACAAAATGTGATTTTTTTTATAATGATAATATATAATATGTCCGCCGCACCTTCATTTAGACAACAATCAACAGACACTATTTCATCTCATGATTCATATGACTTTAATGCTGATGATTACGATCCTTTTGAAGATGCTGAGCCGCCGAAGAAACATGTTTCCAAAGTAAAAGGGTATCATCCTAATCGCGTCGCTGCTACTAAAATTCAATCGCTCCTTCGCGGAAAAAAAGGTCGCGATAGGGCTGAAATCATGAGAAATGCTCAGGCAAATGAAGCAATGTTTAATCTTGCAGATATAGACAGTATTTTAAAAGAA
>JAFCGN010000019.1 GCA_017608045.1 Candidatus Parvarchaeota archaeon
TGGCCGCTCAGAATTCATATTCCACAAACTACTAACTTGTCCTTTCTTCTCAAGTGAGGCTAATAGGGGATAGATGGTGCTAGGGCCAAAATACACGCCAAAACTCTTTCTTATTTTGGTTATAACTTGGTATCCGTGCATTGGTTGGGTTTTTAGGAATTGTAGGATTATTAGGTCTAGGAGTCCTTTTGCGAGTTTGGTTTGTACTTGTTTTTGTAGGTTTTGCATTTTTTTTGTCTCTTTTGTAGTTTTGTTGTACAGACATACAATATGTCCTGTTCCAGACATATTGTGTCTTATATATCAATACTTGTGAAACGTGAATATAAATGTTGATACATAATTAAAGCATACAAAAACGTGTGAAAATGGTTAGAGGAGCTGTTTTTGGGTTGTTTTTTTGGTTATCGAAAAAAAATACAAAAAAAAGTCATCAACAATAATACAATACATTTTTTTCAAGTCTATCGGTAATAATTATAAAATTATAAAAACAATCAGATAAAAATCCAATAAAATTTAAGAAACCAATATCTAAAACAAAGAAGAGAAGAACCATATGAGAATTCTATTTGTTTGCTATGGAAACGCTTATCGCAGTCCATTAGCTGAAGCCCTTCTAAAAAAGATTAGACCAGACCTAGAAGTTGATTCGGCAGGATTAAAAACATCAATTCCAATTGGCACACTGATAAAAGAATTCCTAAAGAACAATACCGCCATCAAATATCTTAAAAAAACACCTCAAAACCTAGATCAAAAAGAACTGAAAAATTATGACCTTATAGTAACCATGCAGAATATTCACACAAACGCAGTTTTAAAAAAGTGTCCAGAATGTGAAAAAAAAATAATCGAATGGAATATAAAAGACCCATACTTTCTAGATAAAAAAAGTGCTAGAGAGACATTACAAGATATTAAAAAAGAAGTAGAAAAATTATCAGAAACATTATAAATTTTATATCCAATAACAATACAAAAAATCAATTAAAAATGCAACATATAATTGTTCTCAAATCAATAAATCACAGTATCTTCAATCTCGCTTCTATTTCCGCTTTGATTTCAGGATCATCTTCAGTTTTTAAGGCATCATTAAGTAGAGTTTTTGCCACTTCTATTTTTTTTTCACCAAATGTTTTGGAAAAATTGCTGGGTGTACGTTCATTAACTTTAATACTTTTTGGTAAATTGCACACAAAATTCACTGGATAATCAGGGGATCTATCCAAATCAAGTATTGACATTCGTATATGTTTAGGTTTTATGTAACTATCTGAACTATACTGTTTTGTTATACGCAATTTTAAATTCATAACATTTCATCCCAATAGACAAAAAGACTCATTATGACTCTGTTATTTTTGAAACATTTGTCCTTCCGTTCATTTATCTTTGGCTGTATATATTATTTGTTAAGGCATCACAAACTTTTCTCAGAATTAACATCTAAAAGGACGGATTCATGAATTAAGCAGAGAAGCCAACAAATTATGCCCTGATCATATCTTATTAATTATAAAACTCTGAAAATAAAATAATAAATTAAAAAGTTAAAAAAATCAAAAAAAGTAATAATTTCTACTTTTCTATTAAAAAAAGAAAAAGAAAATATTTTTTTTCTCGCTTATGGACCTACTCTAACTGGTATTCTTTTCTTCTCCATCTTCTTCTCCTCTTGTCTATGTGTAGAACAAATATACATATAAGTCTTTTTGTCGAACATATCTACAATAAAAAACTCTAAAAAGACTCGAAAATAAACATAAAAAACAAAGTGAGGCTCAAATTGGAGATAAAAATAAAGTCTAAAAAGATCAGCAGCAACATAATACTATTCTAAATCAATGATAAACATAAGAAAATAACGCGCCGGAAATTCAACAGTTATAATTATGATTTTAAGTTCATAATGCTTAATTTAAAAAAATTATTACAGATTTAACGGTGTTAGCTAATGAATGACAAAGATTTTTTCGAAGAAACCTCAGATGCATGTTTAAAAAATGCCAAACAATACATCAAAGACGGGGAAATTTTGTATTCGTTTAGAAGCTACGATCACGCATTAGCTATGGCAATTCTAGGCAATGTCGAAATTGGCAAAACAGCAATCTATAATCTTTACGCAAAAAACTTGATTCCAAAAAAGGTTTTACCTCAACCATATGCAACTCATTTCGAAAAAAAAGAAATCGAAAAATTCGCAGAAGAATCATGGTGGATTGGTTTAGTTCTTTCTTCAAACATTGAAGAAATAATACAAAACCTAATCGAAATTAGTGAAGAAGTTAAAATA
>JAFCGN010000020.1 GCA_017608045.1 Candidatus Parvarchaeota archaeon
CCTTCTGAAGGTGCTTGCACAATAGGTAATCCCAGGGCAGAAATAAGTTTTTTTGATTCCTTTATTATATTTTCTGTAAGCCTTGTTGTCCTTGAGGCATATTTTTTCATTTCTTCTATATTTTCTTCTTCAACAGCTTTTTCATATTTTTTTTCTGCATGTATCTTAATCTCTTTTCTTCTCTGCCTTTCTATCTCTTTTAGTTTTGGCGGATTTCCATCAAAAACAAAAATTAATTTTATATTGTTTTGCATAAGTTTTGTTGTTCTTGAAAATAATCCAACAAGATGGGATGTTACATTGCCCTTTGAGTCCATAAGCAAGGATCCATCTCTTGAGCGAATAGTTGTTAAAAATTGATAAAGAAGATTGTATGAATCAATAACCAATGTTTTGTTATTCAAATCATTTAATGATAGTTCATTGCTTTTTAATAGGCACTTTATCTGAGTTCCCATTTTATATTTTTTTTATTTTTATGTTTTTAAATTCTTTTGAAAGCATTTCCTTTGCTTTTTTTGTTAACTCACCTTTTGTTAAGAATAAAACAGGAAGTTTTTTTATCTGTCCCTGAACAAAAGCAGAGCTTAAGTCAGAATCACTTATTCTTTTCTTGCTTTTTGCCTTGCAGTAATATGTCAAACTGCCGACAGCGCTTGGCACTTCAATAACAAGGTCTAAATCTGAATTCTTTTTTACTATTTTTTGTTCTATAAGATTGATATTACTTTTTTCAAAAAATCTTTTAACCTCACTTAAAAATTTATCTTCAGCTGTTTTGTCAACAAATATTTTCTTTTCTTCCTTCTTAATTTCTTCTTTTGGCATTACCCTTTTTAATTCTTCCTTCTTAATTTCTTCTTTTGGCTTTTCCTGTTCTTTTCTGGTAATTGTTTCCTGAACTGGCTTAACATCTTTTTTTGGCTTATCAAATTTAATTGTTTCTTTTATTATTCTTGATGCCTCTTCATTAGTTATTAAATACCATTTCCAGAATATTTCTACATTATCATTAATCTTTACCTGTAATGGAATAGCAAAATCCTTTATATTCCTTAAGGCAACCCTCACAACAGGCTCTGCTATTTTGTCCCTCAAGATTTTCTTCTGCATCAGTAAATCATAAACCCTTTTTTCCTTTTCATGAAGGTTTTTTGCAAAATCCTGCAGTCTTGATTCCTGGCCAGGCAGGTAATAAAGAGGTGTGCTTCCGAATTTGACATGAGAAATTTTAAGAATATTTTTTGATACAAGCTCTGAAAGTATTGCAGAGGCCATTAATATATCTGTTCCAATTACTTTTGCTATTTGTGCAGGTATGACAGGCCCTCTCATCCTTATTGTTTGTATGACTTTCTCCTTGCTGTCCATGAGAAAAGAGTCATATACAAACTTTATATACTTTATTGTTTAAAATTACAAAAATATATAAAATAAGGAGTGATTGATAATAAATATGCATAAAACTTATAATAACAAACCATTAAAGTTTTGTTTTGAAGGACCAAGAAGTTCAATAAATTATAAGATTAACAAATTAATAGACTTTATTGATATCCCCTTAGGGCTTTATGGTAAAACTGTTAAGATAGAAGAAAGGGAAAACAGAAGGATATTTGAAGGTTTTTCAGAAGATATTGGGGGTATACTCAGGTCATCACCTGGTTTTCCATTCCTGAGGCAGGTAATTAATGAACAGATTTCTGACCTTTTAAATGAAGAGGATGAATATAAAAAAATACCATCTCCTTTTAACAATGAATGTCAAGAAGATTTACTGCATAGGTGAAAAAGGGGGCCCATCTCACCCTGCTTATCCTATTCATTACAAATTAGAAGTTCTTGAGAGAACTCATCAAGCAGAGGTTAATGTACTGCTTCAATCGGACTTAGCAAAAGAAAAAATAAATTCTGATATTCTTTTTGAATTAAGAAAGAGGTTGTTTCAGGACTAAGGCCTGATCCACTTAATCTCATAATAGGTTACATCACCTTCATTATCAACTATGCCTATCATTAAGCGCTTTTTTGTGGAATGTGCAACCCTGT
>JAFCGN010000007.1 GCA_017608045.1 Candidatus Parvarchaeota archaeon
ATTATTAGGAAACCTGGTAGGGCGTGGCACTTACCCGGAGGGCATCCCGAGGACGGAGAGTCCTTGATACAAACTATTAAGAGAGAAGTGATGGAAGAAGCGAGCGTTGAATTAAGCGATTGTCACTTAATTGGTTACTCAGAAGTCTTCTACCCTGAAAATCCTGACGAGATTGAAGGAGAGCATTATTATCAAGCGCGCTTAGCCTGCAAGATCAAGAAGATTAATAAATTAAGAACAGATCCAGCAACAGGAATTCTTTTTGAACGAAAACTCGTAACACCACAAGAATTCCTTGAACTAATTAAATGGCCTGACGCTAAATTTTTACTAGAGAAAAGCCTTAAGAAAATAAAGGAAAATTAAAGCGAAGTTCATTAAAATCAGACTAAAATAGTATTGAAATATTGGATTGTGTGTTGTTTGCCTTCATTACTTCAAGGATTAAACTTAGATTAATTTAGTGTTTGAATTTTTTTTTTGAGAGAGTTAAGGATGGGGTTGCTTTTGAAAGATTAAAAAAGTTAATAAACATGATTTTATTAAAGTATAATTAAATTTTTTTTTTGAGAGAGTTAAGGATGGGGTTGCTTTTGAAAGATTAAAAAAGTTAATAAACATGATTTTATTAAAGTATAATTATATGAATAAGGGTTTAATGTTTTTTTTCATTGCCTTGTTTTTAGTTTTCTCTCTTTCAACGAGTTTAGCTCAAGAAACAAATGAGACTCTGTCAAATACTTCAACAAACAATTCAAATACTGTTTCAGATAACACTAATGCGAGCACTCATCAAAAGAGTTTAATCACGAGTAATCAACAAGTAAATGAAGGAGAGAATATGATTCTTGAGAATGCTTCAACAAGAACACGAGAAAACATTCAAGCAAATAATAATGTTTTTGAAAAAAAATTTGAAGAAAGGTTTTCGTGTGAAATTCTTTCAGGCAGTGAAAGGGATTCTTGTTATTTCGGGGAAGCAATGAATAAAGGTGATGTGAGTTATTGTGATGAGATTAAGAATGTTGCGGAAAAAGAGAATTGCGTAAAAGCGTTAATACGGTTTAAAGAAAAAAATAAAGCAGAAGTGAAAGGGATTGTGAAATCCGGAGAAGAGTACTTAAAAGATGAGGACAAGGATGGTGTTCCTGACATAAAAGATGAATGCTCGCACACTCCTGAAGGAGTGAGTGTTGATGAAAGAGGGTGTAAGATTATAAATCCAGAAACACTTGAAGGTTGTTTAGAAGTTTCTCAAAGAGATGATTGTTATTTAAGGTTTGCTTTAAAGAATAAGGATAAAGAGCTTTGTGATAAAATTGAGGATGGCATTAAAAAAGATTCTTGCTTAGCAACTGTTGGAGGTGGCTTTGAAAAAACACTTCAAGAGAGGTACGAGGAAGGAGGAACAGAGTGCGAAGTAAGTGGTTCACCAAGAACTCCCGATGATTGCAAGAAACTCGCTAAGTGCAAAGGAGTTGATGGAACACCCATTCTTGATACTCAAACAAAAATTGATGAATGCATTTTTCACATAGCATGGGAGAATAATAATATTAGTTTTTGTGATGAGATTTCTAATCCCTCAAAAAAAGAGGATTGTAAGAAAGCATTAAGCAATGATTTTGAAGGAAGACATCCTAAAGCAAGAATGCCAACAAGCATTCCAGCACCAATACTTGAAGCAGGAGCAGAACAAGAATTCATACAATTTTTTTGCAAGAGTGTTAGGTCAGAGATTGAAGGGCAAATGATGACAGCTGTTTCTGCAATGATTGATTATTATAAAGAAATGAATGAGGATCCTGACTTAAACCTGGGTTTTGATTATTCTGAAATTGAGAAAAAAAGAGAGGATATTGAGAACGCTGTTAACAAGGTTTGTGCGAGTAATAAGGATACTTTTTCTATTGCTGCTGAAGAATTAAGCAATCTCATTGAAGGAGAGAATGGCATGGAAGAATTAATGGATGAAACAATGCGTTCCTTCCAGAATAAGATAAGAGAAAGAATTAATTCCTTAAAAGAAGTAGCGTACGCTGAATCACAAAATAATTTTTTAGGACCTGAAAAGAGTTCTTCTAATGAGAAGGACTTCCATGAATTAATTGAGGAAGTTAAGCAAGAGTACTTAAGCAAATTCACTATTAACGGACAAAATGTTGCTGGAATACCACTTGATGAATTAAATAATTGGCTTACTCCTAACATGCAATTAGAAGGAGGAACGAGGGAAGAACTTGAACAAGCAATACAACAAGTAATGAATTACGAGCAACAATTAAGGAATGAAGAAAAACAAAAAGCGAGTCAAGATTTCAAGCAAGCAGAAAAGAAAGGCGCTGAATTAGAGAGGTTCACAACAAAATTAGATACTATGATGACTGATTTAAGAAATAAGATGATGGCTCTTGAGAGAAAACAGAAGTCCACGCTTATTACATACTCAATAGAAAGATTTGAAGGGATGAGGAATCTTATTCAAAAAGTTGTTGATTATAAAATAAGTAAAGCAGAAGAAAAGAAAGAAGAATTAAAAGCAGAAGGCATTAACACGCAATTATTTGAGGATGCTATAAAGGATATTAAAGATAAGATGAATGAACTTGATAAAAAAATAGAGGATTACAAAAAAGAAGTGAGAAAAGCAGGAGACGAGCAAGAAGTTTGGGTTTTAGAAGGTAATATGACGAAAGAGATAAACAATTTCATGAATGAATTAAATGATGTTTGGAAGGAAAAACAAGAAGAATTAAATGCTCGACTTAAGAAGGACTTGCAGAAAAAACAAGCAGAGAAGTTTTTTGAGAAATTGCAGGAATTCAAAGAGAATTACGAAAATCAAGTTAATTCAACAGGAATTAATACAACAAGAATGCAAGCAATTTACAATGACTTGTTAGTAGCGGAAGATAATGCAAAAAACGCTTATGAAGCAGGCAATTATGATGCTTGCATGATTTTCCTTGCTACAATAAAAGGCAAGTACGAATTATTAGATGAAGCATGGAATGAAGCAAAAAAACAAGAAACAATAACCATGTTTTTAGATAAGGTAATGTCATTTCAAGAAAAAATAAGTCAAGGAATTAAGAAAGCGCAGAAACTAGGACTTAATACTACAACTTTAGAAGGATTAAATAATGAACTCAATACTCAAGTAAATAATGCGAGGGATAATTTTAACTCAGGAAGTGTTGAGGAAGCGTATGAATACGTTAAACAAGCAAGAGAGACTCTTAAACAAATCAAACTCGAATGGGATGCTTTAAATAAACTTGCTGTAAGCGGTGAATCAAAATGAAGAAAATAATAATGTTGTTTTTAATCGGGGTTTGTTTATTTTCAATGGCTTGCGTATCCACTAATTCATTGAACAAAACGTTAAAGCCTTCGAGTTATACAACAGAAGAAGATTGCGTTAACGCTGGTTTTTATTGGTGCGATGATGATAATGATGATGTTTATGCTTGTCAAAAAAATGAGTGCATTGGTTTAGGAAGTTTAAGTGATTTGCCTGACACTGAAGAAGAATTAACGAGTGATGAGGCATTAAGTGATTTAGATACGAGTGTTAATGATATTGGTTTAGGGGAGTTAGGGGATTTAGGCTTAAACATTTTTAACGGAACAGATGTTACTGGTGGATTAATTTAAGAAAAGGATTAAGCGTTTTTTTATCTTACTCATTTTTTTTAGGATTTGCATGATAAAATCGTTTTTTCAAAAGTTTTAAAAGATGTTATTAACTCAATATATTCTATGAATAAGGAAGTTGAATTACAATCCTTTATTTTGAAGAACGGGTTTATATGGGGTCCTGAGCCAGAAATTTATGGAGGTGTTTCAGGATTCTATACTTACGGTCCTTTAGGAAAACTTCTTAAAAATAATGTTGAAAACGAATTAAGAAAGCATTTAATCTTAAACAAGTTTTATGAAGTTGAGTGCCCAACAATTCTTCCAAAAATTGTGTGGGAAGCAAGCGGGCATTACAATGGGTTTAATGATTTAATAATAAAATGCAGTAAGTGCAAAAAAGTTTTCAGGCCTGACAAATTAATTGAAGAAAATAAAGGAAAACCTGAAGGAATGACTAAGAAAGAAATGCTTGAATTCATTCAAGAACACAAGATTACTTGTCCTTCTTGCAAAGGAAGGTTTCAACAAAGAATTGAAGAAGCAACACTCATGATGAAAACAATAATTGGTGTGGATGAAGAAGCTTACTGCAGGCCTGAAACAGCAACCACGACTTACTTACCCTTCCAAAGGTATTATGATTTCTTCAGAAAAAAAACACCCATGCGTGTTTTTCAAATAGGAAAAGCATACAGGAATGAAATAAGTCCAAGACAAAATGTTCTAAGAGGAAGGGAATTCACTCAAGCAGAAGCTCAAATATTCTTAACTCAAGAAGAAAAAATTGATTTCAAAGAATACGAAGAAGTAAAGGATTTAAAACTCCCATTATGGCCTTATAAACAACAGAAAAAAGGAAAGCCAAAGAAAATGAGTTTAAAAAACGCTTTAAACAAGGAATACTTACGAAATAAAGCATACGCTTGGTGTCTTGGAATCACTTATACTTCTTTAATAAATCTTGGGATTCCTGAAAACAAGATAAGGTTCAGGCAGCACTATCCAAAAGAAAGAGCGCATTACGCTCTTGATGCATGGGATGTGGAGGTTCTAACACCAACTTATGGTTGGATTGAAGTTTGCGGGGTTCATGACAGAGGGGATTATGACTTAACGCAGCATTCAAAAATGTCAGGAAAAAAACTTGTTTTTGAAGGCAAGAAAAAACCTCATGTTCTTGAAATCGCTTACGGTTCTGATAGAATCGTGCTCTCATTAATTGATATTTTCTTGGAAAAAGAAGAAGAAAGAATTGTTTTAAGACTGCCATCACATATCTCACCCATTAAGGTTAGCATAATGCCTTTAGTAAGAAAAGACGGGCTTCCTATTATTGCTAAAAACATATACAATGATTTAAGAAAAGAGTTTATTATTAATTATGATGAAACGGGTAGTGTAGGAAGAATGTATCGTAGGATGGATGAGAAAGGAACGCCTTACTGCATAACAATAGATTATGATACAAAAAAAGATAATAGCGTGACAATTCGAGAAAGAGATTCAATGAAACAAGTGAGGATTAAAATAAAAGATTTAAAAGAAACATTAAAGAAATTAATAAATCAAGAAATTGAATTCAAGAAAGCAGGAAAGAAATTCAATTAACATTAAGCACGAGAATAGAAATTATTTAATAATAAAAAAGAATTAATTCATTCTTATGAAGGACTGCATTTTTTGTAAGATTGTTAAAGGAGAAATTCCTTGTCATAAAGTGTATGAAGATGATTATGTTTTAAGTTTCCTTGATATAACACCAAGAACAGAAGGCCACACTCTTGTTATTCCAAAAAAACATTATGAAAATATTTACGAACTCCCTGATGAAGAAATAGGAAATTATTTCAAAGGATTAAAGAAAACAGCAATGATTCTTAAAAAAAAATTGAATGCGAAAGGCATGAATATTTTAAACAATAATGGTGAAGTAGCAGGACAATTCGTTTTTCACCTTCATTTTCACTTACTGCCTAAATACGAAAAAGGAAAAGAATTATGGCCTGAAGAAGGATTTAAAGGAAGTTTAGAAGAGACCATGAAGAAATTGAAATCCTAAGATTAATAAACTTCTAAAAAGATTATACTTGATTCTGTTATTGTTTCAGGATTTGTTAGCATTCTTTTCGGGAGGAATAGGAGTTCAGAAGACATTGATCTTCTTTTAAAAAAATTAGATTATGCCTCATTTCAAAAGTTATGGAAGAAAATAAATAAGAAATTTGTTTGCATAAACGTGCAAGATGTGAAAAGCGCTTTTCACGATTATTTAGCAAAAAACATTGCTTTGCGTTTTTCAAAAAAAAATTCTTTTATCCCAAACATGGAATTAAGGTTTGTTAAATCAGATTTAGAAGAATGAGTGCTTAATCAATTGAATTACAGATTTCATTTAAATTATTGCTTGGAAGCAAAAAAGATATTGAAGATGCAAAATTTTTGTATGACTTATTTAGGGAAAATTTGGACATGAATTTATTAAAAGAATTTAATAAAAAACTTAAAGTAGAGAAAAAGTTTAAGAAGTATGTGATGTGAGTCAAAGAAAAAAGGTTAAACTCCCGAGAATAAATCTTGATGAAATAAAAAAGGATATTGAAAGGAATTTTAAGCAGAGATTAGAATTCATCGAGGAGTATGTTGAATGGCTTAAGAAAACAAATAATGTTGTGTGGAGCGAGCAACAAAAAAAGATAATAAAAAAATAATTATTTCTTTTTGAATCTCGTGAGACTAAGCAAAGCATAAGCAATCATGCTTATTAATCTATAAGCCCCCCATAATCCACTGAGCATGAAAGCATATCTTAAACTCAACATTGAATACGCGAGAGCGCGCAAATTCACTCCCTCACTAATCACTTCAACACGCCCAGTAAGATTGAACTTCTCGCACAACCTCCTTGCTTTCAAAAGATTACCCCTGCATAAAACAATGATCTTATTATTCTTCACTCCAAGAGCATTAATGAATCTCTTAATCTCAGTGTGATTCAAAGGGTGAAGCACGACAACCTCAAAGAACACACTCAATTCCTCAGTGATGACTTCTCCAGCAACGACAAGAGTGTTGTTCTTCAATAAGTCCACCAAGAAATTAATCCTATTCCTACTCAAATTACTTGCATTATCAATAAGGATTACGAACTCACCCATAACTAATTTCCTTAATAATTCCTTCTTCCTGCCATCACCAAAATATTTTTGCAAATCACTCAAACAAAAATTAAAACTATCAAAAAATAAAGCATTAGGGAATTCCTCGCGAACTCTTTCAAGCAAAACAGTTTTACCACTACCCAAATCACCCTTAACAAAAACACTCACATTATTCCTCACAAAGAAAACAATCCTCTCAAACTCCTCCCTCCTAACCCAAGAAAAAAAATTAGTTCTCATACTAAAACAAACTATTTAAATAAAATCTACTAATTAGTAGATTAATAATGAAAAATGAAAAAACAATAAGAATTTATCAATATGTTTTAGGTAATTCAGGGAGTAATTTTAATCAAAAAGAGATAAGCAAGAAATTAGGAGTAAGTCCTCAACTTGTGAATAAAGTCTTTAAAAAATTAAAAGAAGAAAAAATTTTGAATAAAGAATCAAAAAATTCTCATATTCTCGTGGATAAAATCAGGCTTTTAACAAAATATGTTTTAGCAAGGAGTTTTAAAGAAATAAATTATTTTGTTTTTGGTTCAAATTTTTATGATATAAGAGATTATTTTGAAAATCAAAAAATTTCTTATGCTTTTACGCTTGATTCTGTCATTGAATTAAATCCTTCTAAAATTTATGCTTATGTTTTGCATAAGGATTTAAAAAAACTTGATTTAATCAAAACAAATTTTTCAAAAGCAAATCTTGTTTTATTCCCTGTTAAAGTGCTTCCTTTCAGAGAATTTACAGGAGAGTTTTGGAGAGTTAAGGATTTCGAACTACTTGCAGACATGTTTTATTTTAAAGAATACAAAAATATTTTGAAATTTTTTTTGCAAATTATTTAAAATATGTTTTTGTTTTTTCTACTTGCACCAAATAAGAATACTATCAAAAATATAAAAAATAAAGGGTATTTAAAGGGTTCAAGCATTTGTCTTATTTTTGTTTTCCTTTTTTGGTTTAATTCTTCTGCAAGAATATCATCTAAACTTTTGTTTGAATAAAAATAATGGTTTTGAAACTCTTTGTTTAAAAAAAGAGTTCTTATTTCAACATTAGACACATTTTCACATATAATATAAGCATTTCCTTCTTCAAAATATTTTGTGCAATTATTATCATAGGGTTTTATCCAAAAAAGGCTTTTATTTAATTCATAATCACTATCTATTTTTGCATTTAATTCTTTTATTTTTGTGTTCTTGTCATAGTCTTGTTTTATAATGTTGATTTCAGTAATTGTTATATTATTTCCTTTAATTACTCCTGGAATTAAAAAATAATTATATGTTATGTTAATGCTTTTATTGCATACAGGGTTTTGGAAGTAATATGATAAGGTTTTATGATTTTCAAAATCATTGCTTTCAAAAGTTCCATTTTCTCCGATTGCACTTAAACCCCACAAGGTTATGTTTTCTTTTTTTGGAATTTTAATCTCTGTTTTGTTAAAACAAGTTTTGGAAGAATACATTATTGTTTTTGAATAATGCACAATCCCGCTTTGACTTATGAAAATATTTTCCCAAACATATGGTGTTTCTTTATTTTTTTCAATACTTGATGCTTGTGCAATAGGTATGATGAGAAGGATAATCATGATTGAAAAAAATTTGTATTTCATGATTTCTTAAACTTTTTTTTTACTTATTTAGTTTTTTAATTACTTCAAAATCTTTCATTAAAATTGTTTTCTTATCAGGGTAATAAACAGCAAAAGCAGGGTGGAATAATGGGATTATTTTTAAGATTCCATTCAAAGTTGGTATTCTAAAAACTCTGCCATGCACTTCGCTTATTTTTTTTGAATCCAACCCATATTTTTTAAAAATGAAATTCATTGCATAACTCCCAAGAGGGCAAATAATTTTTGGATTAATTAAAGAGATTTGTTTATTCAAGAATTCACTGCAATATTTAATTTCCTGTGGTAAGGGTTTTCTATTGTTTGGAGGCCTGCATTTCAATAAACTCGTGATATAAACATTTTCTCTTTTAAGATTTATGTGTTTTAATAATTCATTAAGAACGCGTCCTGCTTTTCCAACAAAAGGTTTTCCTTGCATGTCTTCATTAAATCCTGGTGCTTCTCCAATAAACATTATTTTTGCATTTAAATTACCTTCTCCAACAACAACATTGTTTCTTGTTTTGAATAACGCACACTTTCTGCAGTTTTCAATTTCTTTGCTCAAAATTTTCATTTTTTCTTCTTTTTCTTTCATTTTTCTTGCTATTTAATATATTCATTTGTTTTTTTAAACAATTGCTCGCAATTAACCAAACATTTTTAAATTATTTTTTTCTTTTTTTACACATGTTGGTGTTGCCGTTCCGGTTCAAATAATCATGTGGTTTAGAAATTCTTTTAGTTATGACAAGATTAAAAAAAGATTAACTTGTAAGAGATGAATAATATGGAAACAGAATTAAGCGCAATTGAAAGAAAGACACTTTCTTTAATCAAGAATTTGAAGAGCTTTCAATCTGTTGAAGTTCTTGCTGAAAAAACAGGAATGAAAAAGGATTCTTTAATTAAAGCATTAAGTATTCTTGAAGAGAAGGGCTTTGTTGATAAAAAAGAGAAGGTTTTGGAGGAGGTATCTTTAACAAAAACAGGAATAAGTGTTGTGAAAAAAGGGTTTCCTGAAAAAATATTTTTGAATGGTCTTAAAAAACCTGTAGGCATTAAGGATTACAAAAAAAAGAGTAAATTGAAAGAACAAGAATTTAACATAAGCATGGGTTTGTTAAAAAGAAATGATTGTATAAAAATTGAGAAAGGATTAATATGCAAAAAAAATAATGAAAAATTTTTGAAAGAATTAAATCAAAAAGAGGAACTCATAAACAAAATCAATAAGAAAAAACCCTTTTATTTAAAGAAAGAAGATGAAAAATATGTGGAGGAGTTTTTGAAAAGAGGGCTTGTTGTCAAGAAAATAAGAGTTGTTAGGCAATATAGGATTAATGAAAATGGTAAAAAAATTTTGAAAAATTTAAAAGAAGATTTAATAGAAAAACTCACACCAAAAATGATTTTAGATGGAACTTGGAAGAATAAAAAGTTTCGCTCTTATAATCTTAGAACAAAGTATCCAAGTTCTTTTGGGAAAAAGCATTTTCTTAAAGAAATGACAGGATTAATTAAACAAATTTTTATTGAGATGGGCTTTAAAGAAATGAAGAGTGATTATGTTGAAACTTGTTTTTGGAATTTTGACAATTGTTTTATGAGGCAGGATCATCCTAATAGGGAGATAATGGACACTTATTTTTTAAAATACCCTTCTAAAGGAAGGATTCCTGAGGATTTAAGCAAAATAATTAAGAGTGTTCATGAGGACGGGTGGAAAACAGGTAGTAAGGGGTGGGGTGGTGAATGGAGTAAAAAAGAAGCAGAAAAACTTATTTTGAGAACTCATACAACAGCAACAACTTTTAGAATGCTTTCAAAATGTTTTAAACCACCGTATAAATTTTTTAGTGTTGATAGAATTTTCAGAAATGAAACGCTTGATTTTAAACATCTTCACGAGTTTCATCAAGTAGAAGGAGTTATTGTAGCAGATAAACCTTTAAGTCTTGCAAATCTAATAGCAGTACTTAAAGAATTTTATAAGAAGATGGGTGTGAAAAAATTAAGATTTAAACCAACATATAATCCTTATACAGAACCAAGTATGGAGATTTTTGCTTATTTACCTAAACTAAAAAAATGGGTTGAACTCGGAAATTCCGGTGTTTTTAGACCAGAAGTATTGCTTCCTCATGGAATAACAAAACCTGTAATCGCATGGGGGCTTGGGCTTGAAAGATTAGCAATGCTTTGTTATGGTATTGATGACATAAGACAAGTTTATGGGCATTTTGTTGATGTTGAAAATATAAAGAAAACAAAACCAATATTTAAGGTGAGTGAATAATGGTAACATTAAATACTTCTTTTAAAAGATTAAAAAAATTGTTAGGAGCAAGAATAACTCTTGAAGAGCTTGAAGAAAAATTATTTCAATATGGAATGGAACTTGATGGCGTTAATGGGGATGAATTAATTATTGACATTACTCCTGATAGAGCAGATATGGTGTCCCCGCAAGGATTAGCAAGAGCATTAAAACCATTTCTTGGTTTGGACTCAATAAAATATAAAGTGAAGGAAACAAAAAACAAGTTCATAATTGCAAAAGAGCTTGCATCAATACGTCCTTTTGCTGTTGGTGCAATTGTTAAGAATGTTAATTTTACAGATGACTTAATAAAAGAAATTATTTGGGTGCAGGAAAAACTTCATGCAACTTATTGCAGGAATAGAAGGAAAGCAGCAATAGGCATTTACCCATTAGATAACATTAAATTTCCTGTTTATTTTAAGGCGAAATCTCCAAAAGAAATAAAGTTCATTCCTCTTGATTTCAATGAAGAGCTTACTGGAGATGAAATTTTGAAAAAGCATCCTACTGGGATAAAATACGCTCACCTTATTAATAAATTCAGTAAATATCCAGTGCTTGAAGATAGTGAAGGAAAAATTTTGTCCATGCCTCCAATAATAAATTCAGAAATAATGGGCAAGGTGACAAAAAATACAAAAGATGTTTTTATTGAAGTTACAGGAACAAATCTTGAAACAGTAAATCAAATACTTACTTTAATGGCAACAGTTATTGCACATGAAACAGGAATAATTGAGAAATTAATTACTGTGCTACCAAATAAAGAAATTAAAACCCCTCTTCTTGAAGGAGAAAAAATGAGTGTTGTTTTTAATAATGTTAAGGAATTAATTGGAGTAGAACTCACGAGCGGTCAAATTAAGAGATTACTTAAAATGATGGATTATGAAATTTTAAGCGAAACAGAAAATGATATTATTGTAAAAACTCCTTTTTATAGAACAGATATCCTTCATGAAGTGGATGTGATTGATGATATTGCAAGAGCATATGGATTTGAAAACATTGTTCCTAAAATGCCTTCTGTAAGCACAACAGGTGGTCTGCGAGACGAAACTCTTTTTATTGAAAAATTAAGGGATTTTATGATAGGAAATGGTTATCTTGAGGAATATACTTTTGCATTAACAACAGAAGAAGAACAGTATAAAAAAATGAATGTAAGAATACAACCTCCTCATGCAACAGTAATTGAAGCAAAAAGTCCTTACTATTCGCTTAGAACATGGGTTTTACCTGAATTGCTTAAATGCGTTGAACAAAACTTGCATAGAGATTTCCCCATGAAATTATTTGATATTGGGGATGTAATAATTCCTCATGAAAAATATGAAGTAAAAGCAAAGAATGAACTGCATTTAGGAGTAATTAATGTTTCTGATAAAGCAGGGTATGAAAGTATTAAAAAAGTTTTTGACGCTTTAGTTGAAACATTTGATTTCAAGTTTGAATTAAAAAAGAGTAATCATGATTCTTTTATTCAAGGAAGATCAGCAGACATTTATTACAAGAATAAAAGGATAGGCGTGATGGGGGAGTTGCACCCGAAAGTTATCACGAATTTTGGTATTAAACTGCCTGTAGTAGCAATGGAAATAAGTTTTGAAGATTTAAATATTTATTAAATATTTATAAAGTATAATTTATTATAAGCAGATTATTAGGTGATTAAAAAAATGTTCAGCACTAAAAGATTAAGGTTTAGGGAAGTAAGAACAGAGGATGTTCAAGAAATAATGAAGAATTGGAATAATTACAATATAAGAAGAAATCTTGGCCAAGTTTTGTTCCCAACATCAAAAGAACAAGAAGAGGAGTGGGTGAAGGAAACTTGGAGTGATGCTAAAAAAGGAAGTGCTTTCACTTTCGCAATTGAGATAAAAAAAACAAAAGAATTAATCGGCACAATCTCTCTTTTTAAAATAAACAAGGTTTCAAGACATGCTGAACTCGGGATTGCGATTTATTCAAGCAAGCATCATGGGAAGGGTTATGGCACTGAAGCAATGAAATTCATTTTACAATACGGTTTTCAAGTATTAAATCTTGAAACAATTCATTTAGGAGTTTGTGAGTTTAATAAACCAGCAAGACATGTTTATGAAAAAGTTGGGTTCAAAAAACAAGGAAGAAAAAGGAATTTTGTTTTCAGAGAAGGGAAATCATATGATTTACTCTTATATGACATAACAAAAAAAGAATGGAGTGAATTAAATCAAGAAGTTATTTCAGAATTCTAAGCAGAAAACAATGATTCAAAAAATGAGTTCTAATTATTTCTTAACTAACACTGCTTTATTTATGACAACATTTCCTGAGTATTCATTCTCCATTCTTATTTCATATTCTAATATCTTAACTTTTTTTTTGAAAAAAGGAGCATCAAAAACAAAGGTTTCTAATTCACCACCCTCCCCTGCTAAACTAAAATAACATTTTTTTTGAAGCTCTTTCAATTTTTTTAATAGTTCAAAATCATATTCCCTCCCGAGAAACCTTTTTTCCAAAGGATAACTTGCAATCCTGCTTATAATAAACTTAATCCCGGATTTAATTGCATAATTAACTTCCTCTTCTTCATTCATCTGCCACAAAGGATTAAAACATTTTAATTTTAATTTATCGCAAATTTTTTGAATTCTTGAAGATTGATAAACAGATTTTATTGCTCCTGTTATTATTCCCTTTATTTTATACTCACTCTTTGCTTCCCTTATTGCTTCCTCAAGTTCTTTTAACTCTTTTTCCTTTTCCCCTCTTGTTGTTTTTTGAATTAATGGCAATTCCATTGCTCTTGCTTGCAATTCAACTAAATTAATGTTTGGAGTGTGAAACATGAAACTATCAGGATTCTTGCTTATAATACTGATTAAGCATACAACATCATGCTTTTTTAACACTTCATTCATTGCTAAACAAGAATCCTTACCGCCACTAAATAAGACGCCAACACGCATATTTCTTTTTCCAATTACTTTTATTAAAAATGTTTTCATTTCTTGTTAATCACAGATTTTTTAAGAAATTTTAACAACAACTTGCGTGGTTGCATATAATTATATATAATAAATTTAATACTACTTCTTGGTGATAATAAAAATGTCTTTGGATGAAGTTGTTGATTTGCCATCAGTTAAAATGAGGGAAATGAATCAAGAGAAGGGTTTGATTAGAACTCTTTTAGAAGATAAAAGAGGTTATTTTCCACCACCAATTAGAAAACCAAAGAAAAAAGTCTCATATCTTGACAAAATTATAGGTCTTGTGAATGGTATTGGCCTTGGTCTTACATCCGCTGCTATTGCTAAATGTGCAGTAGATCTTGGAGAACCTGCAAGTCATGTGCTTTATCCTCTTTCAGCAATGTTTGCAGGTCTTGCTTTTATGGTTCCAATTGCTTACCTAACTGGTGCAGTGGGAAGAACATATAGAACAGATGAGGAGTAAGGATGTAACAAACTTATTTAAATCTTTTTTATTTTTTTTTATTATTTCCATGCTAATTCAAATAATTTTCTCATTAATTTTGCAAAATTTTTATCACGAATAATAATTGTTTCATTTGATTCAATTAATGCTATCCAAACTAATTTGTCATCAATTATTGAACCTGCAATATTATCAAATTCAAATTTTTTTATTTTCAATTCTGGGAAATTTTTTTTCCATTTTTTTATATTTTCTTTAGTGTTCTCATCGTATTTTGCAAGTATTTTTAGTTTTACGCCTCTTTCAATATTCTCTTTTGTTTTTTTGACAAAAAAAGGATTCCATTCTGAAGAAAATTTAAAAGAATATTGATATTTTTTTGCTGCAGGAATTCCTTTTATTATTTTGTAAAAGTTTCTTTGCCCTTTCACAATTTCAACAGGTTCTGTTAAGGTTTCACTATAAATTTTTTTTGCTTTTTCTAACTCTTTTTTTATTTCTTGAAGTTCTTTTTCTTTTTTTTTCAAAGATTCAAGAAGCACATCAGGTGTTGCAGGCACGAATTTTTTAATTTTTTCTGGAATTATTTTAATTAAGTTTTTGCTTACTAAACTATTTAATACATCATAAATTCTCCCATATGGAACACCAGAGCTTTCACTTATCTTATATGCAGTTGCTTTGCCAAGTTTAACAAGAGTTTCATAACAATCTGACTCATACTTATTAAGGCCTAAAATTTTTAAATCCATACAACAACTATGGTTGTTATTAAATATTAATTTTGTTATTTAATAAATTGAAAAATTTTTTAAAAATATTTTGTGGTTAATTATTATTTTAAATAAAGTTTATTTAAGTTTAAATTTCATTAATTTAGGCGATAACCATGATAACAATTTATAAGAAAGTTAAGGGTGGAGAATTAAGACAGCAGAAGAGATTAAGTAAGGGTTGTTGGATTGATGTGGTTGAGCCAACAGAAAGTGAAGTGGAAGATTTTGTAAATTTTCTTAAAATACCTCCTGATTTTATAACAAGTGCTCTTGATGAAGAGGAAAGACCAAGGTATGAAGTTGAGGGAGGGAATAAACTTTTTATTTTTAGTGTTCCATTTGAAGAAAATAATAATTTGCGCACATTTCCTCTTGCTATTATCATAACAAAAAATTATTTTCTTACAATTCATAAAAAACAATTTAATTTTTTAAAAGATTTTATTGAAGATAAGGTGAAATCTTTTTCAACAACAATGAAGATAAGGTTTTTACTTCAAATATTGTTAAGAATTAACAATCAATTTATGAAATACATTCATGAATTGGAAAAATCAATAAACAAAATTGAAGCAAAACTCGTGACTTCTTTAAACAACAAAGAAATTGTTAGACTCTTAACAATTCAGAAAACCTTAACTTATTTTCATAATGCGGGCATATCTAATCACAGGGTTTTTAATACAATCTTGAATAGTAATATTGTAAAATTATTTGAAGAAGATGTTGATGTGCTTGAGGATGTAATAATTGAAAACAAGCAGTATATAGAAATGATTTCAAATTATAATAATATTGTTTCTGGAATGTTAGATGCTTATGCTTCCATTGTTTCAAACAATTTGAATATTGTAATGAAGGTTCTTGCAGTTATAACAATTATTTTATCAATTCCAACAATAATAACCAGTTTTTATGGCATGAATGTAGTTCTTCCATTGCAAAATAATTCAAACGCTTACTTGTTTGTAATACTCTTGTCCTTTTTTTCAATGTTTTTGCTTACTTTTATTTTTAAGAAGATGAATTGGTTATAGATGTATTAACTAATTTTTTAATTTTTTTTTGAAATAAATCTTATCATTGATTCGCAATTGTTTTTTTCAATAATTTTGAAGCCAACGCTTTCAAATAATTGGAAAATTTCTTTTTCTTCAAACAAATAATAGTATCTTTTTCCTTTATTTTTCCAACCAATTAATTTTTCTTTTTCTTTTTCTCTTTTGAATCTTTTATTATTTTTGTTCCAGACCATTACAAGAAGTTCAGCATTTGGTTTTAAAACCCGGAACATTTCTTTAATTGCTTTTAAATGCTTTTCTTTTTTCAAGCAATGCAATGCTGAAATGCAGATTCCGCCATCAAAGAAATTATCTTTATATGGAAGACAAGTCATGTCAGCAACACAGAATTCTGCTTTAATTTTTTTCTTTTCAGCATTTTTTTTAGCAAGTTCAATCATTTTTTCTGAAAAATCAACTAAATACATTTTACCATTTTTGATTTTTTTTAAATGCCTTCCAGAACCTGCACCAATATCTATTATTTTTCCTGATTGTTTTGAAAGGAATTTCTCTGATAATTTTGAACTCTTTTTTTTGAATTCATTCCATTCAGGAGCAATGGTGTTCCAAACTTTTTTTTGTTCTTTAATTAAGTTTTTCATTAATAAATAACAAGAAAAAGGAATTATTAAAAACTTAACTTATAAAGAATAATATTTTAAATTTTTTAAAAAATTAACAAAGTAAATAAAGGTAATGTGCATAATATTTTCTTATGGTAAGGAAAACAAAGCAAAACAAGACAATGAAAGCAAAAGTAATTAAGAGTGAAGTAGAGGATTACAAGGATAAAGTGATCTTGATTTCAGGGATTTTCGTTTTTTCTATGATGTTCTTATCGTTTGTCGTTGAATCAAGCATTCTAACAATATTAATAACTCTTTTAATAGTTGGGTCAGATATTTATTGCGTAGTAGCAGGCATTAAACTTTTGAAACTCAAATACAGGTTAGCACCTTATATATTAACAGTTTACGGCATTTACCTTTTATACTTTATACTTTCATTCCTGTATTTATCAACTATTGGTTAAATTCTTATTCTTATTTTTTTTTAATTAATAATCTTTAACACTAAATTTATTATTGTAATTTGATTTTCAAAAAAATATGAAGAGAAAAGGCACGAATGCTGAAAGAGAATTAATGCATAAATTATGGAATCAAGGATTTGCAGTTGTAAGAGCAGCAGGAAGCGGTTCAACAACTCTTCCAAACCCTGATTTGTTTGCTTCTTTTGAAGGTAAGAATTATGCTATTGAATGCAAGTGCACTAAAAATAAATTTATAAGAATAAGGAGGGAACAGCTTGAAAACTTGAAGATTTTTTCAAGAAGAGCAGGTGCAAAGCCAATTATTGCTGTGAAATTTATAAATAATGGATGGAGGTTCTATGAAGCAAATAAATTGGTTTTGAAATATGAAGAAGGTGTTAGGAGTTTTTATCAAAAGAAACTTTTTTAGAAGTCTTTTTAATAAAATATTTTTTATTGATTATACTCATTCAAGGTTTTTTTAATGAATTAAAAAAATTGAATGAAGAATTATGCTTAAATCTTCTGTAAATAAAAGAAGTATGTTTGTTTTTAGTGAAGAGAGAATTTGACAAAGAAAGAGTAAAAATGATGGGTGGGGATGAGAAATTAGTGAAAAAAGAAAAAAATCTTTTGAATTTGCTTGTTGATTATGCGTTAGATGAATTTATTTTGAATATTGTAAAGAATATAATAAATATTTAAAAAAAGCAATTTTTGTGAATATTTTATGAGATTATACAGGGTTAAAAACGAGGAATTAATGAGTCATGCAATTGATTGGCAGAATGAAATTTTTAATTTAGTGTCTCTTTTAAGGGAAGTTGATGAAAATGACAAACAAGTGAATTCTTTTTTAATAAACTTATTGGATGGTTTTAATGCCTTTCTTTATTGGAAATGGCCAAACAAGCATTCAGAGGAGGAATTAAAAATTATTGAAGAAAAAGGAAATTTTGTAAAAGAGTATTTTCAAAAAAAAGCAAAAGAAAGCGAATTGCCTGGGAATTCAAAATACTATAAGAAGATGGCGAGCATAACAAAAGAAACCATAAATTATATTTTGAATTCTCAATATAAATTGCAGTAAGCCCTTGGTGAGATTCGAACTCACGACCCCTGCCTTTCTTGTAGGATTACGAGGGCAGTGCTCTACCACTGAGCTACAAGGGCGCTTGTTTGACTATCTTTATTAATTAAATTTGTTTATTAATTTGCATATGTTTGATATAAATTTATTGTTTAATTTTGATTTAGAAGCAATTAAGTTTTTTTTAGTAACTGTTTTAATTAATGCAAAAGATATATTTTTAGCGCCTTTAGGTGATTTTGATGTTTTTTGGACGCTTCTTCCTGTTTATGTTTCATGGATACAAGCAGAATTTTTTGTTGAAAGAGAAAAAACAAGTTATGCAAACGCATTTACTAATGGTTTTGCTATGATTTGGGCAAGTGCTAATTGGCTTAAATATTTAATAGATACTCCCTCGCAAGCAAATGATTTTAAACTCTTTGTTTCTGTTTTATTCATAATTTATGGGATTTCTGTATGGATTAATGCATATCTTGGTAAAAAAATTGCAGTTTTAATTGGAAAACAAGTTTTGATAAGTTTCTTCATTATTGTTTTCTCACCATATATTTTTGGAATTGTTGATTTGAATTTAAGTAATTTCACAAGCATGTTGCTTGTTTTTTTCTTTATATGGTTTGTTTTTTCTATTCTTAAGAGGGTTCTTCCAGAACCTAAGGGGATTGTAGAAGATGGGAATTAAAAATAATAAAATAATAAATAATTGTGTAGAATAAAATATATTATGCCTTATAAAGAATTTAAACCAAAAAAAAGAGTTATTCTGGTTTGGTTTTATGAAAAAGCAATGTTTTTTAGCTTGCTCATGCTTTTTATTTTCACATTTCTTTTAACACTTGTTGCATTTTCAAACGTTAATGTTGTTGAATTTTACAGACCGTTTCTCTTTGCTTTTTTTGTTGCATTCAATTTCACGCTTTTTCTTGTTTTAATTTATGAATGGTTGCAGAAAAAATATTTTGTTCTTCCAATAAATGTTTATGTTAGGCAAGGTAAAAAAATAAAGAAAATCTCTATTGTTGATATAAAAGAAATAAAAATAACACAAAATAAATTAGAGAGATTATTGAAAATTGGAAAAGTGAGAATTAAAACACAAGAAGGAGAAATAATTTTAGAAGGAGTGCATTATCCTGAGAAATTAGAAATTGATTTGCTTAAAAAAGCGCACGCATTGAGAAAAGAAAGAATTTAATCTTTAATTCTTCTATTTTTTGCAAGCATATTTAATATGATGTTTCCTGTAAATTTTCCGCTTCCATAGAAATCTTTTTTGTTTTTTATTAATACATACCCTTTTGTTAGGTTTATTGAATTAAACTCTAATATGTTTTTCCCGTGAATCCATTTGTTCAAATTTTCTTCATCTAATTCAACAAAATTCTTTTTTGCAAAAGGCCCGATTAATTGACATGCTTCAACGCTTAATCTAAAATATTTATCATCATAGCTTCCGAAATAGGAGCCGACAAACTCGATTCGCATCTTGTCAAGATTTATTTTATTAAATTCAGGAGGGATTATCCATACTTTTTCTTTTCCGCTCCGCAAGAAATCAAAATTAAATTTAAAGTCTTCAAGAGAGTATCTTTCTTTTAAATAATTTATTAATTCTTTTTTTTCATTTCTGGATATGATTATTGCCATTTTATTCCACTCTTTTTATTTTACATACAAAAAAACCTTCACTATCATTATCTTGCGGGAGTATTCTTAATGCGTTTTTAATGCTTTTATGAAATTCGTTTTCTTTCCATTCAAGTATTGGTTCATGTTTTTTTAATTTTAGATTTATTTTTTCAATTTTTGCAGTTCCCCTTTTTTCTAATAAGAAATCAATCACTTCTTCGTTTTCTTCAACAGTAACAGAACAAGTGCTGTATACAAGAGTTCCGTTCTGTTCCAAACTATCAAAACTGCTTAGAATTAATTGTTTTTGAAGCTTGCTTAGTTTTTCAACTGCTTTTAAACTCCACATTTTAGGTATATGCAAGTTTCTTCTTACAGTTCCGCTTGCACTGCAAGGAGCATCTAAAAGAACATAGTTAAATTTTTGAGGTATTTTGCGAAAACTCCTTCCATCCATTCGGGTTATGATAGTATTAATAACTCCCATTCTTTGGATATTGCTTCTTAATACTCTAAGTCTGTTCATTTCAGGTTCATTAGCAACAATGATTCCAGTGTTTTTCATTATTTGAGCGATAGAGGTTGTTTTGCTCCCTGGTGCTGCTGCAATATCAAGAACAATTGAGTGTTTTTCAGGATTTAAAACAATAGGAGGTATCATGCTTGCGCTTTCCTGCACATAAAAGTATCCTAAAAGGTGTTCAAGCGATTTCCCTATGGGATTCGGTTTTTCTATTACTTTATAACCATTCGGAACAAAACTAATTTTATTGAATACCCATCCTTTTTTTTCTAATCTTTCAATAATTTCTTTTTCATTTATTTTTAATGTGTTAATCCTTATACATGAGTTTAATGGTTTTAAACTCCATTCAAAGAATTCTTTCGCTTCTTTTTGAAGTAATTCTTTGAAATAATCCTTGAATTGTTTTGATAAAATATTTTTTTTATTCATTTTTTTCCCTCAGAAAATCTTTAACATGCAAATTCCAACTAAAATCCCGTAGATTGCTCCACCAACAACATCAATTAAATCATGAACACCTAACTTAATTCTTGAATATGCTATGAAAAAAGCAAATGGTAAGATAAAAAAGCCAAGAAGCGGGGTCCAATAACCCATAATTATTGTTAATAGAAAAATGCTGCTTGTATGACTGCTTGGGAACGCGTAATCTTTTGAATGTTTTGTTTTAATTTTTCTCTTTTTTTTTACAATTTTTTTAATCAATTTTATGCTAAGAATACTGAATAATTCTCCAATAATTATTTGCAAGCTGATTTTTTTTATATCAAGATTTAAACTCCAAAAAACAAGTAGGATTAATAAAACCATGATGAATAGTCCTAACTTTGCTTTTGAATCAATTAAATCAAAAATTTTTTTTGTTTTCAATAAAAGACACCTTAATACTCATAAATTTTTTATTTTTTAAGTATTTTGAGGCTCTCAATAAAAATAATTATTTATTTATAATAAAAAATACTATGAACGAATATGTCTGTGAGAGTATATGAAGGAATAACTTTAGTAATTATTCCTGTTGAACAATATTTTAAAAAAAATATTTCTTTAATAAGTAATTTTTCAAAAAAAGGTTATGAAATTATTTATGTAACTTCTAACAAGCCTTTTAAAATATTGAATGAAGTTTTTAAGAAAAAAAAGATAGAGAACGTGTTTGTTATAGATATGATAACTAAAACAGCTGTTAATGCTCCTAAAAAAGAAAAAAATGTTTTATTTACAAATTCTCCAACATCTTTAACAGAAGTTTCAATAAGCATTAACCAATTGCTTAATAAGTTGAAAAACAAAAAAAGAATGTTATTCTTTGATTCTTTGACTGCATTAAGAATTTATAATGATGAATCTCGCGTTGAAAAATTCACGCATTTTTTAACAAATAAGCTGCGCTTTGCAGAAGTAAAAGCAATTTTTATTAGTGTGGAAGAGGAAACTGACAAACTTTTAATACAAAAACTTTCTTTATTAGTTGATAATGTGGTGAAATTAAATGATTAATATGCTTTTCATTTTGCAATTAATTGATTTTTTGGTTGTAGGAGGATTAATAATTAATTTTTTTCTTATGATGTTAGCATATTTTGGGTTTGAAAAAGGAGAAACAAAAAATCTTATGAAAAGCAATATTTCTTTACAATTCTTTGTTTCATTGCTTATTATTTCTTTAGTTATTTCTCAAGTAAGAAGTGGGTATGCTGGTTTGGAAGATATTAACTATTATATTCAAAGAGTTTTATTCTTGATTGTGCTTATTGTAGAAAGCAGGTTTGTTCTTAAATTGAATGTTTTTTCAGCAAATTTTGGATTTAAAACAAGTTATGAAGGCATCTTATCATTATTTAATTTAAAACCTGAAAAAGAGATTACAAACAGTCAAAGAAGAGAACATTTATCATTTTTAATCCTTGTTTCAGTAATGTTTTTTGCAACAATTTTTTTAATAAAAAGTTATCTTCCTCAAAACGACCTTGAAGTTTTTTCTGACGGCATAATAGGTCTTTTATACATTATTGCTTTTGGATTTAATTTTATTGCCTTTAAATTCACTAATAATAAGAAGGTATTTTGTATTTCAGCAAGTTTTTTCGGACTTGCTATAATTCGTCTTTTTGAAATTGGTTTTCAAGGATTAGATTATATTGCGCCTGCAAGCACTCATTATTTTGCAAAAATGCTTATTGAATTGTTTAGGATGTTATTTATTATTTTCCTCTTATATTTTATGTTTGGATTAATAAAAAATAACAAAAAAACAGGTGATGTTCTTGATTAATGTATATGCAATTTTGTCTATTGTAATTAATTTTATTTTATCAATTATATTTGGTTTTTCTTGTCTTATTTTGTTGGAAAATTTTAGGAAAAAAAATTACTCTTATTTAATAATTGGTTTAGCCATTTTTAGTATTGTTTATTTGTTGAAAGGTGTTTTTAGTTTTTTAGTATTGTTTAATACTCCTTATTGGATTTTTGTTAATCTTCTTGAATCCTTGGGCATGATTTTTGTTATATTGTCAATAATTGCTTATTGAGAATGTTCAAATTTTAATGAATAATTTAAAATAGTTAGTTTTTGTATATTCATATATATGAAAAATGATAATAAGGAACTTTTTTCTAAAAAAGATTTTAATAACTTAATAAGATTGTTTGGAAAAGCCATAATAAAACTTGATTTAAAAACTGGTAAGTATGATTTCGTTTTAGGGAATATAGAGAAGTATGGATATTCAAAAGAGAATTTTCAGAAAAAATTTTTTATTAAGGACATAATGCATCCAGAAGATGTTAAAAACATACTGTTGAGAGACATAAAATTAATGAATGAAGGTAAAACACCTCCATTGAGGGAAAATTTTAGAATAAAAAACCCAAAAGGAGGGTATTATTTTGTTGAACAAAGAAATCATTGGATAAAAGATAAGGAAGGAAATTTTACACACTTAATGGCTGTTTTAGAGGATAAAACTAAAGAAAAAACGCTTGAAGAAAAGTTAAAAAAAAATGAGGAACTTTATGAAACACTTGTTGAAAGGGCTAATGATGGAATCTTATTAATACATAATAAAAAAATAATTTTTGTAAATAAAAAGATTACAAAAATGTTTGGTTATTCAAAAAACGAGATTTTAAATACTGATTTTACAAAATATGTAAGCAAAAAAGAGATTCCTAAATTGCTTAAACTTTATGTTAATCGTTTTCTCGGAAAAAAAGTGCCGACAATTTATGAAACAATTCTGATTAATAAAAATGGAGAAGAAGTTATTGTGGAAGTGAATGGTGGTTTAGTGGATTATGAGGGTAAAAAATGTGATTTAGTGTTTATTAGGGATATAACTGAGAGAAAAAAGACAGCTGAAAAAATAATTGAAAGTGAAGAAAAATTCAGAACTTTGTTTGATAACCTGAATGATGGTGTAGTAATTTATGATTATGTTGAGAATCAAAATGATTTTGTTTTTGTTGACTTAAATAAAGCAGTAGAGAAAATGGAGGGTGTAAGAAGAAAACATGTAATTGGGAAAAGAGTTACAAAAGTTTTTCCTATTGTAAAAAAAACAGGTTTATTTGATGTTTTTCAAAGGGTTTTTAAAACAGGAACACCAGAATTCAAAACAATTGTTTTTCGTGATAAAAAAAATAAAATTTATGCTTATAGAAAAAATTATGTTTTTAAACTTCCTGATAATCATTTAGTAGTAATTTATAAAGATTTAACAAAAGAAAAAGTAGCTGAACAAAAAATAATTGAAAGTGAAGAAAAATTCAGAACACTTTTTGAAACAGCAAACATTGGTATTTCTTTGATGAAAAAAGAGGTTTTTACTGATTGTAATCAAAAATTTCTCGAATTATTTGGGCTTAATTCAAAAAAACAAATAATTGGTAAAACAATATATGATTTTTTTCCGCAAAAACAAACACATGGAAAGGATTCAAAAACAAAAGCAAAACAATTATTTAATAAAACATTAAAAGGGCAAGCGCAATTCCTTGAATGGAAATTTAAAAAACTTAATAACACTGTGTTTGATGCAGAAGTAACATTGTCAAGATTAATAATTAAAAACGAGCCATATATTCTTATTTTTGTCAAAGACATTACAGAAAGAAAAAAAATAGAGCAAAAATTGGTGATTGCACAAAAGAAATTGAAAGAATACTCCTTAAATCTTGAAAAGAAAGTTAAGGAAAGAACAAAAGAGTTGAAGAAAACAATAAAGGCACTTAAACTAAAAGAAAAAAGATTAATTAATTCAAAAAAAGCTTTAATAAATCTTACAGGAGAACTTAATAGTGCTTTAAAAGAATTGAAAAAATTAGATGAGATGAAAACGCGTTTTTTAAGCACAATAAGCCATGAATTAAGAACACCCATGACTCCTATGAAAGCACAATTGCAAATGCTTTTAAAAAAATATTTTGGAGAGTTGAATGATGAACAAGAAGAAAGTCTTAGAATTGTGCTTAATAATACTGAAAGACTTGATTCCCTTATAGCTGATTTACTTGATGTTTCAAGAATACAAGCAAAAGCACTTAAACTCTTTCTTAAAAAAAATAGTTTAAATGAGGTGATAAAAGAAACTCTTAAATTGCTTGAACCAAAAATAAAGAAAAAAGGTCTTGACATAAGCATAAGATTAACACCGCTTCCTAAATTTTATTTTGACAAGAACAGGATAACGCAGGTGATGATTAATTTATTAGATAATGCAGTTAAATTTACTCCAAAAGGAAAAATAAGCGTGTTTTCCAAAAAATCTAGAAAAAAAGCAATCGTGGTTATAAAAGACACGGGAGTTGGAATTTCAAAAGAAATTCAATCAAAATTGTTTCACCCATTTATTCAAGAGGATACTTCTAAAACAAGAAATTTTGGAGGTACAGGTCTTGGATTAAGCATTTGTAAAGGAATAATAGATGCACATAATGGGAGAATATGGTTTGAAAGTAAGAAAAACAAAGGAAGCACGTTTTATTTTGAGTTGCCAATTAAAGAAAGTTTGAAATAGTAATATTGCGTTCTAATATATAGTTTTGTGTATTCATTAAAAAAGGAGTTTTAATGAATGGAGGTATTTAATGAAAAAGAAGATTCTTGTTATAGATGATGACAAAGATACATTAGAAACCATAAAAAAAATCTTGGTAAAAAATAACTATGAAGTTAAGATTCTTGAAGAACCAAAAAAATGCATAGAATTTATAAAAAAAACAAGACCAGATCTTGTGCTCTTAGATATTTTAATGCCTGAAATTTTAGGCACGGATTTGTCTGAGATAATAAAAACAGAATTTTGTAATTTACCTGTTGTTTTTTTGACAATAGTTCCAAAAGAAGAAATTGATGTTAAAAGAGTAGATGGTTATATAAGAAAACCCTTTTACATAAAAGATCTTTTGAAACTTGTGAAAAAAGTGCTTAACAAAAAATCAGCAAACAGATAACAAAATATTAATTTAATCATGGATTATTAAAAAAAAGAGGTGTGTTAATGAAAAAAAAGATAATTATTGTTGATGATGAAAGAGATATAAGAAGAACTGTGAAACAAATTCTTGAAAAAGAAAATTATGAAATTTTTACAGCAGTGAATGGTGAAGACCTTTTTAAAAAACTTGAAAGAATAACTCCAGATTTGATTCTTCTTGATATAATGATGCCTGGAATGACCACTTCTCAGATAATAGAAAAATTAAGAGACAATAAAAAAACGAGAAATATTCGGATTATTTATTTAACTGTTGTGCAAGTAAGTGAAATGGAAAAAATAAAAATATTGAAATCAAAAAATATTGAGGATTACATTCAAAAACCGTTTGATATTAATGATTTAAAGAAAAGAATTAGAAAAGCACTAAGATAAGAGAGGCGAATTAATTGGAAAATTTAGGAGAAGTATTAGAAGTTAATGATGTAATTTTAGTAAAAATAAAATCCGATGTTTATACAAAAAATATAAAAGAAATAGCAAAAATATTGAGCAGTAAAAATAAATTATTGTTCATAACATTGAATAAGAGTTCTGATTCTTTAATTTCTTCTTTTAAAAAATACAAAATAAATGTTGGTAATATTTATTTTTTAGATGCTATAACAAGAACATTTACTAAACCAAGAAGAATAAAGAATTCTACTTTTGTGAGATCACCGCAAGCATTGACAGAAATTGGGATTGAATTTACAAAAATTATCAAAAAATTTAAACCAGATTGCATAGTCTTTGACTCTTTAAGCACTTTAATAATTTATGAAGATGATATAAGAACTGGTTTGAACAGGTTTATTACATCAATAATTAATAAAGCATTAAGAAATAATTTGAAAATAATTTTTTTCTGCTTAAAAAGCGATGAAAACAGCAGATTAATTAAGAACATAAGCATTGTTGCTGAAAAAATAATTAATATTTAATTAAACTTCTGTAAAGACTTCTTCTTCTGAATAAATTGTTATTCCACCTTTTTCAATATGGAAAGGCATTATTCTTTCTGTATGTGTTGTTCCCCTCATTTTTAAAATAGCGAGCATTCTTTCATACACATTTCCTGTTTTTACGTGGTATAATAAAATAACTCCATCTGCTGCGTATTCTTCAAGACTGAAAGTATTTTCACTTTCTAAATTAAAATCACTTGTAATGATGCTTGTAATTTTTAATCTTTTAAGCAGGTTTGCCATATCAATTAATGCTTTTCTAACTTCTATTTTTGTCTCAAAAAATAAACTTATTAAAGACCCTGGGTCAATGACAATTCGTTTGGCATTAATTAATTCAATGGAATCCGTAATATTTTGCATTAAGGCGTCCATCTTATACAATGTATTCTTTACAATAAGAAGTTTTTTATTTTTGATTAATGGTTTAACTTTAAAACCCATTTTTTCATAGTTCTCAATTATTCTTTCAGGTTCTTCTTCGAGAGAGATAAAAACACCGGGTTCCCCAAATTTTTTTGCACCCTCATACAAATATTGAAAGCCTAATGTAGTTTTTCCGCTGCCAGGACCGCCTGCAACAATAACAAAATTCCCTTTTGGGATTCCGCCATTCAAGGATTCATCAAGACCTGAAATCCCTGTTTTGCTTCTGATGTCTTTTTGGTTTGTTGTTTTTATTTTTTTAATAGCTTTAATATGTTTATCATATTGTTTTTTCTTTTTTGGAATTTTAGAAATATTTTTTCGTAATTCCCCAATTTTTTTTTCAAAAACAACTTTTTCAGGCACAATATTTTTTCGTAATTCCTTAATTTTTTTATTAAATGACTTATTCATTATTTTATATAAAATAACAAATGATTATAAAGGTTTTTTCATAAACCCTTTAATGCTTTAATACCAAATACTTAATAATTTGCGGTTCATACTTATTCTTATGCATAAAGCACAAGCTGCACTTGAATACTTAATGTTAATAAGCTTCATTATCTTGATTATAGTGCCATTAGCGTATTATGCAAAATCAAAAACTATTGAAACATCTACATTAAAAGAAACAGAAACTGCATTAAATAAAATAAAAACAACTATTGACACTGTTTATGCAATGGGTTATCCAGCAAGAAAAAGCATTTTGATTTACTTACCTGAAAATATTGCAAATAGCAGTATAATCAATAATACAATTATATACTATATGGCTTCAGGAACTTCTGTTTGGGAAAGCATAAGCACTTGTATTGAAGGAGAAGGGCTTCCTACAAAACAAGGATATCATTTTTTAAATATTAATGCAAGGCCAAATGGTTGTGTAATGTTAAAACAAAAAAGCCTTTACTACGTTCCTGATGAAATAAGCACGTACGTTCCGCACGATTTTTCAAAAACATTTTATTTGAACATTACTAATTTATTAAGCACAAGCGTAAATCTTAATTTGACTTCTTATGGAAGCATGAATTCGTATATTGATTTGGATTTATCAACTCCTGGAAGGCAGACTTATTATGATTTAGGGTCTTTCAATGCTGGAGAGACAAAAAATATCTTAATAGAATTGTTTGGTGATTCAATAGGTTCTTATAGTGGAAACATAACCATACAAGGTTTAAGTGAGGAAGCAGTTTTAGTGGATTTCACAACAACTATTGGTGTTTTGGATTTAGAGCCTGAATACCAAAAAGTTGATGTTGCTTATGGAGCTTATAAAGATGTTAGTTTAACAATAAATAACAGTGGTTTAACTGATTTATTGTTTGTAAATTTAAGTGTTGATACTGGTTTTGAAGATTTTGTTGATTTAATTCCTGGTGGTTCCAAAGATGCTTTTAGGGATATTGGGAATCTTAGTAGTGGAGAGCATTATTTTACAATAAGGGTTTTTGGAAATCAAACAGGGAATATTACAGGAAAAATAATTGCAAAAGCATATGATAATTCTGATGATAACATTACAATTGAACTGAATTCCACAACAGATACAATACCTCCTGAAATAGTTTTTGTAAGCCCTACGCCAAATAATAATCAAGTAATAACAGATGCTTTTGTTTATGTAAATATAACTGGAAATGAAGAATTAAATTCAGCACAGCTTGAATGGCAAGGAGTTAATGAGAGCATGACTTGTTCAAGCAATAATTGTTATATTAATAAAACAGGTTTAACAAAAGGAGATTATACTTATAGGGTGTGGGCAGAGGATTTAAGCAATAATGGTAATTGGACAGAAACGATGGTTGTTAAAATATGCAAACCTCCAAGAAGATACGTTGTTACTCTTGGAAATGAAAATATTAATGAAGGCTTGAGTGTAAGCGGGGATTACAATAGCACTAATAATAATGATGGTGTTTACAGGATTGTAAATGAAACATCAACACAAGTAATTCAAACATTTTTTTATGATGATTTTGAAAGCAATAGTTTAATTAATTGGACTGAAACAGGAGGAGGTGATTGGAGAACAAGTTCAGCAAATCCAGCAAATGGGACGTATTCAGCAATAGCAGACAATAGTGATCCTCCGCAAGGCTCTCAAATGTACACAACACAATATGTTGATTTAACAACAAAGAATTGTGATAATGTTTTGTTAAGTTATTATTGGTGGATTGATAGGGGTCTTGATAGTGGCGAATATTTAGCACTTGATTTGTATGATGGTTCTTGGCATTATGATGTTTTAAGATTAAATGGGAATGTTGATGCTGAAAACACATGGCATGGTGTTGATTATAATGTAAGTGAAAATCTTAATACAAATACAAATTCTTTTAGAATACAATATGATACATTAGAAAATTTGGCTAACGAAGACGTTTATGTTGATACAATATCCTTAATAAGTGATTGCCAAAGCATTCCATTAAATATTACTTATTTAATAAATGATATTGATACTACTTATGATTATTATAATTTAAGTGTGAAAGCAAGCAGTTCTAATGAAAACTTTACAGTAGATGCTGATGGTGTAACCATTGATTATGTGGATTCAAGTGTAGATGAATTGGTTATTTACAATGCAACAAGCATAGCAAAAGACGGACAAGTTTTGATTACTTTTTATGACACAGATAAGTTTAATGACACGAGTATTGATTCACTTAATATAGATTTCTTGGAGGTTTATGCATGGGATGTGGAGTAAAAGCACAAATAAGTGTTGAAGCAATATTTGTTATTAGTTTTTTGTTGCTTGTTTTCGGTTTTTTAATGGTTGATTACAATTTCAGGTTAAAAGTGTTAAATAATGAGGAAATAATTGTTTCAGAGGAGAATCTTTGCAAAGGATTAGCACAAAGGATAGCAAATGTGTTATTGAGTAATAACACTAAAACAACAATTATTTTGCCAAAAAAAATAAATGGTGTTAATTATGCAATAAATATTAATGGTTCTGAAAAAGTAATAATTCTTAGTGATGATAAAAACAATAATATTTTTTGTGGAATAATTACAACAGAAGTTTATGATTCAACAAATAATAATGGGTTTCTTATTCCAAAAACTACTATTAATTTAATAAATATTGATTCAAAGGTGGTTTTTTTATGGTAAAAAAGGCACAAATATTTTCTGCAGATTTAACTATATCTTTTGTGATTTTTCTTGCGTTTATGCTTATAGGGATTAATAAATGGAATGCAAAGCTGAATGAGTTGGATGAATTAAGAAACACTGAAAAACTATGGTTTGAAGGAGGAATACTGATGGAAACCTTATTTACTCAAGGCAATCCAGAAAATTGGACTTTAAATGCAATAAAAACAATTGGTTTAACAAACAAACCAAACTATCTTGATAAACACAAGTTAGAATTATTCATAAATTATTCAAAAACAAATTATGATACAATAAAAAAAGAAATTGGCATTAATGAATATGAATATAATCTTAAAGTAGCATATCTTAATGGAACACTTATTTATGACCAAGAGAACAATTTTAATCAAGGCAGTGAAGTTATTAGATTAACAAGAACCGCATTTCTTGACAAACATGAATTTAAGCCAAATTATGAAGAAGTTATTGTTGAGTTAATAGTTTGGAGGGTATAACAGATGCTAAATAAAAGAGGGGTTGTTTTATCAATAGATATAGTTCTTGCATCACTACTTTTAGTTTATTTTTTAACAAGTTTTTCTAAAATTTCTCATAATTTTGATTTTAATAGAAAAGTAATAAATGATGAGGCAAGAAATATTGTTGTTGTTTTAGAAGATGAGCTTAAAACCATGAATCTCACATTAATCAATGATACCATAAATGAATTAAAAAAAGAAGATTATGATTATTCTTTGAACATAACTTATTATGACAAGAATTTAAATACAATAAGTTCTACAACACTTGGAACTTCATTTAATGACCTTTCAAATGATTTTAGCGTATATAATAGTAAAGGAGTAATAATTGATAGAGGTAATATAACAACGTATTATTTTGTTCAGCTAAGATTGTGGAGGAAAAACAATGAATAGAAATGCTGTTATTTATACAATATATCTTTATTTTTTATTTTCCTTAATTGCTTCTTTAGTAACATTGGTTTTTATTAAATCAACAAACTTTTGGGACATGATGAACGACAATTCTTTTGCAGAAAACCTTGTTAATGAAAAAAACAATATTTATTCTCTTTTAGAGGATAGTCTTAATTCAATAACGCATATTCAAACTGATAATCAGAATGTTAATATAACAATTCAATCGAGTTTAAATCCTAATATTAACATAAGTGAAAACTTGATGCAAACTGAAAAATTTATTAATATGTATAAGGACTTTTATGGAGCAAACATAAATATAAATTTTTCATTGTTAAAAAATGAGTTAAATAATGTTACAAGGATTATTGAACCTCAAAAGGTTTTTATTATACATGATTATGATAACAAAATAATTTATTTGAACAATACTTCTCAATTAAAAGGCACATATATTTTCATAGACCATAATGTAACAACATTTTCAACGCAGTGGATACCCACGCCATCTGGAGATTATCCTGTTGTTATAAAAACACCAGATTCTGAAACAAGTGTTAATTTAACAAGGACTTCTTCTTATGTTTATACAATTAGGTTGAGGCAAGGTTTTGTTTCTGAGAGGATACGTATTTTTTTTAATTTAGATGTTGGTGAAATTCTTGTTGATTACTCAGATCTTAGTGTTATAACAAATGTGACAATTTATTTCAAGAATGAATTAAGTGCGGGCCAAACACTTATTGATTTTAATCAAAAAAATATTGTTAATCTTAGTTTAGGAAATTATGAGACAAGCATTTAAACATTATGTATTAAATGTGAGTATAATTCTTCTAAGTTTTCTCCTGTTTTAGCGCTTAAAGGAATAATTTTTTGTTCAGGAAAAACACTTTTTATTAAATCAACATTTGATTGAACGGAATTTTTTGAACTTCAAGATTTGTGATTAATGGAACATTTAAATCTTTAGACGGATTTTTAGTGCTGTCAATAATTACAATAACTGCATTCATTTTTTTTAATTCTGTTATGCTTTCAATAATTCCTTCAATGGCTTCATAGCTTCTAATTTTTGCTTTTGTTCCTCTTATACCATATTTCCTGAAAATTTTGTAATCAACATCAGAAGCTAATCCAGGAGTATCAATTAAATCAAAATACATCCTCCCATATTTGCTTTTTAAACAAATACTTTTTAATTCCTGTATTTTGCGAGTTTCATGAGGTATTTTACTTACTTTGCCAAATGTTCTGTTTGCCAAGTCTTTTGAAATTAGATTGGCAAGAGTTGTTTTTCCTGCATTTGGGCTTCCGTAAATTGCAATTTTTAATTTTTTTCTTAAAATAAAATTTCTGAAAAAAAATTTTAATCTTAAGCTAAAATCTTTACTAAATTTTTTTGAGCTACTCTCATCCATATTAATATTTTAAAAATCAATACTATTAAATGATTTTGTTAAACATTATTTTTAAAATATTAGTTAATTAATCTTTTTTTGAAAGAATTTAAATATATTCTATGAATAAAAAAGAATATGGTTATGAGTAGGGCAAAAAAGATTTTTAGTTCAAAAAAAAAGCATTCAAGAAAAAAACTGAAAACAAAAAAGAAACAAAACAATAATGTAAAAGCATTGCAGGAAAAAATAAAAAAGACGTTTAAAAAAATTGATAATAAAGAAATAAAGCCTTCAAATGCGCAAAAAGTTTTGTTGAAACTTGCTTTAGAAACTCAGAACTTGATTAATAAAGATTCAAAAAAGACAAATATTCTTACAAAAGCGTGGACAGATTCTTTGGATGAGACTTTTAAGAATTATTCAGAAAATGAAAAACTTGAATGGTTGTTAAGTCCTGATTTTTGGAAGAAAATTTATGAAGTAGCACCTTTTTTGAAAATGGAAAAAAATCCAGAAAGAACAAAAAAAATAATGAAACAAGCAGTAAAAGAGTTTTCTAAAGTAAAAAAAAGAAAGCCTTTTAGTAAGAAATTAAAAGAATTTTTTGGATTAAAAAAAAGGAAACCAGATATAATTATCTGGACTCCTGGAAAATTTGATACAAAAATTGACCTTTTACTAAAAATTTTGGAAAAAAAGAAAAAATTAAGGCTTGGAAAATTAAGCGAGTTGCTTAAACAAGATTACGAACTTGTTGAAGAATGGGCAACAATACTTGATGAAAAAGGCGTAATTCAATTGAAGTATCCTCTCATAGGAGATGCTTATGTAGTGAAGAGGGATAAAAAACATGGTTAAGGAAAAAATATTGAAAGAGTATAAATTTAAATCAAATGGGTTGCCTATAAAAGTAAGGATATTGATGAAAAAAGGAAACATTTCTCCAGTGTATGACATTAAGTTACCTGCATTAAAGTCTGGGACAAAAATTATGCTTAACCATGTTATAGAAGAAATAGTTGAAGAATTGAAATTGAATTCTAAAGAATTAACAAATCAAAAAGAAACTTCTAAAATTAAAGAATCAATAGAACAAGAAATAAAACGGAAATTAAGAATTTTGTTTCCTCAAGAAACCGAAGAAAAAATAAATTTTTTGACAGGTGCAATAATGCCAAAGACCATGGGTCTTGGACCTATTGAACATTTAATAAATGATAATCTTTTGGAAGAAATTGTTATCCGAAGCAATAAACCTTTGTGGGTATATCATAGAGAGTTTGGTTGGTTAAGAACTAACATAATTATTTCAGAACAAAAGATTTATGATTATGCTGCATTAATTGCAAGACAGGTTGGAAGACAAATAAGCACTCTTGACCCTTTGCTTGACGCTCACATGTTAAATGGAGATAGAATAAATGCTGTGTTGAGTCCTGTAAGTTCTTTTGGCAATACAATAACAATTCGCAAGTTCAGGCGCACTCCTTGGACAATAACTGAATTAATAAGCAATAATACTATACCAATTAATCTTGCAGCACAATTATGGTTGTTAATTCAATATGAAATGAGTATAATTGTAAGTGGGGGGACTGCAAGTGGTAAAACAACAATGTTAAACACACTGCTTTCTTTTGCACCGCCAAACCAAAGAATACTTAGCATAGAAGAAACAAGAGAGTTGCAATTACCAGAGTATTTGTTTTGGGATTCTTTGGTTGTAAAGGAGCCAAACCCTGAGGGAAAAGGAGAAGTGAGTATGCAAGACCTTTTAGTTAATTCTTTGCGTATGAGGCCTGACAGGATTGTTGTAGGCGAAGTAAGACGAAGCGAAGAAGCAAGAACTCTGTTTGAGGCATTGCATACAGGACATAGCGTTTATTCTACAATACACGCAGACACGAGCGAACAAACATTAAATAGATTAATGAGTGAGCCAATTAACATTCCTGAAAGCATGGTTTCAGGAGTGCCTATAATTTTGGTAATGATAAGGGATAGGAGAAAAGGTATAAGAAGGGTTTTTGAATTCAGTGAGGTTGTGCCAACAGCAATTGGTGGAAAAAGTGGTGTGAGATCAAATATATTGTGGCGTTGGAGACCAAGAAAAGACATTTTTAAGGAAGAAGGCATCAGTCAAAGAGTATACGATGATTTAAAATTACATACTGGTTTAAGTGATGAAGAAATAAAAAAGGATTTGCAAGAGAAAGAAGTAATTCTTGAATGGATGGTTCGCAATAAAATTTTTGATAATAGAAGGGTTGGAAACATTTTTAAGGAATATTATGAAAATAAAGAAGAATTATTGGTGCAAATTAAAAACAATTCTAAAAAGTTATTAAAGGGGTTTTAATGAAAAAATTTTCAAGATTTTCAAAAAAGTTTAAAAGCATATCAAAGATAATTGTGAAATTTTATCCGAGTTTAAAAAATGATTTGGAACTTATTCAAAACAACAAAACACCTGAAGAGTTTTTAAGCAGTAATTTGGTAATTTCATTAATTGTTAGCTTGTTCTTCTTTTTTTTCATTTCAGTTTATTTTTATTTACATGAAGGTGTTTTGTTTTTTGAAAAAATATTCTTGTTGTTATTTTATTCTATTGCAATTCAAATTTTTTTATTTTTTATTTTAAACTTAAGACCAAGAATTGAATCTAATAAAAAAATGAAACTTTTTGAGAGGAATCTTCCAGTTTTCATAAGGCAATTATATGTGAGAGTTACTGCAGGGATGTCTTTGTATGCAAGCATAGAGAACATAAGTGAAAAAGATTATGGAGGAGCAAGTTCATTAGCAAGAAGAATTGTTGCTCATGTTAGAGGTGGTTTGAATGAAGTTGAGGCATTGGAAGCTGTTTCTAAAGAAATACCATTAGAGAAATTGAATAAACTTTTTTGGCAGATAATTAATTCAGTTAAGTCCGGGGCAAATATATCTGAGACACTTAATTCAATGGTTATTGATTTAGAAAAAGAACAAGGGATAATGATTGAAGAATTTGGTTCTAAACTAACTCCACTAACAATGATGTATTTATTGTTAACTATTATCTTTCCTTCTTTAGGAACTGCATTTGTTATAATTATTTCTTCATTATTTGGTACAATAATGAATGAAAAAATTTTGTGGATGTTTCCTATTTATATCATAATTATTAATTTCATATTTTTTAATTTAGTAAAAAGGATTAAGCCAAATGTTGAAATGTGATTAAAAGTGAAAAATAGAATTTACAAAAAAGTAACAGCTTTAATGCCTAAAAGATATGTTAATAAAGTAAAAGAAAGACTTTATTTTGCAGGAATAAAAGTAAAAACAGAAGAGTGGATAGGTTTTTTGACACTATTTCCAACAACATTAGGTTTGCTTTCAATATTTTTGCTTTATTTTTTTTACGGTGTTAGGAATCCTCTTTCTTTTATAGGAAGTTTCGTGTTAATAACCTTAATAGTCTTCTTTACAATAAATGCTATTTTGGTTTTAATTAAAGACAGGCGCGCTATTTTTGTAAATAAAATACTGCCTGATGTGTTAATGCTCATATCAAGTAATCTTCGTTCTGGCATGACAGTTGAACAAGCAATACTTAATGCGAGCAGGCCGGAGTTTAAATCATTTGCAATTGAATTAGGAAATGCAAGCAAAAAAACTTTAATGGGAGAAAATTTTGTTAAAGCATCAGAAAGTATTACAAAGCATATTGATAGCAAGGATTTAAAATATGTTGTTGAGTTAATAAACGAGGGCCAAAAAAGTGGGGGTAACTTGGCAAATTTATTAAGTACAGTAAGTTATGATTTAAGAGCTAAACAAAGACTTTTGCAAAAAACAAACGCAAGCACTATAACTTATGTTATCATGTTTTTTATTGCAACAATTTTAGGCGCTCCTTTATTGTTTTCCCTAAGCACTTTTTTGGTTAGCACAATGGAGGGTTTAATAACTGTGAATGTTCCTTTAAGTTTTGAATCCCAAGTTAGTAGAACATTAAGGATTAAAGCCCCAATAATAACTGAAAATTATTTAAATTATTTATCAATCAGCATGATTTTGCTTAATGCATTGTTTGTTTCATTCATGTTAGGATATATTCAAAAAGGAAGAGCAAATAATGGAATAAAATGGATTCCAATATTAATGCCATTAAGCGTCTTTTTTTTCTTTTTATTTAAAAATATAATAAACAGTGTTTTTACAGGATTCTTCTTTTAATTTTTTTTAATATATTCTTGTGCCTCTAAAATCTTTTCCATTTAAATATTTTTGAAGTTCATTTAATTTTTTCCCATTTATTATTATTACTTCTATTCTATTTTTCTGTGCAAAAATGCTTGCTCTTGGGTCAAAAGGCAAATTTAAGCCAGGCTTCCATTTAAATTTAGAAATAATCTTAAGCATATCATCCCACATCATATTTTTTATAGGTTTTGCATTTTGATATTTATTCGGGTCCTTATCATATACGTAGTCTATATTTGTCAAATTAATTACTCTATGCACATTCTGTTTTTTTGCAGCAATAACAGCATCATAATCAGTGCTCCACCCAGGTTTCCAACCAGAACATATTATTATTTTTTTAGAAGTTATTATTTTTTCAGGATTTGAAACAACTTTTGGAAAAGCATGTTTTCCTAAAGAAGTTCTTATTAATTCTGCATTTAATTGCGTGACTTTTATTCCTATTATATCTAATTTTTTATTTTCTTTTACGCCAATTTTTTTTGCTGATTTAATGTATTCTCTTGCTAAACTCCCTCCGCCAACAAAAGCAATTATGTCATAATTTTTTTTTAGTTCAACAAGTTTTTTAACAAGAGATTTGACAAAAGCATGGTCTATTCCATCTTTTTTACTTATTAAGGACCCTCCAACAGAAAGAATTAATTTCATGATTTGAACCAATCTAAAATTTTTTTAAAAATGCTTTTGCGTTCTTTAAACCTTTCATACTTTTCTCCAATAATCTCAGCTGCAATTTTTTTGTATTGCGTGCTTGCCTCGCATTCAGGATACTTAAAAACAACAGGTTCATGCTCTCTTAAACTTTTTTTTACAAAACGCGATTCCGGAACAATACCAATAAGTTCCATTCCAAGAAATTCTCTTATATTCTCAATAGGAAGTTCCTCTTCTGTTCCTTCGTATCTTGTTATAATAAAACCTATTACTCTAACGCCATATTCTTTTGCAAGCAAACTTGCTTTAAGAGCATCAGTAACACTTGGAAGATTTGGGTTAACAACAATAAGCACTTCTGTTGCAGCAGCAATCGCGCTCTCAGCATTATTATCCAAACCTGCTGGACTATCAATTAAAATTATGTCTGCTTCTCCAACTAAATCAATAATCTCATCTCTCAAACTTTTTTTAAACTTCTTTTTTAATTCGCTGAAACTTATTCCAGAAGGAAGAACTTTAATCCCGCTTTCATCAGTATATAATGCTTCTTTAATTGATATTTTACCGCGCAGAACATCATTCAGAGAGTATTTTGTTTTCGGCAGTCCAAGATGAATATTTAAATTAGGAGTTGTTATATTTCCATCTACTAATATTACTTTTCTACCAAAATCTGTTAAAGCAGCGCCAATATTGCTTACACTTGTTGTTTTACCAACCCCTCCTTTTCCGCTTATTACAGCAATAATTCGCGTCATAACTATATTATATGAATATCTTATTTAATTAACTTATGATTTTTTAAAAATTCATAAGAATTTCAAGAAACTATTTTAACTAAAAATTGTAATTACTTTTTAGAGATAAAAAAATTTATAAGATAAAATTTGTGCTTTTAATTTTATGAAAACAAAACTTTTGCAATCTAAAAACAAAACTGATATCATTATTTCAGATTTTGTTAAAGATGTTCTTGGCAGTAATTGTCTTGAAATCTTATTAAATGATAATCCTTTGCTTAAAGAAAAAGTAGATATTTCATGTAGGAAAAATATGCGTGATTTTAATTGTTATGGGTTTGTGCTTTTTTATCTTGGATTATCTGAAAAGCTTTTTTATATGGATGAAACAAATTTTATGGAAGAAATAAAAATTTTAGAAAAAACAAATGATTTTGAACAAGGAAACATTTTTTTAATAAGCACTAAATACATGGGGTTTTTTAATCCTATTCATGCAGGCGTGTGCGTGGATGAAAAAAATAGAATTGTTTTTTCCAAAAGAGGATTAAATAATTTTTTTGTTGAATCCTTAAAAAGAGAAGAGCTTCATTACCTATATCTTATGAATTCTGTTTATAGATTGGATAATGATTCAAAAATTGAATTTTATAAATTAAAAAAATGATTAAATGGGGTTGCTGGGACTCGAACCCAGGACATCACGGTCTTCAGCCGTGCACTCTCCCACTGAGTTACAACCCCTTTGATAAAATTCAAGGAATAATCACTTTTAAAATTTATGCATAATTTGTTGATTTAACATTTTTCCAAAAAATTATTCAAAAGCAAGCAATTTTGATTGTTTTTTTTCTGGGTAAATTATTCTAAAAGAGTGTTTACGAATTAATGAATTAATTCTGTCTATGTACGCGTCTATTAATTTTTCATCAACGCCTTTTTCAAATAAGATTTTTTTTGCTGCTTTTTCTCCTTCTGCATAATTATTATATGAATAATAACTCCAATTAAAGTCTTTTAAGAGCTCACCTATTTTTTTGTTATAAGGGAGTATTCCTTTTTTCATTAAAAAGCATAAACCTTCAGAACCAATATACCCTTTTCTAATGCTTTCCTCGTCTTCAATGCATATGCCGTTTTGCTCTCTATTAAAAAAAACATTTACTCCATTTATTATGGCACTATCAGATGTAAGTGTTTTTACATGATTTCTGCTTTGAAGTGATAGTGCTTCAAGAATTTTAATTCTTGGTGGTTGATTCCATACTCTCATTGCTTTTGTTGATTATATCTTGGATTTAAATATGCATTATTGCTTCCTGTAATAGAAAAGGATATTAAAAACAATTGTGTATGTATTATGCTTTTCTCAAGGTTTTTTTTGATTTAAGCATTTTTTTGAACTCTAATAAGGCTTTTGAATAATTAAATTTATTATTTTCAAGACATTTATCAAATTCTTTTTTTAAAGAAATAATTTCTTTTAATTCATCTTTATCTTTCAAAGCATTATTGATTATTTTCTTTTTTTTACTTAATATTTTTATTATATTCCTTATTTCTGAAATGCTTTTTCCTTGAAGAAGAGATTGCCTGTTTATTATATTTGAATTCTTTAATTCTTGTGTAAAAACAAGCTCATCTTTAATTGGGTCGTATTTCATTAATTCTATTAATCCTTTTTCTTTAAAAGGATCATTTTGCCATTCTTTTCTTATTTCTGTTATACTAATTACTCTTCTTATTTTTTTTCCATTCCTATTAAGGTTTGCGCAGGAAATAACAATATCTGCTGCTTTAAAGCTTGTGCTTGGCACGCCTAAATCATTTACAATTCTATCCCATGTGTCATAAGCAGTATTTCCATGGATTGTTCCTAAAACAACATTGCCAGTGGCTCCTACACGCATTGCCTCAAAAAGTGTTTTTGCTTCTTTACCTCTTACTTCTCCTATTACTAATACACTCTCTCCTAATCTTAAAGCAGTTCTTAGTGCTTGTTCTGGACTGAATTCATAGCCTTTTTCAGGATTTGTTTTTATGTGCTGTATTCTAAACCCATTTTCTCTTAATTTATCTACTAAAATTTCATTTGTATCTTCTATTATTATGAATCTATTATTATTCTTAATTTCTGTTAACAAAGCACCGAGCAAGCTTGTTTTTCCACTTCCTCTTGGCCCTGTTATTAAAATTGATGAATTAGAATTGAGTAAGAATTCTAATAAGCCTGCGGCATCATAATTAATCATGCGATTGTCTATAAATTTTATTAGGTTCCAGGGGTTTGTTCTATGTTTTCTAAATGCAAAACCAATCCCATTAAATGTTAAAGGGTCTTTAATACCGCAAACCCTTAAATCATATTCTTCTATTGTTGTGTCAATAACAGGATGTGCTTCATCAAAAGGTCTTCCGCTCAAACTTCTTAATTTTGTTGAAATTTTTTCTAAATCTTTCTTGCTTAAAATTATGTTTGTTGTTATAATCCCATACTTTGCGTGATTAACATAAATTTCTTTATTAGAAGGAGAATCAATAAAAATATCTTCAAGATTTGGGTCTTTAAATAAATGTTCTATAACACCATACCCTATGCTATACATGAGCAAAATATTGATTAATTTTTCATCAATATTTTTGAATTCTTTTTTAATCATATTTTTTATTTTAGACATTGTTCTCTTTCTTTCATTCTTGTATTCCATGTCAAATTCTTTTTTACTTATTATGTCAAAAGCTTTAACTAATGTTTTTACTTCATCAACATGCAAGGAATATTCTTCAGGATAAATTGTGTAAAAATAGCCATCACTGTTTTTAAGAATCTCAATTTTCACATTGTCTATGTAATAAGATTCAATTCTTTCGCCTTTAAATGTTTTAAGTTTAGAATGAACAAAATCTGGCAGGACTTTTGGAACAAAGAGTGTATTATATATATCTACTTCTTTTACTTTTTTTTCTTTTCTTTTTATTTTTTCTATTTCTTTGAAAAGCGCAGTTTTTTTAACAATTTCATCATCTTGTCTTATAATGCAATAACGCACAGGATTTTCAAAAGCATTTTTATTGTCAATTTTGCTTACAAAATCATTAAGCAGGTCTACATTTTTTTCAAAAATTAAATTGAATTCTGTTTCAATTATTATTTCATTAACTTTTTCTTCAGAAAGTCTTTCACATACTTCTGTTAATATCATTGGATTGTTTAAGTTTTTGTTTAGAATACTTTTAGCATTAATAACTAATCGTTTGCTTCCCACGTCGTTTTCAAAGAAGCTTTTTATCATTTGATAAACCTTATAACATTTGCATATTTAATAATTAACTATATGCTTAACAAAAAATCTTACATTATAACTCCTTTGTTAATCTTAGCTTTTGTTATCATAACTGTGAGTTTCTCTTTTTTTATTAATAAAGATGTTAATAATAATAAAATTTCTCTTGAACTTTTAATTAATAGATTGAGGTTTGAAAACGAGATTGAACAGCAAGTTTTTCTTGGAAATCTAACAGGAATAATATTGAATTTATCTCAAAGTTCCTTTAATACCTCTAATTTAAAACAAAGAACTACTGAAGTTCTGCTCTTGAAGTATGGGAATGACTTCGGAATTAGTTTGGATGAAATAAACGGAACTATTTTATTAAAAGCAAATTTTACTCAAAAAAATAATAAATGGAAAAGTGTGAATATTCCTGAACAAACTCGTTATATCTCAAAATCCTTGTTTTTTCCATTTTCAAGCCTTGTAAATGCATCTAATAGTTTTGATTTAAATTTTTTTAAAAATTGCCTAAAACCGTGTAATATCAGCAATTATGAAGATAAAATAAATTATTGTTTAACGGAACTTGAAACGGAAAAAATACTTTACAAGTATTCTTTTTCAGACAAACCTTTTGATTCAGGTATTATTAATTTAAGTATTGCTGTTTATTTTAAGGATGATAATTTAACAAGGTTGTTCCCTCATCAAATTCAAGAGGACAAATGGACTCTTATTAATTGCAGTTAATCTTCTGATTCTGTGAAACAAGGAAAAATCCTTATATATTTGAAATTTATCTTATTCTTATATGTTAAAGAGATTTTTAGGAATTAGAAATTTAGAAAAAAAAATTTTGGAATTAAACAAAGCATTGTCAAACAATTGGTCGCATACAACAAACCTTTATAACTTAAATGCTGTTTCTTTTGAAAAAATAAAAGAAATTGAGAAAAAATTAGATGAGAGAACTAAACACATAATGTATGTTCTTGATAAAGTTGTGAAGCAAATAGATGAATCAAACAAAAAGCTTTTATCAAAAGATGTTGAAAAAACTGTAAATAATTCGTACAAGGAAGTTAGACAACCTGTTTCTCAACGTACTTCTCAAGCTGTTTTTCAATTATCTAAGAACGATGATTTAATTTTAAAAATTCTTCATGAAAATGCTGCTTTGAGTGAGGATTTTGCTATTCCAACAAAAACAATTTATGGAAATTTACCTTTTTCAATAACAGAAAGAGGTTTAAGGAAAAAACTTTCAAGTTTGCAAAACATGGGTCTTGTTGATTCAATCAAAAAAGGGAATGAAAGAAATTGGTTTATTAGAACAGGCAGCATAATGAAAGTGAAAGAAATAATAAAAAAAAGAAATAAAATTCTTTAATTTTTTTTAACATTCTTTAAACTTGATTTATTGTAGAGTTTTTCAATTTTTTTGGAACTAAATCCAGCATTTACAAGAATATTAATTATTTCTTTTTTTCTTAATCCTTCTTTTTTTAAACTATTTATGATTGAAATAAGAACTATTTCTTCCTTTTTTGTTCCAAAAATAACTTCTTTCTTTTTTGCTTTAATTCCAAATATTGTTGTTATTCCTCTAACAATGATTACTAAAAGAAAACTTATGAGAAAATAAAGGAAACTGAAAAAAAATGATGAAATTCCTTTATAAATTATAATATGGTCTAAAATGATTACATATGATGTAAAAAACAAGAGCCAATCAATTATGTACTGAAATCTTGATTCCATAATCCCAAAAATAGAATTTGAAAAATATTCACCAATGTAAATTCCAATAATAAGAGAAATAAAAGCTATTAATTGAAATAACATATTTATTAAACAACTTTACACTTTTATGTAATTTTTGTTTAAGGATTCAAGCAATTCTTTTATCTTCCTATATTGTTCTCCTTTCAACCCTTTTTTGTAAATAATTGCGCCTGTTGGTTTTGGAACTGTTTTTTGAAACATTTGCTCAATCATTTTAGAAGTTAAATTATCAGCATTATATTTTGGACAAATATGTCCTATAAGTAAGTCATCATTTAAAACTAATTTCGTAAATTTTTCTGCATGATGCATTCCGCCAAACCCAACGTAGCATTCTTGTTTGAATTTTTTTTGCTTTAAAACATGCTTAATGCTTTTTGCTACTAATTCACACGCCTTTAAATCCTCCCATTCTTCTTTAGTTGAACCAACTTCTGCATAAACTAACGGAACTTTAAAATGAGTTGGTCCATGATGCGTTACCTCCATTTTAATATCATAAGGTAGTTCTTTTATATTTTCTGAAAGGAAAATTAAACCATTTTTTATCATGTTTGCATCAATTATCCCAAGTTCAAAAGCATTTCCTCCAACGGAACAATCGGAACTAAAGTTCCCTGTTCCATGGAACGTTAGGAACTTTTTCTTAGATTTTGAACTATGTCTGCTTGCACAGATGTACGCATTTGATTTTGGCAATGATTTAACAAAAACACTTTCTATTTCAATTTTATGCGTTGGTGTTTTCATTTTGTTAAGGAAATAACTTATATTTTTTCCAGCAATATCTTTGGTTGAATAATATATTAACATAATAAATTTTATAATTGGATGTAATATAAAAACTTGTGTGTAGCCTCGTGGTGTAGTGGTCAAGCATAAGAGGTTCTGGCCCTCTTGACCCAGGTTCGAATCCTGGCGAGGCTAATCTTTAATAAATAAGTTTAAATAAATAAATTAATAAAAATTAAATGAGGTGTTGTTATGCCAATCATTGGAACAAACTTTTTAAAAATGCAATATGAGAGGAAACCTGTAGATTTAACTAAGGTTAAATTAGGAAAGATAGAAAGGAATTTTAGGATTGTTGATGTAACAGAGAGAAAAATAAATCTTAAAACATCTGAAAAAGCAATTGTATTTAAGTTTAATTTCAAAGTAAATTATTTTTTAGCAGAACCAAAAGATGGAGAATTAGGCACAATTGATCTGCTGAGTGAAATAATCTTTCTTCCATCAGATGATAAAGAAAGAAAAGACATAATAAAATCATGGGATAAAAAGAAAGACATACCTACAAATATTTTAAAAATGATTTTAGCAGCAGGAATGGATATGACACAAACAGAAGCAATGTACAATGCTCGAAAAATCATGTTGCCACCACCAATTCCTTTACCACAAATAAAAATTGAGGGAATAGGTTCAGAGAAAAACAAAAAATAAGAAAATTGTTAAAATTCTTTTTCTTTTTCCCATAATAACTTTCTTTTAGCTTCTAATAGAACATTCGGTCTTCCAACAAATTCTGCTGCAGTCAACACTTTTTTTCCAAGACTATCAGCAATTTTGTAAATGTTGCTTAATTTATCTTTAAAATCTAAACTTCTAACAGAACTATGATCTAAAATTATTGTTTTGACTTTACTCTCTTTTAAAATTCGTATAACATTTTGTTCTGCTTTTTCAAATTTTATAGTAGAATAATTAACGCTTTTTTCTTCAACTATTGGGCCGTCAAGAATAAGAAAATCAGGGTCAAACTTAATTATGTATTCTGTATTTGTTTCATCAAGCGGACCTCTTGTGTCAGGACAATGAAGGAACTTTTTATTGTTCCATTTAATTCCTGTAAAAAGAACATAACCTTCAAGGGAACCCGAAGTTCCGTGCCACATTGGAGGTGAAAAACGGAACTTTATTCCGTTCCGTTCCATTTCTTTACCATCGCAGAATATTAGTTCTTTTGCTAATTGACGAACATCTAATTCAAATTTTTTACCACGTTTTCTTTGGTCAAAATTACATTTTGAACGCCTATCTTTACATAAAATTATTTTATTTCTGTATATCTTTGAATAATCCTGTTCAAATGAAGGATAATAATGATCATAATGGTAATGAGAAACTACAATAAAATCAATTTCTTTTGAAACACTCACTATTTTATTTTTTAAAACATCCAAAACTCTTAATTCTGTTCCTGATGGAGGGAGATTTTCTCTTCTTGGAGTTACCATTATTCCAGGGTCTATTAATATGTTTTTATCTCCAACACTCACTAATGTGCACATACTTCTAACTCCAAATGAGTCAAATGCTAATGGTAAAATCTTCATAAATAATGAATGTTGTTCATCCTATATAAGCTATTCTATTCATTTGAATTGCGTTTTAAGGCAATTTACTCAATTCTCACTTTTTAGTTTCTTCTTTTTATTTTTTTGAAATTTCTCATTTTTTTCTTTATTTGTTTTTCTCACTTTTTTATTACATTTTTTTTAATTATAAACTCCCACATATTTCTCATTCATTCATAGAATTTATTTAGAATCTACAACTCTCACTTTTTTTTAAAATTCAATTTTTTTCTATTATTTTAATCCAAGAATATATATTCTTTCACTAATAATTATTATTTACTTTTAAATGGCTTTGTTTTGCTATTTTTAATCATTTTTAACAACTCTCACTTTTTCTTATTTGGAAAATTTTTGTTAAAATATATTCTTTAAAATATATTATGGATAACCATATTTGATTATTTACTATAGTAAAAAATTGGAAAGTTATGTGTTGGAACAAGTGTTGGAACTGTTGGAACAAGTGTTGAATGTGTTGGAACAAGTGTTGGAACTGTTGGAACACAACTCTTTTAAGTGTTGGATGTGTTGGAACACATAGAAAGTGCTTAAAATGGCAATTTGGGATGTTTTTAAGAGAAAAAAACAAAAAACAAAAACAGGGCAAAGAGCTAAGTCTCGCTCTAAAACCCAACACAAGAAAAAAAGAAACTTAACACAAAAAAGTAAAAAAATATTTGAAAAAAAGCCTTTTTCAGATTTGAAGTTTACTGAAAATGAAATTGAGAATTGGAAACAAATTGTTAAAGTTGTGCAAGATCATCCTTTAAGTCAGGCAAGAGTAATTAATGATCAACTGTTGGGACAATTGTCTAAAGTGTTGGAACAAATGAATTCTAAACTTGATACATTAGTAAAATTAGACTACATAATTTCCCTTTTAGAACAATCAAAAAAAGACATGGAAGGTAGGGGTGTTGAAACAAAAAGCATTGATTTGGCAATAAAAGAATTAAAGGCACTTTCACTTAAAGACCAGGAAGCATATGAGGTGTTAAAGAAAGAGGGGGCATTAACAACTGAAGAGTTTGCGCAAAAAATAGGCATATCAAGAAGTACCGCAAGTACAAGATTGAATAAAATGTATCAGTTGGGGTTGCTTGATAAGAAAACAATTGATAAAAAAGTGTTATTTGAAGTAAAAAAACACGATTAAAACATTTAATTTTTAATTAAAACTTTTATTACTAAATTTATGCGATTTAAAGAGCCTTTTTTGATTAAAAATTTGCTAAAAATGTGTTCTAAAAAAGTATATATTCTTAGGTGAAAACAGGACAAGTTAGAAGCAAAACTAAACTACTCAACGTTATAAAATTAACTCAGGTTTTATTTGTTTGTATCCAATAATAGGGATTATGTTGCGCAAAAGCCCAAATACACTCAACGTTGTGAAACAGGTTTTCTTTGTTTTTTTGGTTAAAAATCTCATTTATTTACTACGTTGTGATTTTGTTTCTTTTTGTTTGTAATCATGATGTGGTTGGAAAAAAGTGTTCGTAATCCTGTTTTTTACGCGTTAAAATCGCGTTCTGCGGAATATATATTCTGAGCTGAAAATACGCTTATTTAGAAGCATTATTTTTTGGCATTTTTGATTAAAACTTTTAATCGAAAACAACAATAAAAAAGATTAAAACTTTTAATCGGTTTTTTGTGTTTTTTATTAAAAACTAAAAGCAAATTTTTTGTTCTTAAGGTGATTTAAGGAGTTTTTAATATTTTGTTTTGCAGGGGTTTGAGGTAATAAGAAAGAACAAATTGTTGTGATCAATATTTCAAAATTATTTTTCTTAATCAAAAACACTTGCAAGCACTACTAAAATAATTACTTCTAAAAGAGTTAAACCAACAAAAATTAGAGAAGTTGTTTTTCATAGGCATCCTATTAAAAGTAGAACGCTCCCTCTAAAATATACCTTTGCAATGCTGTTTCTTTTCAGGAGCATTGACATTAGCTAATTTAACCATAAATTTGATGATTAAATTTGTTCAATACAGATTCATAATTTTTTCGGTAGATTTATATATATCTTAATTATTTTAAGTAATATGGACAAGAGGACAAAAAAAGACAAAATTCTTCAGGATATTTCTTCTGCACTTAAGAAAAAACCCATGACTATAAATGAACTTGCAGAAACAATAGATCTTAATTGGACAACTGTAAGAGACAACTTGAAGATTTTGGAGAATTTAGGTCTTGTAAATTTCGAACATGAAAAAAGTAAAAAAATTTACTTTGTAAAGGAAGACCTTACTATTAAAGTAAAGAGAAGTAACACTTTTTTTGGATTACCTATATCTTCTGAACAAGAAAAAATTTTCAATACACTATTTAGTAAAACAAGAGAATTATGGGTTAAAGTAACTGGAAAAGAACCTGGAAAAACAAAGGTTTATAAAACAGCAGTTGAAGCAATCAAAGAATTAGGTTTAGAAGTACCTTATGGTTGGTATAAATTTGGAGAAGTATGTTTAATGACTTATGAACCAGAAAAAGAATACGTGCCTGAAATACAAATACCAAAAATTGATAGTGTAATAGAAAGAATTATAGAAAAATTTAAGACAATGAACACACTCGAGTTAGAAATTTATTGTTATTCAAAAAATTCTCTATATAAATCAAGTTTAGAAATAAGAAAAAAGTTAATAGAATGTGGGGGAAATATTAAAAATCTGGAAGGGTTACAAAAAGATCTTTATACTTTTCTCTTTTCAATGAAAAAAGGGGTATATGATGAAGAAACATTTGACTTAGTAAGAGATTTTGTGATTATTACTTCATTTTTAGTAAATAGCAAAAAAAATGCTCTGCCTCAAATAATACTTGCTTTTGAAACGATTTGGTCATTAATTGCAATTTTTAATTTTATGTATTCTCTTGAAAAAGAATTTGGTTACAGTAGAAAAATGTTAGAAGAATATATGAAAGATAAAATACTTTCAGCTAAAGAAGAATGTAATTGTATATTATCGGATTTAAGTGAATTAATGAAAGAGAGTTTGTCTTCGAATGAAAAAGGATTTTCTCAAGGAAAATTAAAAGGTAAACTAAAAGAAATTGATAGAGAAGAAGTGTTTGAAGAGTTTGCAGAAAAAATTTCTAAACATTAAGGAAATCAGATGGAAATAAGATTTCAATTTTATCTATGAAAATACTAAAGTGTTCTATGTTCCCTGTAACTAAAAAATCTGTCTTGGCTTTTATGGCTAAGACTGCATGTAGGGCATCTGCATAATGCGTTTCATTAGTGCTTCTGCATATTTTTCTAGTTTTTTCTATGTCTTCTTTACTGGTCTTTACTTCTTCTGTTTTTAGGTTAAATTCATGAATAATTTTCTCAAAATTTTCCGAAGAAATACCTATTTTTTTACATTCTTCTTTTAACCAATCTGAAACAATAAGGATGAATTGTTCATCTCTAATTTTTTTGAATGTTTCAAATGCAAAGTATGAATGAGGGATAATTGTGTTCTCCCCTGATAAATAGTTCTTGAAGACATTAGTATCTAAATAAACTCTTTTTTGTTTGTTATTACCCATAAAATCAATACTTGAACATATTTTGTAAATAAATAATTTATTTTTAGTTTATGATAGTAATCTTAAGGAAAACAAGATGTATGCTTTATAATCATAAAAACTTTATAATTAAATAATCCTAACAATACTTAGTAATTCATAAACATTAACAAGATTTATGAGTAATGAAGATGATAAGTATTAATTAATTATTTCTCTTACACTTTGCTCTCGCCTGTTCTTTCAGAGAAAAGAACGGGCGGGAGTTTAGTATTTAGTAGCGGAAAAAAGTAATATTTATAAGTATGTGTAACTATTTGCTTATTTGAGGAATGAAAATGACATCAAAGAACATAACACTCAAAGTAAATGCTAAGCTTTATAATAAATTTAGAAAACTCTGTAAGGAGGAAGGATGGATAGTATCTCGTCAATTTGAGAAATGTATGGAAGCAGAGTTAAAAAAGAGAGGACAAGAAAATGGAAGTTGAAACATTATTACGCGATATAGAAAACAAGGATTTAGTTCTGCCTGAATTTCAGAGAGAGTTTGTATGGAAAGAACAGGATGTAAAGACATTTATTCAATCTTTGTATAAAGGATACCCTACAGGTTCTTTACTTATTTGGAAAACTCTTAACCCACCAAAAATAAGGGGAGAAAAAAAAGATGCTGAGGGGGTTTATACTCGTGTTCTTCTTGACGGACAGCAAAGATTAACTACACTTTACTTATTCATTAAAGGTAGATCCCCTCCATATTACCCCGATATGAAGAAGCGATTTAATCTTTATTTTAATGTAGAAACTGAAGAGTTCAGATATTTTCAAAAAACTTTAATGGAAGGTAAGAAAGAATGGATTTCTCTTTTAGATTTTTTTAAAGCTGGAAGTGCTGCTACATTTATAAATAACAGCGAAGACAAGGAGTTTTATTTTAAACATTTAGATCAATTAACAAAACTTGAAAATATAAAGACATATGATTATTTTGTTGATGAAGAAAAGCTTGGAAAATTAACTGAAATAAAAGAAGTTGTAAGAATATTTAACTTAGTTAATAAACAAGGACGAACATTATTAGAGGAAGATTTGGCGTTGGCTCATGTTTGTGTTTTTTGGCCTGAAATTAAAGAGATTTTTAGAAAAGAATTGGAATTATTAGAAAAAAGCGGTTTTGAATTTGATTTTAATTTTTTGATTTTATGTTTAAACTGTGTTGCAACAGGTCATGCTAAATTTGATAGTTTTTATAATGTTTCTGAAGATAAAATAAGAGATGCATGGACAAAAGTAAAGAGAAGTTTGGAATATTTGATTAATATACTTCACGACAAAGCTTATGTTAGTTCGACTAAATCTTATGAATTAAAATCTAATGCTTTGTTAGTACCGATGATTGTTTACTTATCCAATAACAGGTTTGAATTTAAAGATGAGAAAACATTAAACAAATTCTTATATTGGTTTTATAATGCAATGATGTGGGGAAGATATACAAGAAGAGGAAAATCATCGCCATTAGAACAAGATGTTGTAACAATCACAAGAGAAAATTCACCAGAATCATTAATCCATAATTTTAAAAGAGAAGTTCCATATTTTGAAGTCAAGCCTGAAAATATTAAAGGTGCTCCTGTTACAAGCCCGTTTTTTAATATGATGTTTATTATAGCTAAATCAGAAGGTGCAGTGGATTGGTTTAATGGTCAAGTTTTACATTCAAAATTGATTGGAAGTTCTTATAGGTTGCACAAACATCATATCTTTCCAAGGAGTATATTAAAGAAATATGGTTATTATAATGAAATTGAAAAGAAAAAAATGGTCAATGAAATTGCTAATAGAGCATTCCTAACAGAGAGAGCTAATATTCAAATAAGAAATTCAAAACCTGAGAAGTATTTACCTAAAGTATTGAAAAAATACCCTAGTGCATTAAAGTCTCAATTTGTTTCTGAGAAAGAAGATCTTTGGAAAATTGAAAATTTTGAAGACTTTTTAAGAGATAGAAGAAAAAGGATTGCAGAACAAATTAACAAATTTATGAAAAATTTAGTGGATAGTGATTTGCCTAAACTAGATATTCGTGAATTAATTAAACAGGAAGAAAGCTACAATCTTGAATTTAAATCAACATTCTCTTGGAATCTAAAAGAAGAAAAAGTAGATAAAGATATAAAATATTCAGTTTTGAAAACAATTGTTGGGTTTATGAATGCAAACGGTGGGACTCTTCTTATTGGGGTTAGCGATGACAAAAAGATAATTGGCTTGGAATATGACTATAAAGCAAATTGGAAAGGAAACAAAGACGGTTTCTTGCTAGATTTTAGAAATTTTATTGAAAAACAGATAGGTATAACAAATTATAATCGTTATATCACCCTAAATTTTATGGAAATTAATAATAAAGAGATTTTAATGGTTCAAGTTGAAAAAAGTTTAGATCCAATCTTTGTCAAAGCGAACGGTAAGAAAATTATGTATGTTAGATTAGATAACAAAACTGAACCTATAGATGACCCAGAAGAAATAAATAAGTATATTGAAGATAATTGGAAATGATAGCAATGAGCAATAAAAAAGTAGAGATTACAAAAGGGTTGAAGTGAGCATAAAACTTTCATTAAAACATACTCCTGCAAAAGATATATCTTGAGTGTTATTAAAGTTAGTCTTTTAGCCGTACTTGTTATTGGTGGGTCAATTTCCTCATTAATTGAAGATTATATTCCAAGAAAGAAAGAGGAGCGTCTTCTTAGTTTCATAAAAGGATTAACTATCAAACTTGAAGAATATGTCCAGATTGATGTAAAATATATCAAAACAGAAGATTTTGCATACTTATTTGAAGAATGTATGAAAGGAGTTTTATCAAACTACCAAGAACAAAAATTATTTTATTTTAAAGGCATTATTATTATAAATTCTTTAAGGCGAGATATAAAGAACAAAAAGATATTATTTACATCTTGTTAATAGTCTAACAGATTTACATTTAAGAATTTTAGTAACCTCTAATAATCCAAAAGCTTATTTTGATAGTTATAATTTAGATGCAAATTTAATTCAGGGAATGTCATTTGGAAAGGTTTTTGAAGTTGCTTTAATAGGAATAGAATCTGAAATGATTAGGTCAGCATATGGAGACTTATTCTAGATATATTTATTGAATACTGATAAAAGCATTTTTGGAACATTGATAACAGGAACAGGTTTTAATATTGTAAAAGGAAGAGTTATTAATTTTGGAAGATCTTTTATTGACTTCTGTACAAATTATTGATTAAATTTTCTTGTCTCCCCTCTAATAAATTTCTTTTACGCAGTAGAAGATTATCTGTCCGAGGACTGAACTTCACTCTTTTGTCTTAATGAACGTATTGTCTGCTTCGCAGTTATTGATATCAAAGTAAGTAAAAACTACGGCACCTATCCGATTTTCGGCAGTAAGGAAACTCTCTCCGTTCCTTTTATTCCGAGCCACGCTGCTTTCTCATCCTTCAGGTTTAATTATAATAACAGATTTAACTGGAAATTCCTTGCAAGAAGTGTAGAAAATTTGGGAAAATCGCTTTGGAAACTTCATTAAATCACATATGTTAATTGTAATTATTTTTAAGGACTAAAAGTAAAAGAAACAGTTCATGAAAAGAAAGATTTATTAATTAATGGGTATATCTCGGTAATATGGAAGATCCAATCATTTCTTTTAAAGGACGAAACGGAAAAATTGAGTTGTATAAAGATTTTGTAAGATTGGATAGAAGAACAGTGATGGGAGTTTTAATGCAAGGATTAAAAGGTAAAAAGGATATTTTTTTTCACAATATAACTTCCATTCAAATAAAAAAGCCTGGATTGACCGTAGGTTATCTTCAATTTTCAATTCCAGGGGGTA
>JAFCGN010000001.1 GCA_017608045.1 Candidatus Parvarchaeota archaeon
CAACATTTTCTGTTTTAATGAAGGTTATGTTAAATAAACCCATAGGGCCTTCAACAGATTCTCCTTCAGTCAATTTAATGATTTTGTTGTTTGTCAATGCAATGTATTCTGTTGAATTGCTTGCAAGATCTCCGTCAGCTGTTGTTACATTGTAGTTTTCATCTCCGAAGAAGACATGTCCGCTCTTTAAAACTTGTTTGTCATACACGATATCCAATATTGCATAAGGGCTTGTTCCTCCCCATGTTGTGTCTACAGACACTTCAATATTGCCATATGTGTAACTTTGTCCTTGTTGCTTAACAACTGTTTTTGTTCCCTCAGAACTGTCTCCGGAAAACTCTAATTGAGCATTTCCTGACGAAGAGTCAATTCCAAGAAGTTTAACAGTTATTCCACTGTATGTCTTCTCGTCTCCTACATTGAATTTTTCATCTTCAGCAGAAATACCAACAGTCACATTTGTTGGTTGTGCTGCGGTGTTTCCTGTATCCCAAACATCAAGGACTTTATAGACATTGTTTCCTATTTTAAGGAAATCTCCTGTGTCATTTATGTCATCTCCTTCGACTTCCAATGTCAAATTAAGGCTGCCGATTGGAAATGTCAATTCAAGACCTGTGGAATTTATTGTACTGCCAAATCCGAACTTTTGTGTTGCGTTCTTTGTTGTTCCGTCTTCATCCCATTGATATTTGGCAAATGCAGTTATGTTTTGCCAATCAAGTGTCATAGGTGTTGCGCTTGTTGCGCCTATTGTTATTGTTGTGTTAGCACCTTCCCAAGCTGTTGTGCTCAAAACAGCTGAATTACCTGTGCTTGAGGTAGCTTTTTGTGCAAGAGCAGCTCCTACTTCGATTGCGCCTGCAACATCTTGTGCGAATCCAACAACATTTGTTGCTCCACCGGTTCCAAGAACAATGTTTGCGTTCAAGTTTCCGTTGGAATCAATAAAGGATCCGCCTGCAGTTGCAATCTTGCTAAGATCTGCTGCTGCCAAGGCACCAGAAATTGTTGCCATTGCAAAAATTCCAGTTCCTGCGACTGCTGCTATCTTTTTTATTCCATTTTTTAATTTATTTAATTCCATGTTAGTTCACCCTATCTCCTAGGAGGGGTCATAAAAATAGATAACCTTCCTAAGTATTTAAATATTTTGTGATGTTTAAATTAGAAGCGGTTTTATTTGGATTTACGCGTTTTTTTCTTTGTGTTCTTTTTTTCTTGCATTTCTTTTTGCATAATAATGTTTTTTGCTGCTATGTATTTCAATTGTTTGTCTAATTTTTGAATCATAGCTACAAAATTATTTATGGATTGTTCAAGCTCTCCCATTTTTACATTAATTTCATCAGGTTCAAGCACTTCAACAAAGGATGGCATGTAATCAATCACGAGATTGGAAAGCTCTTCATAATTCTCCACCCTAACCTTCATTTCAACAAAAGCAGACATTAAAGTTGTTCCAATTTTTTCAGCATCTGACAAAACAATATCTGAGGTCTCATATTTTTCGCTTATTTCTTTGCTAACATTCTTGAGTGCTTGCAATAAAACAACTTCAGGCTGTCCAATCATTTCAATTGTTATTCTAACCAAAATTTTTGACATGCTTCACCACTATTAATTATTTTTTGTAATGATGCCAAAAGTTTTCTCATTTAAAAAGGTTGTCTTTAATCAATAATTTGAAATTATTTAATATTTCTTTGTTAAAAAATACAATCCACCAAGAGAAAATAATGAAGTAAATACGTAAAGAACATTTTGTTTAGTAATTAAAACATTTGAGAAAGAACTCGTTTTTTGCTTAATTATCAAAAATCCTCCTGTTATTTTGTTTTTTAATAAAACCTTTGGTTTAGCAATAAATTTTGAATAAATTAACTTGTCTTCTTCTAAAACATTAAGCACAAACTCTGATGAATTAAAAAAATAATTTTTAATTAAGTAATTACTAACAGAATAATTGTAAAAAAGTGTTTTGTTTTCAAAAAGAAAAGCCACGGTTATATTTGATGGAATGTTGCCTGTATTATTAAAAATAATTGTAAGGTTTGTGAATTTCTTTGTAAAATTATGTTTTTCTACTATGCTTAAATTTGAATACAATCTCTTAAGAATTGTATAATTTCTTGATGAATCATAATTTGTGCCATTAACTTTTGCCCTTATTCTCAATGTTGCTCTGCCATTAGCAGAATTGTTCACGTTATTTGTTAAATTTACAAGAGCACTTGTAAATGGCGCAAGAAGTATTTGTTTTTTGTTTTTAGTCCACCCACCTGTATAACAATGCGAAGAATTAAATAAGTATGAATAAACTTCTACTTTTTGTGAAAAATTACATGGATTAGTAATGTTAATAAGCATGGTTATGTTTTCTCCAGCTCTTACAAATTCAGGCCACTTAATTATTTGAATCAAAAAGCTTGGTTCAGGCACAACATATTTTGTCTTCTCAATTATTTTTTCAATTTCTTTAATTTCTGTAATCACTTCTGTTTTGGTTTCTGTTTTAATTTCTTTAATAAGAGCATAATTATTTTTATCGCAGTCCTTTCCTCCATGCAATAAATCAGCGCAAACCCTAACAATTCCAGTATGCGTTGGCTTAATACTCTCTATGCCTGTTAATTCAGTTATATTTAGTTCTTTAATACGATACCGGGATTTAATATAGGGGCATTTTATTCCTGAATCATTTATTATGCATGGAAGTTCATATATTCTTAAAACATCTGAATCATTCAAGCCCTCAACAACCCATTCAAGAAGTATTGAATCTCCTAAAAAAATTTCATGATTAATCACTCTTGATTCAATAGTTTCAGTAGCATAAGTGCAACTCAAAAACGAAAAAATCAAAAAACAAAATATTGTTTTGCCCCGCAGTTCGGACACCTTCCCCCCACCAAATTGTTTAACAATACTTTAAAATTTCTCCTTTTAATCAACAAATGATTGCACTTATAACAATAAGTATTTTCTTCAGCATCAATATTGCCTGCATAAACATAACGAATTCCAGAATCAACAGCAATTTCTTTTGCTTTATAAAGTGTTTTTGGATTTGTTGGAGCAGAACTCCTCATTTTATAAGAAGGAAAAAATGCAGAAAAATGCAATGGAACATTTTTTCCCAATTCTTTAACAATCCATTCGCACATCTGTTTTATTTCATCAAAATTATCATTTTTTTGAGGAATAACCAAGTTCGTTAATTCAATATGAATTTTATATTTTTTATAAAGCTTTATTGATTTAAGAACCTCATCTAATTCAGCACCGCATACGTTTCTGTAAAATTTTTCATTAAAACCTTTTAAGTCAATATTTGCAGCATCCAAAAATTTGCTTATTTTTTTCAAAGGAGCATACTCTATATACCCATTTGTTACAAAAACATTTTTCATCCCTAATAAATTAGATTTTTCTGCAACTTCAAAAGCGTATTCATAAAAAACAGTGGGTTCAGTGTAAGTATGCGAGATAATGTTAAGAGAATGATTTTTTGCAATATTCACTATGCCTTCAGGAGAGATTTCTTCATAAACAACATTTTTTGGCTTTTGTTGAGAAATCTCCCAATTTTGACAAAACTTACAATGAAAATTACACCCGCTTGTTGCATATGAAAGCGTTTGTTCTCCAGGAAAAAAATGAAAAAGTGGTTTTTTTTCAATAGGGTCTATTCCCAAACTCGCTATTCTTCCATAAACCATTGAATAAAGATTGCCATCAATATTTTTTCTTGCATTGCAATCTCCATATACTCCTTCTTTTATAATACAATGTTTTCTGCACAAATTGCATTTAACAAAATTATTTTTCAATTTGTTAAAATACATTGCTTTCTTAAGAGTTGTTATCACAATTAATTATTAAGAATTTAAAAAATTAAAATGTTTATAAATCAATATTTCTTATTTAAATTAAAACTAAAAAAATTAAAAAAGTTAATATATATTAAAATATACTAATTTAATAAGAAGAATATATTGTGAATCAAAATGGCATTATTTGGAAAGAAAAAAAATAAAGAGACTGATAAAACAATCAAACCTGAAATTCAACCTCCTCAAATACCTTCTATTAAACCACCAGAAATGCCAAAACCACCTGAAATACCTAAAATAGCACCACCTCCTGAAATGCCAAAACCACCAGAAATGCCTGAACCTCCAAAAACAAATGAAATCCCACAAGCACCTGTAAAACTTCCTGATATCTCAAAACCAATAAAAGAAGAAGCACTTCCAAAACTGCCTGAAATGCCTAAAATAGAAGTGCCTAAAACGGAAGAGGTAAAAGAAGAACAAAAAGATTTCAAATTACCAATTGAAACAGAAACCCCTGAAATGCCTGTAAAACCAATACCTGAAATAAAACCAATAAAACCAGAGGTTTATGTCAAACTTGAAAAATACAGGCAAGTAGTGGATAATATAACAAAATTAAGAAAAAGTTTGCAAGAGCTTGAAGATAAAATAACAGAATTAAAGAAAATCGAAGGAGATGAAAAAGAAAAAATAATTAGTAGTGAAAGCATTGTAGAAAGAATGAATAACATGCTGTTGTTTTTAGATGAAACATTTTCTAGTGCAGAGATATAACTTTTTTAGTTTTTGAATTTATAAAACCCCTGTTTTTGCGCGAATCCTGTTTTTAAACCATTCAAGATTTGACCTGTGTTTTTCTTCTTTCGCTTCAATCCTGTTCATTATTTCCTCATAACTCAAAAATGAACCAACCATTTTATATCACCTAACAATAAATAAGATACAGATTTTTAAATAGAAAAAGATAAAAAATTTCCATTATTCCGATAATATTAAGGGCTGGTGGTCTAGTGGCTATGACACTGCGTTCACGTCGCAGGAATCGCCGGTTCGAATCCGGCCCGGCCCATGAATTTCAAAACTTATATTAATCTCCTTATTCTATTTAAGAAATAATGAAAAAAAGCAAAAGTAGGAGTAAAAAAAATAAACAAAAGATAACAACAAAACCGAAGAAGTTTGTTCATTATGAATATGTAAAAGTGCCTGGCATGCCTATAATAAACAGAAAAATTGATGAATTAAAAAGCTTGACAAAAAGGTATTCTAATATTTTAGAAGAAATTGATGAATTAAGAAAAAGAAAAAAAGAAATCCAGGAGGAAATATTAAATCAATCAAAATTAACAAGAGAAATAATCAAAGAATTTGAAAGTGTTTTACCAAAACTTCCTGAAAAAAGAGAGACAATAAAAATCCAAGAAATCTCAAAAAAAGAGACAAAAGAGTTATATAAAGAATGGGAGGAAGCAAAGAAAAGAATTGAAAGCGGGCATAAATTTGAAAAAATTAATAAAGAATCAAAAACTCCAAAAGAAAAAATTAAAGTAAAAGAAGAAAAACCTTTGAGCAAAGAATTAAAAAACTTAGAAGAAAAAAAATCTCCAAAAAAAACAATCAAAAACATAAGCAGTTTAAGAAAAGAATTAGAAGAATTGCAAAAAATATTGGAAAAAAAATAATTTCTTACAAAATATTTAAAAAATATCAAATAACTAATAAGAAATAGTGCGGAGATGCCGGAGCGGTCAAACGGGACAGGCTCAAGAGCAACTGGGTAACCTGTTGGCTTAGTGCCTACGCAGGTTCGAATCCTGCTCTCCGCACTTTCTTCCTAAAATAGAATTCAACAAATTTTTAACAAAAGGAAATCTTAAATATTAGCATTACTTATATTATAATATCTATTGGGGGATAATTCGGTTGGCCCTGAAAAGGCTGATTCATTGTACCTCTGTATGCGCAATGACTTTTTACCTGAAAGGAGACTGGACATCTTCTCTCCTTAAGGGGTTGCACATGCAAGTTTCAACAATGCGTCGATGAAATGGAGACGTGGAAAGATTCCAAGTCAAATACTCCACTATTTGTTTCCTCACCGAGTCCAGACCCAAAAATTTTTTTAAATTTTTCAAAACACATTTAAGGTATTAAAAACTTTAAATTAAAGTGGAAGAAGAAGTAAGCAGAATTATAAAAAAAATAATGATTTGTTTTGGATTAGTTGTATTTTTTTTATTCTTAGGTGCATGGCTTAACTCCTTCCTTAGTGGAGAAAGACTTGACAAAGCATTTATGTTTGCAGTGTTCAGAATTTTAGGAGGAGACACTACTTTACCACCATTAGATGAAATTGGAGAATCTATTGCACTGCCACTTATTTTTACATTTTTAGCAGCATATGTGCTTTATTACTTAATTGATAATGTAGTATGGTTTTTTATTAAAATAAATATGATTGGAGGTGTTTATACTATGACTAAATTAAAAAAACTGAAAAACCATGTGATTATCTGCGGTGGGGGGAGGGTTGGATATCATGCTGCGGATAAAATAGCACAAGCAAAAGAAAAATTTTTGATTATTGAAAACGATGTAAAAACAGCAGATGGTCTTAAGAGAAAACACGGATTTTTTGTTTTGAATGAAGACTGCCTTGATGAGAATACATTGAAAAAAGCAGGTATTGAAAAAGCAAAAGCAATAATTTGCGCATTAGGAACAAATGAAGATAATTTATTCTTGGTTGTGCAGGCAAAGCATTTGAACCCAAATATAAAAATAGCAACGAGGTGTGATAACACAACTGTAGGGGATAGAATGAAAGCTTTGGGTGCTGATATTATAATAACTCCAGAAGTGATTGGAGGGTATGAGCTTGCCAACAAAGTATTGGATAAAATAGAATAAAAAAGAGTTTAAATAAAAAATCTGTGCTTTTCATAGATGAAACTTCACTCTAATGTAAAATTTAGACTTTACCAAGAAATGCTTTTGGATAAAGCAGTTAAAACAGATTTGCTTTGCGTGCTTCCAACAGGAACAGGAAAAACTTTAATAGGTTTGGGATTGAGTTTGCTTAAGATTAAAGATGGAAAAATTTTATTTTTAACACCAACAAAACCATTATGCGAGCAACACAAAAATACTTTTGAAGAATTTTTAACTAATTATAAAGAAGAAGATTTGTGCGTGTATAATGGCAGCATTACGCCTAAAAAAAGAATTGAACTTTGGGAAAAGAGTAAAATAATTTTTGCAACAGGAGAAACGATTGAAAATGATTTAATAATAGGAAGAATTGATTTAAATGATGTTTCTTTAATTATTTTTGATGAAGCACATAGGGGTGTTGGGGATTACGCATATACTTTTATTGCAAAAACATACTTGAAATGCAAAAGAAAAGAAAAAAAATTTCTCGGATTAACAGCAAGCCCTGGAAGTGATATAGAAAAAATAAAAGAAATTATGAGAAATCTGAATTTAAAAGAAATTGAAATAATTGAAGAAACTGATGAAATGATTAGAACGCATGTTAAGAAAAAGAAAATAAAACCTGTTTTCATATCATTGAGTGAAGAACATAAAAAAATCAAAAAATTTCTTGAGAATAGTCTAAAAAACCAACTTCTTCTTTTGAAAAATTGTAGTTTAATTGAAAGCATTGACCAACGAAAAATCAATAAAAGAACACTTCTTTTAGCGCAAAAGAAAGCATTAGAATTAATAAAAGAAGGAGAAAATTTGTATTCAGAACTTTCAACCATTAGTGCATGCATTAAAATACTTCATTCAAAAAATGTATTTCTTACTCAAGGAGCGGAAAGCTTATTAGAATATTATAAAAATCTGCTTAAAAATAAAAAAACAAAAGCAAATAAAACAATTGTAGAAGACATTGATTACAAAAATGCTATATCTTTAGTAAATAATAAAAAAATTAAGAATCCAAAAATTGAAGCACTTATAAAAATTTTAAAAGGAAACTTAAGAAAAACAAGCAAGGCAATCATATTCACTAATTATAGAAAAACAACAGAAGTGCTGAAAAAAGAATTAATAAAAAATAAATTCGGTGCAGAAATTTTTATAGGCCAACGAAATGGAATGAGTCAAAAAGAACAAAAAAAGGTTCTTGAAAAATTCAAAAAAAATGAATTCCAAATTCTTGTTTGCACAAGCATAGGTGAGGAGGGCATTCATATTCCAAGCATTGATATTGGCATTTTTTATGAACCAATACCTTCTGCTTTAAGAAACATACAAAGAAGGGGCAGAGTTGGCAGAACAAATATTGGAAAAATTTTTGTATTAATAATGAAAAACACTATAGATGAAGCGTATTATTGGGTGAGTAAATACAAGGAAAGAAACATGAGAAGAGCAATAAATGAATTAAAAGAAAAAAATGATAATAAACAAAAACTCTTAAAAGAATTCTTTAATTAACTAAAAATATGAGTAAGGAATGTTATCTTATTAGAGGGCTTCCTGGAACAGGAAAAACAACTATAAGCAAGGTTTTATCTGGAATTTTAAATATTGAACTTCTAAGCACTGATAAAATAAGAAGAAGCATTAGTTTTAATGGAAACTTGTATTCTAAAGAAAATAAAGAACAAGTATACAGAAAACTTGAAGAGCTTCTTCTTGAATCATTGAATGAGAGAAATCCAAAAATTCTTGATGGAACTTTTAGTAAGGTAACGCAAGTAGAAAGAATTTATAATCTTTGCAAAACACAAAAATATGGATTAAAAATTATTGAGTGCTTTTGCAGTGAAGAAACAATTAAAAAAAGATTAATTACAAGAACAGATTCATTGAGTGATGCAGATTATGATGTTTATGAAAAAATAAAAGAAGAATACGAGGTTATTGGAAGAAATTTCCAAGTATATCCTCTGAACACAGAACAAAGTTTTTCAAAACTAAAAGCAATTTTAAAGGAGATTATTAATGACTGAAGAAGAGAAACCAAGAATTATTGTTGATTATAGAGAAAGCAAATCAAATGTAATAAAAAAATTGTTTGAACTTGATTGTTTAATTGATGTGAAAAAACTTGAAGTAGGTGATTTTTTGTGCTCTGAAAGAGCATGTATTGAAAGAAAAACAACAAATGATTTTCTAAATTCATTAATTGACAAAAGGCTTTTTTCTCAAGCAAAGGATTTAAGAGAACAATTTGAAAAACCATTAATAATTATTGAAGGCGAAGACAATTTATTTTCTTCAAGAAAAATTCATCCAAATGCAATAATGGGTGCATTAAGCAGTTTAGTAATTGATTATGGCATACCAATAATCAAAACAAACACTCCTTTTGAAACAGCACAAATGATTAAAACAATTGCTAAAAGAGAACAATTCAAGAATGGGTCTTCTGTGTCTTTGCGTGGAAAAAAAACAAGATTCAGTGATAAAGAACAAAAGCAATTCATAGTTGAAGGCTTACCATTTGTTGGACCTAAACTCGCAGAAACTCTTCTTAAAGAATTTAGAACAATAAAAAATATTTTTAACGCAAAAAAAGAAGATTTAAAGAAGATTAAAAATCTCGGAGAAAAAAAAGCAGAATACATAGTTAAAATAATAAGTGAGGATTATGAAAAAAAATCCTATTAAATTTGTTCTTAAAAAAAGACAGGGTTTCTTAAACTCTTTAAATGAGAAAAACAGGAAAATTTACTTAACATTAGAGTTTTTCTTAAAGCTTTTAGTTTTAGCAACACCACTTTACTTAATTGAATGGTTGAAACCAAATTTATGGATTCTTGAATTTTCGCAAGCAATTGCTGTAAAAAACATCCTCCTATTATTTGGATACAAACCCATAATAACTACTACAATAAGCAGAGAGACTCTGATTCCATTATTAACTTTAGAAAATTCAGAAATCAATTTTGGGATTGACCCTGCTTGCACTGCGTATAGAAGTGTTTTAGCATTTGCAGCACTTGTGTTAGCTTACAACAAAAAAAATAAGATAAAAGCAATCATTTTTGGAACAATAATAATTTTCGCAGTAAATATTCTAAGAATAACAAGCTTAATATTATATTCAATAAGAATCAATGAAAATATTGAATTTTTGCATACCTTCTTATGGAGAGAAGGATTAATTACTCTCATATTAGTAATGTGGTTGTTTTGGATAAAAAATTAAATAAACCAAACAATTAATTAAAAAAAAATTATTGTTTTTTTACATTATTCGTTTAATTATTTTTTTACCATTATTCTTAAATTCTTTATAACTTATAACATTAAAACTTTCAATAATAACTCCTTTGTCAAGCCAAGAACCCCAACCCAAACCAGCTTTTTCACACAATGCGTTCAAGAAATCCTGCTTATCAGGTATTTCTTTCCACACTTGCGGTAAGAGAACGCCTGCGTAAAATCCTTTGCGAAGTATCAAACCCATTTTATTATTAATTTTTTCTAAATACTCTTTCGGATTATTAACTTCTATTTTTTTTGGTTTTGTCAAAAAACTTACTTCAATCTCTATTTTATCAAGTTCATATCTTCTAAGCGGCGGGAATCTTGGGTCTTGGAAAGCTGCACTTTTAGAAGCTTTCATTAAAGCATCCCATATTGGAAAAAGTGGTTTAATAAAACCCATGCAACCCCTTAATTTATTTTTAATAGTTAATGTAACAAAAACTCCTTTTTTTTGCTTAAACACTTCAGGAACAGCACCAATGAAGGGTTCAGTGTTTTCAAAAACAGCATCTATTGTTTTTCTTACTAAACTAAACGCCCATTCTATATCTTTTTTCTCAAATTCTGTAATTGTTCTCATACCTAATAATCTATTTAAACCACTAATTTAAATTAATTTTCATGGAATCTTATGAAAAAGAAATAATAGAATTCTTAAAAACTAATGGCCCTTCGCATCCAAGCCAACTAAACAGTGTTATAAAAAAAGACACCTTTTTTTCAAAAGTAATATTAGATGAATTAAAAAATTCAGGCAAAATCCTAACAACAAAAGGAAAACTTGGAGGAAGCCCTTTATATTATTTGCCCATGCATGAAGAAAAAGCAAAAAAAATGATTTTTGAGGGATTAGATTTTGTAAGCAAAAAATTTGTGAAAAAAATAAAAGAAAAAAGAGTCATCAAAGAAAGTGAATTAAGCGTTCAAGAAAAATACATACTTCCAAAATGCCTTGATTTCATTATTCCAATAAAAAGAAACAATGAAACTTATTTCAAATATTATTTGGATTTAAGTAATGAAATAATTTCAAATACTTCAAATATGCCAAGAATAGAACCTAAAACCCAAGAAAGTTTATTTAAGCAAAAAATTTCTGAAACAAGCACTAATAATATGGAAGATAAAATAAGAGAAAAAGAAATAAATAATTTTGAAACTATTACTCAAAATAAATTAGTGGAATTAAACTTTGCAATTATTAATAAAAACAAGAAAAAAAAAGGAGAGATAGAATACGAAATAATAAGCCAAAATCCTATAAAACAAAAATATTATGTTAAAGCAAAAAATAAAAAAAGAGTGAGTGAAAGCGATTTAGCTGTAGCATTTACAGAAGCACAAAAACGAAAACTCCCACTAATTTTTGTAAGTGAAAATAAATTAAGCAAAAAAGTGAAAGAGTTTGCTAACAAAAATTATGGCGGATTAATGACAATAATTGAATTGAAATAATGAAACTATAATTCAAAAATTATGAAATTTTCTTATTTTTTTTGAATAGCGGGGCGTGGATTTGAACCACGGACCTCGGGGTTATGAGCCCCGCGAGCACTCCAGACTGCTCTACCCCGCTATCCGTATTGAAAAGAATACTCCTTTTTAAAAATTCCCCTTCTCGTTTTATACTCTCTCAAGTTCAAAAAATTTAAGCAATAACCTGAACATTCTTAAATTTTATTGGCGGACTTATAACTTGCCCATCACTTCTTGGTTTTTTCCCAATTGCAATAATCTTGTTAAAAAGCTCATAAACATTCCCGCTAATCATAACTTGTTTCACAGGAGTAAGAATCCCATTATTCACAAGATAAACATTCTCGCAATTAAGACTGAAATCCCCACTTGTTGGATTAACTGTGTGCGCACCTATTAAAAAATTAATCAAGAGAGAGGTTCCATCTAAAAGTTCAGAATAAGAATAATCTCCAGGTTCTACTATTAAGTTAGTATGATAAACACTTGGGCGTTTAAGAAGCGTTGCAGAATTCCCTGTTGAAGAAACAAATTCTTTCCTTTTAATTTGAGCAAATTTTGTTGCAGAATACCAATCACTAATGAAATTTTTTAAAACACCTTTTTCAATAATTTTTGTGCTTTGAGTTCTCACTCCTTCTACATCAAACTTGCTTGAACCCACTCCATAATCAACAATGCCAGAATCTGTAAGAGAAAAATTAGCACTAAATATTTTCTTATTTAATTTGTCTTTAAGCAAACTCTTGCCTTCAAGAACATTATTCAACCAGATTGAAGGACTAAATACAGATTCTAATAAATCTTGAATTGCAGGATAATTAAGAATAACATTCATTTTTTTTGTAGGTATTTTAACAGGATTTATAGATGTTTTGCATAAATTAACAGCATTATTTACAAAAAAATCAAAATTTGGATACCTTCTTGAAACACAGTATTCGCTTGCTGTTGCACCTTTTTTTGTAACACTTATCTCAGAAGATATTAAAGAATCTTTTGAATCAATAAAAATACCATTTGTATTAGCAGAAATATTCCTGTTAATCTCTTTATTCATAACTAATTGCTGAACAATGGTTCCTTCAGCCTTGTTTAAAATGCTTAATCCAACTTCAATCATGTCTTCTTCAGTCATTAAATCAAGTCTGCTTGAACTTGTTCTTACACCCCTATAACTTTGAGTGCTTGGAAGTGAAAAACTCGTTTTTAAAGGCACAGAAACTCTTGCAGATTTTATTGCATTTTTTAAACAAGTTTCCCAATCATCCAAATTTGTTGTTGTAGCGCTTCCGCTTGCATTATCAATTGTAACTCTTATTGTTAGAGTGGTGATATCTCCTGCTGTTATTTTTCTTAATTTTGTATCAAAAAATGCTTTAATTTTAGAATTTTTCTGAACAAAAACTTCAGTATCATATTTTGATTTATTTATAATTTTTTCAATAATCCCTTCCACCAACAATCGCCTCATCAATTTTTATAAATGGTGCTTTCTCATCAACAGGCACTCTTTGTCCTTTTTTCCCGCATTGTCCTGCTGTAAAAGAAAGTCTTGCTTTTTTTCCAACACCTGAAATTTTATTTAAGATTTTCAAAGAATTCCCGCTTAATGAAACACCTCTTAAAGGAGTAGTTATTTTTCCATTTTCTATTAAAAAAGCTTCTTTTGCATTAAATAAAAAATTTCCTTTTGTTGGCTCAACAACCCCGCCTCTACTGCCAACAAGGAAAATCCCTTTTTTAATAGATTCAAAAAGTTCTTCTTCAGAAAAGCCTCCTTCTTTCAAAACAATATTGCTCATTCTTGGAATTGGCAGTGCATTTGCAAATTCACTTCTCCCATTACCAGTTGGCTCTTGTTTCATTTTTGCTGCAGTAGTTCTTGAATGCAAATAAGATTTTAAAATCCCTTTTTCTATTAAAATTGTTCTTTTTGCTTTTATCCCTTCATCATCATATAAATATGAACCCGAGGATTCTGGAAGTGTTGGATCATCATAAAGCGTTATTAAATCGCTTGCAACTCTTTCTCCAAGCTTATTTTTAAACAAACTTTGATTTTCTAAAACTGCGTCAGCTTCGCAGGCATGACCTATTGCTTCATGAAAAAAAACACCTGTTATTTCAGGGTCAAGGATAACAGGATATCTTCCTGCTGGAGCTGGTTTAGCTCTTAATAATGTCTCGCATTTATTAATAACATTTTTCGCAAGCGCGTTTATATCAATTTTTTTTAAAACCTCCCATCCACCTTGCTTTCCAAAAGTATAATAATATTCTTGAAGATTATTCCTATCCTTCATAGTAACAAAAATATTTAATCTGATTATATGCTGTTTTAAATTGATTTCTGAGAATTCGGAATTCAAAAAATTTTTACTTTCCTCGCTTAAATATACTACTGCTAATGTGTTTTTAATTCTTGGATGCTCTTTTAATTCATCTGTTACTTGCTTTAAAAATTCTATTTTTTCTTCATCACTTATGTCAAAAATATTTGAATTCACATTTTTTTCAAGATATTTAACTTTTTTATAATTGCAAATATTTTGCTTTTCGTTGGAATACTTTCCAAACGCCCTTGCTATATTTAATGCTTTTTTGAAAGCGTTAGAAAGCCTGCCATCATTAAAATATACAAAACCAAGACCATTATTGTTAAAAACCCTTAAACCCTTCAAAGAAGCATTAATTCTTGAATTCACAGTAACTACTCCATTCTCCATTTTTAACATGTGAGATATTGAAACATTCTCTCTCAAATCAGAATAAGCGATTCTATATTTTTTTAAAAGATTGAAATACTCCATAATGTTAAATAAAGTGTTAAATAGCCTTTTTAATCTTTGCTAAAATCTTTTTCTTTGACTTGCTCCAAATACAAGCATGTTCCAAGACTTCGTCTATCGTATTTACAGGAATTATTTTTATCTTCTTCAAATCTTCTTTAGAAAGAAGAACATCTTTTTCATTCATTTTAGGTATTATCACGTTTTTTATACCCGCATCAATAGATGCTTTTATTTTAGCATTAACCCCTCCTATTGGCAAAACTTCTCCTCTCACACTTAAAGAACCAGTCATAGAAAGGTCTTGTTTAATTGGTATTTTTTCTAAAGCACTAACTATTGCAGTAGCAATACTTATGCTTGCAGAATCTCCTTCAACACCTTCATAAGCTTGAAGAAATTGAATGTGAATATCATAATCCCTTATGCTTTTTCCTGAGTATTTTTTGATAATTGCTGAAACATTTGTTACTGCTTCTGTTGCTATCTTGCCTAATTTGCCTGTTGCTATAATGCTTCCTCTCTCTTTAGCGAGAGCAGGTGTAATCGTTGCTTCAATTGGCAAAATTATTCCTGTATTCGTATTACTGATTACTGCTAAACCATTCACTCTTCCTTCTTTTGAACCCTTTGTTTGAATTACTTGGTATTCCTTCTTTTCTTTTATGTATTTTTGTGCAATTTGTTGTTCAACATAACGATTCAATTTTAAACCCTTAATTACATGTTTTCTTTCAACAAATTTAGAACCTTCTTCTTTTGCTATATCGCCTGCTGCTCTAATCAACCCGCCAATTTCTCTTAACCTTAAAGTAATTTTTCCTTTCCTCCCGGATCTTCTTCGTGCTTCATCTAAAAGCTCTAAAACCGCTTCTCTTTTGAAATGAGGAATTTTTTTATCTTTCTCCACTTCTTGAGCAACAAAACGCGCAAACTTCTCCCTGTTTTCAGGAGTATCATCCATCAAACTATTCATGTAAACTTCATAACCATAACCCCTTATTCTGCTCCTCATTGCAGGATGCATTTGTTGAATTGTATGAAGATTACCTGCTGCAACAAGAACAAAATCGCATGGTGCAGGAGTTGTTTTAACCATTGCTCCAGAAGACCTTTCACTTCTTCCTGTTATTGCAAACTTTTTTTCCTGCATGCTTGTTAGTAAATCTATTTGTGTTTCTTGTTTTAATGTTGCGATTTCATCAATAAACAAAACTCCTTTATGCGCTTTATGTATTGCACCAGGTTCCACTCTCTCATGTGCAGGTGTTTGTAATCCTCCTGCTTGAAAGGGATCATGACGCACATCTCCAAGAAGAGCTCCTGCGTGAGCACCTGTAGCATCTTCAAAAGGCGCTGTTTTTTTTCCTTCATTGTTTATTAAAAGTTTTGGAGTCACAATTTTTGGTTTAACAACCCTTAATTTATAGAAAGAGTAATATAATACGAGAACTAAAACAGAAACCATGAGAAACATTGTTGTTATCAAACGATCAACACCTATTAGTATATCACTTTTCTCTTTATTTGCAATAAAATCACCGATAAGTTGAATAAAATTCAAAACAACAAAAAACATGAGCAACCATAACCATCCTTTATTATTGTTAATAGGAGATGATTTTAAAGAATTTATTTTTGCCTTCTCAATTATTTCCTTTCCCTTGCCTGCTTGCACTGTTTTAATAATTGGTTTATTCTCATCTTCAAAATTAGGAAAACAAAGCATATCTTCTAACTCTTCGCTTGGCATTAATTCTGCCATTGCTTTGCCTAACAAACTTTTTCCAGTTCCAGGCTCTCCTATTAATAAAACATTTCTTCTTTGTTTTGCCGCTTTCTTAATAATAGTTACAGCATCATCCTGTCCTATAACCTGGTCTATTAATTTTTGCGGAATTTTTATTTCCTTTGTTGTCTTAAAATTAAGCTCTTTTTTTTTCATATAATCACTCTTTATGAAATCACTGTCTTTCTAACATTAGAATCAAACTAAGATATAAAAAGTTTAGGGAATATTAAAAAGAATTTTTAAGTTTTTTTAGTATGCGTTTTCTTCTTGTGGCTCAAAACTTGGTATTGCTGATTTACTGAGAATAACTATGTCTCCAATACTAATTAAATATTGATGAGGAACAATAACTCCTTTTGCACCTATGCCTACTGCTTTTGATAATAAACTTCCATTAGTGTTCTTTATTTTCCAACTTATGATTTTATTTTTTTCAATATTTAAATCTTCAACATCTCCAAAATAATCCCCGCCATCAGTATAAACCTTCATTCCATAAATTTTTGAAACATTTTTTAATTTCAGCATATTGCTCACCATTTTTTATTAATAATAACGTATTACCTCCTTTTAATAAATTTTGTTGTATTATTTTTATCACTATTTTTTATTAAAAATCTTTTTTTCATCCCCTTTTTTTATCTCAAAATACTCATAAAATTTTTTGCCTAACCTTAATTGTCTTGTCCTTCCATGTGGTTTGCTCACAACAAAACCAATATTGCATAAATGATCAATATGATCATATGCTTTATTCCCACGTATTTTTATTACATCTGATTGAAGAATAGGGTTTTTATAAGCAATAACAGCTAATGTTCCAAGCAATGCTTTACTAAATTCTCTTTTTGCAAGGTCTTTAACTGCAGAAACATAAGCATTATTAATTCTCATAAGCCATTTATCATTTATACAAGTAACAACAAACCCTCCTTTATGTTTTTCTTTCAATTTTTTTAAACATTTATTAATTATGCTTTTGTTAATTCCCGTCCTTTCCTTTATTTCATTAATCGTCATTCCTGAAACACTTGTAAATAAAAGTGCTTCTATAATCTCCATTTCTTTTTTTAAATCATTTTTTTCTTCCAATTTTAATCTCACCAAATTCCTCTTCTTGTTTTAAATTTATTTTGTTGTCATTAGCAAGTTGAAGTAATGGAATAAACGTCCAAACAATATCCTTTTTGCTTGTGTTTCTTTCTAAAAGCTCATCAAATAAAATCTCGTCTTTTTTATTTATATTCAAAAGCTCGCAAATTCTTGAATAAATTTTTTTTATTTTGTCAGTTATGTTTATTGGTTTGAATTTATATTTCATTCTTTCAATCTTTTTTCTTCGCCTCATTCTTTCTTTTTTCCTATCAAGAACTTTCATTGATTGGTGGAGTGCATCTACTAATTCATCAATTGTAACTTTTCTAAAACGCACAGGAGAAAGATTAGGTATAATCTCAAAATCATTTGGCAACTCTAAAAAGTCTTCTTCTTGTTTGTTTTTCCTTAAGATATCAAGTATTCCTGCTAATTCGCTTAAATAATAATCTTTTCTTACAAGGGAATTATAATCAAAATATTCTGATTTTAAACGTACAAGAATTGATGCTGCTAAAATTATTTTTCCACTTATCCTAAAATCGTGTTTCCCTAATTTTTTTATAAATTCCAAATATTTTTTAGTTATTAAACCAACATTAATATCCCAAGGATCCATGCCTTCCTTTTTAACAATATCTCTAAGAACACCCTCCCACGTAAGTTTAGGAGAAAGTATTATATTGTATATTTTTTCTTCATAGGTCATTTAATTCCCCGTTCCCCACCCACAATTTCTAAAGGGAACGCCGAATAAACAAATGAATTGTTAATTAATTAATTTTTACCCAAAATAACTTTTTTGTTCCTTAGTTTCATTGCTTTTCATACTTTTAAATGCTGAAAAAAATTCTTCATATTTTTTTGTCTGAGTTTTTGTTATTGATGGTCCAACATCCTTAATTGCTTTCAAGAAATGGCTTTTTGTAACTTTCACTGCTTCCATATTTTTTCTTAAAGCAATCATACCTGCTTCATAACAAACTGCTTTTATATCAGCGCCTGAAAAACCTTCTGTCAATTTCGCTAACTCATTTAAATTAACATTTTTATCAAGAGGCATCTTTTTTGTATGAACTTCAAAAATCTTCTTTCTACTTTCAAGATCTGGCGGTGGAACAAATATGAGTTTATCAAACCTGCCAGGCCTAAGTAAAGCAGGGTCAATTATATCAGGCCTGTTTGTAGATGCAATAACTACAACATCTGTTAATTCTTGAAGTCCATCTAATTCTGTAAGCAATTGATTCACAACTTTCTCAGTAACCCTTGAACCTGCATCATATCCTCTTCTTGGGGCAAGACCATCAATTTCATCAAAAAAAACAACACACGGACTTACTTGTCTTGCTTTCCTAAATATTTCTCTAACACCCCTTTCTGACTCACCCACCCACTTGCTAAGAAGTTCAGGTCCTTTAATACTTATGAAATTTGCTTCGCTTTCATTAGCAACTGCTTTTGCTAAAAGCGTTTTACCTGTGCCAGGAGGGCCGTAAAGCAGGATTCCTCTTGGTGGTTTAATGCCCATTCTTTCAAATGATTTTTTATATTTTAATGGCCACTCAACAGATTCTATTATAAGTTGTTTTACTTTTTCCAAACCACCAATATCAGTCCATTTAACATTTGGCACTTCTATGCTCACTTCTCTCATTGCAGAAGGGCGAACATTTTTTAGTGCATTTATAAAATCTTCTTGTCTAACAATAAGTTTTTCAAGAAATTCTTGTGTAATTCTTTCGTTTTCTTCTAATTTAAGCTCTGGTAATTTCTCTCTTAAAACATTCATTGCTGCTTCTTTAACAAGAGCTTCTAAATCAGCACCAACAAAACCATGAGTCATGCGCGCAATATCCTCCAAACTAACATTTTTATCCAATGGCATATTTCTTGTATGGATTTTAAGAATCTCTAATCTTCCTTGCACATCCGGAACTCCAATTTCAATTTCTCTGTCAAATCTGCCAGGTCTTCTTAGTGCAGGATCAATTGCGTTTGGCCTATTTGTTGCTGCAATAACCACTACTTTTCCTCTTGATTTCATTCCATCCATTAAAGCAAGCAATTGAGCTACAACTCTTCTTTCAACTTCACCTACTGCTTCTTCTCTTTTTGGTGCAATAGCATCAATTTCATCAATGAAAATTATGCTTGGCGCATCTTTTTCTGCTTGCTCAAAAATATTTCTCAATTTCTTTTCAGCATCTCCAACCCATTTACTCATAATTTCTGGACCATTAATTGTTACAAAATTTGCTTCGCTTTCATTAGCAACTGCTTTTGCTAAAAGCGTTTTACCACTTCCAGGAGGGCCGTAAAGCAGGATTCCTTTTGGAGCTTCTACACCCAATCTTTCAAAAAGCTCTGGGTACTTCATAGGTATTTCAATCATTTCTCTTACTTTTTTTACTGCCTTGCTTGCACCACCAATATCTTCATAAGTAACCATTGGAATTCTTTGCATTTCTACATCAACAGGCTCTCTTCTCAATTCAACTCTTGTAGAGTCTGTAACCAAAACATGTCCTTGCGGTTTAACATTTACAACAACAAAACTAATTTCTTGAAAAGTAAAAGTCATTGAAAAAAGGTCAGATTCAATCATTCTAAAAATATCGTCAAAAGGCGAACCACTCATTGTGCGTCTTCTTCTACGTGTGCCTCCAAGACGCACAATATCTCCTTTTTTTAATGCTCTTCCTAAAAGATTTTGTTTAAGTATTTCAGGATTAATATCTATAGTTATGTGCTCGTTTTCCTTCTTTATTGGTGCAAGAGTTATTACTTCTGCTCTTTTAACATCTGCTTTTTTTACTTCAACTACTTCTCCCATGCTTGTTTTTGCATTCTTTCTTATAAACCCATCAATCCTAATTATGTTAAGGCCAACATCAGCAGGGTATGCTCTATCAACAAGAACAACAGCACTTGACTCTTTACTTTTTATTTCAATAAAATCTCCGGGAACAACACCTATTTGCTTCATTGACTTTGTGTCAATTCTTGCAATCCCTTTCCCAACATCGTCTTGAACTGCTTCAGCAACTTTTAAACGTATCATCTTTTTTTCATTTTTATTTCTTTTATTTAACATTTTCAAACACCTTTCCTAAAACTTGAGTATTATAATTCTTTTTTTCAATTTAGGTATTTTGGCTCTGCCTTTTGTTTCAAACTCAATCATTTTGTGTTTTTCAAGAGCACAAAGATCTTCATAAACATTTTTTACATCTCTATTCAATTTTTCTGCAAGATCTCTTATTGAAAAAAAAGAATTATTGCTTAACTTGCTTAACATTTCTAAACGTTTTTTTGTAAATATTTCTAATAAATCAAAACAATCATCATTAAACAAATTAAATTCAACTTTGTAATCAACTTCTCTAAAAATTTTTTCAATCTCTTGATTAATCCCACTATTTTTAATCATGAATAAGTGAAGCAAAATTTTATTTATAAATATTTTGGTATAAAATACCAACAAAACTCTTTCTTTCTGCCCCTTTCTTGTAAGAAAGGTGTAAGTTGCCCCAAAGAACATATTAAAATAAAGTGTAAAGAAGGTTCTGACTCTGCCCCTTTCTTGTAAGAAAGTTTTAATTGGTTGCTGGAGGTTCTGATTGCTGGAGGTTCTTAATGGTTGCTGAGTATTTATTAAGGGAGGTATCGGAACTACAAAACTTTTGTTTTGTGTTCGCAAAGCAGAGCTTTGCTGAACCGTAGGTTCTGATGCTGAAGGTTCTTAATGGTTGCTGGAGATGGTAAGAACCCGCTGGAGGTTCTTACGTCTAAGAAAGTTTAATAATTATATTTGTTTTTTTCTTGTAATAATGACATGGATTAAAAAAATTGAGATGCAGGGATTCAAAAGTTTTGCGAATAAAACAGTAATATCTTTTGATAGAAATCTTTCTGTTATTGTTGGCCCTAATGGTAGTGGTAAATCAAACATTGTTGATGCGTTGTTTTTTGTTTTAGGAAAAACGAGTAAAAAGGATATGAGGGCAAGAAAGCTTGGTGAGTTAGTGTTTAATGGTGGGAAGGGTGGTAAACCGTCAAGTGAAGCAAGAGTTGATTTAATTCTTGATAATGAAGATGGAAGTATTGCAGGATTCAATGATAAAGAGGTTCGCATTTCAAGAAGAGTTGATAAAAAAGGAAACAGTGATTACAGGTTAAATGGTAAAAGAGTGACAAAGGCTGAGATTGATAGTTTTTTAAGAAACATAAATATTGACCCAGAAGGATTTAATATAATAAAGCAGGGAGAAATTGCGAGATTTGTTGAAATGCATCCTGAAGAAAGAGCAGATATTATTAAAGAAATTGCAGGCATTTCTGTTTTTGAAAATAAAAAAGAAAAAGCATTAAAGGAATTGCAAAAAGTTCAGGATAAAGTAAAAGAGTTAAACATTGTATTAAAGGAAAAGGAAAAACAATTGCAAAGCTTGTTGGAAGATAAAAAAACAGCTGAAAAATATCTTAAATTAAAAAATAAGGTAATTTATTCTGAAGCGCTGGTTTTAAACAAAAAATTGGAAATAAGTAAAAAGAAGTTTGATGAAATTAATTCAAATATTAATAAGTTAAATAATGAAATTGATAGATTAAATAGTGAAATTAATAAATTAAATGAAACAGAAAAAGAAAAAGAGAGTGAAATAAAGGAATTAAGCAAAAAAATTGAGAATGAAGGTGAAAAAGAGAGCAAAAAAATTGAGAATGAAATAAAGGAATTAAGAATAAATATTGAGAGCAAAGAAGATTTAATAAGAGCGTATAAAGAGCAATTGGAAAGGTTAAAAGAAAAAAAGGAGAATACAAAAAAAGAAAGAATTGAAAATGAAAAAAAACAGAAAGAATTGAAAAAAATTATAAGTATAAAAAAAGAAAAACTGAAAACTTTAAAAGAAGTAATAGAAAAAAAGGAGGAGTTTTTAGAAGAAAATAAATCAGGAGAGCATTTTTTTGTGCTTCAAAGAGAGTCATTAAGTATTGAAGAAGAAATTGTAAAACTTGAGAACAAATTAGAAAAAGCAATTGAAAACAAAAAATTGCTTAAAAAAAAGTCATTATTAGAAAAAGAATTCTTGCTTTATGATAAAAAACTAAAATTAATTAATAAGAAATCTTCGCAACAAAGAGAATTAAAAAAAGAAATATTAAAAAAACAAGAAGAAGTTGAAAAATATTTAAATTATCTTATAACTGAAAAGACAAAAATAGAAGAAAGAATAAAGATAAAACAAGCGTTCAGAGAAGAAGGTATAAAAGAGATTCTGAAATTGAAAAAAAACCCGGGAATAGGGCATAAGATTTACGGAACTTTCGCAGAATTAATAACTGTTCCTGGAGAATATGCTTACGCGTTCAAAGAACTTGCAGGAGAAAACTTGAAAACAATTGTTGTAGAAGACAAAAAAACAGCGTTAATATGCGTAGATTATTTATTAAAAAATAGGTTTGGTAAAGTAAGGTTTCTTCCTTTAAAAGAATTAACTGAAATTAAAATCCATGAGAGGAATAATAAAATAAATGGAGAGAAAGCAATTAATTTAATAAAATATGATAAAAAATTTGAAAAAGCAATTAAGTGGCTTTTTGGAAATAGTTTAATTGTTGATGATATAAATAAAATCCCATTAAATGAAATTGCTGTAGATAAAAAAGGGGTTGTGGTAAAAAATAATTTAATTATTGGAGGTTCTGAAACAAGTAGAACAGGATTTAAAGAAGAAGATAATGAAAAAAAATTGTTAGAATTGAACAAAAATTTAGAAGATTACAAGAGTTATAAAATAAAGTTAAAAAATGAAGAAAACAAGATTACAGGAATTATTAATAGTATCTTAAATGAACAATCTGAAATAAAAAATAATTTGAATTTAATAAAAACTCAATTAAAAGAAATAGAGAAAAAAATTGATGTGGATTTCCCAAAAGAAGAGGATATAAGAAAAAAATTGAATAAATTAAAAGAAGATAAGAAAAAAATTGAACTTATTCTTTCAAGCACGAAGAAAACAATAAGTGAAGATGAAATCAAGGAATTAGAAAGAGAATTAAAAACATTAAAAAACAAGTATCAGGAAATGGTTTTAGACATTAAAACAAAAGAAGCTGAATTAACGCAAGTGCTTATGAGTGAAAATAAAAGAATAATAAATATTTTAAACCAACTTGATAAACAAGAAAAAGGATTTAAAATTGATATTAAACAAATGGAAGAATATGTGAAAGATTCAAAAAAACTTTTGAAAGAAAAAATTGAGTATGAAAAGAAGTTTTTCTCTAACATAAAAAAATTAGATAAAAGAAGAAAAAAACTTAAACAAGAATTGGAAAAAATAAGAATTTCTTTAATGAAAACTAAAGGAATGATTGAAAGAAAGGAGGAAATAATTAATGAATTAAAAATAAAGAAATCAGAAGTTATAGGAGAAATTGCAGGTCTTAAAGAAAGGTTGAAAGAGTTTTCTCATATTGAAATAAAAAATACAAGAAAAACATTAAAGGAGTTATGCGAAGAAGAAGCAAGATTAAGAAGAGAAATAGCAAATTATGGAGCTGTAAATATGAAAGCACTTGACACATACATGCATGTGAAAAGTGATTTTGAAGTTTTAAAGGAAAAATCAGAAGAACTTGAAAAAGAAAAAGAAGAAGTGCTTAATTTAATTTCACAAATTGAAGGCAAAAAAAAGTTTGTATTTCTTAATACTTTAAAAGATGTTAATAAGAAATTCAACGAGTCATTTAGTTATTTAAGTCCTGAAGGAGAAGCAAGATTAACATTAGAAACTCCTGAAAATCCTTTAGAAGGAGGGCTTGAAATAATTGCAAGACCTGCAGGAAAAAAAATGTCCTCTCTCTCACTTTTGAGTGGTGGAGAAAAAACACTTGTAACTATTGCATTCTTATTCGCAATTCAAGACTATAAATTAGCTCCATTCTATGTTGTTGATGAAATTGATGCTGCTCTTGACAAAACAAATAGTGAAAAACTCGCTATGCGCATAAGAGAATATTCAAAAAAAACACAGTTTATTGTAATATCCCATAATGATGAAATAATTATGATGACTGACAAACTTTATGGAGTGAGTTGCAATGACAAAAAAATAAGCCAGATTGTAAGCATTAAATTAGATGATATTGGAAAATATAAAGAAGATAATAATTAAAAAAAAACAAACTTTATAATAAACAAAAAATTCCTTATTTTTTACAATAAGGGCTCGTGGTCTAGTGGTTATGACATCGCGTTTACACCGCGGGGGTCGCAGGTTCAAATCCTGCCGAGCCCACTAATCATTCTTAATAAATTAAAAAAAAATAGAAAGTGTAAGCAGGCTTGGAGTGGACCAACATCCCAAAACAAGAGGTTTTTATTCATTGCTCCACCTCGCTAACCCATCAGCATTGCAGAAACTGCTTAGTGCTGCTCCGTTCCCGGCCTGACACGATTCACAACTTCTGCAACCAGATAGGACGAGGCTTCGACGCGCCGAACAAAAACATTGCTTTGTTCAATTGGCCGCCTCCAAGCTTTCGAGGCTGGCATATAGACGGTTTCCAGCAGTAGGGGACGCCTAACCCCCCCTCTAGCTTACACAAAAAGAATAAGAAAAAAAGGTATTATTAAAGATTACTAATGCAATTATTTATTCAAGTTCTTCTTTTAAAATCACTTTCACTCCTCTCGCGTACCTTGCTGTTTTCGAAGTTCCTACAAGATACTTCACATTATTATAACTTGCTTTTTTTACTAACTCCTCTGTGATTTCACCATCTAAAAGCACTGCAAATGCATTTTCAACATCTGGTATTGTGTCTAAAAGTGAGTCAAGTGGTATTTTGCCAAGAATGTTTAAATCCTTGTCTAAAAGATATGCTCCTTTTGTCCCAATTAATTCATCCATCATTTTCAAAAATTCGCTTTTCAATGTTTTAGGAATCCTTAAACTCTTTGTTGTTGGTTTTCTTGCATATCTTTTCTTATATGTTGTTCTTTTAATTGAGGATTTTTTTGTTTTCAAAAAATCGTTTAAAGGGATTCTTGATCTTAATGCTTTTAATAATTCTTTTCCTGTTAATTCCTCAATCTCTTTTCCTTCTGGTGCTTTCGCAACAAAATCCAACGCTATCAATTCTTTTAAAGCTTTAACAATTAAATCCCCGCCTCTATCTCCATCTACAAGAACAGTTACGCTTTTTCCCTTGCAAAGATTTTGAATTGATTTAGGTATGCTTGTGCCATTTACTTCTAAACAATTTGTTATTCCGTGTTTCAATAAATTCAAAACATCTGCTCTTCCTTCAACAAGAATCACTTCATCGCTTGAAAGAAAATCAGGACCCGCAGAAATTCTGTCTGGACCTAATTCAACTATCTCGCTTTTTCTAACATAACTTCTTACCTTTTCTGTTATTTCTTGCGCTTCCGGTGTTTTTGCTTCAAGTGTTTTAAGAAGATCTCTTGCTCTTTTCATAAGAAACTCTCTTTTATTTATTCTCACATCTTCTATGTTTGTTACTTGTATTTTTGAATCACAAGGACCAATTCTTTGAATTGTTTCTATAGCTGCACCAACAACAGCAGTCTCTGTTTTATCAAGACTACTTGGAATAATTATTGTACCGCTTGTTTTTCCTTCTTCTGTTATAAGTTCTACATCAATTCTTCCGATTTTTCCTGATTTTTGTAATTCTCTTAGTTCTAAATCAGAACCAAGAAGCCCTTCTGTTTGGCCAAAAATGGCTCCAATAACATCTGGTTTTTCCACAACACCTTCAACTTCAATTTTTGCATTAATTATATACTTTGCTGAAATAGGAGCAATTTTACCCATAAAACCTTACCTCCATTTTTTAAAAAACAACTGATAAATTATTCTTGTTTTTTTTTTCTTTACAAAACTCCATTCTCAATGAGTTCATTAATTATCATGATTTAGTGATTTAGTGATTTGTGATAATTTTGACTTATCAATTGTTTTTTAAATGTAATAAATGTGCCCCTAAACACTAACTCCTGAATTCATAGTAGTTTTTCAACAGTCTCCATCAGGTACCTTCATGTAGGGGCATAGCCTTGCCAAAGATAATTAGAATTTTATTCATTTAAAAACGTTTTTATTTAATTGTTTTTAAATGAAAGGTATGAAAAAAACAAACAAGAATGTTAGAATAATAATGCCTGCAAAAAATGAAGAAAAGAACTTAAGAATACTTCTCCCAAAACTTAAAGATTTTAAAGTAACTATTGTTGATGATAATTCTTCAGATAATACATCTAAAATAGCAAAAAAATATAATGCAAGTATAATTAGAAATGAACAAAGCATGGGTCCTTCATTATCAATTGAAAAAGCGTTAAAAACTACAAAAGAAAGCATAATAATTTTAATGGATTCTGACAATGAACACAATCCAGAAGATATCCCAAAATTTCTAAAATCTTTGAAAAAAAATGATGCGGTTTTTGGAAGAAGAGAAATAATTCCAAGAATATCTGAAAAAATGCTTTCAAAATTTTCTTCAAAAAAAGGCATACATGACTTGTTTTGTGGTTTTGTTTGCTTTAAAAAAGAAGTTTATGAAAGAATAGGTTATTTTGAAAAAGAAAATACTTTTGGTGCTGAATTCAAATTAAATTGTGTTAAATATGATTTCAAAATTAGTGAAATAAAAATAAAATCAAGAAGAAGAAAAAATCCAAGAATAGGCAATAATTTGAAAGCAAATTTAAAAATTTTAAAAACAGGTTTTCGACTTTATAAGAAATTATTGTTTTAGATTATAAAAATCTTGAAAGATTGAAATGTGATTTAATTTCGTTTTGGATGGAATACATTTCATTATAAATTTGTTTTTTCCAATTTTCAAATGTGCTTTTGTAAATATAAACATCGTAAATTCCTTTAAGAAATTTAAGAATAGGTGATGTCTCCCACCTATTTTCATAATCTGTTTTAAGAATAGCTTTAAAAGAGATTTCTATATCTCCTTTATTCATGCTTACTTCTACTCCTTCTCTTTTTACCTTAACTTTTTCTAAACCAACAATAAAATACCCTATTTTAATTATAAACATCGTGTAATCATCAACCTTTTTTTGAGCAACCCAATTAATTTCTATTTGCTTTCCTGCACTTGTAATTTTTTCTTTATATTTTTCTTCCTCAACAGTATAATTTTCCGCTGTTAATAAATCATAAAGAAGTTTGTAAACCTCTCCTAAGTCAAAAACACCAATATATCTTACTTTGCTTGTCCCAGCAACAGTAAACTCTTCAGACATAAATTAAAGTAAAACGAGTTTAGAATAAAAAGATTATGATATTTAGAAAAAATTATCTTATTCTTAAAGCATCAAGATTTCTTGGCGCACTTGTTTCAACCCTCATTATTTTATGAAGAGTTGAAGCCATATCAAGGCATTTAGAACTCTCGCCATGATTAATTATGATTCTTTTCGGTCTTGGATTTAAAGATTTAACAAATTCTATTAACTCGTTTCTGTCAGCATGCCCTGTTAATGCATGTATTGTATGATGCTCAAGTTTTATTGGAACTAATATTTTCTTACCATTATGTTCAAGATAAATTTCTTTAGCCCCGTTTTGTATTTCCCTTCCTGGACTGCCTTGGCCTTGATATGCAACAAATATTAAAGCATTTTTTGGATTATCACTTAACGCTTTTAAGTATTCAACAGATGGACCTCCCACAAGCATTCCACTTGTAGCAAGAATCACGCAAGGCCCTGTTTCTTCAATGATTAAGTTTCTTTCCTTATTTGAACCAACCCTTTTAAAAACAGGATTCAAAAAAGGATTATGGTCTTGTTGGAAAATAAGATTCCTCACTTTCTTATTAAAGAATTCAGGATAAGTAGTTGTTATTGCAGTTATATCCCATACCATGCCATCAATAAATATTGGAATCTCAGGTAATAATTTTTTTCTTACTGCTTCTTCAAGAATTAACATTACTTCTTGTGCTCTTCCAACTCCTAAAACAGGAATTAAAACTTTTCCCCCCCTATTAATTGTTTTAGAAACATAATTTATTAAATCAAGTTCTGCTTCTCTGCGCGGTTTTAATACGTCTTCTTTTGAACCATAAGTGCTTTCTATCATCACGGTTTCTAATCTTGAAAACTTGTTATCTGCTTTGTTTAAAAGTTTGCTATCAAGGAATTTAAAATCACCTGTTACAAGAAAATTATGAAAGCCATCTCCAATATTTAAATGAACCATTGAACTTCCTAAAATATGACCTGAATTATGAAAAGTTATTCTTATATCCGGAGTAATGTCATTCACTTCCTCATAACCAAAACAAACTACATGTTTTACCATTTCCTTAATATCCCTTGAATCATAAAGCACTTTTTTTGCTTCTTTTTGAGCAATATCAACATAATCAAGTTCTAAAAGAGTCATTATATCTCTTGTTGGTTCTGTGCAATAAACAGGGCCTCTATAACCATATTTAAATAAATAAGGCAAAAAACCGTGATGATCTAAATGTGCGTGCGTGATTATAACAGCATCTAAATCTTTAAGATTAAATTCAGGTGCTTCTAAGTGTGGAAAAGCGTTTTTATCATTAGCAACATTAACACCGCAATCAATTAATACTCTGCTTATAGGTGTTTGAAGAAGCAAACAAGAACGTCCTACTTCTCTAAAACCGCCTAATGCTGAAATCCTCACCCAATACTTCTCTCCTCTCTTCCAATCAACATAAATTTTTTGTCCTAACTCATTTAAAAATTTTCTTCTATAATCAGAATTCTGATAATAAGTTAATCTTATTGTCTTAATTATATCTGAAGGAATAATCGGCGCTCTCCTTACTTTTGGAATCCAAATAGTATTATTTCTTATTCTTTCAAGAAGCTTGCCATTTTTTCCAATAATAATGCCAGGTTTCTCTGCTTCTATTATTACAATGCTTCTTTTTTCATCAAACCATAAATCCTTAATTCCCGCTTCTTTTGGAACCATGCTTAATATTTCTTTTTTAGTGGATTCAGGATCCCTTAATAATAAATTATCAGGTCTAACTTCAACTCTTTTTTTTATAGTTTCCACTACTTTTTTTATTGAAGTTTTGTGATTAAACAAAAACAATTTATTTTTTGTATAAAGGACAATATTTGCACCTTCAAAAGCATAATCAGTAATCATGGCATCTGAAGGCAATAAGTCCTTTATATTTTCTATTAATTTTTTTGCTTCCATTTAAAAAACCATTTTTTAAAATAAAAATTTGAAAATGATATTATTCTATCCAAGTGTGATAAATTAATTTAATCATTTTTTTAAACTTTTCTCAATCTCTGTTTTTGAAAGTTTATTCACTCCTTTTTTGTCAATAACAAAAACAGTTATTCCTTCTCCTGTATAAAGATCTCTTCTAATTGCAGCATTTATAGCTTTTACTGCAATATGTATTGCTTCTTTTGTTGTAAGCATTTTATCTTTTAAGTATTCATCAAGAATTCCATAAGCAAAAACACTTCCGCTTCCAGTTGAAATCCAATTATCTTCTATTAAAGAACCATCAGGTCCTAAACTAAACAAATGACCCTTGTTATCTTCATCATATCCTGCAAGCAACATTTGAACATAAAAAGGAAAATAACCTTTTCCTCCTGCAAGAATATTTGCAAGAAGAGTCGCACATGCTTTTGAAGAAGGTTTCTTCCCTCTTCTAATTGTCCATAATTCCATTTGAGAACGCAAGTATTTTATTATTAATTGATTATCCCCAACAGAACCTGCCATTGTAATTGCAACATTATCTGTTATTTTCTCAATCTTTGTTATTTTATGCACATTCAAATTTCCCATACTAACTCTTTGGTCTGCAGCAAGTATAACTCCATCCTTGCATACAATACCAACTGTTGTTGTTCCTTTTTTTATCAAATCTTTCATTTTATTCTCTTCCAATTGCGCATTCATTGTTTTGTCACCGAATAAAGAATTGGTTATTAACTAATCTTTCCAAAATAATCACTTATAAACTTTACTTAATATATTTTTCTTAATAAATTCATGTGGGTTCGCCCGGATTTGAACCGGGGTCGCGAGGTCCCAAACCTCGAATCCTAGACCAGGCTAGACGACGAACCCATTTTTAGGATTTATTCCTTTCATTAAATATTTTTCTATGTATTTTTAAAACTATCTTTCCAATACAATAGTCTCTGAAAAAGAACTTAAAGTTTCTTCAATTTTATTATTCAAATTCTTATCAATTTGCGTGCTAAAAGAAGAATAAACCCTATTCTTAATCTTAGAAATTATATTATTAGGAAGTGAATTCCACAATTTCCTATCAATCCTTCCATATTTTTTTGTAAACCCTTTTGGAATAATTACAAAAACTGTAAAAACATTTTTATTTTTTTCAAAAGTTTTCGCAAAAACTTCTTCAATATTCAATGTTTGTTCCTTTTTCATTAATTTTATTAATTCCTCATGCGCCTTTTTCACATTTTTTTCATCAACAACTTTTCCCTCAAACACTTCTTTCGCTTTATTCAATTGACCAAGAGCCTGTATAAGTGCTTGAAATAAAGGATTATTAAAAAAATAATTTTTATATTTCTCAGGTCTAAAAGCAATAATCCCTGAAGACAAAACTCCAACAATAACATCTTGCGTCCATAAAGGCATAAACATATTTATTGAAAAATCCATAAACAAATAAAAACTATTTGGAAAAAATTTAAATAGTGTAATTACCATTAAGTAGTTATGAATTTAAAAATATTTTATCCTTATGAAGATGAGATATCTGTTTTTTTTAGACCTGACAAGAAAGTAGTAATTGATAATAGATTAATACCTTTTATTTTAGAGGAGTATATTAGAAAAACTAAACAAAATCTTGAAACATTTTTTATTTTGGAAGGAAGAAAGGAAAAGAATGAAATTGTTTTTGATTCTGTTTTTTCACAAAATTATTTTTTTAAAAAAATGGGTGAATTCATTAAAACAAGTTCGTCTTTTGTGGAAATCAAAAAAATTGAAGAAATCTTAAATAACAATAAATCTGACAATACTTTTCTTTACATTCACACTCATTTGCCTGGATTAAGAATAAATACATATCTTTCCGAACCATTCTTGAATACAAACAAAAACTTGCTTTATGGCGTATTAGGAAAACCTTTTAGTAATTTTGAATGCATAATTTATAGAAAACCAGAAGTAAGCATTAACTCCTTAAATTATGTATTAACAATGCAAAGAATTCCTAAAAATGATAGAAAAATATTAATGAAAGTATTTGACATAATTTACCCGCAAGAATCAAAAAAAATAAAAAAATTAATTAACTTAGTTTAATCCCATTTTCAACCTTCTTATCTGGAATAATTAAACTTAACTTGTCCTTGCTTTTGTCAAAAGCAGCAAGCAGCATGCCTTGGCTTTCAATTCCCATAATTCTTCTTGGTTCCAGATTCTTAATAAAAACTATTTGTTTATTTTTCAAATCTTTTGGAGAATAATACTTCTTTATACCTGCAACAATTGTTCTTTTTTCATTTTCATTAAGTTCAATTGTTAATTTTATGAGTTTGTCGCTTCCTTTTATCTCTTCTGCTTCAATAATTCTCCCAATTCTTAAATCCATTTTAGCAAAATCATCAAATGTAATCATTCCATCTCTGCCTCTTTTTCCAAAATATTCTTCAATAGTTTTTGATTTTTCAACTTTTTCTTTTATTTTTTTAATTTCATTGTCATCAATTTTTTTGAATAATATCTCTGGTTTTTCGAATTTTACACTTTTTAATTTTCTTCCTATTTCATCCCAAGTTGGAGTTATTGATAAAATTTTATGGATTTTTTTCATTGTTTCAGGAAGGTAGGGATAAAGAAGAATGCTTAAATCCTTGCAAGCATTTGCACAAACATATAATTTTTTTTCACATTCCTTTTTATTTTCCTTGATTAATTTCCATGGTTCACTATCTTGAAAGTATTTGTTTATACTGCTTGATATTGATAAAATCTCTTGAAGAGCATCCCTTATGTTAATCTCCCATATTTTTTCAAAAATCTTTTCTTTTTTTCTTTCACATAAAGAAAGTATTTTTTCATCTTTTTTTTCAAATTTTGTTGGTTTTTTAATACCTTGTTTAAAGTTTTTGTTTATAAAACTCATCAGTCTATAAAATAAATTACCAATATTTGCAACCAATTCATTATTAACTCTGTCTTGAAATTCTTTCCATTTCCATTCAGTATCCTTGTTTTCTGGTATAATATGTGTTAAATAATACCTCCATGTATCACTGCTTACTCCACTTCTGCTTAAATTTTCACAAAAAACGCCAACGCCTTTGCTCTTACTAATTTTTTGACCTTCATAATTACAAAATTGAAGCCCTGCTACATTATAAGGAAGTTCATAAGTTCCATTTGCTAATAACATGCCACCCCACCAAATAGTATGAAATGGAATATTGTCTTTCCCAATGAAATGAATAATTTTTACTTTCTTGCCTTTTTTCCAATAATTCCTCCAATCCTTACTGTTTTTCTTAGCCCATTCTTTTGTAGAAGAAATATAACCTATGGGAGCATCAAACCAAACATAAAAAACCTTCTTTTTATACCCTTTTAATGGAACAGGAATCCCCCACTTCATGTCTCTTGTTATTGACCTTGGTTTTAATCCTTCTTTTATCCAACCCAATGCTAAGTTTTTCACGGATTCCTTCATTATTTTGTTGTTTTTAATCCATTCTTTAATTTTTGGGCTTAACTTGTCTAAGTCAAGAAATAAGTGTTTAAATTTCTTGAATACAGGAGTTGAATGACATACTATGCAATAAGGTTCTCTTAATTCACTTGGATTTAAAAGTGTAGAACATTTCTCGCATTGATCCCCGCGAGCAATACTCCCGCAAACAGGACAAGTTCCTTCAACATATCTATCCGGAAGTGTTCTTTCACATTTTGGACAATATGGAAGAAGCATTTCTTCTTCACTTATAAAACCGTTTCTGAAAATTTTTTTAAAAAAATGTTGTGTTGTTTCTGTGTGAATTTTTCTGCTTGTCCTGCTAAAATTATCATATTTTATATTTAACCAATTATAAATTTCTTTATGAACTCTGTATAATTTAGTGCTAAGTTTTTTTGGAGTAACACCAATTTTTTCTGCTGCAACAACAATCGGGGTTCCATGCTCATCACTACCACCAATGTATATTGCGTCCAAACCATAAAGCCTGCAAAACCGAGTAAAAATATCCCCTGGCAAATGACTTCCAACAATATTACCAATATGTGGAATATTATTCACATAAGGTAAAGCACAAGTAACAAGCACTCTGTCGCCTTTTTTTACATCAAGTTTCATAAATATCAATATTGTTAATCAATTTATAAATTTTATATTCAATGGGTCTGCTGGGATTTGAACCATGGTCGCGAGGTCCCAAACCAAGCTAAACAACGAACCCACTCCTTTCTTAGGATTCATTCCCTTCATTAAAATTTTTCCATATATTTTTAAAATTATCTTTCTTGTTAATTTTAGGATTTCTAAAGCTTTCTCGGAAGAAACATAATTTTCTTTATAAAAGGAAAAGAAGTTAAACTCATTCTGTAAGAGTTTTCAAACTTTTCAACAATAAATAACTATCAATCCCTATATCCTTACTTGGCTTCATTGAAAGAATTTCTTCTTTTGATAACCATTTAAAATCAGAGTGATCTTTTGTTAACTTAACTTCTCCTTCAAAATTATCAGAATAAAAATGTAACATGATAACTCTCTTACTTTTTTTATTATCAATCCTATCATTAAAACCTAAAGATTTAACATTAGTTATCTTAAGAGATGTTTCTTCTTTAACTTCCCTAATCGCAGCGCTAACAAGATTTTCATCTTCAATTTCTAAGCCACCACAAGGAAATTCCCAAATACCTGAAAACGTATCATGAGGCGCTCTTTTAATCACTAAAAATTTATTTTCAGTATTTTTAATAGCTACAACCACCCCTATTTTTACTATCATAAATTATCTTTCAACACCTTGTCCATATAATCTTTTTTATTTAGAAGCAAAAAGTCAAACATGTTAAAATTTAAAAACAAGTGCGAAGAAGTCAGTTAAATTGTTAGAATCACTAAAAAACGAACTAAGAAAGGGTTTAAACGTTCAGCAGGAATAGTCTCTTTAAAAAATGGGGTGTCTGATTATTTAAAAATAAGAATAACACCTTATGTTTTTTAATGAATACTTGTTTTTTAATGAAAATTTAGGTTGTTTAACAAATAATGAAAAGATACTGTATATTGATCCTGTAGGAGTATTGTTGTTTCTTATAAATGATTAAGAATTATTATGTGGGTCCGCTGGGATTTGAACCCAGGACCTCATGATTATCAGTCATGCGCCCCACCAGACTAGGCCACGGACCCGTTTTACTTAAAAAAGTAAACATTTTTCTTTAAAAAAGTATTGATTAAGATAATAAACAAATATAAAAATCAATTTGTTTTTTTATTTTTTAGAATGACTTTTTTTATTCAAAAAAATGGTTTTGTGGATGTTGAAAGAAATCCTTTTGAATTAAGTGAAATCAAAGGAATAGGGCATCCTGACACTTTAAGTGATAGCATGGCTGCGTTAATCAGTTTATTATATTCTAATTATTGTATTAAAAATTATGGCAGGATCTTGCATCATAATATTGATAAAGTAGCTATTGCAGGCGGGAGGAGCAGTCCTAAATTTGGTGGTGGAAGAATAGAAATTCCTGCAAAAGTGCTTTTTATTGGAAGAGCAATAAGAGAAGTAGGGGGTAATGTAATTCCTCTTGAAAAATTTGCAAAAGAATGTGTTAATAAGATTTCATTAAATAATGTAGGACTTAAATTTAAACCAGATTTTTCAATAGAATATGTTAAAAGAGGGAGTACTGACTTAATTAAAAATTATGAAAACAATAATATTCCAAAAGCGAATGATACGAGTTTCGGAACAGCGTGGTATCCCTTAAGTAAATTAGAGAACACAATAATTAATGTTGAGAGTTTTTTGCAGGGAATCCGTAAAAAAGAGAAGTTCTTAGGAAGTGATATTAAGATTATGGGAAGAAGATTAAAAAATGAAGTATTATTGAATGTTGCTGCTGCATTCATTGATGAAGAAATAAGAAGCATGCGCGAGTATGTTAATCTTAAAGAAGAATTAATTTTAAGAATAAGTCAAGAGTTTGGCGTGCAAAAAGAAAACATTCTGCTTAACACAGCGGATACAAAAAACGAGGCGTATATTACAGTAACAGGAACTAGTGCTGAATGCGGTGATGACGGCCAAGTTGGAAGAGGTAATAGGGGGAATGGCATGATAAGTCCGGGAAGGCCAATGACATTAGAAGCGATTGGCGGGAAAAACCCGAACAAGCACATAGGAAATTTTTATAATGTTTGGGCTTACAGGATTGCAAAAAAAATATGTGAAGAATTTAATGTTAAAACAGATGTTCAAATAGTAAGCACTATTGGAAAACCAATCACTGAATGCGATTTGCTTGTGAGAACAAGTGAAGAAATAAGTAAGCAAAGAGCAAGTGAAATTTGTGAAGAAGTTATTAATAATTATGCTAAAATAACAGAAGACATTGTTAATGGAAAAATTAAAATGTATCCTTTCAAACTAATCAACAATTTTGTTAAAAAATATTGATTACGTTTATGTAAACCTCAATTTACTTATGAGATTATCATAATTTCCTGCAGCAGGAATAACTACGAACAAGACTTTTATTATTTTAAGAAAAGGTCCAAGCAACCATCCTATAATCGGGATTACCATTATTACATCTTTAACAATTGGAAGATTAACAATAAAATCAAGAATGTCTACAAAAAGCCAAACATACGCTAACTTGAAAATCCAAAATTTCATTGATAAAATTATTTGCGCTTGTTCACCGATCATTGGCAAATGATTTAACACGCCTGTAATAAGTAAGATTGAAACAATTATGCCTCCATAAGACATGCCAGAAAAAATAAGTGTTGATTCCTGCATTTTATTTATAAAACTAAGCATTGGCGCTGCAACAACCATTATAAGTCCAGCAATAACATTAGCAAAATACGCAAATATTTTTTTTAATATTAAATTATCTGTAAAAGCATTTAATATCTTGTTTAAAACACCAGTTATTATAAGTTCTGCACCAAATATTGGCGCTAAAGTAAAAAAAACGCTTAGTCCTGCATTAAGAAATTCTGGATTAAATAACTTCAATATTAAATCCGCAAAACTCATTTTATCATTATAATTAATTGTTTGTATATAAGATTTTATATATAATCTGTTTATAACATCTTAATGGTTGAAATTGTTTTTTTAGGAACTGGTGGTGGAAGGATAGCAACTTGTTATCAAACAAGAAATACAGGTGGTTTTTTAATAAAAACAGGAAATATTCAAATGCATTGCGATCCAGGGCCTGGAACATTAAATGCAATGAAAGAAATGAATGAGAATCCATTCAAAACAAATATCATTTTTTGCAGTCATGAGCACACAGATCATTTTAATGATGTTGGTTTAATGATTGAATGCATGAGTAATTGTGGCACAGAACAAAGAGGGATTTTTATAGGAAAAAAGGAACTTACAGATATTTTTCATAAAAAACTTGTTGAAAAAGAAGTAATTTTAAAACCTTATGAAACATTTGAATTCAAGAATATTAAACTTACAGCAACTCCTTGCAAACATGATAGGAATCCTATAGGTTTTATTTTAAAAATAAAAGAAGATGTTGTGAAAAAGATTGGATACACGAGCGACACAGATTTTATGCCACAATTAAGCGATATTTTTGATAATTGCAATTTAATTATATTTAATTGCACAAGACCTTATGGAAAAGGATTATCAAAGCATTTAAGCACTGATAAAGTAATTAACATTCTTAATGGAATAAACATTAAACCTGAATTAGTTGTAATAACTCATTTCGGTCAAAAAATGATTGATGCAGGCCCTAACTTTGAAGCACGAAAAATTGAAAGAGAAACAGGAATAAGAACTATTGCAGTAAAAGACGGTGAGAAAATAAGGTTTTAATAATCCACTAATAACATGAGGTTAATTAAAATAAGACATTTCTTTAAGTTTATGGCCAAGCATCACCTGTAGTACTACAAGAAGTAGTGCCATATTTAGTATTGCCTTCACTGTCAGTAAAAGTGCATGAAACACCTATAACACTTGCACCACTTTGACAAGTATAATCTGTTCCACCATCATCAACATAAACTGTTTTCTTGCACCATTTGTGATTTTTATATTGTGAATAAGTTGGTTGTAATGTTTGCAAATCATTGCACATTCCTTGACATATTGTTTTTGCTTGAGATATATCTGACGGAGCTGAACCACCAATAATATTTCCAAAACTGCTAAAAATCTGGCCTCCTCCGCCTATCCACACAGCAGCAACGCCTATAAGAACAAGAAGAGCCAAAGCACCTAAAACAAGCGTGTTCATGGGCAAACCTTGTGCTTTAATTGAGTCCATAATTTAATTTTAAAAAAATGTTATTTATATATCTTGTGAAATTCAATAAATTAAAGAATATATTAACAAAAGATTTAAAATACAAAATTTAGTGAAATAATTTATGAAATTCTTGGCATTACGCGGTGATGGACCCGTTAGTAAGTCTTTGTAGATGTCTTCTTGAGATTAGGAAATTTATTAAATTTAAATTAAGTAGGTGTAACTTATGTCTAAATTAAAAATAAAGCAATGGGATAAAAAATTTGAAAAAGAAATATTTGAAAAATGGGAGAAAAACAAAATTTACTCTTTCAAAGAAAATAACAGAAAAGTTTTTTCAATTGATACGCCACCGCCTTATGCGAGCGGAGGATGGCATATGGGTCATGCAGCCTCATACGGGCAAATAGATATGATTGCAAGATATAAAAGAATGAAAGGATTCAATGTTTTATTTCCAATGGGTCTTGATAGGAATGGTCTTCCTGTTGAAGTGCAAACAGCAAAACATTTTAACATAAATATGAGAGAAACACCAAGAGAAGAATTTTTGAACAAAGTCAAAGAATTTTTAGAAATTTACAGTGACAGAATTATTAATGTAGCAAAATCTCTCGGGCTTAGTTGCAATTCATGGAAGAGAGGTAATAAAATAGGAGATTTATACGAAACAGACAGTTCTGAATATAGAAGAATAACACAAGCAGTTTTTATAGAATTATTTAAAAAAGGATTAATAAAAGAGGATTCCAAACCAAACAATTGGTGCAGCGGATGTGGCACGACATTAGCAAATGCTGAGATAGAATATAAAAAAGAAAAAACAAAATTATATCATCTTAAATTTAAAATAAAAAACAGTAAAGAACATGTAATAGTTGCGACAACAAGGCCTGAACTTTTATGCACAACTGCTGTTGTTTTATTTAATCCTAAAGATGAAAGGTACAAAAAATATGAAGGAAAAACACTCATAGTTCCTGAATTCAATCAAGAAGTAAAACTTATTGCTCATCCTTATGCAGATATGAATTTTGGTTCAGGTTTAGTAATGATTTCAAGTTTTGGAGATTACTCAGATATTAGATTATTCAGAGAATTAAAACTCAAGCCAAAATACGCAATAGATATAAACGGAAAAATGACAAGTGCGTGCAAGAATTATGAGGGTTTAACAATCAAAAAAGCAAGAGAAAAAATTATTGAATCTTTAAAAAATAAAAAAATCGTTGTTAAAGAAGAAAGTTTAATACATAACCAACCTGTTTGTTGGCGTTGTGAAACTCCTATTGAATTTGTGAACATGTCTGAACTCTATTTAGAACAAGTAAAATTCAAAAAAGAAATACTGAAAATAATTAATAAAATTAAATTTTATCCTAAACAAAGCAAACAACTCTTAATTGATTGGATAAAAAGCATTGATATGGAGTACCCTATAAGCAGAAGAAGATATTATGGAACAGAAATACCTTTATGGTATTGCAATAATTGCGGAGAAACAATTATACCTGAGCCTGGAAAATATTATCAACCATGGAAAGAAAAAAGTCCTATCAAAAAATGCCCGAAATGCGGTTCTGCTAATATAAGGGGAGAAGAAAGAGTTTTTGATACTTGGATGGATTCTGGTATAAGCGAATTATACATAACAGGTTATTTAAGACATAAAGATTTTTTCAAAAAGAATTTTCCTGCAAGCATAAGGCCTCAAGGAAAAGACATTGTGAGAACATGGGCGTATTACACAATACATAGAGCTTATCTTTTATTTAAACAAATACCTTGGTATGAATGTTGGATTCACCAGCATGTTGTTGATGATAAAGGAAAAAAAATGAGTAAGAGTAAAGGCAATGTTGTTAATCCTATTTATATGGTTGAAAAATATGGAGGGGAAGCGTTGCGTTTATGGAGTGCGCTTGAAGGAAGTCTGCACAAAACAGATTTAAGATGTAGTGAAGAAAGAATAAAAGGAAACATGAAATTTATAAATAAATTATGGAATGTTGCAAGATTTATTAGTTTGTTTAATGAAAAAAAGAAACCGAAAAAGTTAGTCAAGACAGATGAATGGATAATAAATGAACTAAAAAATATCTTAAAAAAAAGCATTGAGGGGTATGAAAAATATGACTTTCACATACCTGCTAAAGAAATAAGGAACTTTGTTTGGAACATATTCGCAGGAAATTATCTTGAAATGATAAAACCAAGAGCTTACAATAAAGAGAATAAATTCAGTGAAAACGAACAAAATTCAGCTATTTATACAATGCATTTTTGCTTGAAAGAAATATTAAAAGCATTGAGTCCAATAATACCTTTTGTAACAGAAAAATTATGGCAGGAAATTTATTCAAAGAAAAGCATACATTTAGAGAAATTTCCTGAAAGCAAAGTAGAAAATAAGAATATGTTAAAATTAACTGAAAAAATAATTGAATTCAATAGTTTTGTTTGGAAATCCAAAAAAGAAAAAGGAATAAGTTTAAGAGAAAGAATTGAAGGAATTGAAATACCAAAAGAGTTAAAGATATTTGAAAAAGATCTTAAACTAATGCATAATTTAAGTTGATTTTTATGGAAGAAGGAATGTATAAACTAAAAAAATTGCTAAAAGAATTAGAAAAATACAGAGGAAGGCATACAGAATTAATCAGTGTTTATGTTCCGCAAGGATACAACTTAAACTTAATACAAACACAATTATTTCAAGAACAAGGCACTGCTTCAAACATTAAAAGCAGTACAACAAGAAAAAATGTAATTAATGCTCTTGGAAAAATACTTCAAGAATTAAAATTATATAAAAGCAATATGCCTAATGGCATGGCAATTTTCTGTGGAAATGTTGGTGATAAAGGAGAATTAAAACTCTGGGTTCTTGAACCTCCAAAACCATTAAAAATAAAATTATACAGATGCGATCAAACATTTATTCTTGAACCTTTAAAAGAAATGTTAAGAAGTGATAAAGTTTATGGACTAATTGTAATGGATAACCAAAGTGCTGCTATTGGAATCTTAAACGGAAAGTCAATAATTGTAGAAAAAGAAATGAATTCCCTTGTTCCAGGAAAGTACAGAGCAGGCGGACAAAGTGCTGCACGTTTTGAAAGAGTAAGAGAAAATTTAAAAAAAAGTTGGTATAAAGACCTCATGGAACAAGCATTAAACATATTCAATAATGAAAAAAATTTAAAAGGAATTCTTGTTGGAGGGCCTGGACCTACAAAAAATAATTTCGTTGAAATAATGCCTCAATATTTAAAGAAAAAAATTATTGGAACTGTAGATATTGGGTATGCAGATGCAAGCGGATTAAATGAATTAGTTAATCAAAGTAAAGACTTGCTTGAACAAGAAGAAATAATGCAAGAAAAAAAAATACTTAAAGAGTTTTTTTATAAATTAGCAAAAAATCCAAATTTAGTAACCTATGGAGAAAAACAAACAATGAATGCATTAAAATCAGGTGCAGTAAGTAAAGTTCTTTTAAGTGAAGAAGTTGATGAAAAAACAATTGAAATTTTTGAAAAAGAAATTAAAAATTATGGTTCAGAACTTGCAATAATTAGTGTTGATACAAGCGAGGGAAAACAATTTTATCAGATTGGAGGAATTGGCGCATTTTTAAGATACGAAGTAGGGGTTTAAAGCAAAGCAGGGTTTTAAAGCCTTCTATTAATGAATAAAGAACGCTGAGTCATCCAATCAATCATTCTAAAATCCTTATTACCTACGAAGTAATAACCAGGAATTTTAATTGATGTTCTTCTCTTATTCCATAAAGCTGGAAAAGAATAGTATGAGGTTAATGCTTGAACATGACGACTAAGGTACTCCTTAGGTATTTGATTATGTCTTCCTGCATTAAAAAAACCAACACCCAGTAATTCATCAGTGTCTAATTTCAAAGTACCTTTTGCTTCAAGAACATAAATATCATGAACGCACACATTACCATGAAAAGTAAATGCTTTTCGTGCTGTTGATTTAAGAGCTTTTAATCCAAATTCCTCATCAACTTCCCTGACAACAGTATCAAGAGTACTTTTATCCTTCTTTGAATCAAACTGACCTCCAGGCAAAAAATACTCCTTATTAATGCGCTGCAAGCCAAGAATAATACTATTATAGGTTCTTTTAGTGCTCTTACTCTTATAAGGAAAATGAATAATTGCTCTACCAGTACGAATTTTTAACATACAATAATAATGAAATTAAGGATTTAAAAAACTTTCTATTTTTTTATCACTAATAAGTAGTTTAATTTACAATTTTTTTCTTGTGTTCAATAACAACAAATATTTATAGTAATTTCCTTTTCCTATTATTTATGCTTTGTGAAGGAGAGATTATTTTTAATTTAACAAAAAAGATTAATAAAAAAATTATTTCAGAATTAAAAAGAGTAATTCAAGAGTATAATAAGAAGAAAGGTGAAAAAACAAAAAACAATTTTGATAATTCTAAAATCATTATTAAAATTAAAAGTGAAAATCAAACAATAACAGATTATGCCTTAAGTTTAAACAAAAAATTAAAAGAGTTTTTAGGAAGAAATTATAAAATAGGTGTGAAATCTTTCAAAATCAAGAATTATAAAGTAAGTATTAATTTAGACAAAAAAGCATTAAAAATACCAAAAATCCCATTTATAAATAAAATAGAAATAAAAGAAAAAAAAGCAGTGATTTTTTACAAAGAAATTAGTGAAGATTTTGTAAAAAACAACAATGTTGAAAGAACAATAAAATTAGTAAATGAAAAAGTGAAAAAACAATATTATGAAGGCAAAAGCGAACATCATGAAATTATTTATTCTTCACCAAAAAGAAATCCTGTTTGGAATAAAAATCCAACAGAAGAAATGATTAAACAAAATTGGATAATACAAGGACCTACTAAAGGAAAATGGATATACAGGCCTCAAGCAACAGCAATATTAAGGGCAATGGAAAACATTGTTTTAAATGAAATTCTTAAACCACTTGGGTTTGTTGAAATTATTAATTCAAATATTATAAGTGGAGAAAAAATATGGAATAAAACAGGACATCTTGCAGGCATGCCCATGGAATTATATTATGTTGCTGAACCAATAAGTAGAGACCCAAAAATATGGGAGGAATTTATTGATGAATTAAAAATAACAAAAAAAATACCTTATGAAAAATTTAAAAAATTAGTAAAAATTAACCCTTTACAAGGATTAACATACGCACAATGTCCTATTTTCTATTGGTCTCTTAGAGGAAAAGTAATAAAAGATTCAACACTACCGTTAAAAGTTTTTGAAAGAAAGACAAACAGTTTCAGATATGAATCAGGCGGGAGGCATGGAATTGAAAGAGTGGATGAATTTCATAGAATAGAAATTGTTTATATTGGAACTAAAAAACAATTAATAGAATTAAGAGAAAAACTAATGGAAAAATACAAAAAAATTTTTAATGAAATTCTTGAAATTGAGTGGAGAACTGCATGGGTAATGCCTTTTTACCTTCAACAAGCAGGTGAAATAAAAGAAGACTTTAAAGATAAAATTTATGGAACTATGGATTATGAAGCTTGGCTCCCTTATAGAGGTAGTAGAGAAAAGAGTGAATGGCTTGAATTTCAAAACATAAGTATTGTTGGAAATAAATATGTGGATGCATTTAATATAAAAGGACAAAAGGAAAAACTAATCAGTGGATGTTCAGGTGTTGGACTTGAAAGATGGGTAGCAGTGTTTCTTGCACAAAAAGGTTTAGACCCAAAAAAATGGCCTAAAGGGTTTAAAAAATATTTACCAAAAATACCTAAAGGATTTGAATTTTTATAAAAACAATAACTTATTTTTTCTGTTGCATTATATTTTTTCCAAGAACATTCCAGTAAATAACACTGTCTCCTTCTGAAAGGTTTTCTCTTAATTCTTCAGGTATTTCCATTTCAAAGGTTTCATAACTTTCAGTATCCATAACGCTTGCTGTATTTCCTGAAATGCTTAAAATTTGTGCAGTTCTCTTGTCAATATGCGGAACATCAACTTTTGTATGACTGCTTGTAACAATAACCTTTTTTTTACCTGTAAAAACACTCACTGCAGCAATGCGGTATTTTGTATGCCCATGTTTTCCTGTTTTGCTTCTTGCAACATCAACAACTTTGCATGGTTCTCCATCAAGAACTAAGTATTTTCCTGTTTTAGCAACTTCTCCAATTTCTACTTGTCTTGTTGTCATAAGAAAAAATCATAAATTAATACCTTAAAAAACTTATGCTTTTTTGTTTTAGTAATTAACTATTTTAATCTTTTAATAATAAAGGTTTGAGCATATCAATTATTGTGATTGCTATAAAATCAAAGAAAAAAATAACAAGCCAATCAATACCGCTTAAACCTACTGTTTTAAAAATTGGTTGCATAAACGGGACATAAATAACAAATAATTGCAATACAAGTGAAAGCATTACTGCAGCAAACATTTGAAGATTTTCAAAAGGATTAGTTCTAAACATTGATTGTCGTTCTTTTCTTATTGAAAAAGCAAAAAATAATTCTAAAAGCATGCTTTCTGTAAAAACAATTGTTCTTGCTTTATTAATTGAAAATTTTAATCCATAATATAAATAAACAAAAAAAGTTGCAAAAAAATCAATTAATCCTGCTATTAAAGCAAATTTTATTATTGATTTTAAAAGATTTTTTCTTGGATCTCTCGGCTGTCTTTTCATTATTTCTTTTTCTTCTCTTTCAACACCTAAAGCCAAAGCTGGTAGACCATCTGTTACTAAATTAAGCCATAAAATTTGGATTGGAATAAAAGGTATTGGAATTTTTAACAAAAAAGCAGTTAAAACAAGAAAAATTTCATCAAAATTGCTTGTAAGAAGAAAAATAATAAATTTTTTAATATTGCTAAAAATATGTCTTCCTTCTTCAATTGCATTAACAATTGTGCTAAAATTATCATCCACTAAAATCATATCACTTGCTGATTTTGCAACATCAGTTCCTTTAATATTCATAGCAATTCCAATATCCGCATTTTCTATAGCAGGAGCATCATTTATACCATCTCCTGTCATTGCAATAATATTCTTGTTTTTACTTCTTAATGCCTGTAAAATTTTTACTTTGTGTTCAGGATTTACTCTTGCAAAAATGTTCACATTCTCCAATGCTTTTTTTAATTCATTTGCGTTCATATTATCTAAATCTTCTCCTGTCAAAGAACCTTCACTTTCAATTCCAACTTCTTCTGCTATTGCTTCTGCTGTAAGTTTGTAATCTCCTGTAATCATTATAACTCTAATACCTGCTTCTTTACAAATTTTCAAACTTTCTTTAACTTCTTTCCTTGGAGGGTCTATCATGCCCTGCATTCCAACAAAAACAATTTCTTTTTCAACATTTTCTGAACTAAATTTATGCATATTTTTAGGAATTTTTTTATAACCCATGCCTAAAATCCTTAATGCATCTCCTGCAAAATTATTTATAATTTTTTTAATTTCTTCTTTTTGTTTTCTTGTTATTTTTTTTTCTTTACCATCTATTAAAATCTTGTTAGAAAGTTCAAGAATAACATCTGGAGCGCCTTTTATAAATGCTGTTTTTTTTCCACCAATAGAATATATTTTTGTCATTCGTTTTCTTTTACTATCAAAAGGTATTTCAAAAATCATTTTATGTTTTTTAATATCGTCTTCTGTAAATCCTGCTTTCCTTGCTGAAACAACTAACGCCCCTTCTGTGGGATCACCTATAATTTTCCACTTATCCTCTTCTTTAACAAGACTTGAATTATTGCAAAAATATCCTATTTCCAAGGTTTTTTTTAAATTAACTTCTTTTAAAACATCAATTTTTTCTTCATTAAAAATAAAATCTCCTTCAGGAGTATAACCAACCCCTTCTACAAAATAAGTTTTATTATTCGTCCATATTTTCTTAACACTCATTTCATTTTTTGTTAAAGTACCAGTTTTATCAGTGCAAATTATATTCACGCTTCCAAGAGTTTCAACAGAATATAATCTCCTAACAATAGCATTCCTTTTACTCATTCTTTGAACGCCTATTGCAAGAGTTAAAGTAATAACTGCAGGCAATCCTTCAGGTATAGCTGAAACCGCTAATGAAATACTCATAATAAACATTTCAATCCAATTATGATTGATTAAATCACCAACAATAAACAAAACAATTGAAAGAAAAACAACAATAATGCCAACAGATTTAGAAAATTTATCAAGACTCTGTTGAAGAATTGTTTTTTTTGGTTTTGCTTCACTAATAAGCTTGCTAATTTTTCCAACTTGCGTTTCATTCCCAATTTTTACAACAACACCTAATCCATTACCATAAGTAATTATTGTACCGCTAAAACACATATTTTTTTGATTAGCAATACTCACATTCTCTTTTGAAATTTTTTTACTTATTTTTTTAACACTCGTGCTTTCTCCTGTTAATATGCTTTCATCAACTTTCAAATTGTTTGATTTAATAATTCTTAAATCAGCAGGAACAATATTCCCTTCTTCAAGAACAACAATATCTCCAATTGTGATTTCTTCTGATGATATCTCTCTTCTAATACCATCTCGTATAACTATTGCTTTCGGACTTGCTAATTCTTTTAAAGCATCAATTGCTTTCTCTGCCTTATATTCTTGAAAAAAACCAAGCACAGCATTTAAAATTAAAATCACACCAATAACAATACTATCGCTTAATTCTCCAATAAGAAATGAAACTACACTTGCTATTATTAAAAGTAAAACAAGAAAATTAGTAAATTGATTTAAAAATATTTTTAAAGGTGTTATTTTTTTCTTCACAGTTATTTTGTTTAACCCATACTTTTCAATTCTTTGTTTAACTTGCTCTTCATTCAAACCATTTTTTGTAGTTTCTAATTTTTCAAAAATTTCGGTATATGATAAAGCATATGGATTTTTTAATAACATATTTTAAAATAAGAATAATTTAATTATTAATACTTTCTTAAATTTTAAAGCACTATTCTAATAAGTTCATCATTTTATTAATCTGTTTAATAAATTGAACATATAATTCCTTATTTATTTTACCTTCAGCCCATTCCTTAAGTTTAGAACATCTAATCAAAAGTTTATTGTTTATTTTAATTCTATCATGTGCTAAATAAGTATTTTTTTTTCTTTGAAAATCCATTATTTGAGTGTAAAGTTTTTTTAATTGAAGTCTTAATTCTTTTTTCCAATCAATATTAATATTCCTTTTTCCTATTTTTTCTAATTTCTCATTTTGTTTTTTATCAAGTTGAACAAATTCCACATAAGGTCCTGTAGTATAATAAACTCTTTCAGTTTCACCACCCCAAGTATAATTGCCAAACTCTTTTTTTACTTCAATTAAAACAAATTCACCTTCAATAACACCTTTTTTTAAATTATAATAAACATTTCTTATTTTTGTATCGCCAAATAATTCTTTGTAAAGTTTATAAATTTCATAACCATAAGAATAATTGATTTTATCAAGCAAAACACCTATTCTTTTTCTCATTTTATTTCCTATAGGCCTGCCCCTCATTAAAACCACCAATTAATTTTCATTATTGAAAAAAATTAATTGTTTTTATTAAACTTTTATATTCTTAGTTAATTAAATTGCGTTAATTAAATTATTTCTTCGCTTACTGTAAAAGAACTTTCCTCTTTCTTAAATAAAGAATCTTGTGCTGCATTTATCTGGTTTTCATTCTTATTGAAATTATTTTCTTCAATACTTTCTACAAAATCTTTTAAAGCTTGATTTAAATCAAAATTTGTTTTTAAACCCCTTACTCTTAACTCAAGATTTCCTGAAAAATCATTTTTAACAACTCTTGCTTGAACAATTACTTGCAAACCCAATAATTTTGGCTCTTTAAGTTTTATTATATACAAATCATCATCCGCTTCTTTTGATCTGTTAAAAACTTCATTCCCATTAGAACCTAATAATTTCTCAGCATTATTTCCAAAAAAAACAGTTCTTATTGTAGCTGTGCCATCATCAAGAACAAGACTTAAAACTAAATTATAAACAGGCGATTTAACACCATGAACAGGACAAACCCATTGCTCATCTTCTTTTTTTAACCTCTTGCCACATTCAGGGCATATTTCAAAAAAGGGTTTTCTTTGTTCAACTTTAACAATAGTGCCTAATACTTCAACTAATTCATTCTCTTTAATATCAGATATCTTCTTTTTAATAAAAGAAGAAGACTGAATTGCACTTGCTTCTGGAAGTTCTGGTGCATCATTCGGATTTAAAACTAACAGAGATTGATTTCTCAAATGAACTTCTATACCACTAAAAGGGTTTTCTTTCACATAAGAGTTTGTTATTTTAATTACATCATTTGGTTTTAATTCCCCATCTTCCAACATTTTAACTCTATGATCCCAAATAACAACTCTGCAAGAACCTGTTTCATCAAAAGCAATTAAATTTCCAACCTTGTTTTTTTGATTATTTCTCTCAAACTCACGTGTTCCTAAAATTCTTTGCACTCTTAAAAAAATAGAAACATTTCTTAAACCAGGTTTTAATTCATTCACTTTAAAAAACCCTGATTTTTGAGCATCAGTTGTTAAAGAAACTCCTAATTCATTAGCTACAATATAAGCTGCACCTTGTTCACTCACTAAATTTGATAATGCATTTATTTTTTGCTTTATTTTTTCTCTTACTATGCTCTCATCAATATTTTTTTCTTCAATTATTTTTTTAATTATATCCTCAACTGTTAAATTAAACATAAAAATAAAACAAAACATATTACTTAAAAAGAATATTGTAATAAAAAGCACAAACAAAAAAAATTTAGTAAAACTTATAATAAATTCTTTTTAAGTTAAAAATTATGAAATACTTAAAAGGTGCTTTGTTATCTGCATTAAATGGAAGAGAATTAGAAATAAATCATTTTATCACAACCAATAATTTAAAAAATAAAGAAAATTCAGTCAATTATTTTATCACAGAATCAACAAAAAAACAAATTTATGACATTATGCATATAAGTGTATTAGCAGGTCCTAAGAATGGTTGGATATTAATTCAGAATAATTTGGAATTCAAAGATTTAATTAATTTAGAAGAAGCACTTTTATGTGAAAACAATAGTTTTTTAAAACTTGCAGAAGAAAATTTAAAAAAAGAAAATAAAGAATTAGCACTTAAACTAATAAGTTATGCAGATTCTTACATAATTAAAAATAAATTATTATCTAATGGTGGATTATGCAATTTATATTTAAAAGAAAAAAATAGAATCTTTAATTCTCACTAAAATTCATAATAGTGATTTTCCTTGTTTTTAAATTAATTATAGGCACTCTTGCAGGCTCTGGATGATGTCCTACTTTCTCTTGAAATGTAGTTCTTGATTGAAAACAACTTGAACAAACATTTATTATATTCTTATAAGTCCCCACCTTAGATTTATGTATATGACCGCTTATAAAAATATCAGGGACTTTTTGAATAACTAAATGATCATAATTCATTGGAACAATAGGATTTCCTTGATGAACAGGAGTTAAATGCCTTTTTTTTAATAAAAATTTCATTAATTCATCAACAGCATCATAACCTCCTGCATTTCTTATTCTCTCAATATTATTTGCATAATAATCATAAGAATAACCATGATATCCTAACACTTTAAACCCATCAAATCCATCAATATGGTGTATATTAACAGTATAAGGATTTGAAACTAAGATAACATTTTTCATATCATACAATGATTGTATAAATTCTTTATTAATAATAGGTTGCGGTTCTGCTAATCTAACTGCATCATGATTGCCAGGACTTATTATGATTTTAATATATTCAGGTATTTGTGAAATATAGTTTGAAAAAACTTCATATTGTTTATAAATATCTTTGATATTGAGTTCTTTTTCTTGTGCAGGATAAATTCCCACACCATCAACTAAATCACCAACTATGAAAATATATCTTACTTTTTTAGCCATTTCTTTGTGCTTTTCACTCCCTATTTTTCCATTAACCCAATCAATAAATCTTTGAAATTCATTTTCAAGAAACATTTTAGAACCAATATGTATATCACTAATAAAAACAGCATTAACATCATCAGGCGAATACTTTTGTTCAAAATTAGGTATGTCTGGAAAAATTATGTTATTTGCAAAAATAAAATTATTATTTTTAATACCTACAACACCTATTACTTCATCAAGAACAATGTCATTAGCATATGAAAACAAGTTTTTATTACGAGAAGTTATTATAACATTAATTTCACCTGTTTGGTCTTCAATAACAAGAAGAAAATTATTCTTCTTAGTTTTTTTAATATCTCTTACAATACCAATAGTTGAAATATTTTCATTATTTGGAGAAGATAACACTCTACTAATTGTAAAACATCCATTAAGTTCTGGCCTTGCTTTAAGGAAATCTCTTATTTGCTCATATCTATTATTATAATGCAACACCCAATCCTTAAGCTCTAATTTATGCTTCTCAGGTTTAAAAGAATGAATTATTTCAACATTTGAATCGCTTTCACTCTGAGGTTCAATCTTTTGCTTTTTTATAACAATAACAGGTTTTGTATTAAAATTATTAACTTCATCAAGAGTTACAAGTTTAATATTTTTTTTATCCAAATAATCAAAAAATGCATTAAAATCAAAATTATCCCAATTAAAATTTACTAAAGATGCATCAACAAGATAACCCTTACTGCTAAATAATTTAATTACACTCTGCAATTGCATAATAAAACCTCTTCAAATATTCAAATTTTCTTCAATTATTTTAGATAATTTTTCACTTGTTTCTTTACTTATATTCAATTCAATCTCTTTTGTCCTACCATACCTCCCCTTACTTATTACTTTTGTTGTAATTATACCCATCATATCAAACTCATTTATTAAATCGCTTACCCTTCTTTGAGTAAGATTTTTTAATCCTGCCTTCAAACAAAGATTTTTATATAAATTATAAACCAAACCAGTATGATTTTCAGAATTTTCTTCATTAAATTTATCCATTGAAAGAATTGCATATAAAACAGTTAAAGATTGTTTTGGAAGGCCTTTAATTAACTCAACAACTTGATCTGTTTCAATTTTTTCATCTGCTTCATCTATATGCCTTTCTAAAATAGTTTCACAATTTTCTCTTTCTGCAAGTTCTCCAGCAACTCTTAACAAATCCAAAGCTTTTCTTGCATCTCCATGCTCTCTTGCAGCAAAAGCAGCACATTTAGCAATCACTGCTTCAGAAACAACACCATTAACAAAAGCAATCTTACTTCTTGACTCTAAAATATCTTTCAATTGCAATGCATCATAAGGAGGGAATATTATTTCTTCTTCATTCAGAGAAGACCTTACTCTCGGATCTAAATTTGATTTAAAAGTAATATCATTACTTATACCTATAATAGATATTTTAGCTTTTGTTAATTCTGAATTTATTCTTGTTAAATTATAAAGAATTTCATCTCCTGTTTTTTTAATTAATTGATCAATCTCATCTAAAATAATTAAAATAATTAATTCTTTATCATCAACAGCTTTATAAAACAAGTTATAAACCTCATCAGTAGGCAAACCCGTAGCAGGAACATCAACACCCATTTCTCTTGCAAGTTGAGCAATCAACCTATATTCAGTATCAGCAACTTTCCTCATTTTGCAATTCAAATAAATCACTTTTAAAGAAATGTTCTTATCATTAGCAACTTTTTCCAATTCACTACATACATGTTTAATTGTTACAGTTTTACCTGTTCCTGTTTTACCATAAATAAAAAGATTGCTCGGTCTTTCCATGCGAAGAGAAGGAGCTAGAATTTGAGCACACAAATTTATTTGTTCATCCCTATGCGGAATATCATATGGCGTATATTTAATTGTTAATGCATCCTTATTTACAAAAATACTTTTTTTATTAAGATAATTTTCAAATAATTTTTGCAAAGATAACTGCATTTTTCACACCCACATTTCTTTTGGAAATTCATATTTTTTCAGGAATTTTTTATTCATTTACTTGAACTCCATATGAAAATTTTTAGTTCCATTTGAAATATATGTTATTCAATTGAAACCAGGCTTATAAGTTTTATTGTAAATTTGATAAAACACAGACACCAATATTTCTTATGGAATAAATTTTAGATAAAAAGCATTTATTATTTATTTATTTTCTATATTGTAAATAATAAATATAATAATAAATATAATTATTTATTGAATTCTTAATTTTCTTATGGAACATATTTTTTATTAATTTCCATTAGAAACAAAGGGGTCTTGGGTTTAATCTTTAATTTATGCATATTTTCCATAGGAAATAAAGGGGTGTTTATTTTTTTATTTTTTTTCATTTTTTATTAGTTTCCATAGGAAATAAAGGGGTGTGTGTTATTTGTTTTTTATTACAATACACTTTTTAATAACTAATTTAATCATTATTCATATGAGTATTGACTCTGAGAAACATTATTCTAATTACATAGAAAATTATTTTAATTTAATTGAGAAAAGCGTTAATAAAAGTTATGGATTAGCGAAAGAATGCAGAAAAATGGGTTTGGATCCAGAAACAAAAGTGGACATACCTCTTGCGAATGATGTTGCGGAAAGAGTGGAAGCATTAATAGGTGCAGAAGATTCTAATATTGTTGGGAAAGGTTTGCCTGAGAGAATAAGGGAATTTGAGAAAAAATATGGTGCTGGTGATTGGAGAGTAGCTTTGAAAATAGCAGAATCTGTTGCTAAGCAAGAATTTTGTTCTTTTAAATCTGAAGAAAAAGCTCTTGAAATGGGTGTTAGAACAGGACTTGCATATTTAACTTTGGGTATTGTAAGCGCTCCTTTAGAAGGATTTGTAGAACTTAAACTTAAAGACAGGATGGATGGTAAGGGTAAATACATTTCATGTTATTTTGCAGGGCCCATACGTGCTGCAGGAGGCACAGCTCAATCTGTTAGTGTTTTGATTGCAGATTATTTAGGTATTAAATTTGGGTATCAATCTTATGATCCAACACCTGAAGAAATTGAAAGATATATTTCTGAAATAGATTCTTATCATCGAATGATTTCAAGACTGCAATATTATCCAAGTGATGAAGAATTAGTTTTTTTGTTAAAGCATTTAAGAATTGAAATAAATGGAGATCCTACAAGCAAAAGAGAAGTTCTTATTCATAAAGATCTTCCGAGAGTTGGAACACCTTTAATCAGGGGGGGTATGTGTTTAGTTCTTGCAGAAGGTTTAAGTCAGAAAGGAAAAAAAATTGTTAAACAAATTCATAAATGGGGTAAAGAATTTGGCCTTGAAAATTGGCTTTTTCTTGATGAATTCTTAGCATTGCAAAAAAAACTTCATTCTACAACTGAAAAAACAGATGTTGAAAAAACAGTTGTTTCTAATTCAAGGTTTATTGAAGATATTGTTGCAGGAAGGCCTATTTTTTCATATCCCTTAAAGCAAGGAGGTTTTAGATTAAGATATGGTAGGTCAAGATTAACTGGATTAGCAGCTGCAGGCATAAATCCAATCACGCTTTACATTCTTGATAGTTTTATTGCAACAGGGAGTCAATTAAAAGTTGAACGTCCTGGGAAAGCTTGTGCTGTTACTCCTTGTGATTCAATTAGAGGACCCTTAGTTAGATTAGATAATGGTGATTTCATTGAAATTAAAACTCAAGAAGAAGCCATTAAATTAAAAGATAGAGTGAAAAAAATAGTTTTTTTAGGTGATATCTTGTTTAATTATGGTGATTTTAGTGAAAATGGAAGCATGCTTGTTCCAAGTGCTTATGTTCCTGAATGGTGGGTTCTTGATGTAAAAGAAAAAGATATTAACAAAGATTATATTTTTCTCACAGATAATCCTTTTCAACATATTACTTTTTCAAAAGCTCTTGAAATAAGTAATAATTTAAAAGTGCCTTTACATCCAGATTTTGTGTTTTTTTGGAATAGAATTGAGAAGGATGACTTAAAATTTCTTGTAAATTTTATTAAAAATAATAGTATTTTTGATAATGAAGAATTAAGAATAAAGAAAGACGCAAAAATTAAAGATTTGTTGGAGAAATTAGGTGTTATTCATAAAGAAAAAATTGATTTTTATTTAATAGAAAAAGATATTTGCAAAGCTTTTTTATACCAAATAAAAAATAATGGTTTTATTAAGAATTTTGAAGGAACCACTGCACTTGAAATTATTAATAATAACACGCCTATTGAAATAAAAGATGTATGTGGCACACCTATTGGGACAAGATTGGGAAGGCCTGAAAAAGCAAAATTAAGAAAATTAAAAGGAAGTCCTCAATGCTTATTTCCATGCGGGGAGGAGGGTGGAAGACTTAGAAATCTAACTACTTCTTATGAAAATGGGTTTGTTGAATCAAATTTTGCTCTTAGGTATTGTGAAAAATGTAATAAACAAACTATTTACACTTCATGCGAACTTTGTGGTAATCCTACAATTGAACAAAAATATTGTGTTAAGTGTAAAAAAATTACAAATGAATCCGTGCATTGTGGTGAAGAAACCATTTTTTACTCAAATAGAAAAATTGATATCAAACATTATATGAATTGCGCATTAAAGAATCTTGGTGTTGAGCTTCCTGTTTTATTTAAAGGTGTAAGGGGTATGACAAGCAAGAAAAAAATACCTGAACATTTAGAAAAAGGCATTCTTAGAGCAATTCATGGCGTTTATGTTAATAAAGATGGCACTATAAGGTATGATATTATTGAAACTCCAATCACTCATTTTAAACCAAGTGAGATAAATGTGAGTGTTGAAAAATTAAAAGAATTAGGGTATGAAAAAGATATTAATGGAAATGCTTTGATTGATGAAAACCAAATTATTGAATTATTTCCACAAGATTTAATTCTCCCGGATTGCGATTATGAAGGTTCAAGCGCTAAAAAAGAATTATTTAAAGTATGCAATTTTGTTGATGATTTACTTGTGAAATTTTATAAGAAAAAGCCATTTTATAATTTAAAATCTCCTGATGATTTAGTTGGGCATTTAGTTATAGGTTTAGCTCCTCATACAAGTGCAGGGATTGTTGGCAGGATTATAGGGTTCAGTAAGACACAGGGATTCTACGCACATCCAAGTTATCATGCTGCTATGAGAAGAAATTGTGATGGTGATGAATCCTGTGTTATGATGCTTATGGATGCTCTTCTTAATTTTAGCAGACAATTCTTACCTGATAGGAGAGGGGGCAGAGCAATGGACGCTCCTCTTGTTTTAACTAGTAAATTAATTCCTAATGAAGTAGATTCAGAAGTTCATGGAATGGATATTGTTAGTTTTTACCCAAAGGAGTTTTATGAAGCAACATTAGATTTAAAATATCCGTGGGAAGTTAATATTAAACAATTAGGAGATGTTTTAAACACGCCTGAACAATATGAAGGAATAAAATACACGCATCCTGTATCTAATATTAATTTAGGCCCTGTTATCTCTTCTTATAAGACAATAGAATCCATGATTGACAAGGTTTTGAAACAAATGAAGTTGCAAGAAAAAATATGCGCTGTTGATGAAGCAGATGCTGGAGGACGATTAATAAATAAACATTTTATGAAAGACATAAAAGGAAACTTGCGTAAATTTTCTTTGCAACAGTTTAGATGCGTTAATTGCAATACAAAATACAGGAGAATTCCTTTAAGCGGGAAATGCCCTATTTGTAAAGGTAGAATCATTCAAACAGTAACAGAAGGAGGGGTTGTGAAATATATTGAACCAGCACTTACTATTTCTAAAAAATATAAACTTCCAAATTATTTAAGGCAAACAATTAAACTTGTAAAAAATAATGTTGAAAGCACTTTTGGTGAAGAAAAAGAACAACAAACAGATTTGAATACATGGTTTAAAACTTTGTGAACACACTAAAACTCATTATAATTTTATTTTAATTATAATACTTTTAAGTAAAAAATTATTGTTGGTATGATTAAAGAACCCATTAAATTTGTCATCGCAATTTCTTTTTTTATGCAAAAATATCCAAGAAAAGAGCTTGAAATTAATATGAATAAACCTTTCCATGAATCCATTATTAGAACGAATGCAAAAATAAACGCAATAACTGCATAACTTAATTTTCTAATATTTATGTTCTGGAACTTGTTTAAGAGATAATAACCTGTTTTTTTATATAAAAAGAAAGCAAGAATCCCACTAATTATTATTGTTAATAATAAATAAAATACATTATTTTGAAGATTCATTATTTTGCTTATTCCTTCAATAACCCCGCTTCTTGCTTTATTTATACTTAAAAATGCAGCTAATGAAAAAATTACATCGCATGTATTAATGCTTGCCACACTTATTATGAATTCCTTATCCCTCTCAAACACACTTTTGTTTTTGTTTTTTATTATATCCTTACTTAACATACTTGCTTGAGCAGGACCAATTGATGGAATAAAACTTAATAAGCTTGCACTTAGAAAACCATTTCCTATGCTTTTAACAATAATTTTCTTGTCTAACTCAACAACTATTCTCTTCATTTGAGAAGGAAGTTTTTCAATATTTTTTAAAATATTATTTAATAAACTGCTTACGCCAAACAAACCAGTTAATAAAGGTAAAAAAGGTTCTTTCAAGTTTAAACTGAAATTTATTTTCCCAATTATTCCTGAAAGAATAAAAATTAATAAAGCACTGATTATCTTTTTTTCTTTAAAAATAAGATGTAATGAAATAAAGAGTAAAAAATAGGGAATGAATTGACGAATTTCATTGTAAATAAAAGGAATAATCTTTAATTCTATTGGAAAAAATAGAATTGAGAGAAAAAGTCCGCCAAGACACCCTATTGCTACTAAAGTAATAACTTCGTTTCCTCTTCCATAAGCTATCATTCTCTGTATTGGGTGAAGAGCAAGTACTTCTCCTTCATTAGGCGCGTTTAAAAGCATTGTTTTTATGAATTCAAAAAAATTCATACTCACTAATGCTCCGAGAAGAATAAATGCAAACATCTTATTTTTAATAAAGAAAATTAGTGGAACTAATAAGTTAGTATGAAGACCTGGAATTATGCCTAAAACTAATCCAATTAAGCTTCCAATAATCCCTCCAATTAATGGTTCAATCAATATAATTATTTAAACCTATTTTTTTTGAAGATATTTTAAACACTTAAGAGCTGTTTTTTTTGGATTTAATCTTGTTGTATTAATTTCAATAATGTTTTTTTGATTCTCAAATGCTTCTTCTCCGCAATAATTGCAAAGTTCTGCTTCAATATTTTCATTTATTTTCTTCTTTGAATACCCTCTTTTTTTAAGACGTTTAAATAATTCTTTTTCATTGCATCTTAAAATAAAACAAGAAACAATGTTCTTGTTTTTTATTTCTCCTGCAAACAATGATTCAATTATTACGTAATCCCAATGATATTTTTTTAAAAATTTTTTTAATTCATTTGAATAAATTTTTACATCAATTATCTTGCATTTTCTTTTTTTATCATACCCTACTATTGCTTTCTTAAAACTTTCACTTGTTAAAACAACTGAATTTTTTAATTTCTTTTTTAAATTTATACTAACACTTGATTTGCCAGTTCCAGGCACTCCAGATATTAAAATTATTTTTGTCAAACTTAATCACTTTATATATACGCAATTATTTCATTCCCGCTTTCTAATGAATTAATAAAAGTGTGGTATAATTCACTTTTATTTGTTAATTTTATTTTTCCATCATTATTAGTTGTTGCAGTAAAGAGATGCTCGTTATTCACATAAAATTTTATGCTTGTTTTTCTTAATTTCTTTCCAAAATCAATTACTAACTTATTTTTAGTATCTTTTAAAGAAAAATTTACTTTAGTCTTAGTTTGTTCAGAAAATGGTTCTTCTTTACTCATTTCTTTAATATCAATACTAAGGTTTAATTTATGTTCTAATTCTTTTATTGTCTTACCATTCTTTCCAATAATCAAAGAAATTTTTTCTTTTGGTACAAAAATAATGGCTTTTCCTTCATAAGGAATGTCCACTTCTATTTTTTCATTTTTTCCAATTTTTTTTTGTATTTCTCTTATTATGCCTTCTTTTGCTAATTCTTTAATAGGTGCTTGTTTTTTTTCACTTTCTTTTATCATATCCTCATTTATTGGCACAACAACAGTTTCCTCGCCAAAAGTATACATTTCATAAACAAGTTTGTTATTATCAAAATCCCTTATCTCTATAACAGGTCTTGCTAAATCCTGTTCAAACATTCCTGTTGGTATTTTAACTGTTATGCTAAGTTCATATGTTTTATCCACTCTACCTTCTTTAATAAATAAAACAGTATCAATTATGCTTGGTATCATTCCTAAATCTATTCTTCCAACAAAACGTTGAATAGCATCAATAGGTGTTGTGCCATGTATTACACCAGCTAATCCAATACCTGCTAATCTTAAATCAGTAAATAGTTTAAAATCATTAGTTGTTCTCATTTCATCAAATATAGTATAATCTGGTCTGCTAAGCAATAAAATATCATGAATTTCATCATTACTCCCTAAATTCTTGGAATACTGTGTTATTTCTTCAGGAAGATGCAAATCTCTTGGCGCCTCAATTGTTTTCACAATTTTGTTTTTATTTAAATAAAACTTCGCTAATGCTTGAGCGAATGTACTTTTTCCATGTCCAGGAGCACCACAAATTAAAATACCCTCTGCTTTTTCTTCTAATCTCTTCACTAATTTCTTATCAAGATTATATTCTTCTAATTCAAGTTCTTTTACAGGTCTTGTTGCTGTTATTTCATAACCATCACTGAAAGGCGGTCTTGTAATTATTATTCTGTACTTATCTATTTGAATAATTGTTGAACCCTTACGTTCTATCTCAACAAAACTATTTTTTCCAAATTTTGAATTCTCCATTAAATTTTCTACAAAATCAACAATTTCTTCCTTTGACAATTTCTTATTTTTTATTGACACAAAATCCCAATTTCCTGGAGTGCCTTTTTTTGCTTTTGGTTCAACACCCTCTTTTAAGTGAATACTCATTGTGTTCTCATCAAAAAATTTTTCTATCTTTATTTTAGGCGTTTTTTTCTTTATTTCAATAAACATTAATTTAATCCCTAATGCTTTAGCAACTTCTGCTTGCACTCTATCACTTGTTATTAAAATGCCATCCATTTCACCAGCAAGATCCCTTATTAATGAATCAATCTCGCCTTTCTTAGCATATTTTATTTGTTGTGGGGATGGCTTGGACCCAGCATAATCAAGAAATATTTTTCCCTCTTCACTCAATTTTCTTATTTCCTTTATTTCATCCAATCCCATAAACCCTATTTCTTTTCCAACATTTGCTTGATGTTCAAGTTCAGCAATAACAGCACTATGTATTATGAGCTTGCCTTTTATCTTATCTTTTTTTATTAAATCTGTTATGAAACCTTCAATTATTGAGCTAGTGTCAGGCACATAAACTTCTTCTATTGACCATTTATTATCTTCTTTTCTCATTTTTTTCACTTTTTACTAAATAAAAAAATATGTTAATAAACAATAAAAATAAATTAAATTAAAAATCTTGTTGTTTTATTACTATTAAATAATTTTTTTGAGTAAATTAGATTCCAGTGCTTCCAAAACCATTTTCACTGCGCGAAGTCTTACTTAATTCTTCAACAACTATTATTTCAGGAACTTCTATTTTATTCACAATACCTTGCGCTATCCTGTCACCTTTTTTTATTTCAAAAACTTTTTCACTAGCATTAAATAAAATAATACCTATTTCTCCTCTGTAATCACTGTCTATTGTGCCAGGCGCGTTTAAAACAGTTATTCCATGCTTTAATGCTAACCCGCTTCTTGGCCTTATTTGGAGTTCATAACCTTGAGGTAATTCTATTTTTATTCCTGTTTTAATTAACGCCCAACTCTTAGGCAGCAAGGTTTTTTCTTCATTTGCGTGCAAATCAAAACCAGCACTTCCATTTGTTTGATAATTCGGTGTTCTTATGTTTTCATCTAATTTTTTTATTTTAACAATTATTTTTTTCATTATGAAACTAAAAATAATTAAATATTTTAAATTTGTTTTTGTTTTTTATGCTCAAAAGATTATTTATTGGTATTCCATTGCCTGAGAGAGTGAAGGAAGAAATATTAAGTATTTCAGAAAAATTTAAATCTTCTGTGAACGCGACTTTTGTTAAAAAAAATAATTATCACATAACTCTTAAATTTTTAGGAAATTCAGAGGAAAAGAAAATTATTAATGTTTTAAATAAAATAAGGTATGAAAAGTTTGAATTAAGATTGCAGGATTTAGGTGTTTTCCCTAATAAAAATTTTCCGCGAGTTTTATGGGTTGGAGTTGAAGACAATAAGGATTGCTTGAGATTGCATGAATTAATTAATAAAGCGCTCCCGCAATTCCCTAATAAGAATTCTTTTCATCCTCACGTGACTATTGCAAGAATTAAGTTTGTTAAGAATAAACAATTCTTTGAGCACTTATTGAAAGAAAAAATATTTTTTGGAAAAATAAATATTAATTCTTTCATTCTTTATGAATCAATATTAAATCCTAAAGGAGCTATTTACAAGAAAATAAAAGAATTCCCACTAAAATTAGATAAACCTTATAACAGCAGGATTAGTAGTAAGTAAACCAAAAAAAAGATTAAGTTTTTAAAGAGTGTTTTTCATTTTTTTTATTATGAGACCAGTTTATGAAACATTTAAAAATTTAAAATCTCGCAGAAATTTTTTTGAAAAAAATAGTTACTCTTACAATAGTAATGGAGTTAAGATTACTGACTTAAATCCTGAAAAAGAATTAATTATTAACTAAAAAATTAGGAAGACCCTTAACAAGAAAAGAAGTTTTTAATTATTATAGTTACTTAGTTGATCGTTGGAAAAGTGTTAATGATTTAACAAAAACAATTAGTGATTCTGGTAAGAGTCTTAGTTCATTAAAACAAGAGTATGGTTTTGAAGGATTTGACCTTTCAGATTATAATAATAATGAAATTAATTATTTAGCTAAAAGTTTTAAAGAAAATATTGAGAGTGTTCTTGATTATAATCCTAATGAGAGTGTTGAAGGCCTAGAAGAAAATTTGAATTTTTTACAAAAAACAGGTCGTTGGATTAAGAATAATAAGAGTAAAATCTTAGGTGTTACTTTTCTTGGATTATTAGCTTTAGGAACAGCTTACAATGTTAAAAAGGATGTTAATGTTAAAGTGAGTGCGTTACAAACTCTTTCCGGAACAATTCACAGCATAGATTATAAACAAACACAATATGATGATTTAATTGATGCGTACGTTAATGTTGATGGTAATAATGACGGGGACATGGATGATAGTGAAGATTTTACAATATTATTTGATGATTTACTTAATACTCAAACTGAAATCTTAGAAGATTTAATAGGTAAAAGAATTCAAGTTCAAGGAGAATTAAATAATGATAACATTATTGTTTTTGGTGATGAAGATGGAACTAATGTATTTTATGTTGATTTAAATAATAATGGAAAATTTGAGGATGATGAATTATACTGGCTTCACGAAGATGTAAGTGCGATTGATAAGATACCTTTTAATTCTGAGATAGTATCAAAAAAGGAGTATGATCTTGAGCAAAAAAAATTACAAGAATCACGTGAAAAAAGCAAGAGGTTTTTTGAAACAACAGGTTATGTTTTTCTAGGATGGAGTATTGTAGGAGGCTTAGCTTATCTTCTTGGTTCTAAAGATAAGAATGATTAATGAAATTAATTATTAACTTTTTTTTAAGTATTATTGTTTTTTTCTATTTTCTCTATTTCTTCATCTTCTTTTATTTCATCTTCTTTTTTCTTCCAATCTTTTTTTGTAGGACAATTTGGATCTAAACACATTTTAAAAGGACGCATGCCCTTCCTATAACAATAAATTATTGGAGTCCCGCATTTATCACAAACTTTTCCTGTTGAAATAATTTTTCCTTTCAAAGGAATTGGATACCCTGTTGTGCAATGAACTTCTTTTTTGTATCCCTCGCAGCCAACAAAACGTTTTTTTGTGCGCGGTGAAAACATTATTTTTAATTTATTTCCGCAATTTGGGCAGATTCCAAGTGTATTCTGTTTTTCTCTTGTTTTAATTAATCCTTCATCAAGAAGTTTTCCAATTTCTTCTTCATTTTTTTTGAATTCTATCATTGTTTTAATAAGCACTTTTTGCGCTTCTGTTAATACTTTCTCCTTTTCTTTTTTATTTTCAAAAATGAGATTCATTTCATTTTCAAATTTACGAGTTAATTTTTCACTAAGTATGTCAGGAACATATTTTTCTAAAGCTTCTACTAAACTCATGCCAAGATCAGTAACATGAATGCTTTTATCATAAACAAAATTTCTATCATAAAGTGTTTGTAAAATATTTGCTCTTGTTGCTTTTGTTCCAATACTTCTTTTTTCAAGTTCTTTCAATATGCTTCCTTGAGAATACCTGTTAGGAGGTTGAGTTTCTTTATCTATTTTCACAATATTCATGATTTTAACCATATCACCTTTATTTAAATTAGGCAAACTAATTTCTTGGAATTTTGCATAAGGACCATAAAATTCAATCCAATTTTTTTCTATTGTCCTTGAACCTGTTATCTTAAATTTATTCTTGTTTGCATCCAAAACTATTTTCATTGATTCCCTTATTGCAGGTGTTCCAAAACATGCTAAAAATCTTCTAACAATTAAATCATAAATCTTTTTTTCAGGCCCTCTTAAAGGCCCTGGAATTTCACCTGTTGGGTGTATGGCTGGATGAGCAGGATCTGTTTTTTTACCTTCTGTTGGTTTTAATTCAGGCAATTGAAATATTTTTTCAACAAATGTTTCATATTCGCTTTGTTTTGCAAGTTTTTCAAGAATTTTTTTCAAGTTTAATTGTTTTGGTAGTTTTTGAGAACTCGTTCTAGGATAACTTATGTAAGCATTACTATAAAGGCTTTGAGCAATATCACTTGTTTGTTTTGGAGAGTATCCAAATAAATTATATGCTTCTGTTTGCAGAGATGTTAAATTAAATGGAGCAGGAGGTTTTTTACTCGTTTTTGTTTTTTTGATTTCTACAATTATTGCTTCATCAATTTGAGATTCTTTTAATATTCTGTCTGCTTTATTCTCATCCCATATTTGTTTTTCTTCATACATTGCTTCAAAAGTCTTGTTTTTTATTTTGAATTTTAGAATTAATTGCCAGAATGGTGTTGGTTTAAATGCTTGAATTTCTTTTTCTCTTTTTGCAAGAAATGCAAGCATTGGGCCTTGCACTCTTCCAGTGCTGATTATTCCAAAAACTTTTCCATATTTTTTTATTGCCTTAGTTAATGCTCTTGATAAATTAATGCCATAATACCAATCTAATTCATGTCTGCAAAGACCACTATTTATCATTCCAAAATCTAAAGAAGGAAGTGCGTTTTTGTAACTTTCTTCTAACTCTTCTTTTGTAAGTGTGCTGAATTTCATTCTCTTACAGTTTTCTCTTCCACAAATAAACCTAAGTATGTTATAACCAATCACACTTCCTTCTTGGTCATAATCGCATGCTACAATAAAATCATCGCAATTTTCAGCTACTTTTTTCATATTTTCATAATATTTCTCTGCATAAGCACTCTTTTTGCTTATTTTGAATGTTGGTTTCCATACAACATCAAATCTTGGATAATCACTTCCTTTTCCTTTTTGTTTTAAACCAAATAAGTGACCTACTGCAGGAACTATAAAAATTTCTTCACCATTTCTTTTAATTTTATAATAAACAGAATCATTATCCTTTATTTTTTTGACTTCATCTTCAGCCAATGCATTTGCTATTTTTTCACTTGCACTTGGTTTTTCTGCTATAATCAATGTTGTCATAAATAATAAAAAATCAAAAATTTACTTTTAAAGATTATGCTTATATTATAATATCAAAAACAGGAACACAAGATTTGATTAACCCCAAATTTCCATTTTTGCAAGCATAATATCTTCTTTTTTAACTGTTTTTCTTTTAGCATGCAAGGCAAGATCAGCGCTTCTCTCCCCAAAATGCAAGGTTATTTCAGCAAGAATATCTGCTAAAGCCATTAATGCTTTTTCATTTACTCTTTTTGCTCCGGATTTTTTAAAAATTCTCTTAATCACTGCTAAAGGAATCCTGTTCGCCATATTTTTTTAATAAAAATTAATTGTTTATAAGAGTATTGGATTTCTTAAATTATTAGTATAATTAGCGCCTTGGACAGGACTCGAACCTGCGACCTGTTGGTTAACAGCCAACCGCTCTACCACTGAGCTACCAAGGCATGAATATTCTTAAAAAATTAAACTTATTTTTAAATATTCCTATTAAAATTTAATTAAATTATTTTGTTGTTATAATTGGTTTATCAAGTATGATTATAGTGTGTTCTGCATAAGCAACAGGAGAATGAGTAATTTCTCTTAAAGGAGGGTAAGAATTCAAACTCCCGGATTTTACAAGGTTATGTAAAGCGTAATCTACATTCTTAAAACCAGCTTCACTCAACCACCTATTTGCAAAAGGCATGCCATTATAACTTTTTTCAATATAATTTTGAATTTTTTTCACAAAATCAATTCTTACAGGAACTTTTTTTATCATTTCATAAATTTTTGATTTTCCTGCTTCATTTACTACTCCTTTTCCAGTTGTTATGAAAGGTTCTATTGCAATAACTGTTCCTTCAGGTATTTTAAAATTTGAATGCGTGTCAAAATTTGGAGTGCTTATGCCTGCATGAAGTTTAAATCTTTCAATACTATGACCGCTTAAATTCACAATAGGTTGGAATCCATTATTTTTTGCTTCTTCTTCAATTATTCTTCCTATTTCACTTAATGTGATTCCTGGTTCCAAAATCTTAATTACATTTTCAAGAGCGGTTTTTGCGCATTTTATTAATTCTGAGTGTTCATTATTTTCTACTTCAATTGAGTATCCTGAATCTGCAATATACCCATCAACATGTATTCCGAAATCAACTTTTACTAAATCTCCTTTTTTTAATTTTCTTGTATCATTAATTCCTGCACAATCATGAGCAGCAATATCATTTAAAGAAATGTTTATTGGACAAGCGCACTTACCACCTAATTCTTCAATTTTTTTTTCAAGTTTTTTTATAATCTCAATTATTAACGCATCTTTTTTTATAAGAGTTTTAGAATACTCTCTTACTTGTTTCAAGATTTTTCCTGCTTTTTTGTATTTCTCAATTTCTTCTTCACTTAGCATTGCTTAGATTTTAATTGTTTTAAACTTTAAAAACTTGTCTTGTATATAAATTAGCATGGCTGATTTATTCATTAAATATTTTGGAAAAGATAGTGATAAAATAATAAACCCTATTTTTTTGTTTGCTAAAAGAAATAAAGTTATTGAAAATATCATAACAATTGGTAATTACAAAAACGAGAATAATGATATAAAAATAATGGATAAGAAAATTCCTGAACACTCTGTTGTTATTATTGTTGAAAAAGACCTTGATATAACAATTTTTAATCCAACTAAAAAAGATATTGTTATAAGGTATCATGATCCTGGGATAGAATTTTTTCCTGTTGAAAGCAAAGTAATGGCACCTGGAAAAAAGCTTAAAATTCCATTAAAAGCTCTTATGAAATTAAGAAAAAAATCAAAATATTTTTTTACAATAAGTATTCCAAAGAAAAAGCCAAGTCCTGTTGGAAAAAACGAATATTCTTTTACAATCGTGAAAGAATGATTAATGTTATGTGAATTTTTTTAAACTTGTTTGGTCTTGGTCTAATACTTCTTTTTCATTTATACTTAAAACAGCAAGAATATTTTTTACAGCAGGAAGCACTTGATTGTTTATGTAATAGTCTGGATCATATTCTTTTTTTTCATTTAGTGCTTGTTCGTAAATGAAACTTCGTTCACTTATGCTTCCTTTGCCTTTTGTTACTACGTATTTCATCATCATGCCCGGGAAAATATTATACCCTGCCTTTTTTGCTTTTATTGCTGCTGCAACATGCGGTCCAATGCTTGCATAACTTTCAATATTCTTTCTTAATTGTGTGTAAATGATTACATCATCTAATTTGATTTTATTTTTTCTTAAATCATTAATTACATTCTTTATTACTTGAACTGCTTTTTTCTTATTACCTTCTTTTAATATTGCTTTTAAAACTTCGTGCTGAGTTTTCTTGCTTATTTCACTCCAATCTCTTCTAACAAATTCAAAACCTTTTACAATAATTCTTCCGTTTTCATCAATTAAAGCGTAACGTTTTTTAGCACCTTTCATGTTTCCCTTTCTGCTTACAAAAATGCCTCTTGGAAAAAAACCTTCGAGTTCAAGCTCCATTATTCCTGGAAATTCTTTGTTTATTTTTTTAATGAATGTTAAAGCATCATTTTTTGTTTTCCCATTAAGAGCAAAAAATAATGAATCAGTATCACCATAACACACTTTGAATCCTTCTTTTTTTGCTTTTTCAATTGCTTTATGCACATACATTCTTCCAAGTGCAGTTACTGTCTCCACAGCAGGGAGAGAATATAATCTTGCATTTGGGAATCCAAGATAACCATAACTTGCATTAAGTATTGTTTTTAATGCTTTATCTCTTGACTTTAAAAAAGGATAATCCTTGCATTTTTTATTCATTGTTTTAAGGGAATGTTTTACTTCAAGTCTTTTATTTATGAGATTTTCAAGAACCCTTGGGAAAACTCCTTTAAAATCATTGCAAATAACATGTTTTTTGTTTTCAACTTTTATTTCTTCTTTCTTTTTGCACTTTTTGCAATCTATTGTTTCAGGACTTATGTTATGGCTTACGATTATGGTTGGATACAAGCTTTTGAAATCAGCAATGCATATGTTATCATAAATCCCAGGAATTGGTTGGTATACAAAACCTCCTTTGAATGTTTGATGATACCTGCTTCTTACTGCATTATACCCTGGTTTGTTTGGAAAAAGTTCGTTTTCTTTTTTCATTTCTTTTAAAAAATGGTTTTCAACATAATTGCTGTATCCTGAACGGCAAACATTAAATAATGGTAATAGTGTTAACTTACTTATTTCAAGCATTATTGGATAAATGTATTCAAACAATTCTGCTGTTAATTCTGAATCAACTAAATTATATTTTGCTAAAAGCTCTGTTTTTCCTTCATCCCATAATTTATAAATATCCTCGTGTTTAATGTTTACTTTTCTTTTCCCAAGCATTTCTTCACTTACAGCATCAAGAGTGTAAATTTCTGTTTGCAAACTTGTTCTTAAAGCACCTATTATAAATTGGTATAAATCAATGTGTGTGAGACCTTTTATACGCACACTATTACTCATAAAATGTTTATGCGTTCTTATGTTAGAATTATCAACACCAATGTTCATGCTTATTCCGTATTTAGCACATCTTGTTTTAATAAATGGAAAATCAAAACCATCACTATTGTATCCTACTATAAAATCAATTTTATTATCTTTAATTTTTTTAACAAACTCTTCAAGCATTTCTTTTTCATTTTTATAAATTTTTATGTATGAGGGTTTATTTTTGAAATTTTTTGTTGTCATTACTTCTTTTTTACCATTCCAATAACATAAAGAAATCATTATTATTTCATCTGTTGGAGAAACTCCTTTATTTGAATAAGTTTCAATATCAAAAGCAACGTAATGCGGTTTTTCAATAAATACTGGCAGGCTATTGAATGTTTCTCCTAAAATTGTGATATCTTCTCTTCCAATTTTTTTAATCTTATTCCCTCTTACTTTTACTAAGGACAGGGGGTGTAATTCATTATCTAACAAAAATTTTGTTGGAGGAGGAACATCACTTTCTCTTTTTTCTATAAAACCTTTAATTTTTTCTGCAATTGTTTTTGTTTTTTCAATTTCTTCTATGTTTTTCCCACTTATTTTTAGAACATTAATAATGTTATTTAATTCTTTTTTTTCAACTATCTCAATTTTTATTAAATTCTTATTTAATTCTTTGCTTAATTTTTTTCTCAGAGTTTTTAAAGCACTTTGAACATTTTTGTATTTAACATAATAATAAGGGTAATACTTTATTAAGGCAATAATTTTTTCATTTTCTTTTGTGCAACCATATAATCTTATGACGTATTCATTTTCTAATGTTTTAGAATCCATGTCTGTTAAAAAAAATTCTTTTTCAATAACTTCTTTCATATTCTCTTTAAGGATTACTTGCTTTAAAAAGTTTAAAAAATGAATTAATTTTTAAATTCTTTTTTCAATTTCTTTTATTATTTCTCTTGTTTTTTTAATTCCCGGGTAATTCCTGTAACACAATATTTTTTTATTAATGAATTCATCAGTACTCTTGTTTAGTTTATAATCAAACTTAATAGTATAATATAAAGTTTCTAAACAGGAGTAATATTCTTTTGGTATCTCTTTTTCATTCATAGCGTTTAAAAAACTTTTTGTTGCAAGCAAGTACTCTCTTCCAATGTTTTTAATTTCTTCCTTATTAATTATCTTAAGATTTAATTCATTGAATTTTTTCCAACCACAAGATAATTTTTCAAAAAAATTATATTCTGCTTCAAAGAGATGATTTACTTTAAAATTTCTTTTTTCTAATCCACAAAATGCAGAGTTTAATGAAGATAATAATTTGTGAAGTTTGTTATTCAATTCTTGTTCATCACTCACATAATATAGATAAAAACTTATTACTGAATCAACAAAACTATCATAATCTTTTTTTAAATTTTCTGAAAATATTTTTTTCCAACTTTTTTTTCTTTCAATAATAAATTCTTTTTTATAATTTTTCTCCATATACTAACTTATAATAATACTTGCTTTAAAAAGTTTAAAAAATGAATTAATTTTTTGAAACAATAGAGTTAAAATAATTTAATTATCTTATGATTTTTATGATTAATAATCTTCAAGGGATTGAATTAAGAGTTGTTGTTAAAGAATTACAGGTTTTATTAGGTTCAAGAGTTCAAAAAATTTATCAACCAAGCAAGAATGAAATTGTAATTTATTTTTATAAAAATCAAGATTTTATTTTAAGAATAACTGATAAAATAATACATTTAACAAAGTATAAACGAAAGAATCCTATAACGCCTTCTCAGTATGCAATGCTTTTAAGAAAAAATTTAATGAATTCAAGAATTAAAAACATTAAACAAATAGAAAGTGAAAGAATTTTAAGAATTGAGTTTGATAATGATTTTTCTTTAATTATTGAATTGTTTAGCAAAGGAAATATTATTCTTTTAAAAGAAGATGTTATTAAGTATCCTTTAAAAATACAAGTTTGGTCAACAAGAAAAATAAAACCAAATGAAAAATATGAGCTGCCTCCAAAGAAAATTAATTTATTTAAAGTATCGTATTCTGATTTTAAAAAAATTTTAATGTTTTCAGACAAACAAATTGTTAAAGTACTTGCTGTTGATTTAGGAATAAGCGGGGTGTATGCAGAGGAAATTTGTTTGAACGCGGGGATTAACAAGACATTGAAAGGGGAATTATTAAATGATGAGGAAACAAGAAAAATATATGATGAATTCAAAAAATTGTTGCAATGTTTGGAAGAAAGTAAGGGATATTGTGTTTATGATTATAATAAGATGATTGATGTTGTGCCAATAAAATTGAATATTTATGAAAATAAAAAATTTAAAGAATTCCCAACTTTTAATGAAGCGCTTGATTATTACTTTACAGAATATCAAAAAAAAGGGATTAAACAAGAGAGAATGCTTGCTTATGAAAATAAAATAAATCAGTTAAAAACAATCTTGAAAAATCAAGAAGAGAATATTGAGTTATTTAAAAAGAAATCTGAAGAAAATAGAAGAAAAGGAGAATTTATTAAAGAAAACCTTTATTTGCTTGAAAACTTGCTTAAGTCTCTTAGGAATGCAAAACAACAGTATTCATGGGAGAAGATTAAACATTTGCTTGAAAACGAAAAAGAAAAAGGGGTTCCAGAAGCATTAATGATAAAAGAACTTGTTCCTGAAGAAGGAAGAATAATACTTGATTCTGTTCCTGAAATATCTCTTACATTAAATGATAGTATTCCCATGATTATGAATGACTTCTTTGAAAAAGCAAAAAAGAATGAAGAAAAAATAATAAACGCGCAGAATAAGATGCTTGAAACAAGAAAGAAAATAAGTGAATTCGAGAATAGAAAAAAATTTTATGAAAGGGAATCAGAGAAAGAATTGCCTAAAATAATTCAAAAAAAGAAAAAAGAATGGTATGAAAATTATAAATGGTTTTTTACTTCAAATAATAATCTTGTTGTAAGTGGAAAAGATGAAAATACAAATATAATGTTGTTAAAAAAGCATTTGGAAGGTGATGACCTTGTTTTTCACACTGAGATTACTGGAAGCCCTTTCACTCTTCTAAAAAACGGGAGTTCTTCAAATGAATTAGAAAAACGGGAAGCCGCAAGTTTTACAGCATCAAATTCTAAGGCATGGAGTCTTGGTTATGGAAGTGTAGAAGTTTTTTATGTTAAACCTTTCCAAATTACAAAAACAGCGCCTTCTGGAGAGTACATAAGAAGAGGTAGTTTTGTTATTAAAGGCAAAAAAAATTTTATTAAAGATTTAAAAATTGAACTTGCGATTGGTGTTTCAAACGATTTTAAAGTTATTGGAGGACCGTTTAGTGCTGTGAAAAAACATTCAATTGCAAGAGTAATAATTGCGCCAGGTGGAGAAAACACCGGGGATATTGCAAAAAAAGTAAAACAAATTATTCTTGAAAGAGTAAGTGAGAGTCTAAAAGAGAAAATAAAAAACATTCCTTTGGAAGAATTTCAAAAATGGATTCCTGGAAAAAGCAGAATCGTGTTTTGAGAATTAAAAAAATAAAAAAGAAGAAACTTCTAAATGTTGAAAAACAATTTAGAAGTCTTCGCCAATAATTGTTTTTCTTTTGTTAGCTTTCGCTCTTTTTGCAGCTGTTTTTATCATTTCATGTATTTTTTTGTTTAATTCTTCAACAGCTTTGTCAGGAAATCTAACACCTAAAGGCTTTGCAACTGCCTTTGCTTTGCTTTTAACTACTATTGTTTCCATTTTTAATCACCCACTATAAGTATTATCTAATTAATAAATCCATCTATAAAAGCATTTCTTAAAACACATGTATAACAACAAAACTTAATAATGAATTTGAATTCACAAAAATCATGGATTACAAAGAATTTATTGAAGTAAATGCAAAAAAAAAGTTTGATGATGTGACTGAAAAAGATAAAAAGTTAATTGAAGAAAAAGCATATTTACCAAAGAAATGCGATAAATGCGGTTTTATTTATTCAAATTCTCCAAAAATAAGAAATGTTTTTAACAAATTGAGAAAGACGAAACATAACTTTGTTTTTTTTGAAGTTTATTGCGAAAATAAGTATAGAAGTAAAGATGGAAAAGATTTTGCTTGTAATTTTTACAAAAAATTTGACAAAAAAACTCTTTTAGAAGCAAAAGAGCTTACATTAAAGAAGAAATGCCCTGTTTGTGGAGGAAACCTTTATGCAACAGGTGTTGTAATGGATATAAAAGGGTTTGAAGTTACTTCTTATTGTCCCTCATGCAACACTGAATGGGGAAAAGTAGAATTGAATAAGTAAAAAAAGAAATTTTAATTTAATAAATATTCCAAATTTTCTTTTATTCTTGGTATTCCTAAGAGTTCATCAGTTTCATTCATTGATTCCTTTTTTGTTTTATTAGTTAGTAAAGCATTAATAGCATCAAGGTTTTCAGGGATAACGATGCTTTCTTGAGGTACTGCTGCAAGCACTGCTATTGTGTCATCAAAATCGCTTATTTTTTTTATTTGAGCAGCAACAACATAAGCATCTTGATTAGGGTATTTCCTGCTTAATTCAAACAAGTCACCGCTGAAAAATTCTGTTGGATTAATAACAGCAATCCTATCATCTCTTAAAAGCAATTCCTGAACGTCTTCTAATTCTACTGTGTCCTCAAATTGAACAATTATGCTATGCCCGTGAAAATGGCTCATTGGAACAGCAAAAGCATTAGTCCCGATTTTAACTTGAGGATAAATTGTTTTTAAATCCTCTCCATGATGAGAGTTAGCTTCTGCTTTAAACGCGTCTATGAAACTACCTTTTTTTTGCGATGGGTCAATACTTCTCCTAACAAGTGTATTATAAATTCTGTTAATTCTTGGTATTTTATTATTTTGAATTAATTGATAAACTATCCTACCCATTCCAGTAGTATTACAACTAACGCATCTCACTGAATTAATGTTTTTTCCAACCTTGTTATAACAAGGATTAGCAATGAAACTCATTTCAGCAACACTGCTTTTCTCTCCACCTTGATAAATTACTTTCAAAGGATTCAATCCTAATTCTTCCCTTGTTTTCTTAATTACTTCGTTCTCATATAATCCCTTATTCTTTATTCCAACTTTTTTTGGCGTTGTATCAACAATAAGGTCTGCTCTTAAAATTAAATCAATTAGTGTGCCCGCTGGATTAAATTCACTGAATTCCTTTAATTTAGCATCCAAACGAATTTGCGTATCACCAAAACTATACTTCTCCATGTCAATTTTGTCACTCACGTAAAACTTGTATTTTGAAAACAAGTCCTTAGGCCAATTATTTTTGCTTGTTTTAGCAACACCAATCACTTTATAATTCGGGTGCTTGTCAAGAGATTCAATAATTCTTCTGCCAATAGTTCCAGGACCTACAACACCAATATTATAAGTCAAAAGCATTCACCTCTTTTAGAAACATAATTCCTAATAAACAAAAACAATTTAAATACTTTATCATACTTTGTAATACTATATATTAATTTGTTCTTAATTTTTCTTTTTTTATAATTCCCAGAATCTTTTAGTTCTAAGGAAATTTCGTTCTGATTCTATTATTCTTTTTATAAGCTCTTTTTTATTTGTATAAAACTCAAGAAGTATTCTTCTCGCAGTCTCAGGTCCAATTCCATACGCACCCATTACATACATTGCTTTTTTTCCGTATGTATGGTATAAAAGTGCTGTTTTGCGCAAGTTTTCAACTTCTTTTTTACCATATTTTTTACCTTTTATTTCATTTTTTAATTCTTTTACAAATTTTTCTTTTAATTTTGGTTGAATAAAACCTATGAATTCACTTTCACAAACAGGGCATTTCATTTTTTCAGGTATGTTCTCATAACTCCTTTTGCCGAGTTCTTTCCCGCAATGAGTGCAAACAAGAAACCATTGTTTATTTTTCAATCTTTTATCAATAATATTCAGGATTTCTAAATCTTGTTTGTCAGAAGCCATAAATGAGTTAATTCTGTCACTTTCTAAACTCATCACACTTAATGGGCTTAAATCTGTTCTTGAAATTAATTTAATTTTTTTAGAACTTAAATCATTAATTAATTTTTTTGTGCCTTTAACATCCATTTTTTCTTTGAAAATCGTTTTCATTACTTCTTCATCAAGCGGTGTATGTTCATAAATTTCTGCAAGTTTTTTTATTCTTGCTTTACTAAAATCAGCGTATTTGTTTATTACTCCCATCTTTTTTGCAATATTAAAAAATCTAAATAAGTATACGGATGAATTTTTCAAGTATTTGCTTATTATTGTTTCAATCCATTCAGGCTTTAATTGAATTAATACTTCATTAATGATTTCAGCACTTTCTCCTTCTGGCAGGGAAAAAATTATTTTATAAGGACTTATTTTTAAACCAATATTCGCGCCTATTTTCGCACTAATCATTGCTGAAAGAATGTTTGCTAATGTGGTATTAATCTTGGAACCAAAACAAGAATGCAGGACACCAATGTTTTTGAAATTCTCAAATAAGAGTGTTTTATTATCTGGAATAACTTCTTGTTTTAATTTTTTGAAAGCATTAGTTTTTTTTCTTAAAATACCAACTGTTTGAGCAATTGTTTTACTTACAGGTATGAGTTCGCCCTCCCAACTTGGAACAGCGCCTTCTTCGTTTTTTGCTCTTACAACTTTTATTTTTTCGTCTTCTATTTCAGTAATTGTCCATGCAGTGCCTTTCATCATAAAACTATTTCCAGGAGCGCAATATTGGATAACAAATCCTTGGTGTAAAACCCCTATTTTTTGATTTAATTCTTCATTAATTACAACATATGATTTTTCATCTGGGATCATGCTTAAGTTATTGTAGAAGTAATTGAATGCTTTTTTTGTTCTTATTAAAATTGTTTTATTATCTATAAATTTTCTGTAAATTAATTTGATTTCTTGCATGAAATCAATTATGTTTTTGAATTCTTCTTCTGTTAAGTCTTTGAATGCATAAGATTTTTTGATTATATTGTAAATTTTTTTTTCTGTATAATTTTTATTTTCTTCTTTTTTTGTTGAAATAAGCATGCCAATTATTTGATTTATAAGAACATCATATGGTTTGTTGTAAGGGATTGGGGTTTCAAGCCATTTTTCTTCCATTTTTTTAACTATTGCTTTGCTTTCAATAAGGTCTTCAATATTAATTGGAAAAATAACTCCCTTGCTTTTTAATCCTGCTTTATGCCCTCCCCTTCCTATTCTTTGTGTTAATTTACTAACTTGTCTTGGACTCATTGACTGTAATACAAGATCAACGCTTCCAATATCTATTCCAAGTTCAAGAGAACTTGTAGCAACTATTGCTTTTATCTCTCCTTTTTTAAATTTGTTTTCTGTTTCAATGCGTGCTTGTTTGCTGAGTGAAGAATGATGAACTTCAATCACGTGTTTATTTCCTAAATATTTTTTTAATCTGCTCCCAAGTATTTCTGCTCCTTGTCTTGTATTAGTAAAAATTAGTGCATTTTTGCAATTATTTAAATAAAAATCCATTCTTCTGAGAAGGGAAGCACTTTTTTTACTAATAAGGAGTTTATCTGCTATTTCCATGTCTTTTTCATTTGGTTCTGGGTATTCAATTATTATTTCATAATCCTTTTTCTCATCAGTTATTAAAACTTCGCATTCTTGATATGGGCACAAAAATTTTTTTATTTCATTTATATCTCCGATTGTTGCTGATAATCCAATTCTTTGATATTTTGGGCTTATTTCTTCAAGTCTTTCTAAAAGAACGCTTAATTGCGAACCTCTTTTGCTTTCAAATAATTCGTGAATTTCATCAATTATAACATGATTGAGATGAGAGAAGTATTTTTTAAAATTTGCACTTGTAAGTAAAATTTGCATTGTTTCTGGTGTTGTTATTAAAATATGAGGAGGGTGTTTTAGTTGTGCTCTTCTTTCTTTTTGACTTGTATCCCCATGACGTATATCTACGTCAATCCACACGCTTGCACCTAATTGAACAATTCTTTGAAATACATCCCTATTTAAAGAGCGAAGAGGTGTTATGTAAACTGCTTTTATTCCTCTTTCAGTAGGTCCTTCATTTTCTTTATTTTTTTGTTTAATTAAATGTATTATAGGAAGCATAACAGCTAATGTTTTCCCATATCCTGTTGGTGCTCTTAGCAAAATATTTTTTCCTTTAAGTATGCTTGGTATTGACTTTAATTGCGGAGAAGTTGGTTCTAAAAACCCTTTTGTTTCTTTTAACCATTTTTGGATTTTTTTATCAAGTAACTCAAAAACCATATTAATTCACTTTTCTTAAATAATGTTATGAAATCTGAAGCAGATTATTATTCATACAAGAAAGAATTAAATTATATTTTAAAACATTACTTACTGCCTTCTAAAAAAGAGAGAAAAGAATTGGAAGCAATTGTTAATAATTTTAAAAAAAAGTTAGAGAATGTGCTTGAGGAAGAAGTATTTATAGGAGGTAGTTATGCAAAAGATACTTATTTGAAGGGAAAAAATGATGTTGATATTTTTGTAAGGTTTAGTAATGAAGATAGAATGAATGATTTGAGAGAGAAGTTAAAAGTTTTTAGGAATTTAGAAATCGTGCATGGAAGTAGAATATATTATAGGGTGAAATTTAATGGCTTAATTTTTGAAATTGTGCCTATTCTTAAAATAAGGAAGCCAAAGGATTTTAAGAATATAACAGATGTTTCCCCATTTCATGTTGAATTTATTAATAAAAAATTAAGCAAGTATGAGAAGAATGAAGTAAGGTTGCTAAAAGCATTTTGTAAAGCAAACAATCTTTACGGTGCTGAAACAAGCATTCATGGATTTAGTGGTTATGTGCTTGAACTTTTAATTGCTTATTGTGGCTCTTTTTTAAATGTTTTAAAATTGGTTAGCAAATCCAAACCTCCTTTAATTATTTCATTTGATAAATCCAAGCCTATTAATATTTCAGTTATTACTCTTCTTGATCCAGTTCAACCAAGGCGAAACGCAAGCAAGTCTGTTTCAGGAGAAAAATTTTCAAAGTTTCAATTCCTTGCTAAGAAATTTTTGTTAGATGTGAAGAATAATAGGAGTATAATGAAGTATTTTAAATTAAAAAAAATGACAATTAAGAAATTGCAGTCTTTAAGTAAGAGAAGAGGAACAAAATTGTTTATAAAAAAAATAAAAATAGAAGGGGATAGTGAAAAATTTTTGTCAAAATTAAACAAGAAATTAAAGAGTATTAAATCCTCCTTGAATAAGGAAGGTTATTCAGTTTATAATCATGCTTATTTTTTAAACAAAAATGAGGTTATAATTTATTTTGAGATAGAGGCATTGAAGCTTTCTAAAATGAAAAAACATTATGGGCCTCCTGTTAGTGTTGACTTAAAACATTTTGAGGAATTTATTAAAAAATGGGGGGAAAAAAATGTTTATGTTTGTGAAAATCGTTTATGTGTTGATATAAAAAGGAAGGATTTGAATGTTTTAATTAATTCTTTGTTTAAACAATATTTTTAAAAACAAGAATCCTACTTTTTTTTATGAAATTAATTACAGGTGCTGCTGGTTTTATAGGAAGTCATTTGATTGAGGAATTAAGCAAAAAAGAAAAAGTTGTTGGGATTGATTGTTTTGACACTTTTCTTTATTCAAAGGAATTAAAACAAAAAAATATTGAAGAAATAAAGAACCCGAATTTAATTTTTTATCAAAAAAATATTCTTGATAAGGATTTTGAAGATGTTTTTATTAAACATAAGATTACGCAAGTAATTCATTTAGCAGCAAGAGCGGGCGTGAGACCTTCATTGAGAAACCCATTAAGTTATGTTGATTATAATGTGAAAGCAACAGTTAAGTTGTTAGAATTAAGTGTTAAATATGGTGTTAAGAAATTTGTATTTGCAAGTTCAAGTAGTGTGTATGGAAACAATGATAAAATAGTTGAAAAATTTTCTGAAACTCTTGAAACACTTCCTGTAAGTCCTTATGCAAGCACAAAAGCAAGTTGCGAAAAATTTGGGTATACTTATGCATTCTTATATAAAATCCCGTTTATTGCCTTAAGATTTTTTACTGTTTATGGTCCAAGACAAAGACCTGAAATGGCGATTCAGAAGTTTATTAAAAAAATCCTGAATAATGAGGAGATAACTCTTTATGGAGAGGGAACTGAAAGAGATTATACTTATGTTTCAGATATTGTTGATGGAATAATTAAAGCAACAAAACACGCATTGAATAACAAAATTCCATATGAGGTTTTTAATCTTGGAAGCGGGAATCCTATTAAACTTGAAGATTTAATTAAGATAATAGAGGAAATCTTAGATAAGAAAGCAAGAATAAAACGCGAGCCATTACAGAAAGGAGATGTTTTAAGAACGTACGCGGATATAGAAAAAGCAAAGAAATTGTTAGGGTATTCTCCCAAAACAAATATAAGAGAGGGTATTAAAAAACAAGTTGAATGGAATTTTAGAAATTAAATAATTGCATGAATTTGAACAAACACTTTTCTTGTACTTCTTGGACCATCAAATTCTATGAATAATATGTCCTGCCATGTTCCTCTAACAAGCTTGTTTTTTTTAATTGGAATTAAAATGCTTTGTCCTATAAAAGCACTCATTAAATGTGCTTCTGCATTATTATCTATTAAATTATGCTTCCATTCTTTTTTTGGAAAGAATTCTTTCAACCATTTCACGTAATCTTCCATAAGTCCTTTTTCATTCTCATTAAGAATTATTCCTGCTGTTGCATGAGGTAAAAATATGTGACAACAACCATCTTCAATTTTAGATTTTCTTACAATCTCCTCTATTTTTTTTGTTATGTCAATAACTTCTATTTTATCATTTGTTTTGAGTGCAAATGTTGTTTGAAACATTTTTCATTACCAATACTTTGGTTCTCTTGGTTCTATTTCAATTATTTCAGCAGGTTTAATTTTTTTTAATTCTTCTTCTGTTATTATTTTTTCTTTTTTTTCTTCTATGACTTTTTCAGAAATGTTTTTGTTTGCTTTTAATAATTCTTCAGCAATTTTTTTAAATTCTTCTTCTGAAATTTTTTGAGGCTCCCAGGTTATCGCAACTTTATCCCCCTTATTTCGCGGGATTATGTGGATTATCATATGAGGCACTCTTTGTCCTGCAGCTTCTCCAATTGAATAAACTAAATTAACACCATCGCAATTTGTTGTTGCCTTAACATTTTTGATTAATTGCTTGGCAATATAAAAAATCTTATTAGTTTCAGAATTATTTAAATCAAAAATACTTGTTTTATGTTTTTTTGGAAAAAGAATTGTATGACCCTTGTTTGCAGGACGAATATCTAGGATAGCCATAAAATTATCATCCTCATAAACAACTAAACTTGGTATTTTCTTGTTTGCAATTCCACAAAAAGGGCATTCTTCCATGTTTTGATAGAAAAGATTACTCATTAATAAGTTTTATATTATGGAATTAAATCTTATTTCTTATGGGTTTAGACAATATTAGGGAGAATATATTGAGAAGTGCTGAGTCAAAAATAAAGAATATGCAAATAGAGAAATCTTTAGATTTTGAAGCAAGAACATTAATTAAAATGGGGAATGAATTTTGTAAAGCAACAAATTATTCTCTTGGATTCTTCCAGTATTTTAGAGCATTAAAGAAAATGTCTTTATTATTTCTTAAAAAAAAATTAGGGGATATTGAGGGAATGTCTGAAAATGAAGCAATATCTCTTGTTGCTGAAAAAAAGTTTTTAGGTTTTGACAATAATGATTTCAAAAAAATGAAGAAATTATTTAATAACATTATAAACAGAAAAGAAGTGAAAACTAAAGATGTTAAATGGATTAAAAATATTATTAAAGGTGCAGTCAAGAAAATTTTATAATGAAATCAAAACAAATTGTGCAAAAATTTAATGAAAACTTTGATTTGCGTTTAGTTAAAGGAAGTCCTTGTTTAATCGTAGGTGATTTTTTAGTTATTTCAGACATACACTTAGGCTTTGAAGAAAATCTTTCGAAAAAAGGCATATTTGTTCCGGATAGAACAAATGATTTGATTAAAAAATTAAGTCAAATGAGAGTAAAGACGAAAAGAAAAAATCTTTTAGTACTTGGTGATTTAAAAGATAGTTATAATAGGATTAATAAAAATGAATGGAGAAACGTGCCGATTTTTTTAAGATATTGCAGTAATAATTTTGAGAAGGTCATAATCACAAAAGGGAATCATGATAGCATGCTTGAGAGATTAAATGTTTTTAAAAATGTTGTTATTGTTAAAGAACTTGTTTTTGAATTTAAAGATAAGAAAATAGGGTTTATTCATGGTCATTCATGGCCAAGCAAAAAATTAATTAAGGAATGCGAGATTATTGTTATTGGTCATTCTCATCCAAGTTATGTTTTCAAAAACCATTTAGGGCAGATTAATACTATGAGTGCATGGTTTATTGGAGGAGTAAATAAATCTTTTTTAACAAAAGCAATGAAATTGAATGAATTTAAATTGAATAAATTAATTGTTCTTCCATGTTTTAATGATTTTTTTAGCGGGAGTGATGAAAAATTAGGACCTTTGATGAAAGCGATGAAGGATGTTAAAAAAGTTCTTCTTGATTTTGAGATTGTTGATTAATTATTTTTTAACCTCCTTTTCTTAAATACCATCCCACGTCTTGTATATTCTTTATTTTTGTTCCTCTTTTTTCTTTTCCTGCTTTTCCATACCCGATTAAGAGTTTGTTTTTGTTTAAGATAATAATTTCTCCAGTAATTTCTTGTTTTACAAAAATATTGTTGCTGTATGAAAATTTTATTGCATTTTTTTCTGAAACTCTTATTTTGTTTTTTATTTTTTTTGATAATAAGAACATGAATTGAAGCGAGGGCTTGAATTCTTTTTTGAATGTGCCTAAATACATGCCAAGTGAGTATGGTTTTCTTAAGATTTTTTTATAAATCTCTTCAATTTCTTTGCTAACAAGGAATGCTTGTTCATCCCTGAATATTATTTTTTCTTTTAAATCAAAATTGAATTTTTTTTTAATTATTTCTTTTAATTTTTTTTCTTTTTCTGAATTAGTATACCATTTCATTTTTTAATCATCCCTGCTGTGAAAAAACAATTTGTATTAAGTTCATAATTTAGGAATAATTTTTTTTCTTTTAGTTTGAATCCTTTACTTAAAATATGCTTTACTTGTTCTTCGTTTTCTTCAGGAAGAATACTGCACGTGCTGTAAACAAGAACCCCTTTTTTTTTAATTAAGGGTGTAACAGCATCTATGATTTTTTTTTGTTTTTCTGAAAAATATTTTACTTCTTTTTCTGTGAGTGTCTCCGCTCTTTTCTTATCTTTCCTCACTACTCCAATTCCTGTGCAAGGAGCGTCAATTAATATTTTATCAAATTTTATTGGGAAATATTCTTTTGATTTTAAAACATCACCTCTAATAATGATTGTGTTTTTAACACCCATTCTTTCAATATTGCTTCTTAAACTTCTTACTTTCTGCTTGTTTATGTCCATTGCTATGATAACGCCTTTATTCTTCATTTCTTGAGCCATAAAAGTTGTTTTTCCACCTGGTGCAGCACAACAATCAAGAATAATCTCACTCTCTTTAGGGTTTAATTGTTTTACTGCTATTAAGGATGTTGGGTCTTGTATGTAATAATAACCATTTAAGTATTCAATGCTTGAACCAATGTTTATTGAAGATTTTTTTATTCTGAGAATTTCAGGAAAACTTTTAATTCTTTCAAATTCAACTCTTTTCTTCATTAATTCTTGCAGTTCTTCAATACTTGTTTTTAATGTATTAACTCTAATGTATTTTGGAAGGGGTTTTTCTTCAAATTCTTTGAATTTCTTTAATGTTTCTTTATCAAATAATTCATTCAATTTTTTTTCATAATATTTTGAGCGTTTGAGCATTTTAATGCCTCAAATAGTTATTAACATTTGAAATATTGTTGTAATAATTTTTTGTTTGAAAATAATAGTTGAATATGCAAAAAGAAACGCAGGACTTAATGGAACTCCTTCTTTAATCAAGATTTTTTTATTACTGTTTTTTGCATTTTTTAAATCTTCTTTGTCCGCTCCTGTTTTTTTTGGTTTTAATTCATATTTGCCAATTTTTACTTTTTTAACAACCCAATCCCCGAGCGTTAATTCTTTTGCTTTTATTTCTTTAACAAAGCAATTGTCTTGAATTACTTTTATGGGTTCAAGCAAACTTAAGAGCAGGAATAACAAGAATATTATTGTGTTATGCATTATGAGATGGAATGCAATCCCTGAAATTAGAAGAGTGAAGAATTTTATTTTGTTGATTTTCTCTTTTATTTTATCATACTTTATTATTCCAATAGTGAGGGCATAACTAATGCTCCATAGAAAAACAAAAATGAATAATGCAACAAGAAAACTAATGAAAATGCTTGGATTATTTTTATTCCATCCAAAGAGCATTGCGCAAGAAGTTAATAATTTTGTGTCTCCACCACCCCATCCACCAATTAAATACATTAAATACCCGAATCCGAATATGATTGAACTTAAGATTAAAGGAAGTGTTAGGAAGTAATGATTTTGATTGATTATTGCTGAATAACTTCTGTAAAGAAATCCTATTGCAAAAGCACTGTAATTCACATAATCAGGTATTTCACGCGTTTTTAAATCAAAATAACTTGCGATTGCTAAATAAATTATTATGAAAATAGTTAGTGGTTCTATAATCATAAGAATAAATGAATAGTTACATTTATTAAAACATTCTGAAAAAATTGTTTATATGTTGTATTTGATTGGTATTGGTTTGAATGATGAGAAGGATTTAAGTATTAAAGCTTTGGAAGTGTTAAGGAAGTGTGACAGGATTTATGTAGAATTTTACACGAGTTCTTTGAACACGAGTGTTCAAAAGATTGAGGAGTTGATTGGAAGGAAGGTGGAACTTCTTAGTAGGGAGGAGTTTGAATCTAATTTTTTTGTTAAAGAAGCAAAAACAAAGGATGTGGCATTGCTTATTCCAGGGGATCCATTAAGTGCTACTACTCATATAAGCATTATTATTGATTGTATTGATAATGGTATTGCATATGAAATCATTCATTCTTCAAGTATTTTTAGTGCTATTGCTGAAACGGGTTTAAGCAATTATAAGTTTGGGCGTGTTACGAGTTTGCCTTGGCCTAGAGAGAATTTTAAACCCACGAGTTATTTGGATGTGATTCAAGAAAACAAAAAATTGAATCTTCATACTTTGTTGTTATTAGATACTCAACCGCCTATGAGCGTGAATGACGCGTTAAGGATTTTGTTAGAGCAGGGTTTTAATGAGGATGATGAATTAGTTGCTGTTACGAATCTTGGAGGGAGGAATCAGAAAATTTTGTTTTTATCAATAAAAGAGTTATTAAAGCATGATTTTCAGAATCCACAATCTTTAATTATTCCTGCAAAACTTGATTTTGTTGAGGAAGAAGCAATAACTAAAATCACAGAGGTTAATTTAAAAAAATAATCTTGAATTCTTAGGATTAACTATAATTATTCTTAATTATTTTTCAGCAATTATTAGTGATTGCTTGCCGAAAATTCTCCATAACAAAGGAATTCTTAAGTAAATCTTAATTAGTAAGGGGTGTTTGGGTAATCTACTCTTTGTTGTGTAAGGCAGAAAACGAGGAATAACTTTTTTTATCTTAAAATCAAGCATTAATAAAACCTCCTTAAGGCTTTCCTTTCTTCTTTAAAAGAGAATGTGTTTTTTTAAGAGTTTTAATTATTTCTTCTCTCGTAATGTGTTCTAAGAAATTACTGATGAAAACATAATCAAAACTATTATTTTGAAGCTTAACCTTACTAACGTTCTTATTAATTATTGTAACATCTTTATCAGCGTATTCTTTTGATTTTGGGTTTAAATCTATTCCAACTTTTCTTCTTGCTTTAACATTATTTAGGAATTCACAATTCCCGCAACCAATATCAAGAACACTTGCGTTTGGTTTGATAATCTTATTAAAAAAACTCTTACAAAGTTCCTTCCAAACAAGATTCTTACTTCTTAACATGCCTTCAAATCTTTTTTCATATACCTTTTTAACATTCATATTACTTACTTATTCTTATTAACTTATAATCTTAATGTCAACGCAGTATCTTCCAACGCCTGGAGCGTAATCACCGCACTTATGAATTCCTAATATTTTATGTTTCTTATTATTTTTTTTGAAAGCAATTCTTATTCCTTCTAACTTGTTTTTCTTATCCTTACCCCAGAAAGTGTAATAGTGAATGATGGTGTTCTTCTCGCTTAACTTAATCATTGCGTTCAGGAATAATTCACTTGTTTTCGGGAGGTTCATTATTATTCTTGATGGCTTTCCTTCCTTTTTCACTAATTCTTTTGTGAATTCATTTGCGTTCTCATTATAAACACTAATGTTCTTGATTTTGTTTAATTTTAGGTTTTCTTTTAAGTAATGAATTGCGTGCTCGTTAATGTCATTAGCAACAACTTTTTTGCATTTCTTCGCTATTGGTATTGCGTAAGGACCTACACCGCAGAATAAGTCATAAATTATTTCATTCTTTTTTACTTGCTTGATTATTCTTAATCTTTCATTACTTAGTCTTCCTGTGAAGAAAACCTTGTTCAAATCTAGTTTGTATTTACAACCATTCTCAACGTGAATGGTTTCTGTTCTTTTCTCTCCTGCAATAACTTTCACTCTCCTAACTCTTTCCACTCCTGTGGTTTCACTTACTTTCTTAACAATAACTCTTGAATTAGGTATGCATTTCAAGAATGCTTCTCCAATCATTTTTTCTTTTTTCTTTAATTCTTTTGGAATCATTATTTGGATTATGTCTCCAATAACATCAAAACTCTTGTAATGAAAAATTTTCATTTCTTTTTTTGTTAAAACTTTTAATAATTCTTCTTTTAGTCTTGGTATTTTTTTCACTTTTTTTCCTTTTTTTTCTATGATTTCTCCTTTAACTTCTTTAATCTTATTTTTTTTAATTGGGATTAAAACATGTTTTTCTAAAGATTCGACTTTGTATTGTTTGTCAATTATTTTTTTTTCTTTTAATTCTTTAATCTTTTTTTCTGCATTCTTTTTTTGGATTTTAAGAAACTTCATATATTCTTTTTAATTAATAATTCTTTTTATAAACTCTGTTAATTATTGTTCCTCTTACTTTGTATTCGTAGAACAAACTCCATTTCGGCTCTGTTAAATTGAAATTTTTAATATCATCATATCTTTGCGAGTGAATGCTTGGAACAATGAAGTAATCATATCTTTGCGAGTGAATGCTTGGAACAATGAAGTAATTAAACTAAATAAGAAAAACCCTTAATTAGTTTGCTTATTTCTTCTCCGGATTTTAGAGCTGAATTACAATTCCTGACTTCAGGGTAAGTAACAGCAACACCAGCGTGAAATAATCCTTTTACTGGGGTTAAGTATTCAGGCTTGTTCTTCACGTAATTCATGTCATAAATTGGGGAAGCGTATTTCTCGCGGAAAACCCTAACCCATTTTATTTTAGTATTAGGAAAGTACTTCTTAATAACTCCTAAATATTTTTCACTGATTTCCTCATCACTTAATTTTAAGTCTTGTTCACTCCCGCCATAACGTAAAACCCAATTAATCTTATCATCATAAGCGTCATGCAATAATGAATGTTGAATTAAAACATGAATTCTTTCTTTAAAAAAATTAGTCCAATAATGATCATCAATGAAGTCTTCTGTTCCAAAACACACACTAATCGCTGAACAATACTTAATCCTCCTTAATTGATTACTATAATCCCTAGGCAATCCTTTAGTGAATTCAAGGAATTCAGGTATTGGTGCTGTATTAATTATTACATCAAATTCATGAGTTTTCTTCTTATTAGTGATTACTTTATTCTTAGCGTTTAACTTAATAACTGATTTCTTAATGATTTCTCCTTCATTTTTTATTATTCTTTTTTCAAATTCATTAATAAGGCTTTGAAAACCTTTTGTTGGGTAAGTGAATTTCACATTGAATTCAGCACTCTTAATTCGAGTAGCGAATTGCTTAGCATTAATGTTATTTAATGGAATGCCGAACTTGTTCTCAGCGTATAATGGAACAAATATTTTTTCAGTAACACTTTTACCAATCTTATTAACTAACCAATCATACGCGTTGAGTTCAGGATTAATTTTTTTAGGGTTTAAGAAGAATAAAGTGTATAATCCGAATAACCCGTAATGAATTCTTTCTTTAAAACTTAAGTAATTAAAACGAAGCAATGACACTGGATCTGTGAAATCATATTTCTTATTATTAACTGCTATGCGCATCTTAATTCTTCGCCACTTATTATTACCTAATAATCCAAAGTTCTTGAAGTACTCAAGAGTTTTAGTATTGCTTTTAATAATGTGGTGATAATGCTTTGGGATGAATTCACTTCCTTGTTTGAAACTACTTGCTAAACCGCCTAATTGATTAGTTTTCTCAAAAACAATTACTTCATGATTCTTACTAAGATGATAAGCAGAACATAATCCTGTTAATCCAGCGCCAATAATTCCAATCCTCATTCATGATAAAAAACTTTTTAACATTTTTAAGATTTGTTAAATACATGAAAACAAAATTTTCATTAATCATTCCAACTTATAATGAAGCAGAGAATATAGAAACTTTATTGGATGTTTTAACTAAAATTTTTAAACAAAACAAAATTAATTATGAAATAATTGTTGTTGATGATGATTCTCCTGACAAAACTTGGAGAATTGTTAAGAAGTTTTCAATAAAAAACAAGAATGTAAAATTAATACATAGAAAAAATGAAAGGGGTTTAAGCAGTGCAGTACTAAGGGGTTTTGAGAAAGCAAGAGGG
>JAFCGN010000008.1:0-27376 GCA_017608045.1 Candidatus Parvarchaeota archaeon
TTATTGCACAAAATTCTCCTTTGATTGAAATCTATGCGAAAACTTATTAAATGAATAAAGGAGAGTTAAGAAGCAAAAACAACGGGCCGTTAGCTCAGTCTGGCAGAGCATCTGGCTTTTAACCAGAGGGTCGGGGGTTCAAATCCCTCACGGCCCATAACAAGGAATGCTTGCTGGAAGCTAAAAAAGGAGTTAGTAAAAAGAACCATTAGGGTCTTGAACTCGCTGGTGGTTCCTATTGGTTGCAGGAGGTGGTAGGAACTCGCTGGTGGTTCCTATTGGTTGCAGGAGGTGGTAGGAACTCGCTGGTGGTTCCTACAATAGAAAAAGTTTTAAATACAAAAAAAGAGATAAAAACGTGTTCCTCAAGGGTGTTGAAATGGTTAAAAAAACAAATTCTCAAAAAAAATCAAAAAATGAAAAAAATTTTGATATTTTCGCACACATTCTTGTTCCGAAGCATAGGTTAATGTCAGAGGAAGAAGTTGAAGCACTTTTGAAAAAATATAATTGCACTCTTAGTGATTTGCCGCAAATATTAAAGAATGATCCTGCAATAAGAAACATTGAAGGAGTGAAACAAGGGGACGTGATTGAAATTACGAGGAATAGTAAGTTAGCGGGTGCAACAAAATATTATAGGGTGGTAGTTAATGAATAATGCTGCGGTTCCAAGGGACAATCATCTTTTATTGACAAAATATTTTGAAAATAAGGGGCTTGTGGGTCATAGCATAGAATCTTTTAACAAGTTTTTATCCGTTGGTATGCAAAGAATTGTTGATGAAGTAAAAGAGATTATCCCAGATATTATTCCTGAAAGAGTTAGAGAACTCAAAATTATTTTCGGAAAAATAAGAGTTGAAACGCCGTATATTCGAGAAGCTGATGGAACAAGAAGAAGAATTATGCCTATGGAAGCAAGATTAAGAAATTTAACTTATGCTGCACCGATTATGCTTGAAATGAAAATGATAAAGGATGGGATTGAAACTGAAAAAAGCACAATACAAATCGGCGAGTTACCCATTCTTCTTAAATCAAATAATTGTTATTTGAAAGGACTTACAGTTCAAGAACTAATTGAAAATAAAGAAGATCCTACAGACCCTGGCGGTTATTTCATTATTAATGGAACAGAAAGAGTTATTGTTATTATAGAAGACTTGGCTCCGAATAGATTGTTTGTTGAAGATAAAAAAACAACAGGACCTTATCCATGGGTTGCAAAAATCTTTAGTGAAGATGGTCAATACAGAATACCTCATTTATTTGAGAAAGGGAAAGATGGCATAATTTATTTGAGTTTTACAAGGCTTAAAAGAATACCTGTTGTTTATGTAATGAAAGCTTTGGGTTTAGTTAATGATAAGGAAATTGCTGATGCTATTAATGTTAACAAAGAAATGCAGGGAGACCTTTACATTAACTTATATAAAACAAGTGAGATTGATACGCAAAAAAAAGCACTCATGATTATTGGCAAAAAATTAGGTATTACTCATTCTGAAGAAAGAGCAATAGAAAGAGCTGGTGAAATGATTGATAAGTTCTTGTTCCCCCATATTGGAAAGAATGCAAAAGATCGAAAGAAGAAAGCATTTTTTCTTGGAAGGTCCATAAAAAAATTATTGCTTGTTAGTTATGGTTTGCTTAAACCTGATGATAAAGACCATTACGCAAATAAAAGATTAAGGTTGCCTGGAGATATGATGGAAACACTTTTTAGGTATAGTTTTAGAATGCTTGTTGGAGATATGAAATACAATTTTGAAAGACTTGTTAAAAGAGGGAGAATTCCTTCCTTAGGAAGTATTACAAGAGCACGCTTACTAACTTCAAGAATAAAGAGCGCGCTTGCTACAGGTGAGTGGATGGGTGGTAGAGAAGGTGTTAGTCAGCATTTAGATAGAGTAAATCATTATTCAATGATATCTCATTTGAGAAGAGTTGTTTCCTTATTAACTTCAAGCAGAGAAAATTTTGAAGCAAGAGATTTACATCCAACTCATTGGGGGAGATTATGTGTGAGTGAAACACCTGAAGGACCAAATGTAGGTCTAAGAAAAAACTTAGCAGTTACTTCAGAAATTAGCACTGAACCTGAAATAGAAGAAAGTGATTTAATTAAAATTTTCAAAAAAAATGGAATGAAGGACTTATGGTGATATGAAAAATGAGTGACATCTATGTTAATGGCAAACTTGAAGGAACATGTGATAATCCTAAGAAATGGGTAGAGCATATAAGAGAACAAAGAAGAGTTGGGAATATTCCTAAAGAAGTTAATATTGCATATGATGAAGAACAAGATATTGTTTTAATAAATAGTGAAAAAGGAAGGTCAAGAAGACCACTTATTGTTGTAAAGAACGGAAAATCACTTTTAACAAAAGAGCTTTACGAAAAATTAGAAAAAGGAGAAATAAGTTTTAATGATTTAATAAAGCAAGGAGTAGTAGAATATCTTGATGCTGAAGAAGAAGAAAATACTCTTATTGCATTAAATGAAGCTCAACTAACGCCAAAACATACGCATCTTGAATTAAGTCCTGCTGTTATTTTTGGCAGTAAAGCAAGCATGGTGCCCTTTCCAGAACATAATTTGTCTGTTAGGGTTATGATTGGAGCAAAAACTATGAAACAAGGTATTGGTGTTTATGCTTCAAATTATTTATTAAGAATGGATACTGATGCAAATATTCTTCATTATCCTCAAAGACCTATTGTTAACACATACATATATGATGTTATGGATTATGATTCTCACCCTGTTGGACAAAATATTGTTATTGCAGTTATGAGTTGGCATGGTTATAATATGGAGGATGCGATTATTTTAAATAAGTCAAGCGTAGAAAGAGGCATGTATAGGAGTACTTTTTTTAGGCCTTATTCTGCAGAAGAATTAAGATATCCTGGGGGACAAGTTGATTCTATAGAGATTCCTAATAAAGAAGTTAAAGGGTATAGAACTGAAAAAGTGTATAAGCATCTTGAAGAAGATGGCATAATTTATCCAGAGGCAATTGTTAATTCAGGTGATGTTTTGATTGGAAAGACAAGCCCTCCAAGATTTTTAACAAGTTTAGAAGAATTTAAAATGGGAGTTGAAGAAAGAAGAGAAACAAGCAGTTCTGTAAGGTTTAAAGAAAAAGGTGTTGTTGATTCTGTTCTTTTAACAGAAAGTGAAGCAGGGAATAAACTTGTGATTGTAAGAGTTAGGGATCAGAGGATCCCTGAACTTGGAGACAAGTTTTCTTCAAGGCATGGTCAAAAAGGTGTTGTTGGTTTATTAGTGCCTGAAAGAGATTTGCCTTTTACTTCAAAAGGCGTTATCCCTGATATCATTTTTAGCCCGCATTCAATACCAAGCCGTATGACAATTGGACAATTATTAGAAATTATTGGCGGCAAGGTTGGCGCTATGTCAGGAAAATTTGTAGATGCTTCTCCATTTAATGCTGAGACTGAAGAAGATTTAAGAAAACAATTGCTTGAACTTGGTTTTAGAGAAGATGGGACTGAGATTATGTATGATGGAAAAACAGGAAGACAATACAAAGCAAGGATTTTTATTGGCAATTCTTTTTATCTTAAGCTTAAACACATGGTAGCTAATAAGATTCATAGTCGTTCAAGAGGACCTATTCAATTATTAACAAGACAACCAACTGAAGGAAGAAGCAAGGAAGGAGGATTAAGACTTGGAGAAATGGAAAATCACTGTTTTGTTGCTCATGGCGCTTCTTTAATACTTAAAGAAAGGTTTGATTCAGACAAGACAAAAATACCTGTTTGTAAAAAATGTGGTAGTGTAGCAATATACAATAAGTTTAGGAAAAAAGGGACTTGTTTAATTTGCGGAGATAATGCGGAAATCGGGTTCATTGAAATGAGTTATGCATTTAAACTATTGCTTGATGAATTAAAATCTTTATGCATTTATCCTAAACTCAATTTGAAAGATAAAATGTAAGGTGTGTTATAATGGATGAGATAATAAAGGAAAAAATAAAAAGCATTGAATTCAGGTTGATGTCCCCAAAAATGATACAAAAAATGGGTGTTGTTAAAATAACAACCCCTGAATTGTATGATATAGACAGTTATCCTGTTGATGGTGGGTTAATGGATTTAAGAATGGGCGTAGTTGATCCAGGTTTAAGATGCAGGACTTGCGGTTCAAAAGTAAAAGAATGCTTAGGGCATTTTGGGGTTATTGAATTAGCAAGACCTGTTATTCATATTAAATATGTTGATTGGATTAATAATTTTTTATCAGGAACATGCAGAAAATGCGGGAGAATTTTGCTTAGTGATGAAGTTTTAAGAAAATATGATGAAAAAATAAGAAATATTTCTGAACAAAAAGGTGACATGGATAAATGGATATTTATTAAGGAAATAATAAAAAAAGCAAAAAACGCTAAAAAATGCCCTCATTGTGGAGAAGAACAATTAAAAATTAAATTGGAGAAGCCATATACTTTTACTGAAGAAGGTATAAAGTTAACACCAATTGATATAAGAGAGAGGTTAGAGCGTATTCCTGACAATGATTTAGAGTATCTTGGTTTAAATCCTGAAGCAGGAAGACCAGAGTGGATGGTTTTAACATTGTTGCCAGTGCCTCCTGTAACAGCAAGACCATCAATAACTTTAGAAACCGGTGCTAAAAGTGAAGATGATTTAACTCACAAACTTGGAGATATTGTTAGGACAAACCAGAGATTGTTTGAAAATCTTAATGCAGGAGCACCAGAAATAATTGTGGAAGACCTTTGGGGGCTTTTACAATATCATGTAACTACTTTTTTTACTAATAATGTTAGTCAAATACCTCCAGCGAGACATAGAAGTGGAAGACCTTTAAAAACATTGGAAGAAAGAATAAAGAGTAAGGAAGGAAGGTTTAGAAAAAATTTAGCTGGAAAAAGAGTTGATTTTAGTGCAAGAACAGTTATTAGTCCAGACCCAAGAATAAAAATAAATGAAGTTGGGATTCCTCTTCCTATTGCAATGGATTTAACATTTCCAGAAACTGTTACTGAATGGAATATTGATTGGTTAAGGAAGTTTGTTGAAAACGGTCCTGACAAGTATCCAGGAGCTAACTATATAATTACAAAAGATGGAAAAAGAAAAAGAATAACTTCTGAAACAAAAGAAGTTATCCTTGAAGAATTATCTCCAGGATACGTTGTAGAAAGGCATTTAATTAATGGTGATTGGGCTGTGTTTAACAGGCAACCAAGCCTTCATAAAATGAGTATGATGGGGCATAGAATTAAGGTTCTTCCTTATAAAACATTTAGATTAAATCTTTGTGTGACAAAACCATATAATGCAGATTTTGATGGAGATGAAATGAATCTTCATGTTCCTCAAAATGATGAGGCGCGCTCAGAGGCAGATATTTTAATGAATGTTATAAATAATATGATAACTCCACGTTATGGTTTGCCAATTATAGGAGCTATACAAGACCAAATAACAGGCAATTATTTGCTTACTAAAGGAGACGTTTATTTGAACAAAAAACAAGTTGTTAATCTCGTTTCTTCTCTGAGCGGGTTTGGTGTTGATTCCTTGCCTACTCCTAAGAAAAAAACAAAAGATGGAGAATTTTGGACTGGAAAACAGGTTTTTTCTATGTTGCTTCCTAAGGATTTGAGTGTGGAAATGATTAATAAAGCAGACGAGAAAGTGGTTATTAAAAATGGAGAACTAATTGAAGGAACAATTGATGCTAAAATCATAGGTGCAGGAAAAGGAGTGTTATTACAAGAATTTTATGAAAAATATGGTTCAGAGAAAACATCTCAATTTTTACAAGCAATTTCTCTTTTAGGAATTAATTATTTGGCGCAAAGAGGGTTTAGCGTATACATATCTGATACAGACCTTTCTAAAGAACTTTTAACAAAGATAAAGCAAAGGTTAGAACAGGCAGAGAATGAAGCATATGAAATTATTGCAAAATATAAAAATAATGATATGGAAGCATATCCTGGAAGAACATTAAGAGAAACTCTTGAAGTAAAAATAATGGATATTTTAAACAGAGCACGCAATGAAATAAGTAGTATTGTTGAAAAAAATCTTAAAGAGAGTCCCACAATTATTATGGCAGAGTCAGGTGCAAGAGGTAGTGCGTTGAATCTGGCATTAATTGCTGCAACAGTTGGACAGCAAGCATTGAGAGGCACAAGAATTAATAAAGGTTATAAGAAAAGACCCTTACCTCATTTTGAAAGAGATGATCTTGGTCCTACAGCAAGAGGTTTTGTAAAACATAGTTATAAAGGAGGGTTAAACGCTATAGAATTTTTCTTCCATGCTATGGCAGGAAGAGATAGTATGATGGATACAGGTATGAGGACTCCAAAGAGCGGTTATCTTCAAAGAAGGCTTGTTAATGCTATGCTTGATTTAAAAGTTTGGGATGATAATAGTGTTAGAAATGCTTCAGGCCAAATAATTCAATTCAAATATGGAGATGATTGTGTTGATGTTACAAAATCTAAAGGTGGAAAAATTTATACAGGTGGTAAAAAGTGAATGCTGAATGTGGAGTGCCGCAAATAATCATTAATGAAATTAACAAAAAGTATTCTGGTGCAAAGGCAAAGAAAGTGCTTGAAGAAATTAATAAAAAATATGAAAAAGCGAAAATCACACCAGGCGAAGCAATTGGTGTTGTAGCAGCTCAGTCTTTAGGCGAACCTGGCACGCAAATGACTCTTAACACAAAACACTTTGCTGGAGTTGCGGAAATGGGAGTCACTCTGGGTTTGCCTCGTTTAATTGAAATTTTTGATGCAAAAAGAGAACCAAGCACTCCAACAATGACTATTTATTTAAAAGATAAATATAAAGATGATGAAGATGCAGTAAAAAAAATAGCAGCAAAAATTCTTGAAATAAAATTTGAGGATATCATGGAAAACATAACTGTTAATCTTCTTGATTTTAGGTTAGAAGCTCAAGTTTCTTTAGAATCCTTGGAAAATTATGCTTTAACTCTTGATGATGTTGAAAAAGCATTAAAGAATGTGTTTGATGAAGAAGATGTAAAAGTTTACAAGAAGGGTTTAATAAAATTATCTCCAAAAAAAGAAATTGATGTTGCAGACTTGTATAAATTAAAAGCAAGATTAAAAGAGGTGCATATAAGAGGAATAAAAGGAATAACTCATGTGCTTCCAATAAAAAAACAACATGGGTGGATTATTCAAACAGCAGGAACGAATCTTAAAAAAGTTCTTCTTATGGAAGATGTTGATGCTACGAGAACAAGATGCAATAATATTTTTGAGATTGCAAGTGTTTTAGGTATTGAAGCAGCAAGAAATGCAATTATAAGAGAAATAATACTTACTTTAAAAGACCAAGGTTTAAATGTTAATTTGAGGCACATAATGCTTATTGCTGATACTATGACTATAGAAGGTGTTGTTAAAGGTGTTACAAGATATGGCATAAGCAAAAAACAAGAAAGTGTTCTCGCAAGAGCAAGTTTTGAAGTTCCATTAAAACACTTATTTAATGCTGCAACAAAAAAAGAAAAAGATAATCTTAAAGGAGTAATAGAAAACATAATGATAAACCAAACTATTCCAATAGGAACAGGAATTGTTAAATTAGTTGTTGATGACGCAAAGAGAACAAAAAAGAAGGGTGAATAAAAATGGACTTAAACAAAGAAATAATAAGTGCGATAAAAACAAAAAAAGCAGTGATTGGGACAAAAGAATCTATGCTTTTAATGAAAAACAAAAAATGCAAGCTTGTAGTTTTTGCACAGAATTTGCCTGTTGAATTAAAAGAAGAGCTTGAAAATATTTCAAAAATGACAAATATTCCTATAAAAATGTTTAATGGCACAAATAAGGAACTTGGTATTCTTTGCAAAAAGCCATTTAATATTTCAGTGATTGCAATAAAGGGGTGAAAAAGTTAGTGAAAGCAAGGATTAGGTTAGATACAGAAGCTATTAATTACATAAGTATTTTTGAAAAACTTACAAGAGCACATGTAATAGATTGCATACCTCTTGAAAATAAAATAACATTTGTTGTTAAAGAAGGTCATGCAGGCATGGCTATAGGAAAAAAAGGAATAAACGTAAAACTGCTTACTGAAAAATTTAATAAAAAAATAGAAATAATTGAATTTAATAAGGATCCAATCAAGTTTTTAATAAATTTGTTTAAACCTATTGAAATTAAAAATCCGTATATAAGTGAAGACCAGGATGGAAATAAGATATTAAATGCTACAATAAGCAAAACAAGAATGCTTGCAAAAGTAAAAATGAAAAGAGCTGAAGAATTTATTAAAAAATATTACAAATTCAGTGAAATTAAATTTAATTAAAATTTAGTTAAATTTATTCTCGTATAATGTTAAAACCATCATATTTTTTTTCAATCTTTTTTCTTTTTAATTCAATTTTTTCAATTTTACAATAATTATTGCCTTTCTTTATTTTTTCAAACACTTTTTTTATATTCTTTTCAAGTCCTTGAAGAACTAATTCAACATCACCATTACTTAAATTTTTTACAAAACCACATATTTTATCTTCATTCTCCTTATTGAATGAATTTACAATACTTTTACAAAACAATCTGAAAAAAACGCCTTGAACCCTTCCTTTAAAAATAATATGATAAGAAACTTCCATGCTTTTTCTTTATCTTCTCATACTTAAAGCATTTTCCTTATTTCTTAAATATTTATAATTTTAAATATTTATAAAATATTTGAATATGCTATCAAAACATTTTTAAATGAATTGAGAATTTTATTTTCTCATGGCTAAGAAAACAAGAGGATTATTTGCAGCAAGGAAATTGATTAAAAGAAGAAAAAAATTTAGGTTTGCGAAGAAAAATTCGTATCAAATGGCAATGAAAACTTATAAGAAGAATGATCCATTAAGAGGGTGCCCGCAAGGCAGGGGCATTGTTTTAGAAAAAGTTCAAGTTGAAGTTAAACAGCCGCACAGTGGTTTAAGAAAATGTGTTAAAGTCCAACTTGCTAAAAGTGGTGAAACAGTTACTGCACACTTACCTGGAGAAGGTGCTATGAAATTTGTGGATGAACATAATGAAGTTTTAATTTCAAGAGTTGGCGGGCCACAAAGAGGCAGTGCAGGAGACATGCCTGGCGTTAAGTTTAAAGTTTTAAAAGTTGTTGGAACTTCTTTAAAAGAATTAGTAAGAGGAAGAAAACAAAAACCGGTGAGATAATTTGAATGAAGCAAAAAACAACAATAAGGATGGACAAAGAATACTGCTTTTTAATCGCTATGACTCAAACATTATTGTCAGGGATAGGGGTCTTAGGAGATACATTAATCTTACACCCGTAATTTTACCAAGAACAGCAGGAAAGCATAATAACAAAAGATTTGGCAAAAGTAAAATGCATATTGTAGAACGATTAATAACAAAAGTAGGGATTACAGGTCATAGAGGGAAAAAACATAAGCGTTCGAGTGGAAAAAATGTTGGAAAATATTCTCTTGCAACTAAAATAGTAAAAGAAGCAATGCAAATAATAGAAGAAAAGACAAAGAAGAATCCAATAGAAGTAATTGTTAGAGCAATTGAGAATAGCGCTCCCATGCAAGAAACAACGGTTATTGAGTATGGTGGAGCAAGACACCCAAAATGCGTGGATGTTTCTCCTCAAAGAAGAGTTGATTTAGCACTAAGGTGGATTACACAATCAAGTTATCAAGCATGCGGTGGGAAGAAACTTAGTTTTGTGCGCGCTCTTGCCAACGAGCTCATTCTTGCAAGCGAAGGAGATCAAAAAAGTGCAGCAGTTAATAAACGCATAGAAGTAGAAAGACAAGCAAAAGCAAGCAGGTAAATAACAAAAAAATTTAAATACTCGTTTTGTTAAAAGCATAATTCTTAGCAAGGATGGAGACCTAATTTTTTTAGTCATCCCCCATCCAATTGCTTCATCCTTGCTAACAATTAAAAATCTCTCGAAACCTTTTTAAAAAAATAATTTGTCTTTCAAATTTACTTAAAGTTTAAATTATGAATTATAGAGGTAATATTATGGCAAAGGAAACAATGACTGATAAAGTTAAAAGATTGATTGGTTTAAAAGAAAGAATAAGAAATATGGGTATAATTGCTCATATTGATCATGGAAAAACAACACTCTCAGATTCTTTGTTGGCAGGAGCTGGAATGCTTTCTTATGAAAAAGCAGGAGGGCAGAGGTATTTAGATACCACAGATGAAGAACAGCAAAGAGGCATTACAATTCAAAGTGCTTCAGCAAACATGGTGCATGAAGTTGATGGCAAAGAATATTTAATAAATTTGATTGATACTCCTGGACATGTTGATTTTGGAGGAGATGTTACTCGAGCTATGAGAGCTGTAGACGGGTCTTTAGTCGTGGTCTGTGCTGTTGAAGGCGCAATGCCACAAACAGAGACTGTGTTAAGACAATCTTTAAAAGAAAGAGTTAAACCTGTTTTGTTCATAAATAAAGTTGATAGATTAATAAATGAATTAAAATTAACGCCTGAACAAATGCAAGAGAGATTGAAAATAATTATTGGTAAAATAAATAAATTAATCTTTGCTTTTGCTCCAAAAGAGTTTAAAAACGAATGGCAAGTGAGAGTTGATAATGGTACTGTCGCTTTTGGCAGTGCTGTTGATAAATGGGCATTAAGTGTGCCTATAATGAAAAAGAAAGGCATAAACTTCAAAGACGTTTATGATGCTTATGCTTTAGAAAGTGAAGAAAGAAAAGAAGCTTTAAAAAAATTACAGGAAAAAGCTCCATTGCATGAAGCCGTATTAGATATGGCTGTGCATCATTACCCTAATCCAATGGAGGCGCAGAAGTACAGAATACCAAGGATATGGCATGGGGATTTAGAAAGTAATGAAGGAAAAGCATTACTTACTTGTGATGAAAAAGGACCTGTTATTTTTTGTGCTACAAAAGTTATTGTAGACCCTCAAGCAGGAGAATTAGTTGTTGGAAGAATATTTAGCGGAACCTTAAGAAGTGGGATGGATGTTCATCTTGTGAAAGCAATAAGCGATCAAAGAATTCAGCAAATATACATTTTTAAAGGAGACCACAAATTTTCAATGGAAGCAGTGCCTGCTGGAAACATTGTCGGTATTTCAGGATTAAAGAATGCAAGCAGTGGAGAAACAATAACCACTGTTAAAGATTTAACACCTTTTGAAGATATTAAACATATTTTTGAACCTGTTGTAACAAAAGCAATAGAAGCAAAAAATCCAAAAGACCTTCCAAAATTAATCAGGGTCTTAAGAGATCTTGTTAAGGAAGACCCAACACTTAAAGTTGAGATAAATGAAGAAACAGGCGAACACTTAATTAGTGGTCTTGGAGAACTTCATTTGGAAATAAAAGAGCACATTATTGAAAGAGATAGGAGCATACCCATTGTGACAAGCGAACCTCTTGTTGTGTATAGAGAGACAGTTCAAAAACCTAGTGAGGTTGTAGAAGGAAAATCTCCTAATAAACACAATAAATTCTATATTTTTGTAGAACCACTTGAAAAGAATGTCTATGAAGCAATTGTAAAAGGAGATATTGTTGAGAGAAGAATAAAAAAGAAACTTCCTGAAATACAAAATGCACTGCAAGAAGCAGGACTTTCAAAAGAGGAGAGCAGAGCAGTTGTAGATATTTATAATGGAAATCTCTTGCTTGATATGACAAAAGGAGAAGTTCATATAAAAGAAGTTATTGAAATGGTTATGCAAGGTTTTGAAGATGTAATGAAAACAGGACCAATTGCAAAAGAACCAGTGAGCGGTGTTAAAGTAAAATTAGTGGATATAAAACTTCATGAAGACGCAATACATAGAGGTCCTGGACAAGTAATTCCTGCTGTAAGAGACGCGATTAAGAACGCGATTATGAACACTGAATACACTTTGCTTGAACCCATACAAACAATAAGAATTGATGCTCCAACAAACTTTATGGGTGCAGTGAATAAATTAATACAGTCAAGAAGAGGACAATTAGTTGATGTGTCTCAAGAGCCATCATTAGTAATTATTACAGCAAAAGTGCCTGTTGCAGAAATGTTTGGATTTACAAGTGCTTTGAGAAGCGAAACAGAAGGTAGAGGCACATGGTCTCTTAAAGATTCAGAATTTGAAAAAATCCCACGAGAACTGCAAGAAACAATAATTAAAAAAATAAGACAACGCAAAGGACTCACCTCTTAATCCATTAATAAATATTCAATAATAAAACTAATTAGTAATATTTAAAAAAGAATTGGTTTTTATTCAATAAAAGCTGAAAACACTCATGATAACAAAATAGGTGATGAAATTATGGCAAAAGACAAACCACACATGAATTTGGTCTTTATTGGACATGTTGACCATGGAAAATCAACCCTTATTGGTAGGGTTTTTTATGAAACAGGAGCACTTTCTGAGCAGGACTTGGAAAAATATAAGAAAGAAGCAGAAGAATATGGTAAGGGAACCTGGGAGTTCGCTTATGCTGTTGATGCAACAAAAGAAGAAAGAAAAAGAGGAGTTACAATTGACTTAGCACATAGAAAGTTTGAAACAGAAAAATATTATTTCACAGTTATTGATGCACCAGGGCACAGGGACTTTGTAAAGAATATGATTACAGGAGCAAGCCAAGCAGATGCAGCAGTACTTGTTGTTGATGCTAAAGATGGTATAATGCCTCAAACAAAAGAACATGCATATCTTAGCAAAGTGTTAGGTGTTAAACAAATAAATGTAGCAATTAACAAAATGGATACAGTAAATTATGATGAAAAAAGATACAATGAAGTTAAGAATGAATTAATAAAACTTCTTAAAGGCATTGGTTATAATACAGACAAGATGCAGTTTGTGCCTGTCAGTGCATTAAAAGGAGATAATGTAGTAAAGAAAAGCGGAAACATGCCTTGGTACAATGGTCCTTCTCTTGTAGAAGCACTTAATATGTTTGAAGTTCCAGAACCACCTGTTAATTTGCCATTGAGGCTACCTATTCAAGACGTTTATTCAATAACAGGCATTGGAACTGTCCCTGTTGGCAGGGTAGAAACTGGCGAAATGAAAGTTGGACAAAAGGTTGTTATACAACCAGGAAATGTTACAGGAGAAGTAAAAAGCATTGAAATGCATCACGAACAATATCAAAAAGCAGGCCCAGGAGACAACATAGGATTTAACATTAGAGGCATTGCAAAGAATCAAATAAAAAGAGGAGATGTTTTAGGTCCTGTTGAAAACCCACCAACTGTTGCAAAAAAATTCAAAGCACAAATTATAGTGCTTAATCATCCAACTGTTTTGACAGTAGGATACACACCTGTATTCCATTGCCACACAAGCCAGGTTGCATGCAAATTTACAAAATTATTGAAGAAACTTGATCCAAAGACAGGTGCAGTGTTGCAAGAAAATCCTGACTTTTTAAAAACAGGTGATGCAGCAATTGTTGAAATAGAACCAACAAAAGCAATGGTTATTGAAAAGAAATCTGACATACCTCAATTGTCAAGCTTTGCAATAAGAGACATGGGAACAACAATCGGTGCAGGTGTCTGCATAGATATTATTGAAAAGGCATAATTTTGCCTTTCAACTTTTTTATTTTTTTATTAATTACCATAAAATGATTTTTTCTAAAATTTGATTATGTTTTTTTTCAGAGAATTTTTTGTATACTGCATGAAGCGTATTTCTCTTATTTATCTTGTTTGAAAACGAGAAAATTTCTGCATCTTTTAAAATGCCGAAGCTATGAACATCTATGAAAATCTCTTCAAGTTTAAGTTTTCTTCTTTTATTGCTTGAATAAATAAAATACATTTCAGTTTCTTTTATTAAATAATGCTCTTTGTTTTCAAAAGACAAAAGGTTTCTGTAAGGCACAATAATTTCAAGAACTTCATTTCCGTTTCTTTTATTTTTTAATGCAAGAAATTTTTCTTTGTTTTCTCTTATTAGATTAAAAAGCTTGTTTTGTTTTAAATTTTTGTTTGCTTCACAAGGATTAAAAGAAGGACTTTTTGTTAAATTCAAAAAATCTTTTAAATCACTGTAAAGAATTGTTTCTTTTATTCTTATGCTATAATCTAAAGAATTTATTTCTGACAAGCATTTTCTTTTATTTTCTTTTTTTATTATTAATTTCTCTACATTTGCATAAAGTTTAATTGCTCTCATTTTTTCCAGATTTTTTGCATACAGATTATATTATATGATGCTTTTTAATTAAATATATGTAGCATAAACTTTTTAAATTAAACTGTTGTGATATCTCGTTATGTCAAAAGCAAGAGTAAAGTTATTAAGTACAGACCCTAAAAAATTAGATGCTTTGTGCGAACAAATTAAAAGTATTGCTGAACGAGCAGGAGTTCCATTTAAAGGCCCGATAAAGCTTCCAACAAAGAAACTTAAAGTCCCTGTAAGAAGAAGTCCTTGCGGGAGTGGAAGAGAATCTTATGAAACTTGGGAACTAAGAGTGCATAAAAGACTAATTGATTTGCAAGCAGATGAAAGAGCATTAAGATTAATAATAAAAATTCAAATACCAAAAGACGTAAATATTGAAATGCAAATTCTTGATTAAGAAAATCATCTTAAATAAAAAAATATTCATAATTCTTTTTTAGTTCTGATTTTCCAAAACATTTTTAAAAAATGGATTTTTCTAACATAACATGATTAAAGCACACACATTTTTTTTAAGCATGATCATGGTTGCTTTTTTGTTTGGATGCACAAATACTACGGGAATGGTTGTTTTTGATAGAGAGGGTTTTGGTTGTGCAAGAGATATTGAAGAAACTAATCCTGTTTGCGCGGATTTTAACCTCACAATTAATGCTACGGATATCATAAACAACAGTGTTTTCTTAGTTCCTGTGAAAATAAGTAATGTTTATTGCAATAGTAAACATCTTGAATTAGTGCCTAATGAAAGTGTTTTGGTTCTTGATGATTACGAAACTCAAAGATTCAAAAAACTGTTTTTAGAAAATAGTTCAAACACTTGTTTTAATTGTGTTGATATTTATTTAGATGATAATTTTGTTAAAGGGAAGAAAACACTTAAAACGAATATTAACATTAATTTAACAAAACTTAGTAATCATTCTTCATGGTTTTTTATAAAAGTTCCATATACCCTAAATTTTGAAAACAATGATAATTCTATTGTTTCTTTTTGTAAAGGTTATGTTTTTATTAATGCTAGTGGAGGAAACAAGACATTTTCAATTTCTTCAAAATTTTTTAATAATACCCTTCCTGAAAAAACTAAATGGAGTGAAAACAAAACAGAATATAACACGCTTTGTAATATTGAAAATCTAACATATAATATAGTTGAAGAAAATAAAACAAGAATAAATGGAAAAATTTTTTGCACCTTCCCTTATTTCAAAAACTTAAATAAAACTATACAGGAATATTATAAAAAAAAGACATGGGATTTGACTTACAGTGCTCCAAAGTGGTTGCCTTTTATAGGAGAAAAAGATTTGTACAAAGAATTAGAAAAAATTGGTTTCATAGATGTTTATAATATAACGAGTGTTAGAATTGAATTAATAGATGAGGATGGGAACGTATTAACAAATAAGACAGAAAAGATTTCCTTTTCAAAAGAAAAAGGATTCAAGGAGTGGAGGGATTTTGAGTTTAATATTAATCACAATGTTCATGACAAACCATTTATTTTGAAAGTTTGGGCGAAAACACTTGTTTACAAAACACCTGAATACTCTTACGCTGAGATAATAAATGCCTACGAGAAATAATAAAAAATTTTTTTTAATTCTTAGTTTCATTCTCATGCAAGAACTTACTTAGTTTTTCCTGAACCATTCTCTCACCAATTAAGTGCATTGGCGGTTCAACACGCTTAAAACTGAAACCCCAATCATTAAGCATTTTAAGAGCGTTCCTCGTAATGCTTGGAGCTGCGAGAACTCCTTTAACATTATTAATCCCACGCGCTTTCTTAAACTTCTCAACATACCTGCGTAATTGCTGAACCCCGCTTAAACCAGCTTTATAACGCTTACACTCCACTATAACATAATCTTTTTCCTCGCATCCAAGAACATCAATGAAACCATACTTGGTTTGCTCCTCTAAACTAACAGGCCTAAAATTCTTAGAGATAATGCTTGGATTCTCATAAATTCTTCTTGCCATATCTGCTTCACTCCCAATAACACGCAACTCACCAGCACTACTAAAATCATTAGTGAAGACCGCGCTAACTTTTTTAATTATTAATACTAATTCTTCTCTGGGATTAATGTTAAGCACTTTAATTTTAAGAACTTCATCATTAAGCTTTGCATTAATGCTTGAACCCTCCCGCATCCAATTAATAGGATTAACACCACCACTATTATGAATTAACACGCATCTATCAGGCTTAATAATTAGTAAACGCTCACCACAACTTAACTCACTAACAGCCCTGCCCTTATAATTCACTCCGAACACTCCTAATAACACTACTAACCACTTATTCCTCACACCAACACTTACAATATCCTTGACTTCGTTTAATTCAGGCGCGATTCTTAACATCATACAATTAATCATAATTCACAAACAATTATTAATAACTATTCCTTACTAATTCCTTAATGCCAAGAGTTTTTAAAACAAGAAGAGGTAATCTTGTGTTCATTCGCAAGGCGCGAAAACCTCATAGGTGTTCGAAATGTTACAATATAATCAGAAAAGGAGAAAACTATTATGAAGTTAAACACACTTTTTCAACAAAACATTCAAAAAGATATTGCAAATTGTGTTGGAATAAAAAAAAATAAATTTGTAAAAAAAAATAAAAAAGAGACACCTTAACCCCTCCTAGGCGCTCTTAACAATTCTATAATACAATCTTATTTAAATTACTTTCGCTTTTTATTTTCACTGCTAAAAAGACATTTGTTTGAAAAGGTTTAAATCTTTTTAATTTTCTATATAATACCTATGAGTGTAATTAATTTTTTAAGAAAAATTTCTACTGGCATGTGTTTGAATGCGTCTGTTCTTATTATAACTTCTTTGATTGCAATCCTTGTTTTGAACCATTATTATTCTTATAATTATTTATTTAATGTTCTTATGGATGCTGGAGACAAGGCAATTCCATTATTCTTGGACAAAACTAATTTAACTTCCTCACTGCTTCAAATATATCAAATAAATGCAAATTATGATGGTATGAGTTTTGATGAAATGCATCATAATTGCGAAGTGTACGGTGTTGTTAATAAAGGTATTGAAGAACTCCCACTTCATTATAGGAAGAAAATCAAAGGAATAAATTCAATAAATAGTTTTTTAAGCGTTCTCTCTGATTTTTGCAATGCAGAGAACTCCCCTGAAATTTTAAGTTCTGATACTAACATTCCCTGCTTGAATTGTCAAGACTTAAGAATGTATTCAAAACCAGAACAATGTCTTAATCAAACATTCTATTCTTTATACACAAATAATTTAAATAACCCCCTTATTCAAGGTGTTTTGCCTTTTAATTCCACGATTTCATTAGAAGAAATAAATAAGAAAACAAAATCTTATTCAGGAATTTTTTTTGGTGTAATCTTGTTGTTTCTTGGGCTTGCATTTTTAATTTCTTCAGATAAAACTAATTTTCCAAAAATTTTTTTCAGAAAACTATTTGTCTCAACTTTTTTTTCAGGAAGTATTACTTTATTACTTATTTTATTACTTCCAAAACTTGAAATCTTGCTTTTCCAAAACATGGGTTTAAACACTTCAACTGATTCTTTTGTAATTATAAACATTCTTCTTAACGGGATTTTGAAAACCCCTTTAATCGCATTAACTATTACTAATCTTATTATAGCACTTCTTAGTTTTCTTGGTTTTCTCATTCTTAAATTCACTTTGAAGAAGAAATCAAAAAAAGAAATTATAAAAAAGGAAAGATAAACTTTTAAAGTATTCTTATATTTTTTAAACTTGTGCCAGGGTGGCGGAGTGGTCTAACGCGCAGGCCTGGAGAGCCTGTCCTCTTTTTGAGGGCACGAGTTCGAATCTCGTCCCTGGCGCTGTTTTTAAACATATGCTTCTAATATGTTTCTTTTATAATGTTCTTGAACTTCTTTTATGAGCTCTTCTAAAGGGATTGGTTTTAAACATGATTTTAAAATTTTTTCTAAATCAAATATTGTTTCAGCACGTTCAGTTTCATCAAAAAAAGAGAATTTAATATTGAAGCAAACATTGTTTTCACCAATAATTTTTTTTGTTTTAAATATTGTTTCAATAAATAAACTTCCTTTAATTCTATCAATATCATATATTTGAAGAAAATCATAGTTTGGTAAAGTGTTTTTATCATAATTTGGTCTTATTTCATTTTTAAATTTAAATCCAATACTTCTCATAAAATTTTCTAAATTAATTCTATAAACTCTTTTATCAAACATTAAAGCAAAACCATAATTTATGTGGTTATACAGGATTACAAAATAATTGCATTCCATACCTTTTTTTTGATTTTTTCTTTTTTTAAAAATTATTACAAAAAACTTTTACAAAGGAGAGCAAGATTTATTAATGATTATGCTTTTATTTTTTGGTATGGCTCGAGTAATTGGAGTGTTTTCAGGAAAAGGGGGAGTTGGTAAAACAACAACAACTGTTAATCTTGGTGCCACTCTTTCTTATGAATTTAATCAAAATGTTACTGTTGTTGACACAAACACAAGTAGTAGTTGTTTGGCTTTGCATTTAGGATTGCATTTCTCTCCATTAACAATAAATTCTGCATTAAAAGGTGAAAGTGATGTTGAAGATATTATTGAGATTCACGGTTCTAATATGAAAGTAATTCCTGCGAGTTTAAGGTTAAGTGATAGTTTTATTGATCACTCGCGATTGCCACAAATAATAGAACAAATTAGTAAAATAAGCGATATAATTCTTTTAGACACAGCACCAAGTATTGGTGCTGAAACAATTTGGAGTTTAAAGTGTTGTGATGAAGCAATTATTGTCACAAATCCAGACCTTCCTTCAGTTATTGAAGCATTAAAAATGATTAAACTTTCTAGAGAGTATGATGTTCATGTGCTTGGCGTTGTTGTAAATAAATACTCAAAAAATAATAGTTTATCTCTTTCTGAGATATACAAGATTTGTAATGTCCCTATTATTTCTTTAATTCCTGAAGATAAAAATGTTCCAAAGAGTATTTCTGCAAAAATACCTATTACGCATTACAAACCATTTTCAAAAAGTTCTATTGCTTTCAAAAAATTAGCTGCTGATTTAATAAATGCTGAGTATAAACAAGATTTATTTAGTGCAATAAGGAGTAAACTTGGGTTTTGATTATGGAATTGAATGAGATAAAAGAAATTGTTACTGATAATAAGAAGGTTGAGGATTTTATTTCTGTAGAAGATTATGTAAGAAAATATGAAAAAGAAAAAAAGAATTCAGAAATAATGGTGAGAACCTTAAATGAATTAAAAAATTGCAAGATAAAAGGGGTTTTTTGGTGCGATTCTTTGAGTTTAACAATTAAACTGAAAACAAAAGATTTTGTAAGATTGGTTAAATCTAAAAAATTGATTCCAAAAAGGAATAAGAATAGGATTGAAGCATTTTTTAATGGTTGTAATTTGATTGCAAGTGCTGATAAATATAAGATAATAAACGCTATTAGAGAAATTAATTCTATAAAAATGAATGGGTTTGAGTTTAAAGATTTAGAGGATTTAGCAGAACATTTAATGGAATTAAAATTAAATAAAAAAGAAATGAAAAAAATAATTTTATGGTTGAAAAAAATAGGTTATGAAGATTTATCCTCAAGATTTGAAGAAATATTAATTGATAATGGGGATATTGGTTTTGCAAAAAGAATTCTTTTATTAGAAGTGCTCAAAAAAATAAAACAAGAATTAAAAGAAGAATTTCAGGCAATAAATTTTGACTAAAATATTGTTTTTAAACTTGTCTTAAATCAATTAAGTACTTACCATCTTTTATTTTAAAAACAACAGGTCTTTTTTTATCAAATACTTTCACGAGGTCAATCTCGTATTTACCTGGTTTTACAACAGTAATGGTTTCTAAATCTAACACGATTGGTTTATCCTTTTTATTATTAATGCCTATTACATCTCTTATATCTTTTTCAATTTCTTCAATTTCATCAGGTGTTAATTTTGGAAGTTTTTTATTAAGATTTTCTTCTTTTATAAAATAAAAGAATTTCCCACCGCAATTATCGCATCCAGTAAGTAATTGTTTTGCTCCATCAGGATATAATGCACCGCATCTAACACATTTATGAGGCATACTAACAATATTAATTACTTTCTTTATAACAATTTCTTATATGAAAATAAACAATTGTAGAACACAAGATTTTATTGAATCATTTTGAGAACCACGTTATCTGGATTTCTTTTTATTTGTCTTACTAATTTAGCAGGCCCAATAATTGTTAAACCTCTTTTTCTGCCAAAAAGTTTGTTAACAATAAAAATTTTTGCTCTTTCCTTAAAACTTAAATTTTCAATACCATTTGAATAAAGATTAGCAATTTCAATTCCTGGAAATTTTTTATCAATATTCTCCATTGTTGCTTGAATGAGATTCGCTTCTTCAATCGAGTTTAAACTTCCTTCAATTACAATAATGTTTTCTTTTTTTGTTTCTTTTATAATAAGGTCAATCATATCATTTGTTTCCATATTATTAAATTTTTCAAATGTTATGAATTTTAATGAAAGTTCTTTTTTTATCTTTGAACACCTCAAACCATATCGGATATTGTTTTATATAGTTCTTCTATATTATCACCATTTTTTGCACTTATACCAATTACTTTATACTGAGGAAAAGCATTTTCTATTCTTTTAACTTTTGCATTTTTTAAATCTATTTTATTTGCAGCAATTATGACAGGTATTTTTCTTGCTTCTAAATTTCCAAGAATAGTAAGATTTACTTGCGTGTACGGGTTTTGAGTAGCATCCATAACAGCAATAACTACATCCATATCATCAAGCCATCTAATTGCTTCAATAATTCCTTGAGTTGCTTCTTTTGCTCTGTTTTTTGCTTCTTTTGTTTTTAATCCATACTTTTTAAAATCTTCAAAATCTATGCGTGTTGCAATTCCTGGTGTATCAATGAGGGTCATATTCAATTTTTTTCCATTATTTTCAACAACAATATTCTCTTTTTTTTGAATGTTTCGCGTTTCATGAGGTATATTACTTACTGTGCCAACTTCCTCTCCAAGCCAATCAAGACTTATTCTGTTTGCAAGAGTTGTTTTTCCAGCATTTGTGCTTCCATAAAGACCTAATTTTATATTCTTTTTTCTTTTGAAAAGCGATGAAAACCATTTATTGATTTTAAACAACCACCCAAAATTTGTTGCCATATTAAGAAAAACAGCGATTACTCTTTATAATAATTTTGATAATATTGTATTTGCTTAATGCTTTTTATTATTCAAAAAAAAAATTTTAAACACATTTTTCTCCCTTGTTTGAAAAGCAAGTAATAATCATGTTTTTTTATTTTCTTTTTTTATTTTCTTTTTTTATTTTTTGTTATTTCAGATTATAAGGTTGCAAACAAAACAATATCTTTTTCAAGTTCTACTATTTTTTCTATTTTTGCAAATTTTTTAAGAAATTTTATGATTGTTTCTTTCTTTGAACTTTTTTTAAGAAAACTAATGATTGCATTTTTACTTGTTCTCTTAATTTCTTTTATTGCTTTTTCAATTTCGTTTTCATTCAAATCTTGCAAGACTGTTATGCAAAAAACCAGGTCAAATTCCTTGTTTTTAAAAGGCATTTTCGTGATTGAACCAATTATTTTTTTATCATTCTTGTTTTTTTCAAGCATTTTAGGACTTATATCTAAACTTATTAAATCCTTGTTTTTTAAAAAAGAATTCAGTATTCCAGTTCCAGCGCCAGCATCTAAGATTTTTTTCTTTTGTTCCAAAACTTCTTTGAATTCTTCAACAATGAATTTAACTTTTTTTAATTGTTCCTCTCCGTATAATTCATCATAGCCTTTACTAATTCCATCATAATACTGTCTTATTTTATTCATTCTTTGATTCTTCATTAAAATTGTTTTATTCAAGAACAATTTAATTATTTGTTGTTTCTTTATAAAATATTTTAAGAAATGCTTCTGTGATTTTTAAATAATTATTATATTTTTTGTATAAGTTGTTTAATGCATTTTTATAATACTCATCTTTTGTTGTCTTTCTTAAACACTCTGTTATGTCAATTAACTCTAAAATATCTTTTTTTAATCTTTTTAAGTAAAGAGGTCTGTCTGAAAAAGAAAGCACATCACTGATTTTTTTAAAAATGTTATTGCTTGCTTTTATATGATCCTCAATTATTGTATTTTCTTCAACTATGTTTTCAAGAAATTCAAATTCAAAAAAATTGTCTAAATTAGCATCTTCATTATATTCAATAGGTTTATTTGTATTCTTTACATAATTATATAGAATTTTAAAAGAAACAAGGTGTTTTGTTTTTGCTTCAAGCGAATTGTTTGTGGAATCATTGTAAAGTTTAATCAAATCCTTTTTATTATAAACTCCTTTTTTAGCATTAAGTGTTTTTAGTGCTTTTAAAACATGTTTAGGCAACATACAGAGAGGCACGTGTAGACAATTTAAAAAAGTTGCGTTTAATTTTTCACGCAAAATTATTAATTAATATATTGTTAATTACAGAGTTATGAGTTTTGAATACTTATCAGAAGAAGCAACAGCGGATGTTGCTATCCTCGCTAAGGGTAAAAATCTTGATGAGGCGTTTGAAGAAACTGCAAAAGCAATTACAAACGTAATGGTGGATTTAAGTGAAATATCTCCTGTAAAAGAATTTAAATTTAAAATAAAATCAGAAGACTTAAAATCTTTGCTTTATGATTTTATTGAAGAGTTAATCACTATTTTTGAAATAAAGCATTTACTTTTTTCTGAATATAATGTGAAAATAAATAAACAGGAGTTTTCTTTAATTTGTGTTGCAAAAGGAGAAAAATTTAATAAAAAGAAACACAATCCTAAATCTATTGTTAAAGCAATTACGTATTTTGGGATGGAGATTATTGAAAAACAAAAAGAAACTTTGATTAAATTCACTCTTGATATATGAAAATGCATGATTGAATTTAAATACTCTCTTTGTTTTAATTAAATTGTTGGTGGGATTATGGGGATTAAATTAAAAAAATTAAATGAGTTTGAATGGGAGATACCTAAAACAAGAAATATGAATGTTCCTGGAAGGATTTTTGCAAGCACTAAACTTTTAGAAAGCATAAGCCATGATAGGACTCTTGAACAATTAAAGAATATGGCTTCAATGCCTGGAATTTATAAGTACTCAATTGCTTTGCCTGATGCTCATCAAGGATATGGTTTTTGCATTGGAGGTGTTGTTGCATTAGATAGTAAGACAGGTGGTTTGAGTCCTGGTGGTGTTGGTTATGATATTAATTGCGGCGTGCGATTAATTAAGACAAACCTAGTTTATGAGGATGTTGCACCAAGAATTAAAGAAATTATTAATAAGATTTATGAGTTCATACCTGCTGGGCTTGGAAGTGAGGGCAGGCTTAGAAGATTAAGTAGGGATGAAATAGATAATGTTTTAAATTTAGGAGTAAAATGGGCTTTGGAAAAAGGATATGCAACAAAAAAGGATTTGAAACACACCGAAGATGAAGGTCAGTTGAAAGCAGATGCTTCTTTAGTAAGTGAAAAAGCTAAATCAAGAGGGGCTAAACAATTAGGAAGCTTGGGTGCAGGAAATCATTTTATGGAAGTACAGAAAGTTGAGAAAGTTTTTGATGAAAAAACTGCAAAAGCATTTGGTTTAAAACTTAATCAAATCGTTTTAATGATTCATACGGGAAGCAGGGGGCTTGGACATCAAATTTGTTCAGATTATTTGCGTCAGATGGAAAGAACATTTCCATATTTAATAAAATCTCTTCCTGATAGGGAGTTAATTTATGCTCCTGCAAGTACTGAATTATGCGATAAGTATTTTTTAGCTATGAATGCTGCTGCTAATTTTGCTTGGAATAACAGGCAATTAATATTGTATTGGGCGAGACAAGCGTTTGAGAAAATATTTCCTGATAGTGAATTAGAGCAAGTATATGATATCTGCCATAATATTGCTAAAAAAGAAAAGCATAAAATAGATGGGGAAACCCGTGAAGTGTTTTTACACAGAAAAGGTGCAACAAGAGCATTTCCTGCAGGACGCAAAGAAGTTCCTGAAACTTATAAAAATTATGGACATCCTGTTTTGCTTCCTGGAAGCATGGGAACTGCAAGTTATGTTTTGGTTGGAACAAATGAGGGTTTGAAAAAAACATTTGGTAGCACAGCACATGGCGCGGGAAGAGTTTTGAGCAGGCATGCAGCTGTGAATAAGGCAAGAGGCGAAGACGTGCAAAAACAACTCAATAAAGATAACATAGTGCTTAAAGCTCATTCTTGGAGGGTTGTTGCAGAAGAAGCACCTTTTGCCTATAAGGACATTGATGAAGTTGCATTAGTGAGTGAAAAAACAGGCATTGCAAGAAGAGTTGTGAGGATGGTGCCTCTTGGTGTTATAAAAGGATGATAATTCAATAATATTTTTTATATCTTGCAAGAACAGATGATGGAAGTTCATTTGGTTTTAGTGTGTTTTTAATCAATAAGTCTTTAATTGTTTCATTTTCAGATGTTTTATACTCATTCACTATTCTATCTAATAATTGATGGCTTATAAACTCTGAAACAACAAATCCTTGTATTCCATTAGTGCCTTTAGCTACATAATTTTTCCAAAAACCCATTGCAGCAGGAGGAAAACCTGCAATGTAAGCATAAGAAGAATCTGTTTTGTATGGGAATTGTATATTGTAATCCATTCCTTCAAAACTTCCACCGCATTGTAAATGTAATCCACCTATCAGGGATGTGGAAGGAAGATGAGAATGTCCAAAATACGCCATCCTTATGTTTTTACTCAATCTATTCAATTCCTTAAAATGAGAGAATGCTCTAAGTGTTGGGTCTGCTTTGTCAGCTCTGCCTGGTGTTTTATGAGAAATAAATGCCAATCCAAAACTTTCATTATTCTTTAACTCGAAATCAATAATACCCCCTGTTTCCGGACCATTTGAAAAAACAGTGTAAAAAGGAATTGTTGGATGTAATATTCCTTCTTCTATCATTAAATCTTCTTTTTCGGATTCAATAGATTCTTTTATTAAATTATCTATTTCATTTGAATTCAAAATTTTGTAAAAATAATTGCAAATTTTTGTTATTGAAACAGTTGGTCTGAATCCAAGTCTTGCTGTTCCTTTTGAGTGATTGCCTTCAATCGTTGTAATCGGTTGTTTTAATCTTGACCTCTTTATTATTGGCAAGGACATATTAAAAAGTGATTTTGCTGCAACATATACTTGGTCTTCTAAACACATATTTACTCCTGCAAGTTGTTCTCCGCTAAAATTTCCAACACCTTGTGTAAGATCCCCTGTTTCTATAAGTTTTTCAATGCTCATATCTTCTTTTAAAAACAATTCTGTTGCTAAAATCAAATCTCTCCTTGAATTTCTCTTAGTGTTGTGTTGGTCCGACACGTGTGCTATGCACAACAAATTTTCTTTATCCTCTGATCTTAAATGATGAAGTAATGTTTCTAATTCATGGTCCTGCAAAAAACAAAATCTTGCTGTTGTTCTTGGTTCATAATCAATTAATGCCACTCCTTGAACAGATTCATAAAAGTTTGCAAGCTTTGTTGCATCTGTTTTAATGCCTTTTTTTGCAAGTTTTTTTGCTTTTTTTACATCAAAAAAAGGACCAACTGTTATTTCATAAACAAAATCACCATCTTTATTAATAATGAATGATTGCGCTCTAAAACAATAATCATTCCCTACTAAAAAAATTCTTTCTTTTATTTCTCTATTCATTTTTTCAATTGCAAGACCTTGTCTAAACATTTTTACATTTGCTTTGCTTAATTTTGTAGGAGTGTAAGAAACATTAATTAGTTTTTCAGATAATTCTTTTTCAACTTCAGGTGTTACAATGTTTATGCCTGTTTCTTCTAAAAGACTATGATATTCTGTTTTTGCAGTTTTATTAATTTCACATATTATGTCATTTGGAAGATCCCTTTTTGTTATTCTTGTGCTTTTATTCCATTCGTTAAAAGTGATTTTTCTTTCTAAGTTATTTAAATAATCACTAATTTTTAGGTCAACCTTATTTAATTCTGATAAAAGAGAATCAGAGTCTGGAGAGATTTCATTAAATGAGTTAATAATATCTGTTAATTTTTCATTCATAAAATACAAATTTTTGTTTTTTAAGTCTTCATTGCATTTATTCACGTATTCTAAACTCTGTTTTATTTTGTTATAATAATTTTGTTTTTTGTCTTCAAGATTTTCAAGAGTTTTTTCGCCTTTTTCTAATTCTTTTTCTAAATTCCTTATTTTTTTTTCAAGCCTTTTTTTTGTTTCTTCATTCCTAGTTTTTGTTAAACCAGAGCGATTACCTCCTAATTTCTTACTTATTGCTCTTTGAAGTTCTATTCTTTGTTGAAACTCATTGTCTATTTCATCCCATTTTGCATAAATATTCTGGAATTTATCTAAATTTTTTTTAATTAAAGTAACTCTTTGCGTGAAGAAGTCAACGTAGAAGTTTGTTAAATCTTCAATAGTTTTATTATCAGAATCTGTTAATATATAATATGTATTTACTTTTTTTGGAATTTTTTCAATATATTTTTTCAATCTTTCTATTTTATAATGCAATTTTTGTTCAAAAACTTTCATGTCAGGGAACATTTCTTCAAGATTTTCAGGGACTTTTTCTTGTTCAAGTGTTTTTACATTTTTTTTGGAATAAAAAAATCTTGTAGGGCTTATTATTCCTCCAAGAATAAAAAGACTTCCTTCTTCTTTAAAAAATTCATTCATTAAATTACAATAAGATTCCCATCTTTCTAACGACACTGCAATGGATTCATCGCTAAAAAAAGGATTGCTTATTGCCATTATTTTTTGACTTTCTTCTCTAAAAATTTTTGAACCAAAAACATTATTTCTTAATAAATCTTCCAATTTTTCAGATTGAGCAACCATTAATAAATAAAAAACCTTTGCTTTTATTTAAATAATTATCCACAGAGATTATTGATTTCAAAAATATGTTTTTTAGTGAATATTTATTATTTTTGTTTATGAATAAAAAA
>JAFCGN010000008.1:27406-54553 GCA_017608045.1 Candidatus Parvarchaeota archaeon
AAAAAGAGCAATATTTAAAAAAAGAGCATAAAATTAGTTTATTAGTGTAAAAGAGGGCAAATATAATGAAAAAAACAAGAAGATTATATAATAGTGTAACAGAAATTGTAGATTTCGATTTTTGTCCAAATTTTTGGGTTTGGAGACATTTTTATGGTAAGGGGAAATCGCTTTATACTCCTGAGATAGAACTCGATACCCTCGCACACAATTTGTTTTCTCAGTCAGTAAGAATAGACAAACAATTAATTCATGATAAGTTTAATGACACTATTCATTATCTTGATTTTCAAGAAGCTTATAAAAAAAACATTAAGATGCCTTATCCTAAACTTCTATCTTTTGATTTGCAGAATAGCTTTAAGGAAATGTTTATTGATAAATTTTCAATATTTAATCAAGCAAGGTATGTTTCTGCTTTACAAGATGATTCTCTTTATTCTGTGGAAGGCGTTTTCTTGGATTCAATAATTCTTGATGGAAGAGAAGAAAGATATAAAGGATTGAATAAAAAACTTGTTGGTGTTCCTGATAAAATAGAATTTTGGGGGAAAAAAGAAAAATATGCAGTTCCTATTGATTTAAAAGTGAATGAAAAGAATATGCAAAAAGTAATGCTTCAACTTGTGTTATATAACCTTCTTTGCGAGGAAGAATTAAAGATAGAATCTAAAGAAGGTGTTTTATTTAATTTGTTTTTTGAAGAAAATAATTTAAGAAATTCAAAAATAAAAGTAAAAAGATTTCAAAAAAATGCGCTTTTAGAAGAGAAAGCAAAAACAATTCATTATGAGCTTTTAGATTTAAAAAAAAGTTCTCCTGGTTTTTTAAATATATACGGGAAGGATGATTGTTCTTCTTGTTTAATAAATGATTTTTGCAATCCAACAAGCATATATTCCTTAAAAAAAAGAGGCAGATTTGTTTTAACAAGAAATCCTAAAGGCGGTTTTAGGGAAATTGGCAGGATTAAAACAGTAGGCATTGAAGCGTTGCTTAGTGAGTCTGCAGTTATTAAAGACAAGAAATATAATTTTGAAAGCATTAAATTTTTTATACCCCCTTTAAGTGAACTTGCTTCTAAAGTTATGAATGCAGAGGAATATAAACACTTTATGTCTCTTTTTGAATATAACTTGAGATTCAGCAATGATTCCTCATTACTTAGGTTTTACTTACTCACAGATAATTTAAGGTATAAGCCATTCAAAACAATGAATTATCTTACGTGTTTTATGCATGCATCAAGAAATTCAATTGATTTGCATCTTATGGTTGCAGAGAAAGCAGGTTTTTTAGAAACAATAGAAGCAAGGCTTCCTAATAATAAAAAAGAGGTTTTTGCGTATAGAATAAAGAGAGAAGATGGAAAGATGCCAAAAAAGTTTAAAGATTTTAGAAAAAACTTTAGAAAGCATTTAAGGAGTCTTGGTATGGATTTGAAAGAATCGCAAGAAGATATGAAGAGATGGAAAAAAATTACAAAAATAGATGAAGAAAGGTATAGGATTGAAAAAAATGGTGAAAAAATTACACTTTTACATGTAACAAATCCAGACGAGATTACAAGAAATAATCGTTACACAATTGAAGCCCTTTTAAAGCAAGAAATTTAATTTTCTAAACAAACCCTTCATATGGTTTTGAACTATTATTGTTACCTGTGTAAAAATACACTAATTTTTCTATTTCTGTTTTTGTTTTATTCGCTAAATTGTTTATTTCAATTATATTCACATTGTTTTCATTTTTTACGCTGAAAGCCAATATATCTTCAAAGGATGAAATTTTTTCAAAGATAGAAATCATTTGCAATAAGTCTGTTAAACTTTTTATGACAATTGTGCCTTTATCGTGAAAAAGGTTTTTTATTTTCTTTCTTTCTTCCAATCCTTTTGATATGTATTTTTCAATAACAAGATTGTTTGAAATTGTTTTTGTCATTTTTCCCAATTCTAAAAGTGCGTGTAAAACACTTTTTTGGTAATCTTCTTTCATATAGTTAAAGAATACTTTTGGATCATGAATTTTAATTTTTCCAAATTCACAAAAATATGTAATTTTATCTTTTATTTTTGAATCTAAGTCAGGATAATATTCATTTAGAATTTCTTCAATATTTTCTTCCATAAATGAATGCAATTATTTATTTATTTTAAATATTTTTATTAATTTAATCTTAACAATTTAACAGGGTTAAGCTTATAAAGGAGTTAATTTTAAGAGATTATGAAGGTTTCATAAAAAGGCTGCTATTAATAATGCCGCTATTGTAATTTCTACGTGTTTTAATGTTAATGAGAATTAAATAAAAATACAAAGATTTAAAAAACATAATAAGATTTAAAAAGAAATTAATGATTAAAAAATAAAGTCAAGAAAGTAATGAGGCGAAAAAATGGGGCATAAGATAAGTAGAAGAAAAAGACCGCATAGAGGTAGTCTTCAGTTTTGGCCGCATAGAAGGAGTAAGAGAACTCATGCGAGAATAAGAAGATTTCCGGAAATAGGCGAAGCAAAACCTTTATTATTTGCAGGATATAAAGCAGGAATGACTCACATTATTGCTTATGATAATAGAAAAACAAGCTCAACAAAGAAAAAAGAAATAAGCATTCCTGTAACTATAATTGAATGCCCTCCTTTAAAAATTGTGGGTGCAAGATTTTATCAAAAAACACCTGAAGGGTTAAAGGTTTTAACACAATATATGATAAAAAATGAAGATAATTTTTTTAAGAGATTATTAAGTCCAATAAAAAAGGAAAAAGATTTGAACAAGATTATTGAAGAAAACAAAGATGAGATTCAAGACATCACATTATATGGGTTAACACAACCGCATAAAATTGGGTTTAAAAAGAAACCAGAACTCATAGAAATGGGAATTGGGGGCAGTATTGAAGAAAAGATTAATTTTGTTAAAGAAAAAATTGGCAAAGAAATAAGGGTTTCTGAAGTTTTTAAGGAAAAAGAAGAAATTGATGTGGCATCAATTACAAAAGGAAAAGGATTTCAAGGAAGCGTTAAAAGATTTGGCGTTAAACTTCTTCAAAATAAATCAGAAAAGAATAGGAGGAAAGCAGGTTCTCTTGGTTCTTGGCATCCTGCAAAAACTTCTTATAGGACCCCACAACATGGTCAATTAGGTTATTTTGCAAGAATTGAACATAATAAAGTTATTCTCAAAATTGGTGATAATCCTGAGGAAGTAAATCCAAAAGGAGGGTTTTTGAAATACGGGCAAGTAAAAAATGATTACGTAATCATTAAAGGAAGTGTTCCCGGTCCTTCCAAACGTTTAATAAAATTAAGAACAAGTATTAAACCATCAAAGAAATTATTTGACGTATCTTTAATTGAGATATCTAAAAAGAGCAAACAATAATGTGTGATTGAATATGAAAAGAAAAATACAAAACACTTCAAAAACAATAGAACTCCCAAAACAATTTGAGGAGGAGATAAGACCTGATATTATTAAGAGAACTGTTTTAGCTTCGCAGTCTAAAAAATTAATTCCACATGGAACTGATGTGCTTGCAGGTTTAAGAAAAAGCAGTTTTTTAAGCAAGAGAAGAAGAAATTATAGAGGAACTTATGGAAGAGGCAAATCAAGAACTCCAAGCAAGGTTATGTGGAGGAGAGGAAGACAATTTGGTTATGAAGGTGCTACTGCACCAATGACAAAAGGTGGAAGAGTTGCACACCCTCCTGAAACAAGAAAAATAATTGTTAAAAAAATAAATAAAAAAGAAAGATTGTTTGCGATTAGGAGTGCACTTTCTGCTTGTGCTGTTAATGAAATTGTTAATAAAAGAGGTCATAAGTATAGTGAAGAAACACCAATAATCGTTAGTGATGATTTTGAGTCTTTAAGCAAAACAAAGGATGTTAAAGAAGCTCTTCTTAAAATAGGGTTAAAAGAAGAATTAGAAAGATGCAGTGAAAGGAAAATCAGAGCAGGAAAAGGAAAAATGAGAGGAAGGAAATACAAAAAGAGAGTTGGACCACTTATTATTGTAAGTAAGTCCTGCAAATTAAGTAGGGCTGCAAGAAACATTCCTGGAGTTCAAGTTAGGACTGTTAGAAGATTAAGTGCAGAACTTTTAGCGCCTGGCACGATACCTGGACGATTATGCATATTTACAGAAAGCGCAATAAAAGAACTTAAAGAAAGAAAATTATATTTTGATAAAAAAGAGGGAGGAGTAAATGAATCCTGAAGATATAATAAAAAATCCTGTAAGCACAGAAAAAGCAGTTAGATTAATGGAATCAAATAATGTTATTACTTTTATAGTTGATGAAAGAGCAAATAAGTACCAAATTAAAAAAGCTGTAGAAAACCTTTTTGGTGTTAAAGTTAAAAAGGTTAGAATTGTGAATGAAGGTAAAAAAAAGAAAGCATATGTTGGTTTAAGTAAGGAATCCAACGCTTTGGATGTTGCAACAGAATTTGGAATGGTGTGAGGGATTTAAATGCCAAGAAGAACAAAAATGCAAAGAAGAGGAAAGGGAAAACCGAAATATACTGCTAAGTCGCATAGGTTTGCAGGAAAAACAGGTTTTGTAATTAGACAGGAAAAAGATATGATAACTGGAAGAATTGTTGAAATTTTGCATGATAGAGGAAGGACAGCACCTTTAATTAGAGTCAAATATGAAGATAATTCAGAAACTTTGCTTCCAGCGCCTGCAGGAGTTTATGAAGGACAAGTAATTTCAGAAGGATTTAGCGCTCCTGTTGAGGTTGGAAATGTATTGCCTTTATCATCTATTCCAGAAGGAACAAGCATTTTTAACATAGAAAAGACTCCAGGGGATAAAGGAAAGCTTGTACGTTCTTCAGGAAGTTTTGCTAAAATAGTAACAAAGGAAAAAAACAAGGTTTTAATTACTCTTCCAAGCAAAAAAGTAATTGCTCTTAATCCGAATTGTAAGGCAATTATAGGTCAAGTAGCAGGAGGAGGAAGGAAAGAGAAGCCGTTTGTTAAAGCAGGAAAAAAGTTTTATGCTGTAAAGGTGCGTTCAAAAGTGTGGCCAAGAGTGAGTGCAACTGCAATGAACGCTATTGACCATCCTCTTGGAGGAGGCACGGGAAGGCATGGCAAACACTTTACAACTTCAAGAAGAGCACCAAGAGGTGCGAGAGTTGGAAGTATAGCACCAAAGAGAACAGGGAGGAAGAAAAGATAAGGTGAAGAGGAATGAGCAAAGAGTTTAGATTAAGAGGGAAGACAATTGAGGAATTAGAAAAAATGGATTTAAAAGAATTCGGAGAATTACTTAATGCAAGACAGAAAAGAAGCCTTAAAAGAGGGCTTACAGAAGCTCAAAAAAAATTGATGAAAAAAGTGCAAAAAGCAAAGGAAGGAAAAATAAAAAGAATTAGAACTCATGTTAGAGATATGGTAATTGTTCCTAAAATGCTTGGTTTAACAATAGAAGTTTATAATGGAAAAGAATTTGTTAAAATTAACATTATTCCAGAAATGTTAGGGCATTATTTAGGAGAATTTGCATTAACAAGAAAGGTTGTAAAGCATAGTGCGCCAGGAGTTGGTGCTTCAAGAAGTTCAAAATTTGTTCCAATTAAATAAGTGATAAAAATGGATAAAAAAGAAGAAATAAAGGCAAGAGGACGTTATTTGCCAATAAGTTTTAAACACAGCGTGGAGATAGGCAGGACTTTAAAAGGAATGAATGTGAAAAAAGCAGTGAAACTTTTAGAAGATGTAATATCTCTTAAGAAACCTATTAAGTTTAAGTCCTTTAATAAGGATATGGGGCATAAAAAAGGCATATCCGCAGGAAGGTATCCTGTGAAAGCATCAAAGGAGATAAAAAAGATTTTAGTAAATCTTATTGCTAATGCTTCAAATAAATATTTTGAGCCAGAAGATCTTACAATATCTAAATTCATTGTTAATAGGGGTGTGAGTAAAGAAAAAATGGCTACAAGAAGGATGGGAAAATCAACGCATATTGAAATAATTGCAATTCCCACAAGAAGCTCAGATAAGAAAAACAAGAGTGATAAAAAGAAAAAAGAAGAAAAAATAAAGGAGAGTGCAAAGAAATGATTGAAAAGAAGTTTATCCAACAAAAAATAAGAGAACAATTAATAAAAGAATGGTTTGAGCATAATCTTGAAAGAACAGAATTTAGCAGAGTGGAAATAGTTAAGACACCAGTTGGTGTAAAAGTTATTATTTTTACAAGCAGGCCTGGACTTATTGTTGGAAGAGGAGGAGAAAATATAAGAGCACTTACTGAAACCCTTATTGAGAAATTTCATTTAGATTCCCCTCAAGTAGAAGTGAGAGAAGTAACAGAGCCTTACTTGGATGCTCAAATTGTTGCTGAAAAAATAGCGAATCAATTGATGCAATTTGGTGTTGGAAGATTTAAAGCTATTGGACATAGAAGCGTGACAGAAGTTATGAAAGCAGGAGCGCAAGGTGTTGAAATAAAGATTTCTGGAAAAGTGCCAGGAAAAAGAGCAAGATATTGGAGATTTTACAAAGGATTTTTGCCAAAATGCGGAGAACCTAGTGATGAACATGTGCAAAAAGGGTTTAAAGAAGCAAAACTGAAAGTAGGTGTTGTTGGAGTAAGCGTTAAAATACTTCCTCCAGAGATTAAAATGCCTGATGATATTACTTATACTTTTGGAGATGTTGTTGAAATAAAAGAATCAAAAGATGAAAAAACACAAGAATTAAAAGAAACTGAAATAAAAGAATCAAAAGATGAAAAAACACAAGAATTAAAAGAAACTGAAAAAAAAGAAAAGGTGTAAAAAATGGCATTAATCCGAAAAAAAGAACTTAAAGAAATGAGTAAAGAAGAGCTTAAAAAAAAATTGGTTCAACTCAAAAAAGATTTAATTAAAGCTAATGCTCAAATTGCGAATAAATCAAATCCAGATAATCCAGGACAAGTAAAAGAAATAAAGAAAACAATAGCGAGAATTAAAACAATATTAAGAGAAAAAAATGAGAAGTGAGGTGTAAAATAAAAGAATGAGTGACGGAACTGAAAGAGAAACAAGCATTTGCCCAAAGTGCGGATTACCAAAAGAACTTTGCGTATGCGAAACTTTAGCAAAAGAACAACAAAAAGTTGTAATAAAAGTAACAAAGAAAAGATATGGAAAACTAACGACAGAGATAACAGGCATTGATACAAAGCAAATAGATATTAAAGATTTAACAAGAAAGCTTAAACAAAAATTGGCATGCGGTGGTTCAGCAAAAGGGGATACAATCCTCCTTCAAGGAGAACACAAAGAGGATGTGAAGAAAGAACTCATAAAATATGGGTTTACAGAGTCCTCTATAGAAATGAAGTGAGGCAGATGCCAATAACTGAAAAAAATATAAAAAAACATGAACTTATTGGAATGGATGTTGAAATCCTTTCAAAAAACGAGAATATTAACAAAATGCATGGAAGAATAATAGATGAAACCAAAAATCTGATCATAATTGAGGCAAATGGAAAAGAAAAAAAAATACTGAAAAAAGGAAACAAATTTAAAATAATACTCAAAAATAAAAAAGAAACAATAATAAAAGGAGAAGAAGTATTGGGCAGGCCGTGGGAAAGATTGAAAAAATAAAAAAGGTGAAACAATGGAAAAAAAGAAGAAAACCGAACAAAAATCTGTGAAAGAAGTAAAAGCAAAAAATATAGGAATAGTTGGGGTAGTTGCACCTGAAAATAAGTGTGATGATATTAATTGTCCATTTCATGGAAAATTGACTGTGAGAGGTAAAATTTTAGAAGTAAAGATAGTTTCAAACAAAATGGATAAGTCAGCTGTTGTTGTTTGGGACAGACTTGTTAAAGTTCCAAAATATGAGAGATACATGAAAAAAAGGAGCAAGTTAAGCGTTCATGTTCCTCCATGCATTGATGTAGAAGTTGGGGATAGAGTTAAGATTATGGAATGCAGGCCAATAAGTAAAACAAAAAAATTTGTTATAATTCAAAAAATGTGAGTAAAAAATGAAAGCAATATCATCTAAAATAACAAGAGGATTGCCAGTAGGAGCAAGATTAATTGTACCTGATAATAGCGGTGCTAAGATTGTTGAAATAATTAGTGTTAAGAATTATAAGGGAGTCAAAAGAAGAATAGCAAGTGCAGGCATAGGCGATTTGATAATCTGTGCTGTTAAATCCGGAACTCCTGAAATGAGACACAAAATTGTTAATTGCGTTATAATAAGGCAAAAGAAAGAAATAAGGAGGCCTGATGGAACAAGAATTAAGTTTCATGATAATGCAGCAATTGTTTTAAGAGATGTTAAAGAAGGCCTTCCAAAAGGGTCTGTTATAAAAGGCCCTGTTGCAAAAGAAGTAATAGAAAGATGGCCGAAAATCGGGAAAATAGCGAGTATTGTGGTGTGAAAAATGAAAACAATAAGTCCAAGAAAACAAAGAACAAGAGCAAGGAATGCACCTCTTCATAGAAAACAGAAGATGGCACATGCTAAGATGTCCAAAGAATTAAGAGAGGTTTATGGTAAAAGAGCACAATTAAGAAAAGGAGATGAAGTCCTAATAATGAGAGGGGATTTTAAAGGATTAAAAGGAAAAGTTGAAAAAGTTGATTTAAAAAAATCTTTGGTTTTTGTGAGAGGAGCAGAGCTTGTTAAAAATGATGGTTCAAAAGTTAAAAGACCGATTCATATTTCAAATCTTTTAATTATTGCACCAACAACTACTGATAGTAAAAGATTTGTTAAAAAAAATTTAGAAAAGACAAAAAAGGTGAGAAATAAATGACACACTTGAAAGCATTGAGTGCACCAAAAACATGGAAGGTTAAGAGGAAAGAAAAGAAGTTTATAGTTTCACATCTTCCTGGGCCACACAATAAAAAACAAGCAATGCCTATTGCTTTGCTTTTAAGAGATATTCTTGGGGTGGCAGATTCTTTGAAAGAAGTTAAAAGATTAATTAATGGTAAGGAAGTTCTTGTTGATAAAAGAAAAATTAAGAATTATAGGTTCCCTGTTGGTTTTATGGATGTTGTAGAATTTCCAAAAATAAAAAAGTATTATAGAATAACACTTAGTGAGAAGGGCAAATTATGTCCAATTGAAATATCTCAAAAAGAGAGTGATAAAAAAATTGTTATGATAAGCAATAAAACTAAATTGAAGAAAGGATTCACTCAATTAAATCTTAATGATGGAAGGAACATAAAATTAAAAGACAAGGAGGCAAAAAAATACAAAACAGAAGCATCATTACTTATTAAATTGCCTGAACAAGAAATTTTAGAATACATGCCTTTTGTGAAAGGAATGAAAGTTATGGTTTTAGCAGGAAAGCATATAGGAGAATTAGCAACAATTAAAGAGATAATTGAGTTCAAAGGCACACAAGCAAACAAGGTAACATTGGTTGGAGAGAATAATAAGGAGTATAGCACACTTGAAAATTATGCTTTTGTTGTGGGTAATGAAAAACCTGTAATTAAAATAAGGTGAAATTAATGGACAAAAAACAAACAAATAATATGAGAAACATAAGAATAGAAAAGATGACAATTAATATTGGTGCTGGAGAAGCAGGTCCTAAATTAGAGAAATCTCAAAAATTAATAGAAACCTTATTTGAACACAAAGCAGTTAAAACTAAAACAAAAAAAAGAATTCCTTCATGGGGTGTAAGACCTGGTTTGACTATAGGTGTTAAAACAACTTTGAGAGGAAAAAATGCTGACAAGTATTTAAAAAGATTGTTAAAAGCAGTGGGTAATAAATTAAAAGAAAGCAATTTTGATAATAATGGTAATGTGAATTTTAGCATAAAGGAATACATTGACATTCCTGATGTTAAATACATGCCTGATGTTGGTATTATTGGGTTTAATGTTTGCATTACATTAGAACGTCCAGGGTATAGAGTTAAAAAAAGAGCAAGAAAAAAAAGCAGGATAGGCAGGAATCACTTAATCACAAAAAAAGAGGCGATTGATTTTATGAAAAAAGAGTATGGAGTTGAAATCCTATGACAACAGGTTCATATGAAAAAATATTGAAGCAAATAAAACATAAAAAAAACAAAGTAATTAGATTCAAAAAACATAATATTCCTAAACAAAGAAAACAAGGGATTGGCGCAAGAAAATGTTCAAGATGTGGGAGATACGGTGCGCACATAAGAAAGTATAATTTAAATGTTTGCAGGCAGTGTTTTAGAGAAATAGCACATGATTTAGGATTTAGAAAAAAAGGGCATGAGGTATGAAAAAATGAGACACGATGTATTAGCAGATGTATTGAGCAAAATAAATAATGCAGAAAGAGTAAGGAAGAGGGAAGTATTATTAAAACCTGTTTCTAATTTAGTTAAAAAAGTATTGAAAATATTAAATCAAGAGAAATATGTAGGCGATTTTGAATATATTGATGATAACAGAGGAGGACAAATAAAATTGCAGCTAATTTCAAAAATAAATAAATGTGCTGTGATTAAACCAAGATTACCTTTTAAATCAAGTGAAATAGAAAAGTATGAGAAAAGATATCTTCCTGCAAAAGGGTTTGGTTTTTTAATTGTTAGCACATCAAAAGGCATTATGACTCATAATGAAGCAAAAAAACAAGGTCTTGGAGGAATATTAATTGCTTATGTTTATTAAAGGTGTAAATATATGAAAGAAGAGATTTTAATCCCAGAAGGCATTGAAGTTCAATTAAATAGTGGAAAATTAGTTTTAACTAAAGAAGGAAAAACTAATGAAAGAGTGTTTAATCACCCAATGCTTTCTGTTAAATTAAATGATAACAAAATAATTTTAGAAACAAAAGGGGAAACAAGGAATGAAAAAAGAATTTTGAAGACAAGCATTTCTCATATAAAAAATATGATAAAAGGGCTTTTAGAAGATTTTGAATATAAGCTTAAAATTTGTTATAAACATTTTCCAATGTCTGTTGAAAATAAAGGCACTGACATAGTAATAAAGAATTTTTTAGGTGAAAAAAAAGAGAGAAGAACAAGAATTTTTGAAGATGTTAAGATTGAAATTAAAGGAGATACAATCACTTTGAGAGGGCATAACATCGAGCATGTTGCTCAAAGTGCTGCAAATATTGAGAATGCTACAAGAATAACGGGGTATGATAGAAGGATTTTTCAAGACGGGATATTCATAATTAAAAAACATGACAAAAAGATGTGATTTGAATGAGTAAAAAATTTCATAGAAGAGAAGTGCATAAAAGAAAAAAACTTAGCATGGCATGGAGAAAACCAAAAGGCATGCATTCTAAAGTTAGAAGAAAAGAGAAGAAAACGTTTAAAATGCCTGACCCAGGATTCATGAAACAAAAAGAGAAGAGATTTAAACACCCTTCAGGATTGAATATAATAAGAATATATTCAAAGAAGGATTTTGAAAGAATTTTAGAAGAAAGAAAAAAAGAGATTAACAACTTTGTTTTTGTTTTAAGCTCAAAATTGAGCAAAAAATCATTAAAAGAAATATTTCAAAAAGCTTTGAAATTTAATATAAGAATTGCTAATGCTAAAAAAATTGAAGAGAGATTAAAGAAAATAGAAGAGGAGTTAAAAGAAAGAAAGAAAAAATCAAAAGAAAGAGAAAAAAAGAAAAAAGAAAGAAAAGAAAAAGCAAAGAAAAAGGAGAAAGAAGAAAAAGAGAAAACAACTTCAAAAACTGAAACTTCAAAGAGTGAAATAAAAAACAGAAAAACAGAAACAAAAGAAGAAAAAAGCGTTCAGCAAATCAAAAAAACAACCAAAACAGTAAAAGAAACTAAATCTTTTAAAGGCGACAGTAATAGGGGGAGATGAGTTTTTAACAAAAGGTAAAAATGGCAAAAAATAAATGCTAAGCAGGAAAAAAAGTAATAAAAAAGAAAGAAAAAAAAGGCAAAAGAAATAGGAAGGAAAGAAGGAAAAGGAGATAGGAAGGAAAGAAGATAAAGAAAAAAAAGGCGAAATGGTGAAAATAAATGAAACTTACAACACAAAAAAGATTGGGAGCAAAATTATTGAAAGCAGGAAAAAATAGAGTTAAATTTAGCGTTGAGAAATTGAAAGAAATAAAAGAAGCAATAACAAGAGCAGATATTCGTTCTTTAATTAAAAATAAGGTTATTCAAAAAAAACAAAAAAAAGGCATAAGCAGTGGGAGAAAGAAGAAAATTGAAGCTCAGAAAAAAAAAGGAAGAAGAAGAGGATATGGAAGAAGAAAGGGAACTTTTAAGGCAAGAAATCCAAAAAAAAGAGCTTGGATAAATAAAATAAGGCCGCAGAGAAGATTTTTGAAAGAATTAAAAGAAATAAATTTAATAAACAACAAGGAATACAGAGAACTTTATTTAAAATCAAAAGGAAACTTTTTTAGAAGTGTTGCTCATCTTGAATTATACTTAACAAAAACTTTGAAAAAAGATTTAACAAAATACAAAGAATATAAACAAAAAAAATTAAAGGAGTTGCTTAACACAAAAAAGAGTGAGCCAAAAAAATTGGAAAAAAAGAAGGGTGAAAAATAATGGCTAAAAAATCCACTTATGTTGTGAAATATAGAAGAAGGAGAGAACAAAAAACAAATTACAGAAAAAGGCTTAGACTTTTAAAAAGCAGAAAATTGCGTTTAGTTATAAGAAAAACAAACAAATACATAATAGGGCAAGTGGCAGAGTATAACCCGAAAGGAGACAAAATTTTAGTTAGTGTGAATTCAAAAGAACTTTTAAACCTTGGTTGGAAAGGCGTGAATGCAAAAAACATAACTGCTTCTTATCTTTCAGGATATTTATTAGCAAAAAAAGCTTTGAACAAAAAAATAAAAGAAGTTGTGCCAGACACAGGGCTTCATTTTATTGTGAAAGGAGGTGCAATTTTAGCATTTATAAAAGGTATTGTGGATGGCGGAGTTATTCTTAATTATGATTCAAAAATAATGCCTTCTGAGGAAAGAATAAAAGGAGAGCATTTAAAAATCAAACAAGATTTTGAGAAGATAAAAAAAGCAATAGAGGAGATGAAATTTGGCAGAAAGGAAAAGTAAAAATGAAAAAACCACAGAAAGAATACTTGATTCATGGATTCCAAAAACAGATTTAGGCAAAAAAGTAAAAAATGGAGAAATTAAAGATATTGATGAGATTTTTGACAAAGGATTAGTCATACGCGAATCAGAAATCGTTGATAAACTTCTTCCTAATTTAGAACAAGACTTGATTCTTATTGGTCAGGCTAAAGGAAAATTTGGAGGAGGACAAAGAAGAGCGTTTAAACAAACCCAAAAGAAAACTGCTGAAGGGAATAAGCCTAAATTTAGTGTAATGGCGGTTGTTGGAAATAGAAACGGGTATGTTGGCGTGGGCATGGCAGGAAGCCATGAAACTCTTCCAGCAAGGGAGAAAGCATTGAAGAAAGCTAAAATTAATTTAATCAGGATTAAAAGAGGTTGCGGTTCCTGGGAATGCAATTGCGGGGAAAGCCATTCAATACCATTTAAAGTAAGCGGAAGATGCTCAAGTGTGAGAGTTACTTTATTGCCAGCACCAAAAGGTGTTGGGCTTGCAGTTCATGATGAAGCAAAAAAAATACTTGAACTCGCAGGAATAAAAGATGTTTGGTCAAGAACAAAAGGACAAACACGCAGTAGAATTAATTTTGCAACAGCTGTAATAAGAGCATTAAAAAAGCTTTCAAAAATAAAATATCATGAAAAGTTTTCAAAAAACGCAGGAATTATTGAAGGAGGCAAAGAATAATGACATCAGAAAAAAACACAAAAAAAATTCTGATTATTAGGATAAGAGGAAAAGTTGGTGTTAATCAAAAAGTTGAAAAAACAATGAGATTAATTGGTTTAAAAAATAAATTTAATGCAGTCTTACTTGATGAAAATGAAAAAACTAAAGGGATTTTAAAGAGAATAAAGGATTATGTTTCATTTGGCATTGCAGATGAAAAAACAATAAATGCATTTAAAGATAAAAAAGTTTTAAGATTAAAGCCTCCAAAAGGAGGGTTTAAAAGAGAAACAAGATTATCTGGAGAAAAAGGAGAGCTTGGAAATAAAAAAGAAAAAATAAATGACTTGTTTAAAAGAATGATTTAGGGATAAAAAATGACAAGCAGGAAAAAAAGCAGAAAAAAAAGAGGATATCAAAGAAGAATGGGTTTAAGAAGAAGAGGTAGTGGGAACAGAGGAGGTTTTGGAAGAGCAGGCCATGGAAAAAGAAGCGCTCAAAAGAAAAGCAAGCTTACTCCTAAAACAAAACCTTTCGGATTCACTGCAAGGAAAATAAAACCAAAAATTGCTAACATAAACTTAACTCAATTAAACAGCTTGTCTGAGAAACTCGGTCTTAAAGAAATAGAATTGCCTAAAACAAAGGTGCTTGGTAATGGAGTTTTGAAGAACCCACTTACTATAAAAGCGCTTTCATTTACAAAAACTGCAAAAGAAAAAATAGAAAAAGCAGGAGGCAAGACAATTGAATTTTGATACATTCATAGATAATCTCCCAGAAGTAACATCTCCAAAGAGGAAATTGTCTTTTGATGAAAAACTTAAATGGACTGGTTTAGCTCTTCTTTCATATTTTATTCTTTCATTAATCCCGCTTTATGGATTAGATCCAGGATACAAAGCACAATTCGAAACTCTAAGCGTGCTCTTAGCAGCAAAATTTGGTTCCTTAATAACCCTTGGTATAGGTCCTATTGTTACAGCAAGCATTATATTGCAACTTCTTACAGGAGCAGAAGTTATTAAAATAAATGTAAATACAAAAGAAGGCAAAAGAAAATATCAAGGAATGCAAAAATTATTTTCTATAGCTTTCATCATTATTGAAAATTCACTTTATGTTATTTCAGGAGCTCTTCCATCAGCAACAGGTTCTTTCTTTAATATTTCAATACTTGCACTTCAATTAGTTCTTGGAGGGTTTATCATAATGCTTCTTGATGAATTAGTTAGTAAATGGGGTATTGGTTCAGGCATAAGTCTGTTTATTGCTGCAGGTGTTAGTCAGCAAATCTTTACAAATGCTTTTTCATTCATTCAAGGCCCTACAGGGTATCCTATTGGGAGCATACCAACAATAATCGTTCTTATAAGTCAAGGCATGATAAAAGAAACTTTGTGGCCAATTATGAGAATACTATCAACAATTGCTGTTTTTGCCCTTTCCATATTTGTTCAAAGCATTAAGATAAACATTCCTTTAAGTTATGGGAGAGTAAGAGGGTATAATATTTCATGGCCTTTAAAATTTATTTACACAAGCAACATTCCAGTTATCCTTGTTGCAGCATTCATGGCAAGCATGCAATTCTGGGGTTTAAGTTTATATAAAATGGGTGTTCCCATATTAGGCACTTTTGAGAAGAGCAATGGTGTGGACATTCCAAAAACAGGTTTGGTTAAATATATTAGACAACCGCAGTTAAGTAGAATAATAACTTATGGTTTGATTGGTGAACAAGGGCTTAATTTATTAGTTTATTTATCCTTTATGTTGTTTGGTTCTGTTTTATTTAGTGTGCTTTGGGTAAGCATTGGAGGTCAAGACGCAGGAACTGTTGCTGAACAAATTATTTCAAGTAATTTAGGGATTCCTGGATTTAGAAGAGACAAAAGAATTCTTGAAAGAGTTCTTAATAGGTATATTAAACCCCTTAGTGTGATGGGGGGTTTTGTAGTTGGTTTGTTAGCAGTAACAGCAGATTTATTTGATGCATTAAGCAGAGGAACAGGCATTCTTTTAACTGTTATGATTTTATATGATTTTTATGAAAGAGCAAAACCAGAAATTGGCACAAGCAATATTTCTTTAATAAGTAAATTAAGCAAAAAATAAACAATTCTTCTAATTTATTGTTTTTTGTATAAACTATGTAATAGTAACATTTAAATATTAGTTTTTATTTTATCACTTTAAAGTAATAATTATGGTGATTTAAATGGTAAGACAACCAGCACCAATAAAAGAAGGAAGAGTGGATAATTTCGGTTTATTAGAGAATCAATTAGTTAGGTATGGGTTTAGCAGAAAACAAGCAAAGGAATATATAAACTCTTTAAAGAGAAAGTCATAATATAAATTGTGTTTGAAAATGGAAATAAATAAATTAAACATAATATCAATGTCTTTGCCAATAAAGAATGATTTTTACAAAACTCCTTTTTTTGAAAATTTATCTGCTTATATTAATCTAATAGAAAATGAGACAATTATGTTGATATTAGGAGCAAATTATAATAAATCTTTTTTTGAGAATTTAGAGGATTTTAATAATTCTCTTAATAAAAAGAGAAAAATCGCTCTTTTAGGATTTCAGAAAGACGCTGATAATAACAACTTTCCTGAAAATATTGTTCTCCCTTTTGAAGAACTCGTTATTTATTCTGGTTTAGCAAATATTCTTTTAGCAGACAGCAATACTTTTAGAAAAGTTGAAGAAGAATATAAAAAAATTAAATTTGCAGATAAAAAATATATTTTTTTAGCAACAACATCATTGTTTTATTTGAAAAAAATTGAAAACAATTATTTAGTAAAAGGAGATAATGATTTATGCAGTTTTATTAAAAATTGTGAGATACCTTTAGTGTTTGGGAACACTATTGATGACAGAGATGATGCTTTTTTTATTAAACAAGATGTGGAGCTCCGCACAAATAAAAAAATTACTGATATTTCGCTTTTTTTGAGCCCGTATAATTTTATTTCAAAAAAAAATTCAAAAAATGTTTTTAATGTCCCGGGTATGAAAATTTTTGACAATAAAACTAATGGATTTTTTTTAGACACGCAAATAATTAGAAAATCATTTGATTCAAAAATTGTAGAATATAGATTAAAGCATGCTAAACACAAAAGTGTTTATGATGAAAACTTTGAGAAAACTATTGTTTCAGATTATTTTTTGAAAAGCACATAAATGCAGTTAAGAAAACATTTAAATAAAGAAGAAAAATATTGATTAGAATGGTAATGATATTTGATGTATCAATAAATAATCTTTTGCTTATTGGTGTTTTTTCATTAATTATTTCTATTTTAAATCAAATCGTGTTTAAATTCATGGTAGATACTAAAAAATTAAAAGAAATTAAAGATGAAGTGAATTTGCTCAAAAAAGAACTGAAAAATATTTCTTTTACACATCCCGATTATGCAAAAAAACAGAAACAAATGGTAAATAAGAGTCTGGAAATAAGCAGGTTGAGTATGAAGCCTTCTTTTGTTACACTCATCCCGTTTTGGATTGTTTTTGCTTATATGAGTAAATTGTTTAAAGATGTCGGAGTTGTTTTGAATTGGGGGTTTAAACTCCCTCTGTTTGGAGTTGGTTTTGGTTGGTTAGGAACATATATTTTCTTTTCATTAATTTTTGGAATGAGTACAAGAAAATTATTTGAAAAGTATTGGTGGTAATTAGTAAAATTTTTAAAGTGTTAAATAATGGGAAGTAGTGATTAGGATGAAACCAAGTCAAAGAGTATCAATGCGCAGAAAAAAATTTGTGAAAACGCCAGGAGGCAGGACAAAAGAAGTTTTTGCTAAAAAAATTTCAAAAAAACCAATCTGTGCATTATGCAAAAAACCATTACATGGCATAGGAAAAGGGGCAAAAACCAAAAGAAGAGCGGAAAGACCTTACCCTAATTTATGCGCTTCTTGCAGCAGGAAAAAAATAATTCAAGATGCTCGAAAAAGATTTTTGAGCATTCAAGAATAAATTAAGAGTGAAACATTTATATTTTAATGATTTTTCTTGTAAGAAATAATGGAATTAAAGAATATTTTTAATAAAGCAAAACTTGATTCTTATTTTCCAAACAATAAACTTTCTGTTATTTTTTCTGCAATGTCTTGCAGTGGAAAATCCACGATTGCTAAAAGCATATCAAAGAAATTTGGCTTAGAATATATTGATGGTGGTGATGCTGTTAAGATTGCAATGAAAAAGATTGCAATTGAAGACGGATTTTCTGAAAAAGAAATTAATAAAAAAAATTGGTGGGAAACAGAAGAAGGCATGAAATTTCTTAGATTAAGAGAAGAGGATAAAACAATTGATGAACGCATTGATAAAAAACTTATTGATATTATTAAACAAGGAAGAGTTGTTATGACAAGTTGGACGATGCCCTGGTTGAGCAAATATGGTGTAAAAATATGGCTTAAAGTTGATAAAAAAACACGCATACACAGGTGTATGCTGAGAGATAATATATCATTTAAAGATGCAGAAAAAGTTTTGGAAGAAAGAGATAAAAAAAATGTTAATTTATATAAGAAGCTTTATGGTTTTGATTATGGCAAAGATATGACTCCTTTTGATTTAGTTATTGATGCAAGTGTTCTTGGCCCAAAAACATTATGTAAAGCAGTCTCCTCTTATTTGAAAGAATTAATTAAAGCAAGAAAAAACATGATGAAATGAAAGCTTCCAAAAACTTTTTAAAATAATTTGTTTTCATTAATCACTTATGATAAAAGTAGGGAGAGTTTGCGTAAAAATTGCAGGAAGAGAAGCCGGGCGTTTATGCGTTATTGTGGATGTTGTTAATGACAAATTTGTTATAATTGATGGCGATGTAAAAAGAAGAAAATGCAACATTTCACATCTTGATTTTGTGCCAGTTCTTGTAGATATAAAAAAGAATGCATCAAGGGATGAAGTGAGAGAAGCATTGAAAAAAGCAGGATTTAAGTTAAGGCCTGAAAAAAAGAAGAAAGAAGAAAAAAAGGAAACTAAAAAGAAAGAAAAAAAGCAGAAAAAGAAGAAAGAAGAAAAAAAGAAAGAAAAGTAAAACACAGAAAACCGCAAAAAAACGAGAAAAAAAGGGAAATTAAAAGCTGAAAAAAAGCGAAAAAAGAAAGAAAAAGTAAAAAAGCAAAAAAATAAAATAAGCCCAAAAGATTAAACAAGCAAAATAAATTATAATAAATTATTTTAATTTTTTTAAAAAATTTAATAAATTTACTGCTTTTTCAGAACATTCCATGCTTCCAAAAGTTTCACAAATTCTTTTAGACAATGAATAAATATATTTTAATGAGTTTCTATCAATTTTTTCCAAAAACTCATTATATGTTCTTCCAATAAAATACTTTTCTCCAAGATTGTTTAAGAAGAGAAACCAATGCCTTTGTTCTGTTCTATATTTACAATCCTCTCCTAATATTGATTTTAAATTTTTTGAATTTCCTCCAAGATAATTTTCAATTACATATCTCGTGCTTGGTTTTCTTGATTTTGAATTGATTATGTTATTAGCAATTATGAGATTATAAATTGCTATTTCTATTTTTATATAATCTTCTTTTTCTTTATTCCACAAATTCAAAACCTCAGAATTCCTGCTTTATAAAATCTTATAATGTTGAAAAATATATGTTTTTTTATGATAAAACATTTTGCAAAATTTTTAATTTTTATTCTTTTAGTGTTTATTATTCTTTCAAATATTAATCATTTTGATTTTCTTTTCACATTTTTAGTTCTTTTAATGATTTTGAGTGTAATTTACTCCTCTTTTGTTTATTACAAGAAAGCAAGACATTTTATGCAAACTAAAAAAATAACAGATGACTATCTTGTTTTCCTTTCTAAAAAAAATGCAAATATAAAAAATAATGTTGCATTTATAAACGGGGTTTTTCTTTATAATTCAAAATATAAATTTGGAATGAATCCAACAAAAATGTGCGTAAATTATTATTTTGAAACAAAATACAAGCACAAGCTTAAAACACAACTTGAAACTTTAAAATTAATTTTAAAAGATTTTCCAGAATTTGAAGATTTTACATTTAAGACAAGAAATAATAAATTGGTTGTGCGTTATGTTAAATCAAAACCAATAAAAATAACGAGTTTAGATTATTTTTTAAATAAACTTGAATGGCCTTCAATAACAAACAAGGAATTTGATTTAATAATGAGTGTTTTAAAAAATGTATGAATAGAGGATAACTGAATGAATAAAATATTCTTAAAAATGTGAGTGAAGATGGTTATTGTTTTGAAAAAATCTGAAACAAACCCGGGATTCGGGAAAAAACCAATAATGAGAACAATAGATGAGCTTCTTAAATACGGAGTAGTTAATCTTGATAAACCATCAGGACCAACAAGCCATCAAGTAGTGGAGTTTGTTGAAGAGATTCTTAATGTTAAGAAAGCAGGGCATTCAGGAACTCTTGACCCAAAAGTTACCGGAGTGCTTCCAATTATGCTTGGAAGAGGAACAAAAGTCATTCAAGCTGTGCTCAAAGCAAGTAAAAAGTATGTTTGTCTTGCACATTTTCACAAGAAAATTACAAAAAGACAAGTTAAGCTCGCAGTTAAACAATTCACAGGAGAAATTACGCAACTTCCGCCAAAAAAAAGCAATGTTAAAAGAGTGAAAAGAAAAAGGAATGTTTATAGTATTGATATTCTTGAGATAAAAGGCAATGATGTTTTAATGATTGTTGAATGCGAAGCAGGCACGTATATACGAAAATTAATTCATGATATGGGCGAATTTCTTGGAATTGGAGCAAATATGCAGGAGCTCAGAAGAGTAAAAGCAGGACCTTTTACTGAAGAAATGAATCTCGTTACTTTGCAGGACCTTAGCGATGCAATGCATTATTATAAAAAAAATGGAAATGAAAAATATTTGCGTTACTGTGTTTTGCCTATAGAAGTAGCAGTCTCGCATCTAAAAAAAATATGGATATGCGATTCAGCTGTTAAATCCTTGTGTCAGGGAGCACAGCTTAATCTTCCCGGAATAAGCAAAATTGATGAAGGAATTAAAAAAGGAGAATTTATTGCTATAATGAGTTTAAAAGGAGAGCTTGTAGCATTAGCAGATGCATTAATGAGTTCAAATGAAATGAAGAAAAAAAAGAAAGGCAGGGCAACAAAAACTCGAAGAGTTATTATGGAGAGAGGGATTTATTTTTAGTGCAACAATACACCCAATACCCTCCTTTTTTTGCTAATACTTCGCAGTTATTAAATAAACTTTCTGCAAACGCCATTAATCTCCTGCCTGCGATCTTATGTCTTGTTACAAACTGAAACAAACCTTTTTCTTTAAGTGCTTCATAACTCTCCCTGAAAATTCTTTCACAAGTATTCATTCCTGCACTTATTGGGGGTGCAGTTAATATATTATCAAATTTTTCTTTTTTTAATTTTTCAAGAAACGTGCTTCTTACTGCCTTAATATTTGTTAATTTCAGCAATTTAATATTTTTTTTAGCAACCATTACAGCCCGGGGATTACTATCAAGCAAAACAACTTTTGCATTAGGAACAAGTATTTTATACATAATTCCAATTATTCCAATACCACAACCATAATCAAGTATTTTTTCTCCTTTTAATTTCATATTTTCAATCAACGCCCAGGTCCCTCTGTCAATTTTTTTATAATTAAAAATTCCAGAACATGTAAGAAGTTTTAAATCCCTGCCTCTCAAATTTCTTATTTCTAAATACCCAAATTTTGCAGGACTTGTTTGTTTTTCACTAAAATAATGTGGTTGTTTTTTCTTTACTTGGTTATCTTTCATAATAACAAAACCACATTTTTTCTTTAAAAAAATTAGCAATTCTTTTTAAAAAGTAATGCTTAATTAATAAACATGCAATTTAAAAAATATACATCATTATTACTTTTATTACTCGTGTTTGCAATTGCTAAAGCTGTTGTAATAACTCATGACCTGGGAGATGAAAAGAATGGAATAACTTTAAGGGGGAAACCAACAGCATTTCCTGGAGATACAAACGGAGTAGGGGATGCTGAAATTTATTATAATCTTACAAAAGACGGAAGTTTGGTTGGAAGCATTGCAGGAATGGTTTTAACAAACAGTAGTGGTGAATTTGTTATAAGCTTTGAAGCTCCAAACATAACAGGCACTTATGATTTAACAACTCGCTCTCATAAAACAGGATATGATGATCAAATAAATGTAAAAACTGTTAATGTTTATGAAGGTTCTTTAAATTTAACAGTAAATCTTGATTCTTATACTCCATATGAACAGAATTCTGTGGTTGGTTTTAGTGGAAGGGTTGTGGATGATGCTTGTTGCAATTTTAAACCAGACGCTGAACCAGACTGTTATTGTCAATTAATGTCAAATCAAGATATTCAATACTATGTTGATAGCGATTTAATAGGAACTGTTACAACAGGAAGTGATGGCACGTATATTGGAAGCATAGACCTCTCAAGTTACTCTGCTGGAAGACACCATTTTACTTTTAGAACTGAAAAAGATGGATACAGAACTGGAGAATATATTTATTATTTTGATATTTCTTCAAAATCAATACATACAATAAGCGGGAGTTTTGTTGATAAAGACGGGAATCCCATATCAGTAAATCTTCAAATTACGAATTCCACGGGAACAATTGTTTCAGGAACTTATACAGGGGATTATAGTTTTAATTTATTAGAAGGAGCTTATGATTTTAAGATAACTTATGGAAGTTATGAAATCACAATAAATTCTGCTAATATAAATAATGATATTAGTGAAATTCTGTTAATTGATGACATTCCAGTTCCTGATGATTCTTTACCTTTAACGCTTGTTCCTCAAAAAGCAATAGGGCTTTATTCAGGAATAACAACTTATAACTCCATAACTGTTAAAATTACTTATGATGATTCAGGCATAACAGAATCAAGAATGCAAATGAAGGGTTGTCTTTCTTGGGATTATTCTTCAAGAATTTGCACAGGGAGTTGGACAAGCATCAGTGCAACAAAAGATGAAAGCGCAAATACTTTAACTGCTTCATCTTCTATTGGTGCTTTTGTTGTTGGAGAAGGCGAGGAAACCTGTTCTTCTTCAAATTGCGATACAGCATGCAGCACAAAGACTGATTGCGAATCTGTTGGATGCAATTGGTGCGGGAATTATTGTTCAAGTTCGCCTTGTTTAACTTGTCATTCAAGCAATTTAACTGCATGCACAAATATTGATGATTGTTATAACGCAGGAGGTTATTTTTGTAATAGTGTTTGTGGAAGCACGCCTTGTTGCGATGAATATCATTTAAGTTTGTGTAATCAAACGCAATGCGAATCCTTGGGCAAAAAATGGTGTGCTATTACAAGCTCATGCGAAGAAGAATTTTGTTGCAGCCCGCAACATTTGGAAATGTGCAATAACGAGACTACTTGTGTTATAATGGGGGGTCAATGGTGCGATGATGAATGCAAGGCAAGTTGCGTAAGTGTTAACACAGTTACAACACAATATGTTTATGTCTCTCAAGAAAATAATACTTACTTGAGTTTTTATGTTTCAGTCCTCAATCCCTATAATGCTTATATGAATAATACTATAATTAAATTAAAAAATTTAAATGAGAGTGAGTATACTGTAGAACCGCAAAATATAACAATTGAACCAAACACAACACAGCAATTTAAAATAACAATTGATAAAACAAAAGCAACAAGCACAGATTATTCTTATACAATTGATTATTTAATGCAATTTCCAGATGAGGACAAAGCAAGATTATACTCTTTTTCAAATCCTTTAAATATTGATTGGATAGATTTGTATGTAAGTCTTCCAAAAGAAAAAACAGCACCAGGCAAAAATTTGCTTCTTAATGTAACAATATCAAAAACATGGGAAGATGTTACAAAAGTTCTTCTTGATTATGAGATTATAAAAGATAATAAATCAATTTATAAGAATCATGATCAGCAATTTTTGAGAAAATCTCTGAACTTTGAAGAAAAACTCCCAATCCTAACAAATTATTCTGTAGGCAATTATTATGTTAAGGTAGAAGCAAGAATAGGGGAAAGAAAAAGTGAGTTTTCAAGACCTTTTATTGTAAAAAGAGAATTTCCTTGGCTTTTGTTTTTTTTAGTTATTGTGCTTCCAATAATAATCATAATTTCAGTTTATGTTTATGTTAAGTTTGTTAAAAAACCACCAGAATATGTTGCAGTGCCTGTTATTAAAATAGGGAAATAAGTGCATACAAAAAATATTTTTGAAAAAGTTTTAAAAGGAGTAAATATGATTTTTTATTTGCTTGCCGGGGTGGCGGAGTGGTCAAACGCGCAGGCCTTGAAAGCCTGTCCTCTTTTTGAGGGCGCGAGTTCGAATCTCGTCCCCGGCGCTTAAGATATTGAAATAAATAAAAAACTTTAAATACTGTTTAATTGTTTTTTAGAAAATCAAAGAAGTGTGTTAAAAATGGCAAAAAACAATGAAAAATCAATAAGCATTGTGCGTATTGGTGGAGTTGATTTAAAAGGAAATGAAAAGATAGGCATAGGTTTATCTAAAATATATGGGGTTAGTTATGTTTTTGCTAATGCTATTTTAAAAGTTCTAAATATTGATTTTTTTGAAGAAGTAGGTAATCTTACAAAAGAAAAACGCGACAGTATAATTGATGTTATAAACAACCCTGAAAAATATGGCATTCCCTCGTATTTGTTAAATCATAGAAAAAATAAAATTACAGGAAAAGACGAACATTTAATAAGTTCTGACCTTGATTTAAGAATTCAGTTTGATATAAAAGATATGCAAAAATTAAAAAGTTATAGAGGAGTTAGACATTCAAATCATTTACCTTTAAGAGGACAAAGAACAAAAGCAGGATATACAAGACCTCCTTACAGGAAGTCAAGAAGAGGCACTGTAATGGGTGTTAGAAAGAAAAAGAAGAAATAAAAAGGTGTATTAAGTAATGGGAGATCCAAAAAAACCAAAAAGAAAATATTCAAAACCAGGCCATCCATGGCAGAAACAAAGAATTGAAGAAGAAATAAGGCTTAGAAGAAAGTACGGGTTTAAGAATAAAACAGAAATATGGAAAGTTATGAGTGAATTAAGAAGAGTAAGGGCTCAAGCAAGAAAACTTATTTCAGCAGTTGGACTCCAAGCAGAAAAAGAAAAAAAAGGATTGATTACTTCTCTTTATAATAAAGGTTTGCTTGAAAGTCCAAAAGCAGAATTAGATGATGTATTAAGTTTGACAGTAGAGCAATTTTTAGACAGAAGACTTCAAACACTTGTTTATAAAAAACAGCTTGCTTCAACAATAAAGCAAGCAAGGCAAATGATAGTTCATAAAAAAATAATGGTAGGCGATAAAGTTGTTTCTTCACCTGGAAAATTAATAACAAGAAGTGAAGAGAATGAAATAAAAGTTCTTCAAAAGACAAAAAGAAAAAAACAAGAGGAATCCTCTAAAATGGAAGTAAAAGTTGAGAAAAGCAAAGAAAAAGAAGAAATAGAAAAAAAGAGTGAGTAAAAATGAGCATAGCAGAAAAAAAAGATAAGAAAAATGAATTAAAAGAAAAAAAAGCACAAGAAAGAGAAAAGAAAGAAGCAAGGGGAAAAGAAGAAATGAAAAAAGAAGTAGAAAAACACGAAAAGAAAAAACAAGAGAAGGTTAGCAAAGAGCAAGAAGAAAAACAAGGAAGTAAAAAAAGAGAACAAAAGCAGATAAGATGGGGCATTGCACACATATTTTCAAGTTATAATAATACAATGGTTCACATAACTGATTTAACTGGCAGTGAGACTTTTGCAAGAGTGAGTGGAGGCCATGTTGTTAAATCTTCAAGATTAGAATCTTCACCAACTACTGCCATGCAAGTGGCAAGAAAAGCTGCACAAGAGATTTTAGCAAAAGGAATTGGCGGGGTTCATATTTATGTCAGGGCGCCAGGCGGACACAATGGCCCTAAACATCCAGGTCCTGGAGCACAAGCAGCAATAAGAGCGCTTGCAAGAGCAGGACTCAGGATTGGCATTATAAAAGATGTCACTCCCTTACCACATGATGGTTGTAGAAAAAAAGGAGGTAGAAGAGGTAGGAGAATATGAAGGTCAAAGTAATAAGTGAAAATGAGAAAAAAACAAAAATTTTAATGACAGAAACAACGCCTGAAGAAGCAAATGCTATAAGAAGAACAATTATTTCTGAAGTTCCTGTTCTTGCTATTGAAGATGTTGTGGTTGTAAATAATTCAAGTGCAATGTATGATGAAATGATAGCATTAAGGTTGGGTTTGATTCCTTTAAAAACTGATTTGAAATTACTTAATCTTCCTGAAAAATGTTCTTGCAAAGGCAAAGGATGCAATAAATGCAGGGTTGAATACTTTTTAAAAGAAAAAGGACCGAAAGTCGTTTATTCAGGGGATCTTAAAACAGAAACAGGGTTCGAACCTGTTTTTAAAGATATTCCAATAACTAAGTTAATGGAAGGACAAGAAGTTAATATAAAATGCATTGCAGTTTTAGGCAAGGGTTTAGAACATACAAAATGGAGTCCTGGTTTAGCTGTTCATAGTTATGTGCCTGTTATTAATGTAAAAAAACACACAGAAAAAGAAGCGAAAGAGTGCATAAAGCATTGCGATTGTGAAGCAATAAAATTAGAAAAAGGAAAAATAGTCATAGACAATGATAAGCTTATTTATTCTGAAATAAAAGACTCTTGTTTAGATGCATGCAAAAACATTCTTGATGTAAAATGGGATGATACAAGAATTATAATGACTATTGAACCATGGGGGCAAATAGATGCTAAGACAATGTTTAATGAAGCAACAAAAATACTTAAAGAAAATTATGAAGAATTTCTTAAAGAAATAAAAAAACTTAATTAAAATTCAAGAATTAACTTTTTAAGTAATTAATTTTTTTAACAATAATACTTGTGGGGGTGCCGGAGCGGTCAAACGGGCAGGACTTAAGATCCTGTGGCTTAGTGCCTTCGCGAGTTCGAATCTCGTCCCCCACATATTTAAAAATTTCTAAAGTTAAGTTTAAATATAAAAGACTTATAATTATAATTTATTGCTTTACTATTGAACATCTTCCTAAAGATGTTTATTGATTGAATTTAACTTTTTGTGAAAAAGCAAAAGACATATAAATAAGTATTCACTACTAATAAGTAAATAAAGAGTGGGTGTTTAAAATGGTTAATTACAATATAAGATGTTCAAAATGCGGTATGGGAAAACCAAGAAAACAAGTTAAAAAGATTTTTGGAAAATATATTTGCACTGAATGTATGGGCAAAAAAGAGTATTAAAAAAAGAGT
>JAFCGN010000009.1 GCA_017608045.1 Candidatus Parvarchaeota archaeon
TTCAATTTTAAAACATAGTTCAGCAAAGCCCTGCTTGCAAAAATCGCGACATTTGTTGCTCCTTGTATTTTCAAGGACTTTATATCTTTTGATGCTCTTAAAATCTCTTTCATACTATTAAGTTATTAAACATAACAAGTTAAAATAGTTTAAGAATAAAAAAATGCTAAAAAAAGATTTGTAAAAAAATTATAAAAAAGGGTAAAGAAAAACAACAAAAAAGTTATTAATAATATGCAATAATATGGTAGGAAATAAATTATAATCTTCTTCAACATAAACATAACCATATAAGAACGTTGTGATAAATAACTCAAAAAAAGGAATTAATTGAAAACGACGATGAAGCACTGCAAAAAAAATTGCTTGAAACAAAATCACATAATGGGTTTTAATTCTTGTTCTCATCATAGGAAAAAAATCCCTGAAATTTAATAAAGCACTTATAAGTATTCCGCGAAAAAAGATTTCTTCAAAAACAGGAGTGACTAAAACCAAAAAGAGCATATCAAAAAATGAAGAGTATTTATAACAAGTGCCATAAGAACATAAGAGGATATCAAAAAATGTTAAAAAGAAAAAAAAAGAACAAAATAATCATGTTTCATGTAATTTGATCAGCCCAGAATTACTTAACTTAAAAACCCTCTTCCCTAATGGAATTAATTCATTTCCTTTAATTTTTAATGCGCTTCTCTCACTAATAGCAAAAACTTGCTTAGAAAAGGTTCTTAATTCTTTAAGTTCCACTACATCCTCTCTTGAGTTCTTAAAATGAACATTACAAGAAAAATTAAGAACCCCCATTCCTTTTTTAATAAGAAAATCAGAACTACTTTTATAATAATCACATAAGACATGAGCTCCAGCACTCATTCCCATAACAATTTTTCTCTCTCTTCTCACTAAATACTTTAATAAAACATCAAATCTTGTTCTCCTAATATTTTCCATGAACAAATCAGTTGAACCCCCGCCCAAATAAATTATGTTAGAATTCTTAAGTAATGATTTATCCTCTTTCTTAAGCACGTTAATGCTTGTCAGTTTTAAAAAGTTACAATTACAACCAAGCGTCTCAAAATAATGCTTAAATGTTTTAAAGTATTCTTCAGAATCATTAGACGCTGCACCAACAAAAAGAACTTCTGGTCTCTCACTTTTCACTTCAGAAAAGGCATTTTTATCAATATGAATAGTTTCTTTCTTACTTATTTCACCACCGCCAATAAGATAAAAAACTGATTTCACAAAAACACCTCTATCTCTTCAAAAAAAAGTTCTAAAAACCTTTTATAGAACTTACACATTTCAATGTCTTTACCTCCAGTTAACATTTTTGTTGCCAAACAAGGACCTCCACAAACATATTGTGAAAAACACTTTTCGCATTCTCTATCAAAAAGGAGATTAAAACTTATTGTTTATAAATTTTTTTGATTTTATTGATTTTATTAATAATTAAAACAGAACTCGCTTAAAACTTTAAATCTTTTTCTTCAAGAGTTCTTCTAACATCAACAACTTCCGCACTTTGAACGTGTTTCAAGGATTTGAAAGCATCTTCTAAAGAATCCAAGATTCCTTCTTACCCTCTAATTTTGCACTTTTTTCATTTACAATTTCCAATGCTTGATTAAGCATTAATTTCATGTCTGCATCAGGACTCTCAGGCATTATTTTAAAAGTTATTAAAACATTTCCCATTAAATCACCTACGGACCAATAAACCCGCATTCAGAGCACTTATACCTAACACCTAATTTTCTGCACTCCCCGCATCTCACAATTAATTTTTTGCCACAAGAAGGACACATAAATTTAGTGCTTCCTTCTATATTACTTATTGACACTCCACAACTCGTGCAAATTAACTTATTCTTACTCATACTTCACAACTAACAAAAAAGGGTTTAAAAAGATTTTGGAACATTCTAACAACACACATAAAAGAAACAGAAGAACTTAAAAAAAGAAATATTGGTGTTTGCTCTTGGGACAAGGCATTTGAAAGAATAGATCCTGCTTGGAGGGGTCTTAGTTTAGGGGGAGTTGACGGTTCTTCTGAAAGCATATGTTCTTTAACTGATTTAATAAATACTGCAATAGCTACTCAAAATGAAATATATGACACAAAAGATGAAACTATTGACGACTTGATTGGAAGGGTTATCAGAAGAATTTAATGAAACATTAGGAAGGCTTATTACTTATTAATAATTATAATAAGGAGCATGGAAGAATTAAGTGAGGAGGGATTACTTTTTCTTGAGAGAATAGGATTAAGCACTACTCAATTCCTAAGTTTTGAGGAAACCATGAAAGCGTTGGAAACACATGAAGAGCACCCCAAACTAAGAAGAATTTTAAGAAAAAACGCTATCAAGATTAAAAAGGAGTTTGAGAAGAACAAGAAAGAACTAAAAAAGTACTTAAAAAAGAATTTTAACTTCATTCCATCCTTTAATGAAATTAAATTAAATTTTAATGTAACAAACATAATAGGGGGCAGGTATGAACCCAGTAAGAAAGCAATAATCATTAATCTTCTTAAACACGATAAGAACGCACTTAATTGGACGATAGCACATGAATTACTTCATTACGTGTTCGCAAATACGAATTTTAAGCACTACTTAAGGAAAGTAAGCAATAATGTAAAAGAAGAAGATGTAAAAATAGTTGATAAACTATGTGAAGAATTATTAAAACAACGAGAAATGTTACTTATAAATCATGAAAGAATTTTTCCTTTCATAAAATATTATCAAAAGTTCTTACCTGATTTATCAACATCATATTATGAAATAAAAAAGGGTATGCAGAACATAGAGACAGAGATCTTATCATTATATTTCATTAATTCTATGAAAACAGATTTATATTCTTATTCAACGAACTACGAAAAAGTGGTTTCAAGCATAAAGGATTACTTAAAAAATCTTTTTGAACTAATAGAAAAAGAAATTAAATTCTTAAAAAAAATAATTAAAGAAATAATAAAGTTCAATGAAGAGCAATCCGCAACATGGATTAATGTACTAAAAAAAATAATAATTAATTATAAGATATCAAAAAGAATCACGCACAAAATAAGTGATAAAGTCAATGAATTAATTAATCCTTTAATTGAGAGAGCAGTATTCAATCATTACTTCCCACTTCTTTTTGAAGAAGGGTTTGTTGAAACACTAACTTATCTTTACTTAAAAGAAAGAGGATTTAAGGAGAGAATACTGCTCCAAAAACTTAGTCAATCTGCATATAGTGGGAATATTAAAATGATTAAAATATTATCCAAAGAAGTGAATTTAAACAAATTAATAAAACAAGTCTTCAAAGAAGAAAATAAAAAGAAAAACGAGGAATTAATAAACTTAGCAATAAAAGCAAGCCACGCACTAATAATCTCAGAAAGCATTAAGGAATCAAAAAAATTCCAAGAACTCAAAAAAAAGAGTGAAGAAACAAGTTATTCTGGGAAATAAAGAAAGAGAATTAATTAAGAAGGAGTTTAATAATGCTTTTAAGCTGATTTTGTCTCTTTTTTTTCATGCCATTTAAGCAAGTAATACTTGTTCGCAAGGACTTAAAAATGAGCAAAGGGAAAATAAGTGCTCAAGTAGCGCATGCAAGTTTGAGCGCTGCATTAAAAGTAAGAAGTGTTAAACCAAAATATTTTGAAATGTGGAATTTGCAAGGACAAAAAAAAGTGGTTCTGCAAGTCAAGAATGAAGAAGAAATTTTGAAATACAATGAGATAGCGAGAAACAAAGGACTTATTACAGCAATAATAAGGGATAGGGGGGAAACAGAAGTGCCTCCAAACACTCTAACTTGTTTAGCTATAGGTCCTGATAGTGAAAAAAAAATTGATGAAGTTACAGGAGAATTAAAATTATTATAAAAGTTTTCTGCACTACACTCAACATTAAAAAGAATCTTTATTAATTAATATAACTATTAAGGACATATGAGAAAATCAATAGAATTACAAGAAGATGAAAAATATTTTCTTGACGAAATAGGAATTGATTGTATACCAAAAAGTTTTGATGAAATCAAGCAAATTCTAAAAAGGTCTAAAGAATATCCTGAATTAAGGAAGAAATTAATTAAAAACGCAAGTTTAATCAAGAAAATATTTAATAATAATAAAAAAAGATTAAAAAAATATTTTAAAAATAATTTTGATTTCAAAATATCTTTTAATAACATTAAATTAACGTTTATGAAATTCGATGAAGGCACCGCAGGAGAATATAACCCAAAAACTAAAGAAATAATAATACATCTTCTTTTACAAGATAAGAATTATATTTATTGGACAATATCACATGAATTATTTCATCATGTGTTTAAACACACAAATTTCAAACAATATCTTGAAGAAATATATAAAAAATCAAAAGAAAAAGACATTAAGTGTAGAGAAAAAATTTTAAATGAATTTAATATTAAGCACAAAATAATTAAGCAAAACCTAGAAAAGAATATAGATGAGTTCTTTGACGTTTTCGGAAGAAAAGCAGATATTGATTCATCAGAAAAACTTAACAAATTACTCTTAAATCACATGGAAATAAATAAATACATCTATCTAAATTTTTCCTCAGAAATTAATAAGCTTCTTAACTTTTATCCAAATGACTTAAGATTCTATAGTTCATATAATGATGAAAAGAGTTCTTTTCTTAGACATTTAAAAAAGATTCTTAATATAATAGATAAAGAAATAAAAATCTTAAAAAAAGAAATTGATAATATAAAAAAAAATAATATTGAAGAAAAAAAAGTTTTAAGCAGTGTATTAGAAGAAGTAATTCACAATCTTGAAGAATTTAAAAAAATAGTTAATGAAATAAAAAATAATGTTAATAAATTAATTAATCCTTTAATAGAAAGATTATTATTTTATGAATTTTTTCCAACCATTTTTGAAGAAGGATTAGTTGAAACACTAACTTATCTTTATTTAAAAGAAAGAGGATTCAAAGAAGAAGTACTAGATCAACCACTCAATGATTCAGGTTATGAAGGAAATATTAAAATGATTAAAATACTATCCAAAGAAATGAACTTAAATGAATTAACAAAACAAGTCTTCAAAGAAGAAAATAAAAAGAAAAATGAAGAACTAATAAACCTGGCAATTAAAGCAAGCCATGCACTAATAATCTCGGAAAGCATTAAGGAATCAAAAAAATTCCAAGAACTCAAAAAAAGAAGTGAAGAAACAAGTTATTCTGGGAAATAAAGAAATTTTAGGATTGTAAAAGTAAAGTTTAAAAAAAGTGTTATGAATGAGATTATTAATGATGGAGAGCATAGACCAAAAACTTGAGCGTTATAAGAAAACAATAAAGAGTAGTTTAGAAAGTAATAATCTTAAGGAAGCATGGAAGTATGTTTTCTTGTACAAGGCAACTTGCAAAGCGCACAATAAACCTTATGATAATGAATTCTTTTCCTTAGAGAAATCATTCAAGAAAGGAGTCATTACTTCACTTCAATGGGATGCAGTGAATTACCTTAAAAAGAATGACTTAAGAAAATCAGGAGATGCTCTTTTTCTTATTTTAAAAAAATGCGAAGAATGGAGTATGGAGCTTCCAAGAACTTATGATGACTTAAAGATTGTATGGGAGCAAAAATGGATAAGTAATTATATTAATGAAATAAATGAGCTTGTAAATAAAAGAATGAAAAATGAAGCGAGAAATAAGTTAAATAACTTGCTTTGGCTTGTTGAAAATAAGAAAAAAACGCCTGACAAAAAGAATAAGTCAAAGATAGAAGGTCTGCAAGAACTTTTGTTTGAAGATTAACCATTATTTTTCAAAATTAAATTTTCTTATTATGTTATTCACAACATTCTCCCATTTAATACTTAACTTATCATAAAGGAGTTTGTTTCTTTTTCTCTTCCAAAAAAGATTCGCTTCAGCATAAATAAAATCTGATATTCTTTTAGCAATATTTATGCCTGTCACATCACTAATTGCAAACCCAGGGTTCATATTAACTTCTATAACAAGAGGGCCATCCGGACCTTCAATAATATCAACACCGCAAATATCAGCACCTATTTTTTTAGCTGCTCTCAAAGCCAATCTTTTCATTTCTCCACTTGGAGTATAATTCTCGTACGCACCGCCTGCATGAATATTGCTTCTAATATCTTCTTTTTTAGCAACTCTTTTAGCAGATGCAACAACCTCGTCTCCAACAACAAAAAGACGTATGTCCTCACCCGGGTTTGGAATATATTCTTCAAGAAAAATCTCTTCTCCACTCTTATGAGGTAAAGCATCTAATATCGTGTTAGCGCTCTTCAAATCTTGACTAAAAATAACTCCCCTCCCCCCACTACCCCTCATTTGCTTAATAATTAAAGGTTCTCCAATTTCATTTAATTTCTTTTTAGCTAATTCAATATCAATGCTAAGAATTGTTTTTGGAATAGGTATGTTAGCTTCATTCAACTTCATTAAAGTTAAAAATTTGTTATTAGCAATTTTATAAGAATCTGGAGTGTTAGGTATGTACGTATTCTCTTTTAATTCTTGATGCACTAATTGCCAAAAATTCACATAACTTGGACCAATTCGTGGAACAATTACATCAAAATCATCTAATCTCTGGTTTTTGTAAAAAATTTTTGTTAATCCAGTAGAATCAACTTTGAGAACAACGTTTTCAATATTCGCAAGTAAAACATTATCAAATCTTTTTTTTAATTCATCTACAAGATTCAAATAATATTTTTTTGAAGAACTTATTTTCTTATAAGCAAGAAGACAAACTTTCATTACAAATTCACTTCAATCCTTTCAAATTTTTATCTTTTATAATAAACAAACCACCATATATTTACGAACAAAACATATTTTAAAACTTATGGTTTAACCAAAAAGTTTTTTAAGTCCCTTCTTCCAATAATTGCTTTATATTTCATATGTTTTCTTTCAGAAATTGATGCTTCTGATTCAATCCTCTCACCGCATAACTCGAATTCAAGCTTGCATAACCTTCTTTCCTGCCTTCCGCTTGCACTTCTCATTTTAATTTTTTTTTCCAAAAAGTTTACACCAATAAATTCTGCAAATTCTTTATCAATACTTGTTCTGTAAGCCCCAGTATCAATTCTTGCTTTTATTTGAAAGCTTCCTTTTGAAGTAAAAATAGTTATTTTTTCCACAGAACAAATTATTTTTTTGCCTAAATGATTTTCAGTCATCATTTTATAATTTCCAACTCCTCTAATGTTCTAATAGCACTATAAACAGCACCAGGGCGGATTTTTGCAATAGAATCAATAAAGTTTTGAAGCAATTCTTCTCGTTTTGAAATACTTCCTTCTTGTACATATTTTATTTTCTTTGCCTTGCAATAGTTTTCTAAATCACTTGTTAAAAAATTATAACAAGGAAATATTTCATCTTTTTTTAATAAAAACTCGTATTTTTCATTTTTACCTATTTCATTCAAAAATTCAATCAACAATTTTTCAGAAGTTAAATAATTTATTTTTTTAGTGTATTCCTTATTATTATAAGTGAGCTTAATGCTTGGATTCTTATTAAAAATTTTATGAAAAATATAATTTGCTGCTAAAACATTTGGTTTTCTTGACTTGCTGAGTTTTAATATGTCTCCTTCATCAATCATGTTATTCTTGCTTAAATTTGCTTTAAATTTTCTTTCAATAAACCTTGCATAACAAGCATAACAATAATGCCTGTTTTGTGTTTTTACAAAAATTGCCTTACTTACTTTTTTCTTGCAAGAAGGACAAACAATCATTCACGCTTCCTCTGGATATGCTTTTTCAACCAATTCTTTTTTTCCAATAAATTCATTTCTCACAATTTTTAACAAAGCATTAATCTCTCTTATTACTGCTCTTTTCAAGTCCAAAGGGTGGATGAGTTGATTCTTATAATCTCTTTCTAATTCAGAATATTCCTTATAACAAATGTTTCCCCCGAATTTTTCAGGTCTTTCAATTAAAAAAGTTAGATTTTTGTCTTTTTTTATTGGAAAAATTACGTGCTTAACAAATGCTAAAATACCGTTTTTTTCAACAATGCCTTGCGGGCAATACGCTGAATTAACTTTTATTTCAACATCTTTTTCTGAATCAAGCAAATCTATTTTTGATTTTTTAACGCTTGCACTCATTTTTTCCCCAGTTAAACCTGGAAGCATTGGATTAAAAACACAAATAGGTTTTTTATAACCAATTTCTGGCAAGACCTCTCTTGCAAGCATATAAATTCCTCTTTGGTCTATTCCACCAAATGCAACATCTGCTTTCAAATAAGGCACGTCTAAAACCTGCATTAATGGGTAAATAAACCCTCCTAATTTAGGGTCATCCTTGAACCTCACTACTTCACTTGCTGCTCTTCTTGAACGATTAAGTGTTATAATTGCTGATAATCTTAATAAATCCCTTGAATAATTTGATTCTAACTGAAAAGAAGAGCCACAAACAAATTCAACATGCTTAAGATTAACGCCAATAGATTTAAGCATTGCTCTGACACAAAGCTCATAATATTTTGACCTATATTTTAACAAAGCCCAAGGTGTTTTTAAATCATCCAAATGCGCGTGTAAATCAGCAATCAAAATTTTAACTTTAAACCCTGCTCTAACAAAATCAGATATTTTAATCATAGGAATGTAATAACCAACATGAACTCTTCCTGTTGGTGCAGTACCCCAATACATTACAGGTTTTTTCTCATTCTTAATTAAATCTTTAATTTCTTTTTTTGTTATAATCTCCTGCACATTCCTAAAAATAATGTTTATTTTATCTTCTGAATCCATCGAAATCACCAAAAATAAAAAACAAAAAACATAATAATAAATTTTTGTATTAACGCTAATTCCATTAACTTAAAAAAAGGAAACAAAAATAGCACTGAATAAAGCACACATTGGAAGAGTGATTATCCATGAAAAAAACATGTTATAAAAAGTGTTTGTATTAACTTTCTTATTTCTTGCAAGTCCTGAGCCAATAAGTCCTGAAACAAACACTGTTGACCCGCTTATTGGCATTTTAAGAAAAGTGAATAAAGAGACAACAAGCATAGAACTTATTTGAGTAGAAAGAGAAGCAGAAGGATTAAGTTCTGTTAATTTTGTGCCAACTTCTTTAATCAATCTTCCACTAAAAAATAAACTTCCTAAGCTCATTCCAATAGCTCCTAACATCTTAAATTTAAAAGGATCTGTGGGAACAAAGAAAAAAACTGCATTAGCAACATCGTTTGCACCTCTAAAAAAAACTAAAATAAGAGTAATCAATAAAAGCAATCTTGAAGAAATGCGTTCTATTATTTCTCTTTGTCTGAAATTATGAGTGTTCTTGAATATTAAAAATTGAATAAATTTATCAAAAAAATAAGCAAAAAGAAGACCAATTATTGGAGAGAAAAACCAAGATAAGATAATGCTTCTAATTATCCCCAGGTTTATATCACCTCCTAACATGAGTGCAGCTCCTGAAAGAGCACCAACAACACTTGTTGTGGTAGAAATTGGGAGTTTAAACACATTCGCAATTGCAAACCATAAACCAATGCTTAATAAAACAGCAACCATAAAAGATTTTGTTGGAGTTATGTTAGTTAATTCATTAAATGTTTCACTAACAAGTTGCCCAAAAAACATTGCTCCAAAAAAAACAGCAATGCTTGTCAAACCAACTATCCACTTTATTTTTAAAGATTTGCTTGCTACAACACATGAAAAACTTTCTTCATTAGAACCCATGCCTATTGCAACAAGGAATGCTAAAACCTTTCCAATCATAACATAATGATAAACGATTATTTTATAAAAAAACACCGCTTAAGTTATAAAGAAAATGTGGAAAAAATTGTTGAAAAAAATAAGTGGAACAGAAACAATGATTTTTGATGAATTAAGCAATTTAGCAGATGAAGTTTATGAAACTGTCTTAACTCTTGAAGACTCAATAAAAGACTTCTTAAATAATGAAGACATAAAAAAAGACCTTGCAATTGTTAGCAAAAAAGAAGTTGAATGCGATTTAATTGTTGAAAATCTTACAAAAGAATTATTTAAAGGCAGACTTCTTCCATATTCAAGCGAAGATTGGTTTGACTTAATAAACAACATTGATGAATTAGCAGATTTATCTGATAGAGCAACAAGATTAATGGGCATAAGCAAAATTAATCTTCCTGAAGAAGTAAAAGAAAAAACAATTTTATTAACAAAAAAAACAACAAATGCTGTTGGTTTAATAAAAGATTCCATACACCAATTAAAAAAGGACTTCAAACTTTCGAGAGAAATTGCAAAAAGAGTGGGAGAAGTACGAGACGAAGTAAGAAATGTAGAATACGAGATTTATGAAAAAACACATAAACTTGATATTAAAACAAGAGAAATAAGATTGCTAAAAGATGTTGTTTTTACAATAACGCAAATAGCAAACAAATCAAAAGATATAAGCAATAGAATTGTAGCAATGTCAATAAAATATGCTTTCTAAATTTAAAAAATAAGAAAAATAAAAAAATAATTAAGATTTAATTGGGTGAACTTTTTTTCTTAAAAGCACGTTATTACAATAATTAAATATATCTAAGGCATCACCTCCATTATCTGCATAAATAATTAATTCTTTCAAAGAACGAGATATATTCAGATATGCTTCCATGTCTAAAGAAAAATCATTCAATTGTTTTATAAATTCTTTAAAATACTTCTCAATATCTTTAATAATGTTTAAATTAAGATAATTGTTTCTAAAACAAATATTGCGAAGTTCATACGCAAGTTGGATTAAACCAAAAGCATAATCATGTATCATACAAAGTAATACTATGTATTACTAATTTAAAAATGTTGTGGTGATTTGAATAAACATAAAAAACTTATTTGAGGGAGTAGGAACTTATGACTTGCTTTTTCATATTGACACAGATGGAGTATGTTCAGGAGTTCTAATAAATGCCTTTATGGAAAGACTTGGAAAGGAAATGGAGTTTTCTCTTGCCATAAACCCTAGTTTTTCAAAACAAGTTCTTGAAAAAATAAAAAATAGTCCGTCAGACACTGCAATTTTTGTTGATTTGAGTGTGGATTCAAGTATTGAAAAAATTGAAGAAATAGCTTCAAAAAAGAAAGTCATTATTATGGACCATCACGCAATAACAAACAATTTAAATAAAATAAGAAATTGTTATCATTTTAATCCCTTACTTGAAGGAAATGAAGAATATTATCCTGCTTCAATATACATATTTAATTTATTAAATAAAGAATTCCCAAATTTTATTGAGGATTTAGATTGGATTGCTTCTGTGGGTTTAATTGGAGACGGAGCATTTAATATTTACAAGGATTTTGTAAAAAAAACCTTGAAAAAATACAAACTTGCATTCAATAAAGACCCTTATTTAACAAAATTTGGGGAATTTGACAAGCTTGTTAGTAGTGGAAGAGTGTATAATGGAGCAAAAGGTGCAATGAAAGCGTTTAAGATTTTAAGCAGTAATTTAACAATAAAAGAATTTGAAAAAAACAGTGATATTCTTAAGAATTGGATGAAAAAAGTTGATGCTGAAATTGAAAAACAATTAAAGCAATTTAAAAAAGAAAAAGAAATTTTCAAAGATATTTATTTTTTCCAAATTCATTCAAAAATGAATATTGGCTCTCCGATTTCAAGTCTTCTTGGAAGCAAGTATAAACATAAAACAATAATTATTTATGAAAACAGAGGGAATATCATGAAATTTCATTTAAGAAGAACAGATGGAAAGCAAAATTTAAGCAAACTTGCAAAAGAAATAGTGAATGGTTTTGAACAAAGTGCAGCAGGCGGGCATGTAAAAGCAGCAGGCGGGCATGTTCTTGAAAAAGATTGGGAGATTGTAAAAGAAAGAATGAAAGAGGTTTTAACAAATAATAGTTAAAAATTTTTTAAATGAAAGATTTAATTCTCAATACCAAGAAGTTTGTTTAACTTTTCTTTTGACGTTTTTCCTGATAGCATGTTTGAAGCACTAATTAACACATGTTTTGGAAGTTTTTTTAAAACAACTTTATTACTAATCAAGTCAGACTTATTTACAATAAGAAGTATTTCTTTTTCTTTAAAAAGCTTCTTTACTTCTTCATATAAATTTAATTGTTCATCTAAAGTATAACCGCAAGAAGGTGTCACATCCATAACAAAGAATATTTTTTCAGCAAGATGCTTCAGTGCAAGTATGGACTGCATTTCAATTTTATTTCTTTTTTTTAAAGGCCTGTCAAGCATGCCAGGAGTATCAATGATTTGCAAAACTCTTTTTTTATTTTTTCTTACAAACCCTACTTTTATGCCTTTTGTTGTAAAGGGATAAGAATTAATTTCTGGTTCGCTTCCAGTAATCGCCTTCAATAATGAAGTTTTTCCAACATTTGGGTAACCTGCAAGAACAATTGTCTTAATTTGTTTAACACTTGGAAAACTGCGGAATTTCTTTCTTGCACTTTCAAGAAATCTTAGTTCTTTGTCAATTGATTTAAGAATAGAAGCAGCCCTTCCATAAAATGCTTTTCGTATTTTATTCATTTCTGTGCTCTTATTCGTCTTATTTAATTCTTTCAAAAACTTTTTGCGTAATTCCTCAATTTTTGTCATTGCCCAATTTAATCTTGACCAAGATTTTTTTAAATCAGTAATACCAATATTTGCATCAACTAATTCTTTATAAAATGGAGAAAGTTTGTCAATATTTGGAAAAGATTTTGTTATTTGTTTAAGTTCTTCTGAGACTTTTTTTGAAAAAAAAAGCATTCTCGTTTTTTCAGATTCCCTAATTCGTTTCAAGTATTCCATTTGACTTTTTTTTAATTTTTGGATTTTTTGCCTGATCTCCTTTTCTATGCTTGGCAGAATGAAATCAAGCATTTCTTTTGATGAATTAATTTTTCCTATTGGTAATTGCATTAATTAAATTATAATATGTTAATTAAAAAAGGTTTTTTTAATAAAAAATTTTTAAAGAAAAAATTTGTTTGTAAGAACCATGGAATATGATTTTGAACTTAACAAACTTGTTAATAAAATTAAGAAATTAAAAGCAAAAAGAGTTTTAATTCAACTCCCGGACGGACTTAAAAATAGAAGTGTTGAAATCTTAGATTACTTAAGCAATAATACGAACGCGAGAATTGATGTGTGGGGAGGCAGTTGTTTTGGTGCATGCGATTTGCCAATCATCCCAAAAAACATTAAATATGATTTATTAATCCACTTCGGGCATGAAGAATTTTAAATCTGATTTTCTTTCATCAAATATGAAATGAATATAAAGAATAATCCAATAATTGCAGGAATAATGCTATAAAAAGGCATTTCAGGGTTTTTTCCAACAAGAGTAAAAACAAAAACCCCGCACAACCCAAAAAGCATAACAACCACTCCAGAAAACCTTGCAGAAGAAATCTTATCCTTTCTTGTTTTTATTTTCTTGCTTAATTTAGGCACGTCTTTAAAATAAACAGTTAGAAAAAAAGCAACACCCACAATTATTGTTCCTAAACTCACGAGAAATAACTCATTAAGCATAAATTTATTTAATAAAAAACAAAAATTTAAAGTTTTGTTTTATCAAAGAATTTATAAAAAAACTGTAATTAAAAAAAGAATAATGAAAAAAACATATATTCTCTTATTCCAATTCAAAACTTTGCTTCCATCTAAATTGCCAAATGGAAGCATGTTAAACAATGCAAGCCATGAATTAATTTTGAATCCATAAAAAAACAATAGAGATGGAAAGAATAAATTAAAAAATAAAAACACAAGAGCTAACAAGAAATTTGATAAAGGACCTGCTAAAGAAATCATACCATTTTGTTTTCTTGTAACCCTCCCCATAATAAAAACTGCTCCTGGTGCAGCAAAAAGAAATCCAAAAACACTCATAATAATTGCTAAAGCAAGCATTTGATTATCAGCCCTAAACTCAGCAAATGCACCATAATGTTGTGCAACAATTTTATGACTGAATTCGTGAAGAACAAATCCAAAACCAACTGTGAAAGCTGAAATTAATAAAAAGGAAAGCATTGAAGGACTTATATTTAATCCATAGAAAGCAAAAGTAAAAGCCAAACTAATAACAAACCATGCTTTAAACAATTCTTTTAATTCAATATTGCTTGTCTTAAATCCAAAAGGAAGTTCATATGTTTTGCAAAAGTAAAAGTCATTTAATTCATGCATGATTATTGAAAAGAATGTTAATTATAAAAAAGATTCTATAATAATAATTTTTTTAAGAACATGGAAAATAGGGGTATTGGTGAAAAACTTAACAGAGTTTATAAACCCTTAAAAAGGAATAAATCCTAAAAATCAGGAGCACTCATGCAAAAATTGGTTTTTAAATGCAATTTTAGAAGCGGGAAGCAGGGGTTATGCATTAAGCTTGAATGAGATTACAAGAAAAAGAACTGGTTATGGCAGAGCATTTTACATGATACATTGCTTAGAAAGTGAAGAATACATTAAACATGAACGCTCATCAAATGATAAATTACTTATTAAACTCGTTGAATAAATTAAGGATTAAGTTTTTATTCTTTTATTTTTGTTTTATTCTTTATGTTCGTGTTAGGCGTGGATGAAGCGGGAAGAGGAAGTTTTGTAGGAGATTTAGTAATAGCAGGAGTGTTAGTTGAAGAAAAAAAACATGAATTACTTAAAAGAATAGGATGCAAGGACAGCAAACAATTAAGTCCAAAAAAAAGGGAAGAATTAAAGAATAAAATAAAAGAGATTGCTGATAATTATCACATAATTAACATAAGTGCTTATGAAATTGACAAGATGAATTATTCAGGAATTAATTTGAATTTATTAGAAGCAATAAAAATCTCAGAAATCATTAATAAATTAAAACCTGATAAAGTCATATTAGATAGTCCTTCTGGAACAAAAAAATTTGTAAATTCCATAAAATCAAGATTAAAACATAAGTGCGAAATTATTGCTGAATACAAAGCTGATATAAATTATCCAATTGTGAGTGCTGCAAGCATTCTTGCAAAAACTGAAAGGGATAGAATTTTAAAAGACATAGAAAAGGAATTAAAAATTGACCTTGGGGTTGGATACCCGCATGATGAAAAAATGAGAGAAAACTTGAAACCATTATTAAAAAACTCTTTAGTTAAGAGATATTTACGCCATACTTGGAGCACGTATAATGATTTGTTAAATGAAAAAGAACAAAAAAAATTAGGAGAATGGTAAAATGCTTATTGCTTTCAAAAGAATTATTAATATTTTAATAAGACAGAATAAAGGAAAAATAAGGGTAGCAAATAAGTTTAAAGAAATAAAGGAAAAGAATAAAGGAAAAATTTTTGCTATTGACGGCGGGAGTTCTATTGTTTGTGATGGCGGGAGTTGGATGTTGTGTAAGATAAGGGTTTCTTGCGTAGGTTATAATGGAAAAAAAGTTTATGAAAAAAAAGAATTTGATGATTCAGTACTAATTTTTATTGAAAATAATCAAATAAAAGCAACAGGAATTAATGCAAACACTTTTGAAATTATTATTAAAAATAAACCTGAAAAAATAAAATTTGAGGAATTGCATAATTATGTGAGAAAACATCTTGAATTAAAAACAGCGCTTAAAAAAATAAATGAACTTGGAAGAGATGAAACCTTGCTCATTGATGGTTTATTTAAGTGCGATGCAAACGAAAATAAGGATTTAATGAAAAAATTGCTAATAATTGCTGAAAAAAAAAGAATAAATCTTGTTGGTTTAGCAAAAACATCACGAATATACACAAAAAATGGCAGAAATGTCATGTCGCTTGTTAAAAGAAGAGCTGATGAATTAGGTTTAAAAGAATGGGTTTACTCATTAGGGAAAAATGAATTTATTGTGAGGTTAAACAAGATTTCTGACTATGTTTTTAGAATGAATTGCATTGGAAACCTTAAAGAAATTCTTGAAGTGCTTTCCTTTTACTCACAAGATTTAACAATACCAGGCTACCCTTATCCATTAATTAGAGCTGATTATGTTGCAAGGATTAGCAAAAATGAAGTAAGACAAGAAAAAAACAAATTCCGCATCTTGTTAAAGAAACAAGGCTTAAAAGATTTTGTGCAGGATTTATTATCTCAAGATTTTCACAGAAAACTTGATGAACGAAGATATAAGAAATAAAAGTTTTTATTAAAAAAAAATGCTTAAACAAGATATAATGTTGTTCTTTAAGAAGAAGGATGAAGAGGATTTCAAGAAGAAGAACGAGGAATTAGAGAGAAGAGTTTTGCATAGAATGAGAGATGATAATGCATTATCTCCTGATGAATACTTAGAAAAGCATCCTCACATGAAAAGAAGGATTAAGAAACAACTCTTGAAGTTATTCAAGCTTGACATAAGTGAATTACGGGAAGCGAATTGTCATGGGACTACATTATTCTTGTTAAGGAAGGAAAGAAAATTGAAGTATGTTAAACCAAGTAAAATGAAGAAAATAATTTTAAAATCTTTTAATAGGATTCTTAAGCCTGAGGAGGGGTGCGTGTTCCTTCTTGTTAAGAAGAAAAAACATGTGTATAAGGAAGCGAGTATTGAGGACCCTGATTCTGAAGTAATTCATTCAGGTATTGTTTTAGAAGAAAAAAACAATCCCTTAGTGCTCTCAAAGTACTCGGTTGAAGGATGTTTTTATGTTAATCCCTTAAGAAGCGTGATTAAGCATTTCATAGGCGGTAAGCTTTATTTTTATAAGGAAAAGTGAAATGAATAACTTATTATCATAATTCTTTAAAATAAGAAAAAACATGTCATTCTTATGAACGAGCAGAATAATGAAGTAGGTCAAATAATAGGAGGCAGTGTTGGCAGCAACATTCTTTTAAGAATAAAAAATGATTCTGATGTGGATGTTGGGGATATATTAATTTGTGAAAAAAATGAAACAAAGTATTATTTGAAAGTAGTGGATATTGAAATCGCAAGTCAATTAGGAAGTCAATTTCTTGAAGAAATTGCAGGAACTAACTTAGAGCATAATGAGGAATTATTCTTTTTTGATGAAAAAGAAAGATTCTATAAAATTTGTCGTGCAAAAATACTTAAGATAAGAAGTGATAATTTTTATCCTCCAAGAAACTTGCCAGAACATTTTGATAAAGCAAGAAAAGTTGTAAAAGATGATTTTGATTTTTTAGAAAATAAAAAAGGGGTTAGCATAGGATACTTGCGATTAGGAAGAAAGGAATTAAGGGAAGTAGAAATAAAACTTCCGAGTGAAAAATTAGTCAGTCATCACATGCTCGTTGTTGCTGCAACAGGAAAAGGAAAAAGCAATTTTACTAAAGTTTTTGTGAAAGGATTGTTAGAAATACCTGAAGTAGCATGCATAATTATTGACCCGCATGGAGAATATTATGGCAATAAAGGCATTGTAGGTTTAAGCAGTTTTCCTGAAAGAAATAATTTACTGTTTTTTACACCAAGATTTTCAGATCACCCTGAATCAGAGCCTTTAAAAATTTATTCGCAAGACATAGAACCAAACGATTTCTTTGGAATTATTGAATTAAGTGATGCTCAAAGAGAAGCACTGCAATTAAGTTATAAAGTCTTCAAAGAAGAGTGGCTTTCAAAAATTATTAAAGAAAATGTGCAAAAATTAATTGATTCCTTTGAAAAAAAAGTAGTTCCAGGCACAATTTTAGCATTGAAAAGAAGACTTGCTAATTCACTTGAACTTGATGGAGATGAAGGACTTGTTTTTTCTCTTAAAAAAAGAGAGGGAACAAGCATTTTTGAAAAAATAATTAATGCAGTAATGAAAGGAAAAACAATAATTATTGATACAAATTTAGTTGGTGATGAAGCAGAAAAAATAATTTCAAGCAGCATATCCACAAGAATTTTCAATTATTATAGAAAGAAAAAACAAGCAAATACAGAAAAGTTTGCAAACATTCCAGAGTTATTAATAGTTTTTGAAGAAGCGCCAAGAGTATTAGGCGTGGATGCTTTAGCAAAAGGAACAAATATTTTTGAAAGAATAACACGTGAAGGAAGAAAATTCAAAGTAGGTTTATGTGCTATAACACAAATGCCCTCCTTGCTTCCAAAAGAGATTTTATCACAAATGAATACTAAAGTAATTCTTGGACTGCCTGCTCCTGCGGATAGAGAAGCAGTAATTAATAGCAGCACGCAAAACATAAATGATGAGTCAATAGAAATACAAATGTTAGATAAGGGAGAAGCACTAATAACAAGTCCTTTCATAGAATTCCCATTGCCTGTAAGAATTCATTATTTCAATGATTTAATAAAAAGTGCAAGAAAAGAAAGAAAAACAAATGTATTTGGTTTTGGTTAATCTTCGTGTATCTTTTTTTTCATAAATATTTTTATAACCTTGTGTTATTATTTTCTCTTATGAAGTTCATACATATGGGAGACACGCATATTGGTGCAAGCAATTTCAAATTAGACCAAAGACATAAAGATTTTTTAAGAGTTTTTGAAGAAGCAATAGACATATGCATTGATTTAAAAGTGGATTTTGTAATTCATAGTGGTGATTTATTTGATACTGGAAGACCAAGTTTCAAAGAATTAATATTTGTCATAGAACAATTAAAAAAATTAAAAGAAAATAACATTCCTTTTTTAACAGTTGCTGGCAGTCACGATGTTTACATACATGAAACTCCTTTAAGTTTGCTTGAAAAAATAGGGCTTTTAACTAATTTATCAAATCCAAGGTATTTAGTTCCAAAAGGAGATGTGGTTCTTCTTAATGGAGCAATTATTAAAAACACATTTATAGCTGGAGTTCCCGGATTTAAAGGAAATGTTAAAGAAAAATATTCAATGATTAAACCAAACATCCCAAATAATGTTTTCTCAATATTTATTTTTCATCATATCATAAGTGATGTTGAAGACGCAGGGTCTTTCGCTGACTTGCCTTTAAGCAGTCTGCCAAAAGGATTTGATTACTATGCTGGAGGGCATTGGCATAGAAAAAATATTTTTGAATACAATAAAAAACCAGTTGTTTATCCTGGAAGCACTGAATACACAGATTCTCTTGATATGTTAAAGAGTAAAGAAAAAGGAATGTTTTTAGTTGAAGTGCCTGAAGAAAAAACAAAAAAATTAAAACTTAAATGGATAAAATTAAATGCTCGAGAAGTAGTATTTAAAGAAATAGAACTTAATAATTTAACACCAATTGAAGCAACAAACAAATTATTTAGAGAAATCCCAAAACATGGTAGGGATTCAATACTTATTCTCAAACTGAAAGGAAGAATAAATGGATTAAAATCACAAATAAACTTTAACAGGGTTTTAAAAGAAAGCGAAATTAATGGTTTTATTTATTGCAAATTATTTTTGTCAGAACTTTCTGATGAAGCAGGAGAAGAGTATCAAGAAATAAAAAATAAAACAATAAAGGAAATAGAATACGAATTTTTGAAAAAACAAAAATATGATGATATTACAATTAAACTTGCACAAGAATTAATAAACTTGTTAGGAAAAGAACAAACACCAAAAGAATTAATTTTAAATCAAGAAGAATGCATAAAAATGATTGACAAGCTTTTTTTAAGCAAGGAATTAAATGATTTTATGAAATCTAAAGAGGGAGTAAAATGATTATAAATTCAATAACTTTAGAGAACATACGTTCACATGAAAATACAAAAATTGAATTTAATAAAGGCATTACTGTGATTTCTGGAAGAACTGGAAGTGGAAAATCAAGCATTTTCATGGGTATTGCTTACGCGCTTTTTGGAAGCAAGGCAATAAGAAATAATAATGCATTATTAAGAAGAAGAAAAAACAAGGGAAGAGTTATTTTAGAATTTACAAAGGGTAAAAGAAAAATAAAAATTGTAAGAGGCTTAAAAAGAAACAAGGATTCTATTGGTGTTGATGTAGATAACCTGGCTTTATTCATTGACGGAAAACAAGTGCCTATCCTAGCAAGAACAAATGATATTGACAAAAAAATCCTTGAAATACTTGGATACCCTTCAGATTTAAAAAAACCTGTTGAACTTTTTGAAGTAACTAATTATACTAAACAAGATGAAATAAGAAAATTAATTGAATTAACAGGAAGAGAAAGAGAAGACCACATAGATAGAATATTACAATTAAGCAAGTATGAAAACACTTTTGAAAATTTAAAATATATTATAAACTCTTTTGAAAAAAGAAGAATAGAGAGCATGACAAGAATTGAAAACATGGATAAAATAAGAAAAGAAAGTGAGGATATAAGAAAAAAAATTGAATTAATTGAAAAAAAACTTTTAGAAAAAAAGCAAGCATTTGAAGAAAAACTAAATATTTTGAAAGAAATAAAAAGTAAGAAAGAAAGATTAAAACAAGAATTTGATGCTGCTATACAAATGAGTAATGAACTCCATAATCTTAAAGGGATTTTCAAGAACATACTCAATAATCTTGAGAATCTAAAAAAAGGCATAGAATTGAATGAAAGAAAAAAGAAGGAGTTAATAGAAAAAATCGAAGAATCAAGCAAAGGAGAAAAACTTGAAGAATTGCAAATACAAAGAGCACGCATTGAAGGAAAAATTGAAAACGTGAAAAATGAGATTGAAAAACTTGAAAAAGAACTTGAAAAAATTAAAAAACTAAAAGGAGAAGCAACATGCCCTCTTTGCGGTCAAGACATATCACCCGCGCACATAACAAACATTAAAACAAATATTGAAAACAAAATATTTGATAATGAAAATATTCTCAGTGATTTAAACTTAAGTTATAAAAGTTATTTGCCGAAAATTGAATTAGCAGAAAAAGTAGATAAGTATAAAGCAGAATTAATTTCTTTAAACAAAATCTTAAACTCTCAAAAAAACGATTTTAAGAATCAAACAATGAAAAAAGAAGAAATTGAAAAAAGAATAAAAGAACTTAAAGAAAAAGGTGAAAAAGTTGATGCTAAAAAAGAAGAAATTGAAAAACTTGAAAAAGAAGAATTGAAATTCACGAATGAATGTGCTTCTTTAGAACAAAACATAATGCTTAATAATAAATTAAAAGTTGAAACAAAGGAGAGGTATTTAAAACTCCAAGAAGAATTAAAAGAGCTTTTGGAAGAGAAAAAAAGAGCAGAAAAACTTCAAGCAATTGTTGAACTTTTAAACAAGCTTAGAACAGATATAAGAAGTATAAGAGAAATAATAAGAAAAAGATTCTTAATTGACTTTAAACAAGAATTTTCAGAAAAATTTGAAGAAATTAGAAAACAAGAAGAAGAATACACTGTGGATATAAAAAAAGATTATGAACCCGTGTGTTTCACAAGAGAAGGAGAAGAAGTGAGTGTGGAGAATTTAAGTGGTGGGGAAAGAACAAGCGTTGCTCTTGCATATAGATTAGCATTATCAGATATTGCTGCAAAAATCGGAGGAATAAGCAAACCAGAAGTTTTAATTCTTGACGAACCAACCACAGGATTTGATAGAGAGGATGTAAAAGCACTTCCAGAAGCTTTAAGAAATATTCAAAGCATACCACAAATGATTATCGTAACGCATGTGCCTGAATTAAAAGAAGCTGCTGATGTTGTTTATGAAATACATAAGAAAAATGGAATAAGTATTCTGAAAAGCTTATAATATTTTCTGCATAAGTTCATCAATTTTTCTTTCAAGCATTTCTTTTTGAGCTTCATATTCTTCCTTTCTTCTCAAACTATACTCAGAATAATGGTTTTTTTCCAAATCCCAATTTATTCCTCTTAATCTGCTGTTCACCCATATGAGTTCTGTCTTCAATTTTTTAATTTCATCGCGTATGTTTTTTATTTCTTCAATAACGCTTTTTTTCATTTCATCCCCCCTAACATAATTAACAAGATAAAGATTTTTAAAAATAACTTATTGTTTTTTATTTTTTGATTAATTTTTTTCCTTTTTTTTGCGGCACAATTTTAAGTCCTTTTTTAAATTTTATTTCATCAAATTCTCTTGTTAATTCTTTTCCTTTAAAATACTCGTGAAAAAAAACAGCTAATGCTGCTACTTCGCTGTGCGGTTGAAGACCTACGCTTATGTTATAATCCGCTTTTTCATAAATCTCTGACGGTACTTTTTCTCCTCCAACAATCACTACTAAATTCTTTTTTCTTCTTATTTTTGGAATTGCTTCAAGCAATTGAATGCCATACATTGTTAAATGAACTATTGTATAGTTTTGCTCCTTCATTTTAGTTAGAAAATTCTGCCATCTTGAAGAATATGAAATTTTAAATTCTCCACCCCATCTTTTAATAATATCTTCAACGCTTTTAACAATATTATCATCTTTTTCTCCTGTAAAAATCATTCCATCAGCTCCAAAAGCCCTTCCAGTAAGAGCGCAATGCGTTGTTATTCTTTTATCTCTTTTTATTCTATGATTTAATCTTAAAATATAAAGCATAAAAAAATATAATTGGCAAGGTTTTAAATTTTTAATCTTTTATTAAAAACTTAATGAAAGAAATAATGGAAGAATACGGCATCAAATATTGGACTACAACACCCCCAATAAAGTGTGAATTCAAGAGATTTCCTGAGGATTTTATTGTTGAAGAAATTGATAATTATGGGAAAAAAAGAACTATAAATTATACTTTGATAGAAAAAATAAAAGATTTTTTTCCGAAAAAACAGAAAAGCAAGAAAGAAAAATACATTAATTTTACTTTAATAAAAAGAAATTATACAACACAAAGAGCGTTAGAAGAAATAAGTAAAAGATTAAATGTAAGTCAAACGCGTTTTGATTATGCTGGAACAAAAGATAAAATTGCAATTACAAGCCAAAGCATAAGCGCATTCAAAGTAAGTCTCCCTGATTTAAAAAAAATAAAGATTAAAGACATTCTTATGAAGGATTTTTCTTTTTCAAGAAAGCGATTGAAACTTGGAGATTTGAAAGGAAATTGTTTTAAAATCAGATTAAGAGAATCAAATGCTAAAAAAGAGGTTATGAAGAAATTTAAAGAAGAAATAAAAAAAGGACTGCCAAACTATTTTGGTCCTCAACGTTTTGGAATTCAAAGAAAAACAAATTATCTTGTAGGAAGAGCAATGATCACTGATAATTATAAAAAAGCGATTAAAATTTTCTTAACTCAAACAGGAGATGAACAAAAAGAGGTTACAAATGCAAGAAAAAAACTGAAAAAGGATTGGGGGAGAAAAGGGTTTGAAAGAGCATTAGAAGAATTTCCAAAATACTTAAATTTAGAAAGAAATGTTTTAAAACATCTTTGCCGAAAACAAGAAGATTATCTTGGTGCAATGAAGAGAATTCCAAGAAAATTAAGATTAATGTTTGTTCATTCTGTTCAATCTTACTTATTTAATAAATGCTTAAGTTATTATACTTGGCAGGATGTGCCAGAATATCTTCCATTAATCGGGTACAAAAGTGAGAACATACCTGAAAAAATGAGATTTGTACTTGAAGAAGAAAAAATTAAACCATCTGATTTTAAAACAAAATTAATGCCTGAAATGAGTTTAAAAGGAGGGGAAAGAAAAACAATAATTAAAATAAAAAATTTTAGATACAAAATAAAAAGGAAAGATTTAATACTTGAATTTTGTCTTGATAAAGGTGCTTATGCAACAACAATCATTAATGAATTAACAAAAAATTTAAGTGAAAAATAATTTATGTGATATTAATGGGATTACTGCCTTTAATGTATTATTTTTTTATAATATGCACTATTTACTTTACAATTTTTTTTAGTTTAATCTATATTGAAACATATGACTTGTATTATAATGATAAACCTGCAAAAAATGAGAAATTAATAAGCATTTTAATACCTGCTTATAATGAAGGAAAAAATGTTGAAGAAAGCATAAAATCAATTTTAAATTCAGATTATTCAAAAGACAAGATTGAAATAATTGCAATAAATGATGGCTCCACAGATAATACTCTTAATATTTTGAAATCTTGGCAGAAAAAATACCCAAAAATAATTAAAATAATTAATCAAGAAAATCAGGGGAAAGCAGTTGCACTAAATAATGGATTAAAAATAGCAAAAGGAGAGTTTATAGGCGTTGTTGATGCTGATTCTTTTCTTGATAAAAACGCATTAAAGATGATAATGGGGGTTTTTGAAAACCATCCTGATACAAGTGCAGTAACATCAAATATACAAATAAAGCAAAAAGATAATTTTTTAAGAAAAATGCAGGATATTGAGTATACAACTATTCTTTGGGTAAGAAAATTACTTCAATTCATTGGCGCAATTTATGTAACACCCGGTCCGTTAAGTGTTTATAAAGCAAGCGTTCTCAGAAAAGTTGGAGGTTTTGATGAAAAGAATATTACTGAAGATATTGAAATTGGTTGGAGATTGCTTTCACAAGGACACAAAATAAGAATATGCTTAAACGCTGTTGTGTATACGAATGCTCCAAAAAAATTAAAAGAATGGTGGAGACAAAGAGTAAGATGGAGTGCTGGAGGATATCAAACAGCATTAAAATACAAAGAATCATTATTCAAACATAAAAAATACGGGATTGTCGGAAAATTTGTTTTTCCTTTTTTTAGTTTATCATTTATTATTTCACTTTTAGGATTTTCAATAGTGATTTACAGATTTATAACTGAAAGCATACCAAGAATTTATTATTCAATAATAGCGAGATTTGCAAAACCTCCTTCTGTAATAGAATACGTGACCATTCCTAATTCATTCACTTTTTTTGGAATTCTCTTGCTCGTAGCATCAATTGTTTACACTACAATATCCTTGTTAGGAATTAAAAACAAAAGGTATTTCAACTTAAATAAGGGAGGGGTTTTAATCATTCTTGCAACACTAACTTTTTATCTTTCCTTATTCCCAATAGTATTAATACAAGGAATTTATAGAGTTAACAAAGGTGTTTGGAAATGGTAAATACAGTAAGAACAGCCATAACATCAGGAATTCTAACATTAATTATATTCACAGCAGGAATCTTTTTTGGCATTGAAATGCAAAAAAATAGGGTAAACGAAATTGTAAATGATTACAAAGAAATGCAGATTTCTTGGAATGATATTAAACTTCAATCAGAAATCATAGAAAAAGATAGGGAAATAACAAATAAAGAAATATGCGAGAATCTTATTGAAAATAACATAAGGTTCGGCGACGAAATTTATGAAAAAGGAAAAAAAATAGCAACATATGAAAAAAGAAATGATTTTGCCACGAATTTAGATGCACAAAAAAGAGAGCATAATCTTTTAAGACTTCAATTTTGGTTGAACTCAATAAGTATAAAAAAAAGATGCAATAATACGGGTTATGTTAATGTTGTTTATTTTTACAAGGATAATGCAACAACAGTAAAAAGAATAGAACAGGACAAAATAAGTGAAATTCTTTTCAGCATAAAAATGGATTATGGTAAAGAAATAATGTTAATTCCAATTGCAATTGATTTGAATCTAACATCTGTAACAACAGCATTAACAGAATATAATTTAACAAAATTCCCATGCGTTTTTATCAATGAAAATATTACAATTGAAAAAATAATGCCAAAAAATGAAATTGAAAAAATAATAGATGAACAGAAAAGAATTTCTTCTTAAATTTTAACTGCAATTAAAGAAAAAGCCAAACCCAACAAACTTAAAGGAAAAGCATAAGTTGTTTTTGATAAGCTTGAAAAAATGAGGAGAAGACATGCGGAAATCCCAATAAAAGAAGCGTATTTCATTTCTTTTGGCTTATTGAAAGCAAACCCAAAAAATAATAAAGAAGAAATTAAATAAGCAATAATTTCTACTGAAACCAATAAATCCATAAAAAAGAAATGCGAGAGGAGAATAGGGAAGAAAATCAAGAATACGTAAGGCACTAAATATTCGAACTTTTTTTTGTACAAAAACATAAAAATGCTGAACATAAAAACCCAAAAATACGCGTGAAAAATCCTTAAATTATTTGTATTCATGAAACCAACTAAATCATTCAAAAAATAGATAAAAAAACTTAATCCTAAAAGCAAAAGAGGAAAACTAATGTACTCAGGTCTTTCCTTCCAATAAGGAATAATTAAAACCAAGAAGATTATTAAACTTATAACTCCTATCAAACTCATCATTGCATTTATTTAATAACATTACAGATTAATTTATTTTACTAATAAATTCTTGGGCACACATACAATAATAAATAAACACAATAAAACAATTTCATGGACAATTCTTGTAAAATTCATGATAATCAGTGCTGTTTTTTGTTTCTGAACAAAACACTGTGTTGTTTTCAATAAAATAATATTTCACGTTTGGATTTATGATTCTTTGAACACAACAATATTTTATTGCAAAATTATGTGCAAGATCCAAATATTCTTTATTAAGCGCGTTTTTTTCTTCATCAAAAGAATTTATTTTGTTTGTTAGATTTTTTATTTGAAATTCCTTAGATTTAACATTTGAATAACAATTGTCAAGTCTCTTGCTTAATTCATCAACCTTCTTCTTGTTTGAAATAGTGCAATTAACAACTAATTCTTTATAACCATCTTGACATTCTAACAAAAAAGTTTTTGTTTTATTTAATTGAGAATTTAAATCACTTATTTTTGATTCACAATTACTTTTAACAGAATTTAAAACATCTTGAGTGTTACTTTCAATAATGGTTGAACCAGTTATTGGTTGTTGAGAACTTCCTGCTGTTAAAGAACTAAATATGATAATTACTGAAATTATGCCTAATTCTACGTAATTATTAGTGAAAAACCTCATAAATATTAAGGAGTATTTTTAGTTTATTAAAATTGTGTTACTTATTATTGATTGGTAATGCAATTGTTTGCTTTAAAAAGCATGTATTGTTTTTAAAAACGTACATGTAGGGTTTTGGAACATTTATTGAAGTGCAAACACTTTCTGTGCTTAGATTAATATCAAGAAAACAAGTATGTTCTTCTCCGAAATACCTTATTGTAAAAATAGTTTTGTTTGGATTTGTTAAAGCAAAGGATAAGCATTCATCAGGCGTTTTTGGAGTATTACCTTCTAACTTTATAATAGGGTTTTCCAAAGAGTTTGTTAAATTATATGTTAAAGTGTTTTTTTCACATAAAATATCGCATGCATAATATCCTGCTTCTTCATCAATATATGCAAGACTAAAAAAACATTTTTCATCTGTATAATTCATAACTGCATTTCCTAATAACTTGCACTGAGAATCATAAAATACTTGTTTTTCTTTAAGTTCTTGCTTCTCATTTAATTTAGCATTCCAATAAACAGCAACATACATGAGAAGAATAATGCCTAAAAACAAGAGCATTACTTTTAAAGTAATTTTTTTCATGGATAATTAAGAAAATGCAATATTTTAAATAGTTTTTGAGTGGTTTTTGTCAAAAATAAAAAAGAAAAAAAGAAGGATAAGTCCTTCTAATTTTACAGTCGCACTTATTCAGTTACTTCTGTAACATCAGTGTATTCTGTTACGCCAGTGTTCAAAATGACTCTTGTCTTGTTTGTGAAGTCAACAGACAATGTGTCTGGGTACAAGATTTCGCTTGCAACAACTCTTGCTGCTAATCTTGTGTCCTTGCCTGCATAACCAGCGATTACTAATGCATCTTTGCCTGTTGCAAAGGCATCAGCAATTAAGTCAATAATTGCCCTGTTTTCTGCATAATCGCTTGACGCCCATGTCTTGTTTGCATCAGCTAATTCTTTAACTAATGCATTAACGCTTGGGCCTCCGATTAAGATTACAGGCAAGTCCTTGACTCCAGTTTCTGTGTCTAATTTAGCAAAGTTTGGAGTTACATAATTTACACCGCCAGCAACACTTGATAATGTAACATCTGTTGCTTTGGTGAAATTATAACTCTCTCCTTGGCTTAAAGTTATGTCATTTGAACCCCAGCTTCCTGTTCCATATACAAGTTTCTTTTGTGGAACTCTTATTGTAACCTTGTCTGCATCTGTAATGTTTGCTGCTTTTCCATCTCCAGTTGAATTTGTCCAGAAAGCTTTACTTCCAAAGGTTGTTGTTCCTAAGTTGGTGTAATCCCATGCAGTTATGTTGGAGTAAAACTCTGTGTCATTAAATTCAACTGTTATGGTTTTACTGTCTCCATTTGCTTCTGTTATTGTTTGTCAAGATTCCGTTGTCTCCATCCCATGTAAGGTTGGTATATGTTGGATATAATGCATACCCACCATTTAAGGTGACAACGTCTTTTTCAGCACCAGTTGTGTTCAAGACTAATTTGTCAGAACCTTTTCTTCCATAGATTGTTGTGTTTCCTTCATCTGCAGTTGTTGCAGAGGACACATAAATCTTTACTGCTGGTGCTCTTACACTGACAGTTCCTCCTGAATTGTTTAAGAACAATCCTCCTGCTGTAGTTACATTTTTATCAGAACTTAACAGAGACCAACTGCTTCCAGTTGAATAATATGCTGTTAAAGTTCCACTGTCACAATGCAAACGGAATTCTCTTGTTCCAACACTTGTGTTTTCTCCTGTGTAAGCAATTATGTCTTGGCTTCCTCCCGCATTATAAGTGCTTGAACTACTTGTTTCAGCCACTTTGTTTCCAATTGTATCCGTGCTTACTGTATAATTGTACCATTTAAGTCCTGGGATAATCAAGTTGTTTTCTGTAGACAAGTTAAAGTAGTTTCCGCTTGGAGAACAGTCAAATGTGTTTACTAATGCAACAGCATCTGTTACAGTTATATTTTGGTATTCATTGCCTGTTTCACTTGAAGCAACATTTTCTGTTTTAATGAAGGTTATGTTAAATAAACCCATAGGGCCTTCAACAGATTCTCCTTCAGTCAATTTAATGATTTTGTTGTTTGTCA
>JAFCGN010000017.1 GCA_017608045.1 Candidatus Parvarchaeota archaeon
ATTTTCAATTCCAGGGGGTAATGAATCAAGAAGAGGTGTTTTTTCTTCTATAAAAGATGAAAATACTATCACGTTTGGTAGCAAAGAAAAATACGAGAAAGCACTAAGGATTAAAGAGTATATCGAAAGAAAAATAAAATCAAAAAATTCAGGTTTTGTAAGTTCAGCTGATGAAATTGAAAAACTATATTCATTAATGAAGAAAGGCATTCTAACTAAAAAAGAGTTTGAAGAGAAAAAGAAAAAATTATTAGATAATTAATTACAAACAAAAAGTAAAAAAGTAACTACCTTTATCATTGTTTCTGATATATTACCTTCGCTTTTATGACTGAATACCCTTGAAAATAACTTTTCGCTAATTTTCTTTTCAGCATCGTTGCGTTAAAATTCTGTTTCACTTTATTCAGAGAGCATAAAGCTATTAAAAGGCTTTGCAGAATTCTATAAAAAGCGGAGTGTAAACTTTTTAGAAAGATTTGCTTGACTCGTTTCATTCAGAAAAAATATGATGGACAAAACAGTTTTGCTACGTATTTCAATAGATTTTAATAATTTAAACATAATTGATTTGAGTGAAAAAGAAAAGCAATAAATTAATAACTTTGAGTTGCTTATTTTTTTTATTGTGATTAAAATTAATTTTATGCCAAGAAGTGATGTTGGAAAACTAAGCGTTTGGTTAATAATCCTCTTTTTTCTTTTTCTTACAATGTTCTTCATATTCATAAGCTTGGTGTTCTTCATATTCATAAGCTTGGGTGAAAAAGGAGGAGATACTTTTTTTTCAAATTTAAAACTCACGATTCCGTACTTGCTCGCAGCGGTTTCAGCAATCCTTTCATTCTTCATTGGAGTTTCAAGCATTTTTAAGAACAAAGAAAACTCTGTTCTTGTTTTCTTATCAATAATTATTGGTTTCTTTGTTTTATTCTGGATTCTATCAGAAATCTTGTTCCCACATTAAATTTAGAAATTTTTTAAACAAACACATTAATGAAGAACAAGAGCTAAGAATAGTAAGTTTTACATAATTATAATAATTTAAAATATTAATGAATACTAAGAGCAAAAACAATTTTCTTCTTAAAGGCATCACGCAAAACATTCTTTTATTAGGTTTCGTGAGTTTATTCACTGATTTAAGTAGTCAAATGGTTTTTCCATTAATCCCCTTGTTTTTAACATCTGTTATGGGAACAAGCGCATCTGTTGTTGGCATTGTTGAAGGTTCAGCACAAGCAACAGCATCCTTATTTAAAGTGATTTCTGGATTCTGGTCAGATAAAATCAAAAAAAGAAAACCTTTTGTGTTATTCGGTTATTCTCTTTCAACGTTAATGAAGCCTTTATTCGCTTTTGCGAGCACATGGTTATTTGTCTTATTTATTAGAATATTTGAAAGAATTGGAAAAGGAGTAAGAGACGCACCAAGGGATGCGATAATCGCTGAATCATGCAAGAAATCAGTCAGGGGGAAAGCATACGGTTTTCATAGAGCAATGGATGGTGTTGGTTCCGTTCTTGGAGCTATTCTTGCACTCATACTTCTTCCATTGCTTGGGTATAAAAACCTTTTTTTGTTTGCTTTTATTCCAAGCATTCTTGCAGTTCTAACTATATTCTTTATTAAAGAAAAAAACAAATCTTTAAAAAAGAAGATTAAAAAAGAGACTCAGAGAACGAGTTTTAAAGAACTCTCTTTAAATTTGAAGTTATTTATTCTCGCTTCCTCTGTTTTTGCTCTCGGACATTTTGGTTATCCCTTTCTTTTATTAAAAGCAAAGAATTTAGGCTTAACAGATCATTCATCCATACTTCTTTACGTGTTTTTTTACATAATTTATGTTCTATTTTCTATACCATCAGGCATGCTTTCTGATAAATTTGGAAGAAAACCTATTTTAATAATGAGTTACACTCTTTTTGGATTTATTTCATTTGGTTTAATTTTTGTTTCAAGCATTAAGAGCTTGATGCTGTTTTTTATTTTATATGGCGTGTTCTATGCTATGATAGACGGCGCACAAAGAGCATTTGTTGCAGACCTAGCACCTAAACATCTTAAAGCCACTGCTTTAGGCACGTTTTATACTTTAATAGGTATTGTAGCGCTTCCTGGAGGATTTATAGCAGGATTTTTATGGGATAAGATTAATCCAACAGCAACTTTTATTTATGCAATAACACTCACGCTTATTTCTTTATTTTTACTTTCTTTTATAGTAAAAGACGGGTTTTCAAAAAAAAGAGGATATTTAAGTAAGAATTAAGTATTACTTACTTAATCAGGGGGTTATAAAAATGATGTCAAAAATACCGCTTAATTTAAAAGGCAAAGACGTGGATAAAGAGATTTTAAGAGTTGGAATGATTGCTGAATTAGACGCCATAAATCTTTACAAACAAATGGCAGCAATGACTAAAAATAAACTCATAAAAAAAGTTCTTTTAGATATAGCAAGAGAAGAAAAAACACATGTTGGAGAGTTTCAAGCACTTTTAATTGAATTAGATAAAGAACAAAAAGAAGAGCTTGAAAAAGGAAAAAAAGAGATAAAAGAATTAAAAAAAGAATAAGAACCACTAATGCTTGTTTAAAATAAATATTAATAGTTATGTTTATAATAAGTGTTTAAAATTAATTTTTTATGAACCTTGAACCATACTTACTGCATATTTCAAAATACCATGACGCTCTTCTAGATTTTTTTCCTTCTGAGAATATTACAATAATTCCTTACAAGGTGTTGGATCGGGAGATTCCTCCTGATATCTATGGTTCTGCATCTCTTGATTCCTTGGTTTACGTGCCTAAAGATGAGAATCTCAAATTTGCTCTTCCAAAAACTCCTAAATGCATTATTAGTGGTTCTAATGAATTTCACCACTTCACTTATTATTTCTTAAAATGGTATAAATCAAATAATCATTCTTTTGATGTATTATTAACTTTTGATGCACACACTGACTCTTATTATAATCCAGAAATGAATAATAATAAACTTGCATGCGGGAATTTCAACAGGTTTGTTATAAAAGAAAATCTTGTGGATGAAGTAATTACTTATGGGATTCCTGAAGAAAAATTTGTTAAAGGTTATGGATATGATTCGCATAAAGAACAAAAGATTTTTTACACAAAAGACGATTTTGACAATGTTATTGATTTAATTAAAAATAAGAGAATTTATTTAAGCATTGATGCTGATGTGTGCAAGGATATTAACACGGATTACACTTTTTCAGAAGAAACAAAAAAGAAAATGATTGACTCAAGAACTTTAATTGATTTAGTGAGAATTATTGATAAAAAATGTGAAATTTTAGGCATGGATTATTGTGGAATTCCTAACAAGGTTGGAAGAGGTTTTACTTATGCAAGAAGTTCAATTAATCTTGCTAAAAGATTTATGGAATTATGCAAAACGTCAATGAAAGCATTCGCTCCATTAAGAAGCGCACAATAAATTATTAAATAAAAGCCATATATACTTTTATTATGATTGATACGATTGATTCTAGATTATTTGATGAATTGCTTATTCATGCTAAAAAAAGATTTGAAGATGAAATGTTAAGGATGAAAATCAATAACATAAACTTGTTTCCTATTTCTGATGGGGATACTGCTTTGAATATCTTGAGTTCTCTGGAGGGTATAATAAATGATGGAAATATTGATTACACAACTATTTGGAGTAAGGGAAAAGGTTCTTCAGGAACAATTTTATGTCCTTATTTATCTACTTTAGCATCATTTCTGCCATTAACAAAAAATAATGTTGTTGAAGCATTTAGAGAATCTTATAATGACGCATATGATACTCCAATGAATCCTGCTTCAGGCACAATTCTTGATTACATGAAAGGCGTTTCAGAAATTGTTGAAGAATATGAAGTGGAACCTTTTTCTTTTAATTTGCTTTTTAACAAAATCGTGTTTCATTCCCCCCAAATTTTTGATAATATTCGAGAAAGATATATACAAACACTTGAGAAGCATTATAATCTTAAAATTAACATAATTCTTGAAGATCTTAAACAAAAAATAATTAAAGATGCAAATAACAACATACCAGGCATGGAATATATTAGTAAAGATAAAATTGTTGATTCAGGTGCTCTTGCACTTTACGAAATATTTAAATCTTGGGATGAAGTTTTAAGTTCATATGAGTAATTTCAAAAATGATGTTTTTTACGAAACACAACTCTATGTTTATTTGAAACCAAAGGATTATTATTTGAATAAGAAAAATTTTTTTGATAGGTTTTTGGATTACATGAAAAAATTGTTTGAAAAGCCTGAAAACAAAAAAAACATTGAAAAAATAAGTTTAGATGAGATAGAAACTTCTTTAGATAACTTTTTAGAAGATCTTGATAAATCCGAAAGAACGGATAAGCCAATAAAAAAATTTTTGTTTGATTTCTTTAATAGGTATATTAATGCTTTGTCTTTCATGGACTTAGATGCTTTAGCAATTTCTATTGCTTCAGGTCGTTTTTCAAGACAAGTTAAATATGAAGAAACAAAATTGAAATATGAGGATAATAACGAAATTTGGTGTCATGTTCACACAAATAATCCTTCTGCAATCAAAGAATTTTTCGGATTACTTGGAGATATTGATGTTAATAAATCCTTTATTGGGTATCTTGAAGGAACAGAAGAGGAAAAAAGCAAGAACTTGTTTAATATATTTTAATCATTTAATAATCCTTATTAATTTGTTTTTTTTAAATAAAAAATATAATGCCTAAAAAGATAATAACGCCTCTTGGAACAAGTATTAATTATAAAGATTATTGGCGCAAGCGTAAAAAAGAATCTTTTTGGGCAAGACTAAAAATTGATTATGAAAAAATGAATTCTTTACTCAAAGGGAAACAGTTTAATCTTGAAGATTTTTGCACTTTACTCTTTAAAAGTGAGAAACAAGCAGGAATCGCAAAAAGAATGATAGAATACGTAAAAAGTTCTGAAGAAGAAGTTTATTTTAAGGATTTAGTTGAAAAAGCAGGGATAAGCAGAAGCACTGGTTGGCAAGTTTTTCTTTCACTACGCAGGGCAGGCATATTGCAGAGAAGAAGTAAAAGAGATCCCATCACTTTAAGTGTGAAATTCAGCGAGATGTTAGAAGATTTAATATTCTGGTGGAAATCCTATGTTAAAATAAGATAATTTTTTTGAAAATCTTTATTACGCAAAAACGTTTTTCTTACAATTTATGAAGAAGGGATTTGATAATGAATTATATTTTAAAGAACAATTAAGAGCGATTAAAAAGCGCAGAGCCATGTTTAAACACAAATTCTATTTAGAACTCGGAGGCAAAGTTGTTTATGACGGGCATGCCTCAAGAGTTTTACCAGGTTATGATCCAAGAGTGAAATTAAGAATTTTTAAATCAATAAGAAACTATGGTGTTATTTATTGTGTTAATGCTAAACAATTGCAATCAAAACAAAGACTGCAAGACACTGAACTAACTTATAAAAAACAAGCATTAAAAGAGGTTAGAGAACTTGAAAAAAATAATTTGAAACCTGAAGCAATTATTATAACAAGATTTTCAGGTGAAAAAAAAGCAGTTGAATTTAAAAACTTTTTAGAGAAAAAACATTATAAGGTTTTAGTTTTTTTTGAAATTAAAAATTATTTTAATATTAAGAAATTATTAAGTGAGAAGGGTTATGGCGCGCAACCCTATTTTACTTCTAAGAAGAAAATGATTCTTGTCACAGGAACAGCGAGTGGAAGCGGAAAAATGGGTTTTATTCTCTCGCAATTATATCATGAATTTAAGAAAAGCAAACTTTCAGGTTATGCAAAATTTGAGACATTTCCTGTTTGGAACTTGCCTCTAAATCATCCAATTAATCTTGCGTATGAAGCTGCAACAGCAGATTTAGGAGATGAAAACAAAATTGATGCACTGCATTTAAGATATTATGGTGTTAAGGCAGTTAATTATAATAGAGATATTCATAATTTCAAAATTTTGAAAACACTTGTAAAAAAATTCGCCTTAATAAATAATCATATGAGAAATTATCATTCCCCAACTGATATGGGCATTAATACTATTTCAAAATGCATTATTGACGAAGGTGTTGTTAGAAGAGCAGCATTAAAAGAAATAAGAAGGAGATACAAAATTTATTTAAGAGAGTATGAAAAAGGGTTTGAAAAAAAGAAAACTATTGAGAGAATGAAAAAAATAATGAAGAAAGCAGGATTAAAAATAAAAAAAAGGATGAATATGAGTTAAGAGGGGTGTGAAGGAGAGCTTTGCTCTCCGTGAGCATAAAGGGTTAAATCCCCTTGACTATTAAATATATGTTTTTGAAAGTATATAAAATAAAAGATAGGATTTTTCCACTATTCCTTTATTTATTAAGTGATTACCAAAAATTATTTAATAAATTATTTATCATTATTTTTTTATGTTAAATACTAAATTAATCCATTTAAATGGGTTAATTAGTGTTAACATGGTTTTGGCTATTCTCTTTATCTTTTTAATGTAATCTCAGCCATTGTTTGCTGAGATAAAAGGATTTTTTTGATTAGTAATAGCCAGAATCATGAACAAAGAGGTGATAAAAAAATGTGTTATTTGGATGTGTTAGCAAAAAATGCTGAAGAAAACGAGTATAAAGTGATAATTGAAGAAATGATTGGAAATGAAATAATGGGTTTTATGTTTAAGAGAAATGAAAAGAAATTATTAGAGTCTGATTTGTTAAAATTGATTAAAAAAAATAAAAAGGGAATTCATGAAACACAAAATTCTGTTGCAATTATTCAAGGAAATGAAACAATCTATCTTCAAAAAAAAGACTATAACCTTCTTAGTAAACTTGTTTAAACAGTGAGCCTGGAGGGATTTGAACCCCCGATCTACAGCTTAGAAGGCTGCCGCGTTATCCAGACTACGCTACAGGCTCGCAATATTTATTTTTTTATTATTGCTTTAAATAAATTGAGTTTTTTTCTTGTTGTGTAATCCAATAATAAATGGCTTAAGTACCCGCTGCAAAATGCTACAACATAAGGATTGTTTGAAAAAGCAAAACCCGTAAATAATACTGCAGCCCCCCATGTTTTTGAATGAAAAAACTTTCTATGACTCCAACTTTTTGGTTTTTCAAGTTTATCCGGGAGAATCGCTCCAAACATTGATGAAATAATTATTAAAAATCTTGCATTAAACCCTAAAATGTAATTACTCCAAAAAATGTTTAAGACTTCAACTATGGAATAACCAATTAATGCAGCAATCATTAAGTGAGCGTCTTTGTTCATATTCTTAAGAATAACAATTCTTATTTATCTATTTTAATTAATCTTTAATTATGGCAATAATTCTAAATAAAATAAGAAACACACCAACAGGTGAAAAAAATTTAATTTTTGACGCTTTTCTTCCAGAAATCAATAATACTGGTTTTATAAAAGAAGGAAGTGTTAACTTAAAGTTAAGTAAAAATAATTTAGGGATTCAATTTGAATTAACGCCTGATGAATGCAGGATGATGAGAGATGTTTTAACTTCTTTCTTGAAAAAACATGATAATGAATTAATGATTTTATTTAAACAAGGAAGAACATTAGAAACAAAGGATTTCAGGAATGATTCTCAAAATCATAGAACGCAATACAATGAACCTGATTTTAATAAAACAGTGGATGTGCCTATGATAAAAAGAAATGAGTTTGTGGAAAAAAAACAAATTGAAGAATTTGATCTTCCTGGAATGAACTTGTTTGATGAAAGTTCAGAAGAAAAGAAGACTAATAATGAGGTAGAATTTTATTAATTTCCCCCACACTTTTTACATATTTAACAAAATTCTCTTTACTCAAAAAAGCATCCATTAAATCATATTTTTCATCAAGCCTAATAATCCATGGAGTTTTTTCTTTTTTGAATCCCATAATTATTGGATTAATATATTCATATTTGCCTAAACCATAAGGCAAACCCGTTGTTCTGCCGTATATATCGCTTAAATGAAAAGCCATGATTTTGTTTTTAATCTTGTTGAAATCCATGAGGGACGCGTTAAAAACCTTTGCATCTGCAGTGTTAATCAATAATTTAACATTCTCCATATTTAATCGTTCGAGAATGCTTAAAAGTTCTTTTTCAGTGTTATATAATTCACTTGATTTATCATTCTCAATAGCGACAATTATACCAAGATTTTTTGCTGAATCAGCTATTATCCTAATTTTTTGTAAATCATTAGGATTATTTAATGGAAGAGAAATGTATTCGCAGTTTAATGATTCTGCAACAAATAATTGATACTTAAAATCTTTGTATTTTGCAGCTATGCCAATAACTCTTACTTTACTTTTGTATTTGCTTAATAAATTAAGATTTCTTTCATTTATGTCTTTGTGATCTAATTCTATGCCTGAAAACCCTAATTCAGAGCATTTTTGAAGGAGTTTTTCAAAATCTCGTGCATTCCTGCTTGAAACAAATATTTCCATAATTTAAAAAACAAAGATGATTGTTTAAATATTTAACTAAGAAAAAAAATAATACTTCTTTGTGAATGAATTATTTGTACTTAAACTTGCTAATTTCTGTTTTCTCAGGTCTTTTTTTGTTTAAAAGAAAGATCACAGTTATTATTATGATAAACACATAAACATATAAAGCCCATATTGGTATTTTGCTAAAAAAAAGTATGTTTTTCTCGTTTTCTTCTGCTGTTACATTATACCCTTTTTCAGCTCTATATTTTTGTGTTTGCACAAACCAATTTACACTAATTAATAGAAACAACATGCTTGAAATCATGATTATTATTCCTAAGAATGCACTTTTTGCAACAGCTTCTTCCATAAAGAATAATAGTTAGAGCATATTTATAAATTCTCAGAAACAATTATTATATTTATGAACAATAATGAAGGGCGTAAGATTCAATCAAGAGTATACAAGGATTTGCCTCTTTTAGAATTAACAATGCGCAAAATGGAAAAACCCTCAAATAATTATGATGAGGTTTTAAGAAAGTTTTGCATTAGTGTGGGTTTATTACAGCCCGGGGATTCAAGAGATATTATTGTCTCAATTCTAAAAATTTTACTTAAAGCAAGAAAATACAAAAAACTTGTTCCAACTGAAGTAATGAATAAATTGTTGAAAGAAAAAAAAGGAGGAACACCTCCAAACATAAGAAGGCAATTACGAAGATTAAAAGAATTAGGCTTTGTTGAAAAAAAGACGAAAGGATATAGGTTAAGAGAATTCATGCCCTTAAACGAGCTTTTAAGCACGCATTTTGAGCCATTTATTTTGAAACCCACTTATGAAAGGATAAAACTTTATGGGAAAAAGCTTGACGAGCTTTCTGAAAAAAATTAAGAGCAAGTTTATTTATCAAGCAAACTCAATAATTTTTGTAATACTGTTGCGATTTCACTGCCTTCTTTTGTTAAAGTAATTACTTTAAGTCTTCCTCTTTTATCAAATGTGATTAATCCTCTTTTTTCTAATTCCTGTAAAATCCTTACTGTATGCGAATAAGTGCAATCAACTTCTTTTGCAAGAACACTCGCGTATCTTTTTCTCTCATTTTTTTTCAATTGTATTAACATGTTTGTTGGTTTTTCTCTTAGAAAGAAAGATGTTAAGCTCTTAACTTTTTTTTCATTTTTTGTCTTTTTTTTCATTACATACCACCCACTGAAAGAAATAGAGAAAACACTTTTTTTAAATGTTATGCTTAATATATTTTAAAAAATATATGTTATGTTTTATTATTAAAAATTGTGTTTTATTAAAAAAAACATTATAATTATCTTAGCACCATTTTTATATCATCTAAAGTGATTGTTGTTCTTCCTGCGTGTTTTGCTAAACGTATTGCATCATTAGCAATATCCACTCCAATATCTTCTAAATAATCAATTAATTTCTCAACCGCTTCATTACTGAATCTCACTTTTTTGTTTTTCCCAACATACTCAGTTAAAATCCTTTTAATAACTGTTTTTGGTATTCTTATCTCAGCATCACTCATAAATTAATCATAAGAAAAAACAAATTTATAAGCTTAAGCATTAATACTAAGCTCTGATTGGTTTTTAAGCAATACCAAATACATGAATCGTGTTACCCGTAATAACTTCATTAACCTCATGACATAATAATGCCAAGAGCTTGCTTCGTAAGTCAAGTTTTTCCTCAAGAGATAAGGATTTCACTTCCTGAGGAGTTAAACATAGCTTCCTTAAGTATTTCTCATACTCATAAGCGAAAGAATCAAATCCTAAAACAAACTTATGTTTTGGTAATCTCCTTAGTTTTTTGAGTAACTTGTAAGGCTTGCGAGCCATAATAGTAATAGTGTTCTGATTATAATACTTGTACTTCCACGTGCCTTCTTCCTTGTTCCACACAAGTTCCTTAGTGAGCAACCCAGAATCTAAGAGGACATCAAGTGATTCCTCTAACTTTCTTTTCCATAAGATGTTTTCTTTTCTTAATTTATTAAACACTACATACACGTCATCATGTACCCTGCTTTTTTAATTTCTTCCTCATTAATAACCTTACTAAAATAATCTAAATCATGGGTAAGACTTAATTCTAACTTCCTTACTAATTGTTTTTCCTTTAATACTTCTTCCTTAATCCTAACTAAACCTTTACGCATTTCATCACTCTTATCATAATTAAGAACTTCAAGGAAATCATCACGAAAATAACTCTTAGGATAAAAAGGTTCTTGATTAATGCTTTGGAAATGAGAATCAAAAGTACTAAATAAGTCTCTTTTAAATAACATGCTAGAAAATAATTCATTGTATAATATTTCATCCTCGTCTAAGCAAGAATAATTTGCTTGAGCTTACATAAAGCATTTTGTTCTTCTCAGAAACAGTAGTCATTTCCAATAATTCGTTATGTGTGTATCCTTCATCACCTTTGAGTATTGTGTTCATGAAAAGATAGAAAGGGGTTTTCATATCTTTTCGACTGAGAATACCTTCTATAAGCTGCCGTTTTGAATAATCCTGAGATCATAAGCACTCACGATTTCAGCTTTAAGCTTATCACCAACAATTTTCATGAGTGCTTCAACCAACCAAAACACTCCCCAAATAATGTCTTATTAAGAATAAAAACACCACTAATTTTTATGTGTTTTATTACTAATACTCAAAAAAGAACAAGAAATGATTATTAGATCAATCTTCACGAACACGTTTATAAAATATGATTATACCTTTAATTAATTAAAAAATTAAATCTTAAGAATTAAATCTATTTAACCAAAATATAAGTTAAAATAAATTTAACTTATTCATTAGTATAGATTACATAAATATTTAAATAATCTTTTGATTAATAATGAATAATATGAAAAACATGGAAAAATTACAAAATTGGGTTGAAGAAAGATATGAAATTCTTTGGGATGCTTTTGGAAATACTTCTTTTTCAAGAGAGGATGCTATAAAAAAATTAAAAGAAAAGAGTACAGGGGACATTGAGGACAGAAAGGATTTGGAGGGTATTGCTGTTCTCTTTTCTGAACTTAAGAAAGTAGGTCTTTTGACAATAAAACAGGACCCTTATGATAAGAGAAGGAGTCTTTACACCTTGAAAAGCAAAGATGAGCTTATCAGAGAAACCCTCTCAATAGAGAACAATAAACTTACAAGAGCTGATATTGAGGTGATTCTCAAAAAGGCCGCTGATTTAATAAGAACAAGAGTTGATTATAAATTCATTTTGATTTTACTTTTTTTGAAAAGAATTAGTGATAAATGGGATCAAGAATACAAAATTGAATATGAGAAAGCTCTTAGGGATGGATTAACAGAAGAGGAAGCTAAAAGAGAAGCAAGAAACCCAGCATATCATGATTTTGACCTTCCTCAAGAATACTTTTGGGAAAACATAAGAAAGGATGTAAGCCAGTTGCCAGAAAGGTTCTCAGAGGCTCTTAAGGAAATCTCAAATAGGAATCCCGAATTAAAGGATGTGCTTGACAATGTTGATTTTATTCAATTCACTTCTAATAGGGAGAACTCTGAGATTCTCAGACAATTGGTTGAATTATTCAGTGCTCAGAAATTTCATGATGTTTCTGCTGATGTTCTTGGTGATGCTTATGAGTGGATCTTAA
>JAFCGN010000010.1 GCA_017608045.1 Candidatus Parvarchaeota archaeon
AAAAAAGAGTATTAAAAAAAGAGTGCGTGGGTAAAAAAGAATATAAAATCAAGATATTCTTGAATAAACTCTTGCACTTAGGAACACACTAAGAATTGTCAGAAAACTAACAAGTTGTATGCTAGTGAACATAATTAAAATAAAAAAAGTAGCTAATGCAGATTCGAGTATGTATTCTTTTTTTCTTTTTTTGAACCAATAATGAAGCATTGTTAAACTTATCAATCCAAAATAAGAAATAAAAATAAAAACACTAATAATAGCTGAATTTACAAAATTTTGATAAAGTATGATTCCTAATAATCCTAAAAATATTTGATAAAAAATTTCTTTTTTTCTTGAAAATTCAAGCAGGTTTTCACTTGCTTCTATATATGAAATGCCTACGCTATAAAGAACAATAAGAAGAAGAGTTGAAGTTAATGCAATCATTGCAGGGCTCATAAATTGATGAATTAAATCTATTAGTGTAAAACTTTTTGCAAGAATTTCTTTTGGGGTAGATGCAATGCTTGATACAATAAATGCAAAAAGTATTGCACTTAAAGCAATAATCGCGGTTTGAAACATGGGAATGTATTCTTTTTTCTTTTTTGTAGTAATTGTTATAAGTTTTTCAAATCCAAGGTATGCCCAAAAAACAAAAACAACACCCAAAAAATCTAAATTTGTTTTTTCAAATGTAAAGTTTGTTGTCAATTGCGAGATAATAATCGCAAACAAACCAATCAATATAACTTTAATTACAATTAATGTTTTTAAAAATGCATTAATACTTTTTTTGAAAAAACTATGAAAACCATATATTGTTATAAGAATAAGCATGCTTAAGAACATGTTTATGCCAACATCCCATTTAAAAACAAAAATAAGGAATTCTGAACAAGCAAACGAAATTGCTGTTATAACCATTGCACTACCAAACCAATAAAACCATTTTATTGTTTTTTCAAAACCTTTGCCATAATTTTTTTTAAAAAATTCATAAATATTTCCTTTGCTTTCTTCATAAACTCTTCTTAAAACAATTGATATAGTTAATGCAATTAAACCTGCAAACATCCAATAAAATACACTCATTCCTCCATAATATTGAACACTTAAAACAGAGGCAAGAAATATTCCGCTTCCAAGAATGCTGTTAATTCCAACAATTAAAGGATTTTTCTTTTTTGTTTCTGCCATATATTTTTATTTAAAATAATTAGATTAATATACTTTTTTAATAGCAAAATGTAAATAAAGTGAGTGGAACTAGAATTAGTAAAGTTTTTAAAAAGGAATATGGTTTTTCAAATGTAAAAGTTTTTATGAATACGTGCTGTAATAAAAAACTAAGTGAAAAGTGATTTTCATGACTAAAGAGAAAAAAACACCAAATGCTGAATTAAAGAGATTAATTTCTGAACTTAAAACTAAAAGTATAAAGGAAGGAAAAACATTTTGGAAAAAAATAGCAAAAGATTTGGAGAAATCAAATAAGAATTGGAGAAAAGTTAACTTAAGCAGAATAGCACTTTATACAAAACCAAAGGATATTATAGTGGTGCCAGGAAAAGTTCTTGGTAATGGTGATTTGTCTCATGAGGTTATAGTTTTTGCATGGAAGTTTTCACAACAAGCAAAAGAAAAAATTAAGAAAATGAAAGGCAAAGCATTAAGTTTGCGGGATTTGTTGAATTCAAAATATAAGACCTCAGAGGTGAAAATAATTGGTTAATCTTATTGATGCGAATAATTTAATTTTAGGAAGGGTTGCTTCTTATGTTGCTAAAAAATCCTTGAATGGCGAACAATTTATTATTATTAACTGTGAAAAAGCAGTTATTTCAGGAAGTAAGAAAACAGTATTTGAAATTTACAAAGCGAAAATAGATAGAGGAGAGCCTTTTAAAGGACCTTTTTTTCCCAAAAGACCTGATATGCTTTTCAAGAGAACAATTAGAGGAATGCTTCCATATAAGCAAGAAAAAGGGAGAAAGGCTTTAAGAAGAATAAAAGTTTTTATTGGAGAACCAAAACTTGATAATTTACCAAAGCCAATTGATTTAAAAGAAATGAATGTAAATAAACTAAAATTATCCAAATATATTAAAGTAGGAGAATTATGTAAGTTGCTTGGTTGGAAGTGAAAAAAATGGCAAAAATAAAAAAACCAAAAAAAAGAACTGTTGTTTGCACTGGAAAAAGGAAAACAAGTATTGCCAGAGCAACATGTAAAGAAGGAAAAGGGATTGTGAGAATTAATTCTTTAAATTTAAATTTATTGACACCAGAAACAGCAAGATTAAGAATAATGGAACCCCTTATCCTTGCAGGTGAAAAAGCAAGCAAAGTTAACATAAGTGTTAATGTTAGTGGTGGGGGGGTTATGTCAAGAGCAGATGCTGCAAGGGTTGCTATAAGTAATGCTTTGGTTAATTATTTTGCTGATTCAGAATTGAAGAAAACATTTCAAATGTATGATAAAAAAATGCTTGTTTCAGATACAAGAAGAACTGAACCACAAAAACCGTATAGGAGTGCGGCAAGAAGCAAGCGACAAACAAGTAAGAGGTGAATAAAGCAATGATAATCCCAGTAAGGTGCTTTACATGTGGGAAGCCAATAGCTCATTTGTATGAAAAATATAAAAAACTAATAAGTGAAGGCAAAACAATTAAAGAAGCTCTTGATGAAATTGGATTAGAAAGGTATTGTTGCAGGGCAATAATGATGGGGAATATTGATTTAATTGATAAAATTGGGAAATATAAAAAATTTTAAGTGAATGAAAATGAGTGGAACAAAGAAGGTAGGAATAACAGGAAGGTTTGGTCCGAGATATGGTTTAAGAATTAGAAGAAGAGTAAAAAAGATAGAAGAAAAACAAAAATCTAAACACGAATGCCCGTATTGCCATAAACATAATGCATTAATTAGACTTTCCTCAGGAATTTGGGAATGCAAGAAATGCAAGAAGAAATTTACAGGAAAATCATATCTTCCAAAATAATTATTAATTGTTTAAAATCAAAAGGTGATTAAATGACAACATATATATGCGCAAATTGCAAAAAAATAATAAATGTCCAAGAATTAAGAAGAAGAATTTCTTGTCCATATTGTGGTTCAAAAATTCTTTTTAAAGTAAGACCACCAATACAAAAAGAATTAAAGGCAAGATAAAAGGAGAGATTTTTATGATTACAAGTGTTGTTAGAATAAAAACACCAATCTCAAAAAATATAATTCAATCAATTTTGCCTGATGAAGAATGTAATGAAAGAGTAAGAACAAAAATTGAATTAAAAGGTGAAAAAATTATAATTGAAACAAAAGCAAAAGATATTGTTGCTTTTAGAGCAAGCATAAATACTGAATTACGATTAATTAATTCATTAGAAAAAATAAAAAAGGTGATTGGATGAAACTGCCAAAAGAAGCAGAAGATATTTTGAAGGAATTACAAGGAGTGCAACAACAACTTCAAACATTAATGTATCAAAAACAAAATGTGAGTGTTCAAAAAGCAGAGATTAGTAATGCATTAACAGAAATTGAGAAAAGCAAAGAAAATGAAATGTTTCAAATTATTGGAACAATTATGATTAGAAAGGACAGGGAAAAATTGCTTTCTGACTTGAAAGAAAAAAAAGACATACTTGATTTGAGAATAAAAAGTTTAGATAAGCAAATTGATAAATTATCTGAAAGAAATAAGGAACTTCAAAATAAACTTATAAAAATAACACAATAAAAATTTGAATTAAGAAAATTTGGTTAAAAAAAGGGGATTACAATGGAGGAAAGGATTAGTCAAGCAATTGAATTACTTAATGAAATTGTAGAAGATACTACTGTGCCTAAAAACATAAGACAAATATGCGAAGAAGCGCAAAAAAAACTTGAAGAAGAAAAACCAATAGAAATAAAAATTGATGCAGCAACACAAATACTTGATGAAATTTCAAAAGACCCTAATATAGAGATGTTTACAAGAACTCAAATATGGAATGTAGTATCTCTTTTAGAATCAATAAATGCATGAATGCAGTCCTTGAATAAAGTATGGTTAATACTAACAAAAAACTTATAAAAACCCTTTTATGTTATCAATATATTATAAATTAATAATTAAAAATCACTAAAAGAGGCATCAAAATGGTTTTGAAAAAATTAAAAAACATAAAAGATGTGTTAATAGGAAGAGTTAATGAAACAATTACTTTAGGTAATGATGAAGGGGTTATAAGGCAGGAGAAAGTTGATTATATTGAATTAGAACCAAAAATAGAAGAGGATAACAAAACAGCACACTTGCTTGTAAAGTATTTCATTCTTAGTGATTTTGCAGATATTAAACCAGTTATAGATTCTTTAAGAGAAGGTTATACAATTGCTATTGTTAAATATAAGCCTTTAGGAAATAAGGATTCAACAGAATTAAAAAGAGCAATAAGCAAGATAAAAAGAACAATTGAAGCAATAAATGGAGAACTCATGGGCATGGAGGACGGATGGTTAGTAGCTGTTCCACAATTCGTTAGTATTGCTAAAGGAAAATCTGAAGAATCATCAATGTAGGAGTAAATATTTTATTTAAAAATCATTCTTGTATTTCTTTAAATTGAAATCCAGGTGTATAAGGGAGCAAGAAATTCACAAGATGCAAAAAGTAATAAAGGCATTAATGAGAAAATTAATTAATAATGAAAAAGAAAAAATTAGTTTTTTTAATTACTGGCGGCGCTGGTTTTCTTGGTTATAACTTAGCGCGCTACTTATTATTAAAAAAAGGATGTATTGTGAGAACAATTGATATTGAACCATTTAATTATAGTGATATAAAAGAAGAAATCATTCATTTTCAAGGAGATGTAAGAGATAAACAACTTATGAAAAAAGCAGCAAAAGGAGTTGATATAATTGTTCATGCAGCTGCAGGTTTACCACTATGGAAACCTGATGAAATAAGGTCGGTTAATGTTAAGGGAACAAAGATTGTGTTTGAAGTTGCACAAGAACTTAGTATTAAAAGAGTAATTTATATTTCTTCAACAGCAGTGTATGGTATTCCTGATCATCACCCATTATTTGAGTATGACGCATTAGAGGGTGTTGGCCCATATGGTGAGAGTAAAGTTATTGGAGAGAGCATAGCAGAGGAGTATAGAGTAAAAATGTGTGTTCCTATTCTAAGACCTAAATCCTTTATAGGTCCTGGAAGATTAGGGGTTTTTGATGTTTTATTTGATTGGGTGAGAAGGGGAAAGAATATTCCTATTATTGGTAAAGGAGGTAATCTTTATCAATTATTGCATGTTGAAGACTTAAATGAAGCTATATGGCTTGTTTCAACAAAACCAAAAAAAATAGTGAATGATACCTTTAACATTGGGGCAGAAGAATATAATACAATGAAAGAAGATTATCAAGCATTACTTGATTATGCTGGCTTTGGAAAAAAAGTTATTGGAACTCCTGCAAAACTTATAATCCCTTTGTTGAAATTTTTTGAATTTTTCGGCATTTCACCATTATATAAATGGGTATACGAGACAGCTAATAAGGAGTCCTTTGTTTCAATTGATAAAGCAAAGAAAATTCTTGGTTTTAAACCAAGATTTAGCAATATTGAAGCACTTAAGGAAACTTATGATTGGTATTTATCTCACTATGAAGAGTATCAAGGTAAAATTGGGGTTACTCATAGAACACCATGGAAACAAGGAATTTTAGCTATTATTAGATTGTTTTTTTAAGAAAAAAATATTTACAGAAACAATGCAACAAAAAGAAGTTATTACTTAACAACTTTGAGCATAAAGTTTTCCGCAGAATTTAATGCGGAGCACTCATTTCTTTATTGTATTTTGAACATTTACTATTTACTGTTTTATGAATACCTTTTTTAAACTTTGTATATTTTACACCAAATTCTTTCTCCCAATCCTCCACAGGAAATATGTCCCCTGCTGTAAGTGCTTTTATTTGTTCAGGCCTAAAAATTGGTTTTTTTACAAAAAACCCATAAATATTAATTAATGTGCTAAAAACAGGAATAGGAATTGGTAGAAAAATTCTTTTCCATTTATTTGTTCTGCAAATTGTTTTTAATAAATCAACATAAAATATTTTTTCTTTCCCTATTATATTATATATTTTATTTTTTGGTTTTCTTTTTGTTAAAACAACTATTATTTTGCATAAATCTTCTACAAACAAAGGTTGTCTTATGTATTTGCCAGAACCAATAATTGGAACTATTGGCGTTTTTTCCATGAATTTTGTTATATAACCAAGATGTTTTGCATCAAAGCAACCATACATTAAAGGAGGTCTTAAAATCGTGTATGGAACCTTGCTATTTTGAACAATGTTTTCACCTTTTGTTTTGGTTAAAGTATAATCATCTTTTGCTACAGATATAACTACAGAAGAACTTATGTGTATGAGGTGCTTAATCTTGTTTGTTTCACAAACTTTTACAACATTTTTAACAGCATTAATATTGTTTTTGATAAATGCATTCTTTTCTTTTGATGCAATTTGTGCTTGAAGTTGAACAACAATGTCCGCATTTTCGAATTCATCCTTCCATTCATCATTCAAACTTAAATCTTGTTTTACGCACTTTAGTTTTGGATTTAATTTTTTTAAAAGGTCAAGATTTTTTTCATTTTTGTCAATTGCAACTATTTCATAGTTTTCTTTAATAAGCATGGGAACTAAATTCTGTCCTACTAATCCAGCTGCTCCTGTTATAACCACTTTTTTCATTCTCTGCTTATTGCTAATTAAATTTTATTTTTTAAAGTTTATGTGTTTGCAAGGAAATGCTAAAAAATCTTAATATATTTAAATATGAAGATTCTTTATACATTTATGAGTTTATTCACAAGTTCAACTTATGCCCAAACTGTTTTAATAGGTATTTCTTTGGGAATGCTTGCAGGTATTGTTATTGCTCTTAGAAGAATATTTCTTATGGAAAGAAGAATAACAAGAGTATTGAATAGAATTGAAGATTTAGAAGAATTAGATGCAAAACAAGAAGGAAGGTTTAAAAAAATCAAGAAAAAATTAACAAGAAAAAGAAAAAAATAAAATAATTCTAAATTATTAAACTTGTTAAAAAAAATATTATTTGTCCTGTTGCAATAAATGGAATTGCAGGATAAAACTTTCCTTTTTTCCCAATAAAGATTAAAGAAAGCAAACCAAGTGTGGCTCCATAAATGCTAAAAATGGATGGAATTGCGCCAACACGCATGTTAATCACGCTAGCAAATAATAAGGGAAAAATTACATCTCCACCACCAAGCATTGCACTTTCATCTTTGTATTGAATAATCAATCCAGCAAACATCTTTAATTTTCTTTGGGTTTTAACAAGCTTAATCATGTGCTTTGTGCCAAAAACACTTATTATGTCATAAATACTAAGTATAATCATTAACATAATAATGCCTGTAATATTAAACATTGGGCTGAACAATGGAATAATTCCTGCATAAACGAGTATTTCTGTTATGTTGTGAAAAACAAGTCCAAACTTGTTGCTCATTTTTAAAATCACAATGATGAATGCACTTATTAATGCAAGGAAACTATCCATAAAACTGTTGAAAGTAATTAATGAACACACAAATATTGCTAAAACATACCATAATTTGATTACATACCCTATTTTCAGTCTTATTAATAAAAAATAAATGATTGTGAAGACAATAATTGCACTTAGAAGATAACCAACACTGAACTCTTCTTTAGCAGGTTCTAAACCATAAGGGAGTTCTTTTTTTATATACTGTCTATTAATGAATAATCCAAAAAATTCTGCAAACAAGAACAACGCGATTAACATCATAATTGTTGTCCATGAGTATTTCACTTTTGTGCCTCTTTTATCTTTCTTTCAAACAAGTTTTCACAGAGTAAGAGCAACATTCTTGGGTTTCCCCTACTATTTCTCCATATTTCTTTCATTTCTTTTTCAGAAAACAATATGGAACTTCCCTTTTTGTTTTTTATTTCATTTAGACGTGAAAGAATAAGTTCTTTTGAAAATCTATAATCAAGAGGGGGTATTGAAATAACATAACTTTCTTTTTTGAATTTTCTGCTTGTTTTTTCAATTACTTGAATAGTTTGTTTATTAAGTAATAGAAGAAAAGAGAGTCCTCTGTTTTTTAATTCTATAATTAAATCAAGCACTTTTTTAAAATCATTTTCATTTAAGCTTTTAATAAAATCAAAACGGTCAATAATAACTAATATTTCCCTCTTTTTTTCTAAAGGAAGCTTTCTTAAATCATTTAGAATTGTGCCTGTAAAGTTAAGACTAATTGTTTTTATTTTTTCCTTTAAGTTTGCGTTTAATTTCTGAACTAAAAGAGATTTCCCACTTCCATAATCCCCTTCAAGAAGAATTATGCTCCCTTTTTCTAAGGTTTCTAATATCTTTGATTCCAATCCTTTATACACTCCTACTCTGTCAATTATTTTTTCGTTTTCTCGAGGAGTTATATAAGCAAAAGGATTGTGCATAAAAACAATAAATATTGCAAGATTTATAAAGTTTGTTTAAATTGTTTTATTTAAAGGCATTAAAAAAAATCTTATGCTATTTTTTATAAAATTTCTATTATCTTTTTTCTACTTTTAGCACCATGCAAAATTTTAGCATCTTTCTTAAAATGTTTTTTTAATAACTTAATTAATTCAGTGTTTGCTTTGCCTTTATTCGGTGAAGATTTTAAACAAACAACATATTCTTCCCCAACCTTATTTATGCTTCTTTCTTTTGAGTTCGGTTTTACTTTTACTTTTATTTTCATCGTTCATCAACCAAAAAAGAGTTCCTAAAGAATAACACAACAGGATAGCTGAAAATACTAAATAATCCCTAAAATTAATAATTACAGAAAAAATGCTGAATACAAAAAGCATTAATATGGAAATTCTTGTTATCCTCTTCTTACCTCTTACTTCTTCTTTAGTTAGGTTTGAAACAAAATATGCAACAACAAAACTTGATAAACATAACAATATTATAAACAACATGAAAAAAATTAATTTTTTTTTACTTAAAAACTTTAATAAATATGAAATGGGCCGAAGCCGGGAATCGAACCCGGTCCTCCAGGGCCACAACCTGGTGCGCTACCATTACGCTACATCAGCCATTTGTTATTATTTTTAATTTATTTTATGCAATTTATTAAGTTTGCTATTTATAATTATTTTAACAAACATTTTATAAATAAAAAATGTTTTAAAAAATATGTGAGATTAAAAAAAAGCTTAATGTTTATTGTATTCATCCTGTTTTTTAGTATTTCTTATGCTTATGCTGAAGATAATACTAATAATACTACATCAAATACAACTGCTTCAAGCACAATAACAGATGCAATAGCACCGAGCATAACTATTTTAAAACCGCTTGCAGACATTTACGCAAACACAACCTTGGAAATGGAGGCAACAGTTTCTGATGAGAGTTCAATTATAAGATGTGATTTATTAGTTGATGGTTCAATACTTGTTACACTCTTGCCTGATAATGCAGGAAAAATATTCACTAACCTTGCATTATCTGAAGGAGAGCACACTTTAAAACTTGAATGCGAAGATGAGTTTGGCAATGTTGGTGATTCCGAAGATGTTAAAATAGAAATTAAAACCCCTGAAACTGCAAGCACAGAAAATACTAATGAAGACACTGAAAACACTGATTTTGAGGACTTTAAATCTTCATTAAAATTGTCTTCAGATTATGAAGATATTGCTAATACCATAATAAATTACATAAAAGATTGTGTAAGCAAATCAGAAGGCAATAATCAGTATGATATAAAGTTTTCTTGTATGAAAGACCAATATTTTATACGAGAAGAGTTAGGAAAATTAGTTGGAGTTAATACCGATGATTGGAAAAAAATTGTTGATTACATAATGGTTTTTTCTCCTGGAGACCCTAATTATTGGATAGATGATTCAGGAAAAATTGAAATAAACTTTGATAAAATGATTCTTAAAGATAAATTAGGGTTTAACATAAACCCATCTGACAAAACACCTCAAAGCAAAGATGAAATTTGGGCTGGTTTTTGGATGAATTGGGATAATTATGGCGGGATTAAAGAAGATGAAATAAAAAAAGCAGAGGATGATTATAGGAAATGGGAAGATGAACAAAGACAACAAAAGTTGTTGTCTGAATTGAGTTTCAGCGTTTCTTCTTCTCAACAAAATCTTGGAGATGAAATTTTAAATACTGTTAAACCTATTTTCCAACTTTGCATTAAGTATGATTCTAATCCAAGTGGAGAAAAAGCATATGATTTAGAATATAACAGAAGCATTGCAGAAGCAACGCTCAGAGGCCTTTCAGATACAAAAGATGCAGAGGATCTTGAAAAAGCATGCAATTATGCTAAGAAGAATCTTGGTTATGAGTTAGATGTTTGGCAGGATGAGTTTGGAGAAACACATATTGGAAGAGCGCATTATACAGGAAAAAATATTGAAGTAGATTTTAATTGCGATTATAATGAAGATAGAGAAAAAACAGATATGTGGGTTTATGTGAATTGGGGGAGTTCTGCTAACTTATATAAAGAAGATATTAAAAAAGCAAGAAGAGATGCAGAGATTGAAGCAAGAAAAGCAGAACAAGCAGGAGCAATAAAGGAGTATATGGATTCTTTTTCAATAAGCAGTGATTTGGAAGAAACAGCAGAATCACTTGTTAAAGATATTGACGATTTTTCTGAAGAATTAGAATCTTTTGATGCTTCTAAAGAAGACAATTTTTATAATGCAGAATACAATGCTCAATTATTGAAAGCAAAATTTGAAGGTATTGGCGATGTATTCAATTGTGATGAGTTTTCTCAAATAAGAGATTATGTTATTCTGTATACTAAGTATGGATCTCCTGAGATGTGGACAGATGAATTTGGTGATAAAAAATTAAGCAATCATAAAGTTCTTTTAGAAAACAAATATTTCAGATTTGAAATAAACAGTTGGGGATGTCAAGAGTTTGATATTGAAGATAAAGGTGGGATGAATGCAGAGCTTAGATGGAATCTTAATGAAATAACGGATAGTCAAAAGAATTTGATTAAAAAAGCAAGAAGGGATTCGCAATTTGAAGCAGAGAAATTGAGAAGACACAATTTGTTATTAAAAGCAAGGCAATTAGTTAATTTTACTGTGGAAGAAGAAAATATTGGAAAAGAGATTATAACAAAACTTGAAAAGATTAGGAGTGAAGCAATAAATTATGAGAAAGAACCTTCTGCAGATAAAGCATATAATTTAACATATAATTTAATTCTTTTGCGTTCAGAATTAGAAGGATTAGCTATGAGTCATCCTGAAATTCTTGAAAATGTTGGCAAATATGTTGTGCTTTATGGACCTGGAATGCCTGATGTTTGGATAAATGACATGGGTGATGTAGAAGTTGGCGGGAATCTTCAAATTTTTAGAGCTAAGGATTTACAAATTAATTTTAATATGTGGATTGATGAAATGACAGGAAGAGGAGGGTTTGATATATGGGGTGGTGGTGAGTATAGGCGGCAGTTTAAGGATGCAGTTAAATCAGCTGAGAAAGAAGGATGGGTTGAAGCAGATAAAGCAAGAAGAATATGGCTTGCAAAAAAAGTTTTGTCATCACTGAAAGATAAAGTAAATAATACTAATACAATTAATGCATATCTTAAAGATTATGTAACTGCGTTTAATAAATACAAGGCAGGAAGCATAAGTGCGTATGATTTAGAGCTTAAAAGATTGCAAACTGTGGATGCTCTTAAAGAAATTATTGTTAATAAAGACGCTAAAGATTATGTTATTGTTGCTGATTTTGATAATGTTCCGCCTGGAGATGTGTGGATGGATCCTGATAATAACATACGTGTTGGGGGGTGGAGAGCTTTAAGTGAGAGAAACTTTACAAAAAAGGAAAGGCAATTATTTACAGGGCTTGATGCTTGGTGCAATGAAGAGGGAGTGTTTGATAATAATGAGAATGAATGCAGTGTAGAAATACATATTGATTGGCCTAATTGGACATTAGTAAAAAAAGATATTAAAAGAGCAAATGATAATTTTTGGAAGATCAAACAAGAACAGAAAATACAGGATAAATTGAATGAAATAAAAAATCAAGAAGCAAATTATTCTTCCCAGGATAAAACATTAATTACAAAATTAATTGTTTCAATAAATTCATTGAAGAATTTAGCAACTTCTTTTGATGGAAAAAATGTGACAGATTTTCAATATAAGATTTTGATTGAAAAAGATAAAATTAATGATTTATTGGATAAAGCAGAAAATCAGGGAATTGCTGAAATTGCAATTGCGAAAGCAGATGGTTTTCACGAATATGATGATTGGAGTAATACTTTAAGAGGTGTAAGTATTTATTCTGATGATAATATTGAAATATTTGTAAGAGTTCATAAAAAATTTTCTCCATTTTTTGTGAAAGATGATAAACCAGAATATGAAATACAAGTTGATGTTATATGGAAAGAATGGGTTCCTGAATTAAAACCAAAATTAGAACAAGCATTTAAGATGTATGAAGCAACTCAAAGTGCTAAAAGATTTGATGTTCTTGTTGAAAAGAGGAGCAAAGTAATAAATGATTTTAATGAAATTTCAAATAAAGTAGAAATGTATGAATCAGGAGAAATGAGTTTGTCAGAATTAAAAAATTTCATAAACAAGTTATATTTTAAACTTCAAGCATATGACATGGAAGTTGCTTATTTAGCAGCAGTAAGTAATAACACTTTTCCTGATTGGACACCAATAGAGGTTAAAATAAAAACAGAACATGTTGATTTGAATTTATATGAAAGAGACTTTACTTATCGTTTTGGAATTGGAGTGGGTTTGATGCAAAAGAACTTCGGAAGAACAAGAATTAGAGGCCCTTTACCAATAGAAGAGGAAAATAAACGAGAAATACTTGTTTGGGAAAATGATGGAATGCCTAATGAGAAAACACCAATTATTACAGGAAGGGTTTCTGTGAATCTTCTTCAAGAAGATAAAGTTCAAAAAGATTTTGAAAGCAATGAAGGAAGTGTTGATTATAGCAAAGAAGTAATAAATGAAAACATGGAAGATTATGAGAAAGAAGAGTTAACAAAAGAAGATTTAAAAGAAATAGAAAAAGAAAAGCAGATGAGAGAAAAAATGCTCTTTGAGACAAGACAAGAAATGGCAAGGGAGACAGGGGAAATGTTTTCAGATACTATGATGGCAGACAGGTCTTTGTTTTTGGGTGAAGAGAGAAAGAATTTAAAGGGATTAAAACCAACATTAAGGATTAAGACAAAACTTACCTCTGCTGAGATTAAGAAACTCGCAGAAGAATTTAAAGAAAAATTTGAAGAAGCAAAAGAAAAAGGAATTATTGATGATGCCATTTATAATCTTAATCTTGAATTAGACAATCATCCAAGCATGCAACAAGCAATTGTAGAATGGGGGAATACTACCACAAGTATAAAATTGACTTATGAAAATGAATCCATATTTGAGTTTAGTTTTAGAACAGAAGATGGTTATGTTGAATGGGCTGAAATGGGTGTGGCAGAAAACGCAGGAAATTCAAGTGATAATATCTATATAGAAGTTAGTTTTGAATCTCTTATGGAATTAAAGAATTGGTGGGAGGGAACTTTAAGAGATAGTGAAGGTCCTTCTGCTGTTTTTAAAGCAATACCTGGTTTTATTGGGAAGGTTGGAAAAATGATTATGACTGGAAAAATAAAAGTTAAACCATTTAAAGCGATTACAAAAATACCTAAATTTCTTCAAGTATTTTTCAATGGAATGATTCACACTATTGGCGTGACTGTTTAAATAAATTTTTTACATTTTACTGATTATTTAATTAATTATTTAAATTACTTTGTTTATATAGTAGTATGTATGGAAAATTTAACTCCCAGAGGAACGCGAGATTTTTTACCAAAAGACATGATTTTATTTAACAATTTGATTGACACGATTAGGAAAACCTATGAAAAATATGGTTTTGTTCCATTGGACACGCCAGTATTTGAAAAATTATCCGTTCTTACCAAAAAAGGTGGTGGTGGGGAGGAAATAAAAAAAGAGATTTATGTTTTCAAAGATAAGAATGGAAGAGAGCTTGGCCTTAGATTTGATTTAACAGTTCCTTCAGCAAGAGTTGTTGCTAACAATACTTCAATAAAAATGCCTTTTAAAAGGTATTATATAAACAAGGTTTGGAGGTATAATAGACCTGGAAAAGGTCGTTTTAGAGAATTCTGGCAGTCAGATATTGATATTTATGGTGTTGAAGATATGACTGCTGATGCAGAATGTATTGCTTGCACAAGCGAGGCGTTAATGAATATAGGATTTAAGGAATTCATGATTCTAATAAATGATAGAGAAATATTAAATGAGGTTGTGAGAGATGCAGGCGTTCCAAAAGAAAATGTGATAGATGTTTTTAGAGCAATGGATAAATTAGATAAAATTGGTGTTGAAGGAGTTAAGGAGGAATTAAAGAAAGTTAATTTAAAAGAAAAAACAATTAAAAAAATTCTTGAGATATTGAATTTAAGCGGTAAATTTGAGGCTGTTTTAAAAATAATGAAAAAGAAATATTCAACAAATAAAGGATTAAAAAGACTTGAAGAACTTTATAAATTACTTAAATTTTATGATTTAAAAGACAGAATTGTTTTTGATTTAAGCTTGGTTAGAGGACTTGAATATTATACAGGACCTATTTTTGAGATAAGGAGCACAAAAAAAGGTTATGGTTCTTTAGGCGGAGGAGGAAGATACGATAATTTGCTAAAACTTTATGGGAAAAAAAGCATTCCTGCTGTTGGATTCAGTATTGGCATAGAAAGAGTTTTTTCTCTTATGAAAGAGTTGAGGAGTATTAAAGAAAAAGAAAGTCTTACAAATGTTTTTGTTGCACCAATTGGAAAAAAAATGCTTGATGAAGCAATAATTCTAACGCAAACCATAAGAGACGCGGGGATTTCTACAGAATATGATTTAATGGGTAAGAGTTTAAGCAAACAATTAGAATATGCATCAAATAAAAAAATACCTTTTGTTATAATAGTTGGTGAAAAAGATATGAAGCAAAATAAGGTTGTTGTAAGGGATATGCGTTTAGGTAAGGATAATAAAATGTATTTAGCAGATGTCATAAATTATTTAAAAGAAAATCTTAGAGTAAGTTTGTAAAAAATATTTTGTTTTTGAGAAAGAAGAAAAGGAAATTGTGAATGAAAGCAACAGAAGTTTATTCTCCAAGAGAAGACACCTTTTTTTTACTTAATTTTTTAAGAAAACAAAATTTTTCAGGATTGAATATTTTAGAGATAGGCACGGGCACAGGCATTATTGCTGATTTTTTAGCAGAGAAAAACAAAGTTTCTGCTACAGACATTAATCCAAAAGCAATTGTTTATGCAAGGAAACACTCCAAGAATGCAAAAAATATTAATTTTATTGTTAGTGATTTATTTAAAAACTCTTTTTTTAGAAATAAGAAATTTGATTTAATTATTTTCAACCCACCCTATCTTCCACAAGATAAAAATGATGATTTAATTAGTACAACAGATAATGGCGTAATATTGCGTTTTTTAAAAAAGGCAAAAAAGTATTTGACTTATGAAGGAAGAATAATCTTGGTTTTGAGCAATTTAAGTTCAAAAATAAATTTTGAATATATTCAAAAGAATTATGCGTTCGAGATTATTAAAGAAAAAAACTTATCATTTTTTGAAAAATTGTTTTTATTTCTCTTATCAAAATAATTCAAAAATTTATTAAACTAAACTTTTTTGTTATAAGTGTATGTTAATTGGTTTAGTTGGTAAACCAAATGTTGGAAAAAGCACTTTTTTCAAAGCAATGACTTTAATGGATGTGCTTATAGAAAATTATCCTTTTGCAACAATAGAACCAAATAAGGGAGCTGGTTTTGTGAGAGTTGAATGCGTTGATAAGGATTTTAGTGTAAAATGCAATCCACGAACAGGTTATTGCGTTGATAGCATAAGGTTTGTTCCTGTAGAATTAATGGATGTTGCTGGATTAGTTCCTGGAGCGCACGAAGGCAAGGGCATGGGCAATCAATTTCTTGATGATTTAAGGCAGGCAGACGCACTTATTCACGTGGTTGATGTAAGTGGGAGCACTAATGAGAGAGGCGAGAATGTGGAGCAAGGAAGCTATGATCCCGCTAATGACATAAAATTTCTTGAAGAAGAATTAAATTATTGGTTCTTCGGAATTTTAAAGAAATCTTGGGTGAAGTTTGGAAGGAGGGTGGAACAAGAAAAAAAAGAGCTTTTTAGAGAGATTGCACAACAATTTAGTGGTTTGAAAATAACAGAAGAGCAAGTAAAAAATGCGTTAAAAGGGTTTGATATAAAAAATCCTTCTAAATGGGATGATGAATTGCTTTTTAAATTTGCTTCTAATTTGAGGCGTTGTTCTAAACCCATTATAATTGCTGCAAACAAAATTGATAAAAGCAATGGAAAAAAAAATCTTGAAAAGTTAAAGAAACAGTTTCCAAATTACAAGATTATTGGATGCAGTGCTGAAATAGAACTTGCTTTAAAAGAAGCGAATAATAAAGAGATTATAAAATACATTCCTGGTTCGAGTAAATTTACTATTTTGAAGAAAGATTTGCCAGAGAAACAAAAAAAAGCATTAGATTATATTAAAGAATTTCTTGAAGAAAACAAAACCACAGGTGTTCAAGAAGTTTTAGACACTCTTGTTTTTGAAGTATTAGGGTATATAGCTGTATTTCCTGGAGGTGTAAAAAAATTAGCAGATAGTAAAGGAAGAATTTTGCCTGATTGTTTTTTAATGCATAAGGGAAGCACTGCTCTGGATTTTGCGTATAAGATTCATACGGACATTGGAGATAAATTTGTTAAAGCAATTAATGTAAAAACAAAAAAACCTCTTGGAAAGGATTACCTTTTACATCATAGAGATGTTATTGAAATCATGACTCGTTAGTTTTATTGCTTGATTTTTAAATGATTTCATTCTCTTTATAAAATAGAAGCGAATTTATTATGTAATCAGTTTTGCTTTTTATAGCAGGCACAGAATCAATATCAAAAGAAGGCACTTTTATCATCCTGTCTTTATATCCATATTCTTCATAAATCTTTTTAACACTATAATAACATTTTATTGTATCATCATAAGATTCTACTCTTAAACCGTCTTTGCTGAACTTATCAAATAATTTTTTTGGAAGGTTTTGCAACAAAAAAATAAGGTAATACCTATTGTTGAAGTCAACTTTGCTAAAAATTTTTGGAAGTTCAGAGTTTTTAAGTCCTGAACTTTTACTGAATCCAAGAATGCCAAGCAAACTCCTATCTAAAAATATGAAACCCTTGCTGTATTTTTGTAAATTCTTATTCAATAAGATTTCTTCCAAATCATGTTGCTTGTTAGCAATTTCTTCTTGAAGGTTCACTCTATCTTTATTAGGATTATAATCAGGGTTTAATTTTATTTTTTCTTCAATAACTTTTCTCGGAACCTCATCTATAACATGGTATCCCCTATTACTTAATTCTCTTAGAATTTTTGTTTTCCCACAACAAACACCGCCTTCAAGAACAATTAATTCTGCCATGTTTTTTATAAATAATTTAGTTTTTTATAAAAAAATATGTATGTTTGAATATTTTTTTCTAAAACATATGTTAAAATTTAAAAAAGAAGTGATGTTAGAGATTAATTATGCGGATTGCAGTTATTGATAAAAAGAAATGCAATAGTGTTAGTTGTGGAAAAGTTTGTTATAAGTATTGTCCGCCTGTAAGAGGAGGCAAGGAAACAATAATCTTTGATAAACAAGGAAAAGCCACAATTAATGAATCTTTATGCATAGGTTGCGGTATTTGTGCTAAAAAATGTCCTTTTGAGGCAATAACTATTGTTAATCTTCCTGAAGAATTAAATGAAGGAATAATTCATCAATATTGCAAAAACTCTTTTAGATTATTTAAATTCCCTATTCCAAAAAAAGGAAAAGTTGTGGGGATATTAGGACAGAATGGCATTGGAAAAACAACAGCTATAAATATTTTAAGCGGAAATTTAAGGCCAAATCTTGGCAATTATGAAAAAAAAATAGAAGATAAAGAAGTGATTAATTTTTTTAAAGGAACAGAAGCTCATGAATATTTTAAAAATTTGTTAAATAATAAAGTTAAAATCTCTTATAAACCCCAATACGTTGATTTAATTCCAAAACAATTTCACGGAAAAACAATGGATTTATTAAAAAAAATTGAAAATAATAATGACCTTATACTAAAGAAAGCAAAAGAATTAGGGATTGAAAATGCAATACGCAGAGATTTAAAAGAATTAAGCGGTGGTGAATTGCAAAGAGTAGCAATTCTTGCATCACTTTTGAAAGAAGCAGATATTTATTTTTTTGATGAACCCGCTTCATATCTTGACATAAGTCAAAGAATTAAAATCGCGAAAATAATCAGAAGCTTAATTGATGATAATAAGTATGTTGTTGTAGTAGAACATGATTTAATGATGCTTGACTATCTTACAGACCTCATACATATTAATTATGGTAAGCCCGGAGTTTTTGGTGTTGTTTCACAACCATTAAACAGCAGAGACGGCATAAATGCTTATATTAAAGGATATATTACAGGAGAGAATGTAAGATTTAGGGATTATGAACTCAAGTTTGAAAAATATGCTTCTTTGAAAATAGATGAAAACCTTAAATTGCTTGAATGGAATGATTTTGAGAAAAAATTTGCAAATTTTGTTTTAAATGTAAAAAAAGGAGAGATTTATCAAAAAGAAATTGTTGGCGTACTTGGACCTAATGCCACAGGTAAGACAACTTTTGCAAGGATTTTAGCAGGCGAATTAAAACCAACAAAAGGAAAAATAGATTCAAAAATTAAAATTTCTTATAAACCGCAGTATATAACAATAGAAAGTGAAGAAACTGTTATGGAATACTTGCAAAAACTTACAAAAAAATTTGGCACTGAAAAATACGAACTTGAAATCATTAATCCTTTAATGTTAAGAAACTTGTTTAACAAGAAGCTTAAAAATTTAAGCGGTGGTGAATTGCAAAGAGTAGCAATTGCTGAATGCTTAAGCAAGGAAGCAGATATTTACTTATTAGATGAACCTTCAGCACATTTGGATGTTGAACAAAGAATAAGAATTGCTAAAACAATTAGAAATTTTGTCAAAAAAAGAGAATGTGCTGTTTTAATAATAGACCATGATTTAATGGTTTTGGATTATTTGAGTGATAGGGTTATTGTATTTTATGGATTGCAGGGCAAGAGTGAGACAAAAGGACCATTAGAAACAAAAGAAGGAATGAATTTTTTGTTCAAAAATTTAGAAATAACTTTTCGCAGGGATTCCACAACAAACAGGCCAAGAGCAAACAAGCCTGGAAGCGTTAAGGACAGAGAACAGAAGAAAAAAGGAGAGTTTTATTAAACACCCATTATTAATCTTATGCTGTCCCTCATAGCAGGTGCTGCACCAAGGACTCCGATAATCATTTTAATGAAAAATGCAGAATTATCCTTTTTTTCTTCATTTTCAAGAAATATTAGTATTGGGATTATGAAAAGAATTTTCATTATAACCATGCCGAAAGGTCCGAACAAACTTATGAATAAATTACCAATAACATGTTGTTCAAAATAACCATAATATTGTATGCTTATAAAACTTGCAGTTCCGTCTAAAACTTGCAATGCAAGAACATAAAGGCTTGTTTTCTCATTAAGGATTTTAATTTTTTTCACTAAATAAAGAAGTGGTGCAATAAGGATTACACTAAAACAAATTATTTGCGCTATTGCTTGAATGTATCTTACTCTCATTAAAAAAAGGCATAAGAACGTACTAACAACAAGCGTTATTCTAAAAATTTTTCTATAATTTTTCGGAAAGCATATTTTTAAGAAAATCAAAGACATAAAAGAAGGAATGCTTATTGTTAACCAAATCCCAGGACTTACTGTGATTAAATTCCTTTTTAAGATTCCATAATCACTTAACACATGAAATGTTCCACCAAAAACACCGATTAAGATAAAATCAAAAAATAATTCTTCATTAAATTTGAATTTTTGTTTTTTTAATAAATAATATAATAAATAAGTAATAATAGCTAAAAGCACAGCGTAGGTTGTAGTATTAACAATGTTATAACCTGTGCCTTCATTAAATGGAAGAATAAAATATTTTTTAATAAAAAAACTAACATCCATTTTCTTTAAAAAAAGTTTCTTAAATATATTGTTTTCTCAAAATTGTTTTTTGGAATAAAGCACTTTTTCTACATTTGAAAGTCTTTGTTCAATGCTATTTAATGTTGCTTTAATTTCTGAAATTTCATTAACTATGTCCCCTTCTTTTGGTTTTGTTATTTCAAGCGCTTCAATTCCCTTTGGAATAGGTTCTGCAATTGATTTTTTGAATTTTGGAAAATCAGCTTCTTCAATTGGTGGCATGGGTTTTTCAATTTGTGGCATTTTATCATCTAAGGGCATTTTTGCTTCTTTTTGCATGGGTGCTTCTAAAACAGGGGGTGGAGCAATTGTGCTTTCTTTTTCAGTTTTTGGTATTTCTGCGTTTGGCGATGGAGTAAATGGAAAAGTGTCTTTTGGCAAATTTTCATTTTTTTCACCAATATTATTTATTGGTTTTGGAAATTCTGGCAAGCCTTCTTCAGGCGGAAATTTTATTTCTCCAACTTCTTCAGGCTCTTTTTCTTCTTTTGGTTTTACAAAAAAGTTTTTTATTCCACTAAATATTCCCATACTTATTTTTAAGAAGAACTTAATTTAATACTTTTCTTAATTCCCGCTTTTTATTAGAATTTCAATATTTTGTTTAAAATGTTCCCATGCTTTTTTTAGAGGTACATAACGGTATTTATAGAATATTCTTTTGCCTTCAACAATTTTTCTTCTGATGAAATTTTCTTTCAACAATTTTTTTAATGCATTTCTTGCACTTTTTTCAGAAACTTTTGCCTTTTTGATTATTTCTTTTATTGTCATTTCTCCTTTATTTTTGGCAAGAGCATGATAAACTTTTATTTCTGTTTTAGAAAAACCAATCTTTTTTAGAACATTCATTGGAAATATTTATATATTCTAAACTTTATATATTTTTTGTATGTATGTAAAAATTTTACATATGGTGGTAAAAAATGGAAGCAATTATAAATTTTTTTAAAAAAGTAGTAGAAAGACCTTGGATTGCAGGAATTGGAGCTCTTGCAGTTTTATTAGGACTTTGGTTGATTTTAGAAGCAGCAGGAGTCGTAAATTTAGTTGCTTTTATTTAAACTTTTGATTTTTTCTTTTTTATTTTTTTTTTTAATTGCATGGCATTTTAGTAGTAGAATTTTTATATTTGAAGATTATTTAAAAAGTTATGAGCAAGACGTATTTTTATCCAGATAAATTTGAAGATTTCACATATAGAGATAAAAATGGAGAGAAAAAAGTTATAAAACACGGAGTTTGGGAGGGTCCAACATATAAACTTGCATACGAAGCAGGTGCTGCTTTAGAGCCGTTTTATTTTGCTGTTGTGGATCAGTTTGCTCAAAGAGGTTTTAATGTTTTAAAAATTGTGGATTGGTATTCAATGAGTAATCGTTCTCAAGAATGGGGAAACCAACAAATGAAAATCCATTATCAAATACAAGATGCATCACAATTAATGAGATACATAAATGACATGTATAAATCATATGTTGCTATAAAAAAAGATTATGATAGAATTGTTCAATCATTGTCTTATTATAAAAAAAAAGGCAAACCCGACGAGCTTGTTCTTAAGGGAATCTGGGCAGATTATGTTGATACGAAATCAGGTCCAGCAAGTATTGCTCAAGCAACAAAAAACTTGCAGTTTCTTATCTCACGTGATATTTTTTATAGAGTAAATAGTGAGGAAGAAATTGATAAGATTAATGCACCTGAAAGAGTTAAAAATTATGTGAAGAGAAAATTAAGAGAATATCAAGAATGGAAGAAGACATGGAAAGCATCGTTAGAGGAATTTAAAGAAATACTTGAAGAAAGAATAAAAGCTCACAAACAGAACATAAAATTATACAAAGAATGGGTTAAACCCATGCTTAAAAATATAAAAGAATTGCAACCTGGAGCTCCAGATAGTGATTTAAGGTTTGATCCAAACTTATTGAAAATAGGAAGCAATGTTTTATCTCAAGTTATTGTTGTGGCTTTTAAAGCTAAAACAAAAGAAGGCGATAAAAAATCGTGGCAAGATTCTTATAAAGATCAAAAAGGAAAAAAGCATCTTATACCTTTTGTTCAAGTTATTAAAGCAAAATTTACTTTAAGAGGCAGCAGCCCTGCACAATACATTCTTACTGAAACCGAATTAACTCCTTATGTTTATACAAGCGAAGCGTTTTATCATGCTTATAAAGATTGGAAAAAGGACGAAGTAGAAAAAATGTTTGAAGATTTAGGATTAAACATTAAAGAAGAAAAAAAAGAGAAAAAAGAAGAAAAAGAGGAAGAGCCTAAAACATTTATTGAAGAAATATTTAGGAGTTTTTTTAAAAAGAAAAAAGAAGAAAAAAAACAGGAAATGCAAATTCCTAAACCAGATAGAGGATTTATGACAAAATTGTTTGGAAGTGAGAGTTTCGGAGCAGATGAACTTATTAGAGAAGTTAGAGACACTACTTGGAGTATTTACAATAATACTAAGAAACCATTTGGATTCAAAACATGGCCTGCACCTGAGAAAGAATGGTTGGATTAGGTGAGTTTTTATGAGTGAAAAAGAAGAAAAAAAACAAGGTTCTTATTTTGGAGACGCACCATTAGGTGCGAGTTATGGTGTTGCAGAAAAACTTCCTGCATTTATGGGTCTTGACAGAGCCATTAATTGGGGCGCTCCTGTTGTTGAACTTGGTGGTTTGGCAGGGCAATCTGGAAAGTCTGCAAGAGAAGCAATAAGAACATTAGCAGACGAAAATAAAGTAGAGCTTACATGGCATGCCCCAGTTGAAAGTGGTGTTTTTGAATTTGGAATTCCAGATCCTAAAAAAAATGAAGAAGCAAAAAAACATTGGGAGACAGGAATTCAATTTTGCAAAGAAACAGGTGCGAAATTAATTGTAATGCACCCAGGCGGGACAATGATGCAATCTCTTCCTGAAGAATACGCTTATGTGTATGATAATTCAAGCAAACAAATGCAACCCATAAGGATTCCAGAAAGATATATTAGAGAGGCAAAAGAAAAAGGATTGGATCCGAGAAATTATTTTATTGATAAATATAATGAAATTAATAGGAGAAAATTAGAAACTTCAATCACTGAAAATGAATATCAGTTAAAGTTGTTAAAAAATGTTCAGAATGAAATAAAAAAAGTTGTCTCTGATGATTTTATAACATTATGGAATCAAACAGATAGTCCTGAAATGAGAACGCTTTTGTATAAGAATTTGAACTTATCTCCTGAAACAAGAATGAGAATTCCTGTTAGTTTAAATCCAGAGAGAAAGATAAGTGAGGAAGAATTAAGAAAAATTAAAGAACAATACGAGTTAATGAAAAGAAACACAGAATTAATGGAAGAAAATTTAGAAGATATAAAAAAAGATTATAGCGAATTTGTTGGTGAAAACGCTAAACCAATAATTGAAGAGGGTATTAAAAAATACAAAGAACATTTTGCAAAAACTTTTGCTCCTGTTGCAGCAGAAACAGTAAAAAAAGGAATCAAGATTGGTTTAGAGAATAGTGATTCAAGATTTATAATCGAAAACCCTGGGGATGTGAATGATATTGTTCAGCAATTGTATAAAGAGCTTGAAAAACCTGAATATGGTTTAACTAAAGAGCAAATAAGGAACATGATTGGCGTTACTTTTGATATGGGTCATGCTGCAAGCAGTTATGGTTTAGAATATACTGATCCTTTAACAGGAGAGAAAAAAAAGATTGGAACCCCTGATCAATACTTAAAAGAATTGAAAGTGCCTGTAATACATGTGCATGCTCATGAAAATTATGGTGATAGCGACGCTCACCTTCCTCTTGGAGAAGTAGAAAACGAAGTTTTTAATCAAAAAGTAAGAGAAAATATTAAAAAATTCTTAAAAGAAAGAGGATTTAAAGGAAAAGTAATTACTGAAACCTTTGTATCCGGTCAAGGAGGACCTGGTTATGCAATCTCTCTTGAAGCCATAAATCCGGATAATTATCTCGTGGGCGGAGTTGACATAAGAAATGTGTGGGGCCCTACATATTTAACAGCGAATCCAACGGAAGGACTTTTTTTTCCAGGAGAAAAAGAAAACCATTACTTTTATGGAAGTTGGATAGGTGGCGTTATCTAAATTTACAAAAAAACGTATTCTGTCATTTTCAGACACGCTATTCTCTCACTTTGTTCTGAAGAAAGTATTTCAGAGAGATTTTCATTTTTTAATTGCTCATCTAATTCTCCTTCTTGAATTTCCATAGAACTTAACAAGGCTTGAAGTGTTTTTTTCATTACTAATACATTAAAATTTTGAATTTTTTTAGGACTTGTTAGGAATAATTAGGTTTTAAAAAATAATAGAATCTTGATTCAGTCTGAATTAAGAATACTCACTGAGAACACGAAGAAAAAGAACTTATTTGAATTTCTTGAAGACCTTGTTTAAATCAATTTTTTTGTATTTCACTTTAGGCCACATATTAAGCCCATCATTCTCTTTTCTTGGAATCACATGGAAATGAAAACGATTAACAGATTGCTGTGCGGAGAAACCACTTGCATGAAGTATGTTTATACCTGTTGCTCCAATTTTATTTTTTAACATATCAGAGACGATTTTCACTGTTCTAATTATATTACATAATTCCTTGTCAGACATGTCAAAAATGTTTTCATATCTTTTTTTTGGAACAACTAAAGTATGACCTTCACAAACAGGTTTTTTATCAAAAAAAGCAATAGTGTTCTCGTCTTCATATATTACATAAGCAGGAATCTTTTTTTTGATTATTTTGTCAAAAACATCTT
>JAFCGN010000002.1 GCA_017608045.1 Candidatus Parvarchaeota archaeon
AAGAAAAAAACCAATACTAAGCAAGAAAAAAGATCTGAATACCTTTATGTAGATTCTGTTCTTAAAAGGATTTATGAATTGAATAAGGAATTTCTTACTTTAATTTTGCTTAAGTTTTATCATTCTTCTAATATGTTAACAAGACAGATTATAGAGATCTACATACAAATATTGTACTGTAGATATAATCCCAATTATAAAAGAGTACTTATGGAAACACCCGAAAAATTTTCGTATATATTGGATAAAGTTAATCAACTCAAAAAGGCAAATATTGATCTTCCTTATATATGTGTAGTAAATAAGGAAGAATTTTTAGATAATGTTTATTCTGATTTTAGTTTTTTTTCTGATAAATTGCATCCCTCATCATTTAGTTTTGCTGAAAATATCTGGATATATAATAAAAAGGAAAATAAAACAAGATTATATATAGAAAAACCAATCCTTATCAACGGAGAGATGCTAATTTTTTTCCCAAAAGAATCTATAATCCCTTTAGAGACATTTAGAAGGATAATTGATACGTTTTTTACATATTCTGGACTTATTTTAGAAGAGATATGTCTGGTAGATAAAAATGAAAATCAAAACTAAGCAAACAGCAACTGGAGAAATTCCCAAGGATTGGGAGGAAGAAGAAATAGGCAATATTGTCTCAAAAATAGTTATGGGGCAAGCCCCTCCATCGAATTCATATAACAATGAAGGAATAGGTATCCCTTTTGTTAAAGCAACAGAGTTTGGTGAAAAAATACCAAAAATAAGAGTTTGGACAACTAAATCACTAAAGGAAGTGAATGAGGATTATGTTCTTTTATCCATAGCAGGAACAATTGGTTTAGTTAATAAGGGGATCACATGTTCAATAGGTAGAAGTGTTGCTGGATTAAAACCCAACTTTAATAAAATTACTAAAGACTACTTCTTTTATTATCTAAAAAAAATTGCACCTCATTTAATAGGTAGAGGTAGCTCTCAAAAGATTATTGTTAAGAAGAACATAGAAAAAATAAAAATCCCTCTTCCTCCTCTCCTCGAGCAAAAAGCCATTGCTGAAGTATTATCAACAATTGACGAGACAATTGAGAAGTCCGACCAGATAATTCAAAAAACCGAGAGATTAAAAAAAGGATTGATGCAGGAGCTCCTGACTAAAGGAATAGGACATAAGGAGTTTAAGGATGTTGAGATAGGAAGGATTCCAAAGGAGTGGGAGGTTGTGAGGTTAGACAAGATTGTAACTTTAATAAAAGGTAAAAAACCCATGTACTTAACAAACAAATACGAAGATGGAACTCTTCCATACCTCTCCACAGAATATTTAAGAGAGGGGGTTAATCAAAAATATACAAAACCCCTAAATCTTGTCATTGTTGATGACGACGACATAATCCTTTTATGGGATGGCTCAAATGCTGGTGAGTTTTTTGTAGGAAAAAAAGGAGTTTTGTCCTCTACTATGGTTAAGTTCTTGATAAAAAGAGAAGATATTGATGATTTATACTTGTATTACCTCTTAAAAACAAAAGAGAAATTCTTGCAAGGGCAAACGAGAGGGACAGGTATTCCCCATGTTGATAGAGATGTTTTAAATAATTTAAAAATCCCACTCCTACCCCTCAAAGAACAACATAAAATCGCCTCAATATTGTCTGCTGTTGATGAGAGGATTGAAAAGGAAAGGCAAAGAAAAGAAAAACTTGAGAGAATTAAGAAAGGTTTGATGAATGATTTATTAACTGGAAGCAAAAGGGTGAGAGTGTGAAAAAGTGGGATTGTTTGTGTGAGAGGATGAATAAATTATGTAAAAGAAGGTATAAAACTTGTAAAAAACCTTATAAATATACAAATAGATATATTAATAGTTTAAGTCCCCGGTATGACCTCTCAGGAGGGAATGCCGGGCTATCTATCCCTATTCTAAATCATTTAAATGATTACAAGAGTGTTATTATTGTTGTTTTGGAGGTTCGCCATGAAAAAAGCTGTTGTTTTTGTTGATGCTAATAATTGGTATCATAATGTGAAGAAATTTTTTGAGCCAGGGATTATTGATATTGTCAAGATAGCCGAGTTTTTATGTAAAATTAAAAATTACAAATTAAGTGAAATAAGGTGGTATGCTTCAATGCCAAGCATAGCTGATGGCGAGCGTATGTATTACAGACACATGTCATTTCTAGACAGTCTGAGGAAAGAAGGCGTTAAAGTTATAACAAGAAAGTTACAGAGGTTATCCAATAAAGAAATTTTGGAAAAGAAAAAGGGAATTATAAATAATCTAGATTTATGTGAAAACTGTAAACCCCTTGTTGAGTCTGCTTTCTTAGATTTGGCAGAAATAAAGAAGAAAGAAAAAGGAATTGATGTGTGGGTTGCTGTTGATATGATTAAATTGTCAATTATTGAAAATAGTTGTGATGCTTGTATTTTGATTTCAGGGGATGCAGATTTTGTTTCTGCATTAGAATTGATTAAAAAGAAAAAGGAGATCTTAACGGCAATGGTCCCTTTTGGTTATTCCTCAGAATTACGAAAAAAATTCCCATATCACATATTAAGGAAAGAAACTTTGAAGGAATGTTTTAGAAGATATAATAAAAAGAAAAAGGGAGGAAAAAATGACAAAATTTAGAAAATTTAATGAGAAGAGTGTTGTGGAGGATTATATTGTTGATGAATTAGTTAAGAAGGGCTGGAAATACGTTCCTGCGGATGAATTAGAAAGAGAAAGTTTTGAAGAACCCTTACTAAATAGTTTATCAAGAAAGTTATTAGAAATTAATAAGGATAAGGGCATTAGGCTTGAAGAGGTTCAAACAGTTATAACAGAATTAAAACTTAAAGGAACGGGCGTTGAAGGAGTGAAGCGAATCCTGGATTACTTGAAAGAAGGTGTGCCAGTTACTGTTGAAAAAGACAAAGTATTAAGACGTGTTGAACTCTTTGATTATGAGAACTTAGATAAGAATGAGTTTATAGTGAGCAGACAAGTCGTGTTCAAAAACGCTGACAATGAAATAAGAACGGACATAATATTATTCGTTAATGGAATCCCTCTTGTGAACATAGAGTGCAAGAATCCTGTTGTTTTTTCTGTGAACTGGTATGATGCTTTTATTCAAATAAAAGAATACGAACAAAAAATTCCTGAATTATACAAGTACGTTCAAATAGGTGTGGCCGCAGAACAAATAGCTAAGTACTTCCCAATAATTCCTTGGCAGAAAGCGGATGAAATGAGGATTCATGAATGGAAGAGCAAGAATAAAGATTCCATTGATGCAACTCTTGAAATGTTCTCAAAAAATGTTTTATTAGATTTAATTAAGAATTTCATATTTTTCAAAATAGAAGGTAGTAATGCAATAAAAATTATCACGAGGTACATGCAGTATAGGGCTGTTAAGAAAATAATTAATAGGGTTAAGAATAATTTCTTAGGAAGAACAGAAAAGAATAAGGGATTAATATGGCATTGGCAGGGCTCTGGAAAAACTTATGAAATGATATTCGCAGCTAATGAATTATTTAATTCTAAATTACTTGAGAACCCAACGATTTTCTTTATTGTGGATAGACGAGATTTAGAAGAACAATTATTCCAGGAAATCTCGTCATTAAACATGGTTGAACCAGAAGTAATATCTACTATATCTAAATTAAGAAAAGTTTTAAAACATGATGGGGGAAGAGGGAAGAGGGGGTTATTCATAACACTCATACATAAGTTTAGATCAAGCGAATTACAGGATTTAAAGAAAGAAATGGAGGAACTTTCAAAGAAAAAAAAAGAAACAATAATGACAAGAAAGAATGTTATTTGTTTTATTGATGAGGGACACAGAACGCAGTACGGTTTATTAGCAGCGCAAATGAAAGATATTCTTAGAAATGCTTTTTTCTTCGCGTTTACGGGAACACCACTCTCAAAGAAAGGAAGAAATACCTTCCAAGAATTCAGTTATGAAGAAGAAAACTATCTTGATAAGTACTTCATTCTTGATTCAATAAAAGATAATTTCACTGTAAAAATTATTTATCAACCAAGACTTGAAAAAGAAGTTCATCTTAAAAAAGAATTATTAAAAACCTTCTTAGAAGTAGAAGAAGAGGAAATACCTGAAGAATTAAGAGAAGTAGTAAAGGAGAAAACAAGAAAAAAGCTTAGGCCCATAAGAATATTTCTTGAGAGTAAAAATAGGATAAAAGAAGTAGTTAAGGACATTGTTACGCATTTTAAAGAAAACGTTGATGGCAAGTATAAAGCAATGATTGTTACTGTAAGCAAGAAAGCATGTTTACACTATAAAGAAGAATTAGATAAATTATTACCAAGAGAAGCTTCTGAAATTGTGATGACCTTAGAGGGAGATGATAGAAAAGAAATCTTAGAGTATAAGAAAAAATTAATTGAGAGATTCAATGGTAAAAATGTTGAGGACATAAAAAAAGAAATAATTGAAAGATTTAAAGAAGAAACATACCCAAAAATCCTTATTGTTACTGACATGTTATTAACAGGCTTTAATGCGCCTATCCTTCAAACAATGTACCTTGATAAACCCTTAAAAGGACATAGATTACTTCAAGCAATTGCTAGAACAAATAGGCCCTTTAAAAACGTAAAAGAAGGGGGTTTAATACTTGATTACGTTGGAATACTAAAAGAAGTCAAAAAAGCTTTTAAAGATTATAGTAAAGAAGATTATGAAGGAGCGCTTTACGATATTAAAGACATACGAAAAGAATTCATTGAATTAATTAAGAACCTTATGACCATGTTTAAAGACTTACCAAGAGAAGATTATTCAAGAGAAACACTATTGAAAGCCATAGAAATCATAACATCTAAGGATGAAAATAGTAAAGAATTTATTGAAAAATATAAGAGATTAAGAAGGATTTTTGAAGTACTTGGTTCAGACACAATAAAAGTAAGAGATGATTTATTAGAAGAATATGCTTGGTTAACTGCTATTTATGTTTATTACAGAAGACTAGTTTTAAGAGAAAACACAGAAGTTCACAAATATACTCAAAAATATTATCATAAGACAATAAAGTACGTGGAGAAAACAATATCATTTAAACTACCAGAAAACATTTTACCAATAATTGAATTCAATAAAAGCTATTTTAAAAAATTAGAAGAAAGGATTAAGAATAAAAAAGAAAGAGTTGCTAACATTGTTTTTGCATTGAATAAACTTGTTCTTGTGGATAAAGAAGAAAATCCTATTTATGAGTCTATCGCTGATAAAGTAGAAAGAGTTCTGGATTCATGGAAAAAAGACGTAAAGGATTATGAAAAAATTTACAAAGAAAGTTTAGAAATAATTAGTACATTAGATTCTATTACAAAAAGAAGAAAAGAACTGGGCTTTTCTGAGAGGGATTATTACATTCTCCAGATTTTAGAAAAAAAATTAGGTAAGAAAAAAGAATTAATTGCTGATGTACGGGAATTATCAAAAAAATTAAGTGAAATTATGTTTAATAATTGGGTCTTTCAAGTTACAGCAAGAAAAGATGTTGAAAGAACAATTAGGAACTTCTTTAGAAAATACATTAGAATATATAAATTGTCTCTAAAAGAATTTAATGAATTATGCGAAAAAATAATTGAATACGTGAAAACACATGACAACAAATAAAATTATTAACATAGGCATAAATTATGAAACAATTTATAGGAATGTTAAGTACCCTCGATTAGAATTCAAAACAGGTTCTTTAATTCTTATTCTACCAAAAAAATACAAGAATGAGGAAAAACTAATAAGGAAACATGAAACTTGGATTCTTAGGAAGAAGTCATTTATCTTGGAAGCCTTAAAGAACAGTGAGAATAAAAAATTAATTATGAACGTGAATCAAAAAGAATTTGAAAAATTAGTTAAATCAAAAATTGAAGAACTTCTTAAAGAAGAAAAAGAAAAAATTAGCAAAATTTTTTTTAAGAAAATGAAATCAAAATGGGCGAGTTGCAGTTCAAAAGGAAACATTACTATAAATTCCTTTTTAAAATATTTACCAAAGAACTTAATTGAATATGTGTTGTATCATGAATTAATACACTTAAAAGAAAAAAAGCATAATGAGAACTTCTGGAGATTAATCTCAAGAAAATATACTAATTATGAGGAGATGGAGAAGGATCTTTTTATTTACTGGTTCTTAATTCAAAAACAAGTTCTTAAACAGAGTTTATTATAGAATTGTTAAAGGGAAGTGCCCCTGCCGGAATTTGAATCCGGGTTTCAACCTCCGCAGGGTTGCGTACTATCCACTATACTACAGGGGCAATAAATAAAAAAAAGAACATTTTTTTAATTGTTTTTATTGCAAGTAAATGTTTTGAATTTCCATTAATTTATCTATTGCTTGGCCAATTTTTTTGTCTTTAAACAAGAGAGTAGTATTCAGGTAAAGGTCTTTTACTCTTTCCTGATTTTTTTTATCCAATTTTATCCCAAAATTTTTGAAGTTCTCTTCAATTTTTTTTGTTTGATAAAAATTTTTAATAAATTGAATTGTTTTCTCTTCTAAACTAAAAATATTTTCCCCTTTCTTTTCTGCATATCTCTCTCCTCTTAATAAACAATATTTTTCTAAAAGAATTTCAAAATTTTTTTCAAACATTTTAGGATTATTCACATACCCAACTAATCCAATTGACAATGAACTTATTTCAGAAACCAATTTATACAATGAAGAATTTTTTTTACTGCTCTCAATTAATAAAATTACGTTCTCCCCAAAATTTTCTTTTTTTGCTATTTCCTCTAATTCATCATATCTTTCATTGATTTTTTCTAATGTTTCATAAATATTGTCAAAAACTTCATAAATTCTTTCAAGAGGATTCCTTTCTTTTTTTAAATAAAAGATTTTAGCAATGTTATCCATAATAACATAATAATCAAACACATATTTAAATGTTACTACTATTAAGTAAAACTACATTTCTTTTACTGTTTTAATACCTAACAAGGTTAAACAAGAAGTTAATACGTAAATATATGTTGTGACAAGCATTAACCTTGCATTTTTTGTATTCTCATCAGAAGCATTTAAAACAGGCTTATTCTCATAAAAAGAATTAAATAAGTTTGCAATATTAAACCCGTATTCACATAAAATGTGAGGGGAATACGTTTTTGATGCTTTTTCAACAATTTCTGGGAATTCACCTAATTTTTTTATTAGAGAAACTTCTTCTTTAGAATTCAATAGTTTGAAATCAATATTTTTGTAGTCTATTCTTTTTTTGCTTTTTTTAATTATTTTTTTTGCTCTTACTAAAGAATACATTAAGTAAGGCCCTGTTTCTCCTTCAAAACTTATTGATTTTTCAGGATTAAAAACAAAGTTCTTGCTTGCTGAATAACTTAATAAGTAATACTTTAATGCGCCAACACCTATCCTTTCACTCGCACTCTTTATTTCTTCTTCATCCTTAATAACACCTCTTTTCCTGATTTCTTTTTCAGCAAGTTCAATCATCTTATCTATGAGGTCATCAGCATCAACAACCTTGCCTTCTCTTGATTTCATTTTTCCTTCTGGAAGTTCAATCATTCCATAACTTAAGTGATAACAATTTTTAGCAAATTTGAATCCTAATAAATCAAGAACTTTAAATAATACTTTGAAATGATGTATTTGTTCATTTCCTACAACATAGATTGATTTATCAAATTTAAAATCATCAAATTTCTTTTTTGCTAAGTAAATATCTTGTGTTATATAAACGCTTGTGCCATCGCTTCTAAGAAGAATTTTTTTGCCTAACTTGTCTAAATCAACAATTACTGCGCCTGTTTCATCTTTCTCGAATAACCCTCTTTTTAATCCTTCTAAAATTATTTTCTTTCCTTTAGTATAAATTTTGCTTTCATAATAATTTTTATCATATTTTTTAAGTCCAAATTTTTTGAATGTTTCATTGAATCCCTTATACGCCCAATTATTCATTTTCTTCCAAAGAGCTCTAACCTTATTATCTCCTTTCTCCCACTTCCTTAGTAATTCTTGAGCTTCTTCAAGTAATTTAGGGTTATTCTTAGCTTTGCGAGCGAATAACACGTAATAATCTCCTACAAAGTGATCTGGTTTCTTATTAGGTTTCTTATTATTACCCCATTTCTTGTATGCAAGCATTGATTTGCATATGTGAATCCCACGATCATTATACAAGTTAACTCTCTTAACAGTATAACCTAAGAACTCATAAATCCTGGAAACACTCTCTCCTAAAGCCATGTTCCTTAAATGACCTAAATGCAATGGTTTATTAGTGTTCGGAGCTGGGAATTCAACAACCACAACTTTATTATTCTTTTTGCCTTTACCATACTCCTCTTTCTTCTTTAACACTTCTTTTAGTATTACTTCACTGATTTTCTTGTTATTAAAATAGAAATTAAGATAAGGACCGCATGCTTGAACTCGTTCAATCACTCCTGTTGGCTTGATTTCCTGTTCTAATTCCTTGGCTATTTGATTAGGATTCTTTTTTAATTCCTTGCTCAGAATAAAACAAGGGAATGCAATATCACCTAATTCTGGGTCAGGAGGAACTTCTAAAACACTTCTTATTTTTTCAGCATCCACTTTTATTTCATTTTTTAAGATTTTAACTATCTCATCTTCGAACATATATTCCTAAAATGATTTGCAATTATTAAAAACTGTTGTTTTTATCACTTCTTTTAATTTGTTTTTTTATGAGAATCCTTTTATTATTCTTCTTGCAATTCTCACAATTTTTTTAACATCTTTTTTAATCCCAAGATTAGGGCATAATTCCACGATATCAAGGCATTTAGGCTTAATTTTGTTTAAGTAATTAAATAATTCTTCTTCACTCATTTTGCCTTCAGGATAATAAAAACAACTTGCTCGTAACACATCCAAATCAATACTTAAGTAAATATTCCCCTCCGTGGGAGGTTCCTTATTCACATTAATACCTGATTTCTTAATGAATTCTTTCTCTCTTTTAGTGATTTTTGTAATACCAATTAAGTAAACGTTCTCGGGTTTAACTTCTCCTTCTTTTATCAGCATTCTCACCCAATCTTCATGACTTGCTACATCAGTGCTTACTTCACAATCTGGGTGAGCATCAAAAACTATTAATATTGGTTCTTCAGGATGCAATTTCTTAAATGCTTTGAATAAAGCATAACTAATACTGTGATCACCACCAACTGCAATGAAATCAGTGCTTGCTTTCGCTTCTATTCTTTGTAATAATTCTTCTTGATTGGTGTTCTTAATTCTAATTATTTCATAATCAATAAAATCACTTAGTATTGCTTTAACACCATTCTCCACATCATTGTAATTCCCAAGAGTTCCTTGACTTGTTGGCACCCCAATTATTTTTTTCATAAAAACTCACTTTAATACAAAAACAAAAATTGTAGTAATAATGATTACTGCAATATGTTGGGCTTTCATAAAATTTTTAGCACTATATTTTGCAACATGGTTTCTTACGTCTTTTGTAAAAAAATCATTAAAGATAATAGTATCTGCTAAAAACATGAAAATCATTCCAAGCAAAAACTGTGTTTTTTGAGTAAATTCAAAAACTGTGTTTAAAAAAAGCATAAAAATTGAAAGTATTATAATTATTATTTTTGGTAATAATTGCGTAAGCATTATCTCAGGAATTAATCTTGCAATCACTGTTATGTATTCTTTTTCATAAAACCAATTTGTTAGTAAGAACATGTAAAACGCTCCTAACCAAAAACACCATGACATACTAAATAATAATCTAAAATTTTTTTTAAAATATTTCTTTTGTAAAAAATAAAGAAAAAATATATAATAGGTTTCTCAACCAAATAATTTGGTTGAGAAATTATAACAAATACTTTTAAAAAAACAATTTATATTATATTTTTTTAATATGTATGATGAAAATTTTGAATATTTAGAAGAAGCAGAAATGCTAGTTCCAACATTTAATTCTGATTTTCAATTAAAAAACTTATTGGATAAAAAATGCTTGTGTCTGCTTGATAAATTTCCTTTTAAAGCAGAGGGAAAAACAATGTCTTTGAATGAAGCTTTAGATTATACTACTTTTTTTGAAAAAGTTGTTCTGCGAGAACCCTTTTTTTCTTATTTCAAGAACAGAATGGAGCCAACAGAATACGATCACAAAATGTTGCTGTTCTTTAAAACTAAAAAAAATGCTTTATTAGAACTGATTTTCGAAAATGAAAACAAAACAATAATTGAGAAAATTATGAGAAAACAAGGAATTGAAAGAATTTTATTGGACTATCATCAAAGAAAAATGACAGAATTTATTTGAGTAAAAAATAATAAACATAGATTTACTTTTTAATAATTTATGGGCTCGTAGCTCAGTGATAGAGCGCTGCCTTGGCGTGGCAGAGGCCGCGGGTTTAATTCCCGCCGAGTCCATTTAAACAAGTTTAGAATTTAAACCAAAATAATTTTAAAGAGTAGTTACCAACCAAAATTTGAGGGTTGGATGATTAAAAAAGGGTCTAATAATAAAAAAAAGATATTTTTATTATGTTTTTTACTTGCCTTTTTATCAAATTATGCTTTTGCCCTTCAAGTTATTGGATTTTCTGAATCAAATAATGAATCAATACTCATTAATGCTAATGAAACTAATCTAAATTACACTTTTAACATTCCTTTAAAAAATACTTCTCCCATGAATTTTACAATAACAAATAAAACCTGCGTGTATTTAAAGCAAGAAGATAATACTTGCTCCTTGCGAGAATGTAAATGTGTTCAAACCCCAATAATTTGTTCAAAACTAAAAACAAGTTATTGGAACACAAACTATCCCTCCTGCACTAACATAAATTTAGACTTCAAAGACTTTTATTACAAGAATATCGCGTTTAATGCAAGAGTTATAAGCAATCCAACGAAAGATGGAACAATACCTGAATACCTTGTTGATGGTGATTATAACACGTTTTGGCGAGGAGAAAGTAAGTACGCATGGTTTGTTATTGATCTTGGAAGACCTCAAGAATTTGAAGCAATTGATTTTGAGTTTACGCATGAAAGGGTTGATTTTAATCTCTATTATTCTTTAGATGATATTACTTATGAGAAGCTTGTCAGCAGATTTAAAGATGAGGGTTATCAACACTTTGAATTTAAACCCATAATCGCAAGATATGTTTTATTTCAAGCAAAAGGCGAGGATAGTTGGTGGACTGATACGAGCATAAAAGAATTTGAGATTTGGCAAAAACAAAAAGTGGATAGAAAAGGAGAAATAATAACTTTAACACTGCCAGAAGAAATTTACACTCAAGATTTTAGGATAATTAATTCTAAATGCAATAACAATGGCAAGGAAGTGCCTTATCAAAAAATAGGGAATAATAAAGTAATATTCAAGTTTGATGGTGAGAGTGATTATTCTATTTATTATAATAACAAAAACGCTGAAAAACCATTGTATAAAACGGATTTAAGTTATAATCCTTCTACAAGATATGTAGAAAACAATTTTTATAAATTAAGACTTCAAGATAATGGCGAAAGCGGTTTTGATTACTTTTCCTTTAAGAAAGGGGATAACACTAATATTGCAGATAAATGGAGGATTATGAGCGCGCAAAACCCTGATTTCAATAAAGGTCTTAAAATTGTTGAAAACGGGCCTCTAAGAATAACTTTTGAATACGATGGGGGGTATGCTCAGAAGAACATTAGTTTTTATGCTGATAGTCCAATCATTGAAATTAATCATGGTGAAGGAACTAAAAAAGAGATTTACGATGATTGGGGTGTTCCTGAGGATGAGCATGTAAGCAAAAATTTTGGGCTTCAAGAAGTAAATTTCTTAATTCATAATACAATAATAATGAAAACAGAGATAAAAGACATAAGAGAACAAAGCCATGATAATGATTATAATGCTGCAAGTAATGTTCTTATTGTTAAGAACCTAACAAATCCTTTCTCAGAATATTATCTTCTTTTAGCAGATAGTCTTAGTGTAAGATGGAAAAAACAGTATGCACTTACTTATTTCAAAGATTTTGGAAATCATTTATGGTTTATTCCTAATAAGAATAATGAAAGAGTGAAAACAACGGAAGTCTACAAGTTTAAATTTGAGAATCCAATAAAAGCAACGCTTGGAAGCTCTGAACAAGTAAAATATTATGAAGTGTTTGAAAACTGTACTAAAAAAGAATGTTTTGCTGAAAATTGTTCTTATGAGAACAAAACATTATTTTTTCCTTCAATTCCTTGTTATACTTTAAATACTGATTGCAAGATAATTACTTATAAAAGCACAACTTGTCCTGAGAACACGTATTGCGAGCATAGTGTTGAAAAAAGGAATTGCACAATCAAAAAAACAATTTGTGATCAAAAAAACACTAGAATAGAAAAATTTAATCCTCATTACGTGTGCAAGGAATGGGAGAGTATTGGGTGTGAAGAAACTTGCTCGCATTATTCTACAAAGAAAGTAACAAGACTTGATTGCAAGCACTGGAGTTATCCTGAAGGGAATGTTGGTGGGGAACCACTTTGTTTAGAAGGAACAACTTATGATGAAATCATTACTTATTGTGATGATTATGATAATGTTTGCAGGAGGTCTTGCGTTAATTATGATTTAGCGTTTGATACGAGGGAAATTGAGTATTGTTCTAAGACAAGAGTGATTGAAGAACAAGGCGTTTGTAGTGTTGATGTTTATTCTTATAATGAAACAGTATGCACGCAAGATTTGAACATAACAGGGTATGAGAAATCATTTGATTTTAATTCAAGTTTCAGCATTAATGATGTTAATGTTTTCAATCAAAACTATAATGGCACGATTTGTGCAGGAAAGAATGATAAGAGTGTTTTGTTTTTTCAAGAATTTAACATTACTTATAATAAGAGTAATAATAATATCGTGCTTAAATTAATTGATTTCAATAATGACGTGGTGTTCTTAAAGTCTTTGAGTGTTCACGCGAGTGATTTGAAAGATTTTTTTGTAATGCCTGTTAGCGGGGCATTAAATAAGAATAGTACAAGTATGAATTATTATCCTGTTAGTAATGCAAAACACTCATCAAATAATTCTTTGAATGCTCTTGCATTCCCTGCTGCAATTGCTCTTGCTTACGGTGTTTTCAGGGCGGGGCGTAATGAGAGGATTCAAACATTTAGTAATAGGATTGTGGATAATGTTGGAAAAATTACAACCGCGGTTATAGATGATGGGGTTGCTTTTGTTAAGACTTTTTGGGTGAGGACTGCAAAAGAAGCAGTGCCGGACTTCATAGTGAGGGGTAGTGAAGAGCATGAAGAGCTTTTAATTCAAGCGAGAATGAGTAAGCAAGTTGCGGATTCTCAGAACAGGGTTTTTAACGTGCAAAAATTTGCTCGTAAGAATAATAAGAAGGAAGTGATTAGCACTCAGGACTTCTTTAATACTCAGCAACAAGCGATTAGCGCTTCCACGCTTGCTGTAAAACAATACTCTGAATTAGTGAAAAAGACTAAAGAAAATATTGTTTTTGAAGAAAAGAGTAATGCATATCAAGACTATCTTGCTACATTTATAGAATACTTAAAGTATCATAAAAGATATTATCATGATTTTGTTAATTCTGGCAAAAAATGGGCGGATGACGTTAGAAGGGAATATGGTTCTCTTAAGAAATGGTTAATAACTGAAACATTGAATATTCTTGTTTTGTCTGCGAAGCAAACAATTAAAAGAGTTTTGAGTGCATTTCTCAATCCGAAACCAATTAATTGGAAGGAAATTGATAATAAATATCATAAAAAATATGAGGATTTCCTTAATTTTTCTTTTTCAATTACAGGAAGTACATCTAACTCAATTCAAAATTTAATAGATTTTGTTTATTATAACCCAGGAGAAGCTCTTGATAGAATCTTGCTTGCTTATAAATTGTTGCAAAATGAGGAAACTCGCAGGTCAATAATGAAGGGTTTGCAGGGCTTGCCTGATGATGAGTTAAGCAGAAAGATTGATTCCTTGAAATTAAGTGTTAATTTAGGTCAATTCACTAATCCTTATTTAAGTGTTGCGGATACTGGTGTTGATATTGTTGAGTTTTTAACAAACTTTGTTTCGTGGTGTGAAAATGTTTTTGTTTACAAAAATTTTGAGGAAGCTGATAAAAACTTTTTGATGTTTGGTATTAGTGGTTTAGCATTGTTTTTTACTCTTGGGGATGTTGCACAAGCAGAGATTAAAGGAAGCAAATTTGTTGAAAATTCTGAAGAAATTGAAATAGGTATTAGGGAGTCTGCTCAAAAAATTGCTAAGGAAGAAGTTGATGACGCTGTTAAGTATTTAGAAAAAACACACTCAGAATCTTATGAGTTGTTATTAAAAAAATTAGATCCTGATACCTTAGTGCGCATGAAGAAGTATAATATAGTGTTAAGTAAGGAAGTAATAGAAGATAAGAAGGTGCTAAAGGATTCAAGAATTCTTAAAAATTATGTTTTAAGTGTTGAAAAAAATCTTGAGCAAGCTCAAGCATTTGCTAAGAAACAAGGCAAGGAACTACACTTTAGAGAAATTGTTCTATTCAAGGGAGAAATGGATTCTTTGTATACTTTTGAAAGTGATTATGGCGCAAGGATTTTTTGGAATGTTGATTCTGGTGAACGTGCATTTAGACATGAATTAGGTCATGCCATGCATTATGAGGTGGGGGGAGTGCATATTGATGAAACAATTATTAATAATTTTAACTACTATTTTAACGAGTTAGGGGAGGATTATTTAGATGAAATTTTTGCTAACAGGTATGCTGAGAATGTTTGGGGTGAAGAATACAGAGAACAAATGAAGAGAGAATTAAATAAGATTACTGAAAAAAAATTAAGTAAAATTAAGAAAAAAAATATTAAAAGATATCATTTTTTAATTTATGAGGCTAAACACGTTGGAGCAAAAAATTTATTAAAAAACATTTAAAGATGGTAGTTGGTTACTCATAATTAAAGAAATGAGTATGTTGATGTAAAATGTCATTATTAAAAGAACCGTTCAAGAAGGTAGTTGTGTTTAAAAAAGATCCTTTTGCAATAGAGGATATTAGTGTTACAAAAAAGGAGATGCAGCCTGTTTATGAAATCATAAAAAGGAAATCCTTAAGTGAGATTGAGAGAATAAGTAAGATAAGTGAAAAAGAAATTATTAAGAAGGATAAGAGAGAACGCAGTTTATGGGGTGCTTGTAAAGAGATTGTGGATTTAATATATGATAAGGATTATCGAAAAAAATTTTTTTCTTTATACAGGAATGAATCAATTTCTTACGCTTATTACTTAATTGAGTATTATTTTGCTTGTAAATTAGGTAATTTAAGACTTAATAAAAGATACTTTAAGTATTTTGAGGAGATAGCGAGGCATTATTTAAGTGATGAGAGGTGGTGGTGGAGTGTTATTTGTTCTTCTATTAAAAAACCGCCTAAGATTGAGAAAAAAGTTGAGTTATGCTTGAACGAGCGCATGAAGCGTTGGATGAAAGAATTTTTTTTGCTTCAAAGAAAGCGTGAAGAAGTGATGAACACAAAGCGTGGTCTTGAGCGTGATAGGGAGTTAAGAGTGATTGATTACCAGATTGATCTTTTATTATTTAAGTGTTCTAATGAGTGGAGAGCTGAGGTTGAAGCATTGAGTGAGGAGGAACGTGAACGCAGGAGTCAAGCATGGGAAAAAGAGTTAACTGAATTAGCTATGAATAATGCTTGGTTAGTTTATGAGTATTATAAGGTTAAGGGGCTCTTGAGTACTAAGGAAGCTAGAATTGCTAGGGAAGTGGTGGAGGAGTGTGAGTGGCGTTTTAATGAGCTACGAACTAAGATTGAGTGGGTGAGATTGTTGAAAAAGTATGGAGAGGATTACATGAGTTTCGAGAAGGAGAAGGAAGAGGTTAAGTTAAGGGAGAGGGAGGGGATTATTAATCTTGAGAGGAATCTTTCTTTGAGGGATTTAGAGCTTCGCGAGCTCGCTCTTAAAACACTGAGGGCTTGTAATAAGAGGGAGGATATGATGACTTACGTTCGTCGTTTTCACCCTAATTTAAAGGGTTATGTTAAATCTTGTGAGAGAAGAGCAAATAGAAGTCTTAAGCGTTTGTTGCGCGTTGTTAATGGGGATGTTTTAAGGATTAAACGCGTTTTAACTCAGGAGGAATGGGTTCATCCTAAATGGGGTGTGGATAGGGTTCATCCTAAGAAGGGTTTAATAACCTATATTAATGAGTATTTAGAGAATGGTCGAGTCAAATTTTATGATCGAATTGTTTATGTTTAAAAATAGAGAAAATGAATGAAGAATTCCTTGACACGCGTTGATATTTTAAAAAAGAAGGATAAAAGATTAATAATATTTAAGAAGTTAATAAGTCGTGATTGGTGGCTTGAAGAATCTTATGTTAGGGGGTGAAGAATACAAGAAATTATTAAAAGAAAGGTTGAATGACGTATCTTTTGATACTTGGTTTAAATTACGAAGAAGTAATAAGGATTTGTTTGCTTATCGTTATTGGCAAGCTAAGAATTTAAATGCTGAGATTGCTTTAAAATTAATTGATCTTGTAAATAGAGAATGGAGTCAAACGGAATATAATTTCGTTAAACAATTCGCGGAGTTTGATGAGGAGTACTTAAGTATTTTCATTAAAAATTACTTAAAGGAGGGGTAAAAATATGGTTTATGATTTGTTTGAAAATCAGCTGTTAACGCCTAAAAAGAAGAAAGAAGAAATTGCTTTTATAAAACGTTTTATGAAATTGACAAAACAAGAAATAATTAATGGGGATTTAAGAAAGATTGCACCAGATGAAGAAATTGAATCAATGATAAGGAAACTTAGGTGGAAGAATCTTATTACTTCAAAAGATTTTGAGGATTTTAAAAGAAGGTATTATTGGTTTATGAAAAAAGAAGAAGAAACTAATTTAGAAAAAATGAGGAAAACAATAAGATCATTAAAAGAAGTACAGTACGACGTTGATTATTCTTTTCTACTTAAAATATATTCTTTCTTCCGTGTTATTAGGATTCTTCCTGAAGGGATGTTTTTTAGGTTGTTTGAGGAGATTCGTAGGGAGTTGAATGATGGAAGGTGGTGGTGGCCTATTATTAGGGCTTCGTTTAAGAAGCCTCCGTTAATTGATAAGAGGCTTGAATTGCGTTTAAGCAAACAAATGAAACAAATGATGAAGAAGTTTTTTTTGCTCCAAAAAGAGAGTGAAGAATTGCTTGATGAAGCACAAAGTGTTGAGAATAAAAGAAAGTTAAGAGCACTTAATTACGAAATGAATTACGTTTTATTCAAGAGTGGTAATGTGTGGAGAAAAGAAGTAGAACGGTTAAGTAATAAGGGGAGACAGGAGAAATTATTGGAGTGGAAGAAGGAGATAAGTGAGTTAGTGAGGAGTAATGTTTGGTTAGTTTATGAGTATTATAAGGCTAAGGGGCTTTTGAATACTAAGGAGGCTAGAATTGTTGAGAAGGAATTAGAGAAGTATGAGTGGCGTTTTAATGAGCTCTGGACTAAGATTGATTGGGCGAAACGACTCTTGGAGAGGTATAAGAAACTTTTAGAGAGGTATGGTGAGGGGTGTGACGTTAAAGAGTACGCGAGTTATTTAAGAGAGAAGATGAAAACCAAATTAATGGAGGAGAAGACTATTATTGATTTGGAGAAAAAACTTTCTTTGAGGGATTTAGAGCTTCGCGAGCTCGCTCTTAAAACATTAAGGATTTGTAATGAAAGAGAGAATAAAGAGAATTATGAGCTTTTTTCTTATCCTAATGTGAGGAAGCATGTTAAGTCTTGTGAGAGGAGAGCAAATAAAGCTGTTAAGCATCTTTTAGAACAAATTAAGGATGTTAATAAAATAAAAAGTTTGTTAACTCGTGAGGAGTGGTCTCACCCGGAAGAAGGTTTAAGGAATTACATTAATGAATACTTAAGAACTGGTAGAATAAAATTTCATAAGGGGTATATTGTTTATTAAAAAAAAATTTTTAAATGCTAAGGCTTCCTTAAATAGTTTTAAAGAAATTGTTTCTGAAGAATGATTTAATGATTTATTTGAACTAAAAAAATTTTTTTGAATGAATACAAGAAATTTAATAATAGATTAAAATTTGGTTTTTACAATCACTTAATTAAAAAAAAAATTACAGCCACTTATAAATTATGCTAAGAGAAATAATAATTACCACCATGTATATGTAACTGAGAGAATGATAATTGCTTATTTTTAACATAAAACCTGCAAAAGCAGGACCAATTATTTGACCAACATCCTTAAAAAATTCTGTTATTCCTGCAAAACTCCCGCTCTTCCCATCAATAGTTAAATCAGCTACTAATGCATTAATTGTTGAAACTGTTATAATATCTCCAATATTAATTAATGTTAATGAAGATAAGATAATCCAAAAATTACTGTCCTGTGAAAACACAAGAAAACCCAAACTTGTTATGATTGACCCTAAAATTATTATTGGTTTTCGTCCTTTAACATCACCAATCTTGCTTGCAGGCATTGTAATTATTAAAGAAGGTATTGTGCTTAAACTAAGCAAGAAACCTATCTTCTCAATACTAAATCCCTCTTCTTGTAAGATTATTGGTAGAAAAGAACCAAAACCAGAACTTATAATGAATGTGCTTATAAACAAAATTGGTAAAGAATACACTTTTTTTGTTTTAAACAAATTTTTGATTTCATTTAAAATTTTTCTCTTTTTTCTCTCTTTTCTTTCCTTTAATTTAATGTCTTTTTTAAAGAACAAGATTAAAAACATAATCTCTAATAAACCAGCAGAAATAAAATATAAAATTTTTATTCTTGTTATTGAAAGCAATAATACAGCAATCATTGGTCCAAAAACAACAGGTATGTTTCTAAGTATTACAAAAAATCCCACGTTCTCTTCAACATATTTTTTTTGAGGCAAGCTTCTTATTAGAGACCACGCACTCACCCATAAAAGACTTCCAAACAAACTATGAATTACTCGCAGTATAAATAATGCTGTTACATTATGAATTAAAGCATAAGAGATAACAATAAAAGGGTAAAAGAAGCACGCAAACCTTAATAATTTTACTGGTTTAATCCTGTCGCTGAATACTCCAACAGGCACATCAGTTATTAATCTTACAATACCCCATGTTGTAAAGAATAATCCAGATATAAAAACAGAACCCGTGATTTCATTAATCCTAATACTGAATACAGGACTTAATAAATTCCAAGCTAAACTGAAGAAGAAGAAACTTATTGAAATGCTTAAAGTTTTTTCAAGTATTTTTCCTTCTTTTCTAAAAAAAGAATTTAATTCAAACCACATAATTTATTTGAGAAATTTTTTACTTAAATAATTCTACTTTTTTATTTCTTTTTTTAAGGGCCTGCAGGGATTTGAACCCTGGTTAGTTGGTTCGAAGCCAACTGTCCTATCCACTAGACGACAGGCCCAAACAACGCTCTGAAGGAAAAGGTCATTAATTCTTCATAATTATTATTTTAAAAAACTTTTTTATCAAGAATTACTCATTTATGTTAAACATTACATGTAATTAATGCTTCTTTTTTTTGTTTTGTTAACAAAAATTTAAATATTTCCTCAACACGCTTAGCGTGCATGAAAATTAAAAAAAATTTTATTAAAGCAAAAAGAATGTCAAGATTAAATTTGGATTTAGTAATTACTTTTATAACAATCTTTAGTATTCTGCTTCTTTTTAATCTTATTAAGAAGAGTGTTGTGTAGCGAGCAGGGAGGGATTTGAACCCTCGATCTGCAGCTGTCTCCTTAACACAATTTCATCGTAGGTCTGTTAATTCATAGCTTTCGACGCATAAGCTCATTTTACCCGTTGAGACTGTTAATTCATAGCTTTCGACGCATAAGCTCATTTTACCCGTTGAGATTCATTAATTGATTAGGAGGCTGCCGCCTTATCCAGACTAGGCTACCTGCTCTTAAGAGAATTATTATTATATTTTGTTTAAAAAGTTTGTTAAATCTTTTTTAAGAGAAACAATCCTTTGGACAATTAGAAGCGTCCTCTCCCTCCTCACATAAGAGGTTTCCACAACAATTTGCTAAAACATTGCAGACTTTATATTTTTCATCACAACTTGGTATTGATGAGACAAGACACTCTGAACTTATTACGCTTATGCAATCATCATTAGTTTCACAATTCTTCATGCAACCACTACTAGTGCAAGTAGTTCCTTCAATAAAGCATTGACAGTCAGGGCAGTACTTGCAATTTTCACCAATTTCTGTCTCGCATACTCCATTATTATTGCACACGTAATCATTGTACTCGCAAGGAGAAGTGGAACACGCTTCACCATAATCATTTATCCAACCAATTTTTTTAGCAGTGCTCTCACAAATTTTTGTTTCTGATAATTTTGCTTTACGCCCTCCATTTTCACTAGTAGGTAAGGATTTACACATTAGACAAGCGTAATCTTGAGGGTATAAAGGTTCCTTGTTTGGTTCATAATACCCATCAGGGTATACGCAAGCACCTATTCCTTGATAGTAATCAACAGCTCCAAATGAATGCGTGAGTTCATGAATTAATGTTGAAACAAGATCATCTACTTCTCTTGCTAGATTCGTGAACCCTGTAGTGAAAGTATATTTTTTATACGAAACACTTCTGAAAGGAATATCTCCTAAACCACTTTCCTCTATGTAAACAAAATTAACAATATCATAATTATTTAAATCAATCCCTTCATTTTCTGCTTTAGGAACGAAGTACTCTGTTAAAACATTTTCATCAGTATTCCATCCTAATCTTGGAACATCATTAGCAATGAAAGGACCTAAAATCTCAAAATTATTATTAGAAAAACCAAGATTCACCCCATAAGCACTTGCTTCATTATTATAGAATAGCGGAACATAATTCAATGAGTGTATTGAGAGTATTGTATGACGCGTCATTGCATCATTTCCTTGTATAATCGCTTCATCATTAAATAATAATTCAAGAAAATCATAATCCTCGCCTTCAGTTGATGTTAAAAGATAATCTGTATCATGTTGTTCATTCATGAAAACTATTATTGCAATTTTTGGATTACAATCAATCATGCAAGTGAACTTCTTATCATCCATGCTTCTCTCCCAATCACTGCAAATCCCGTCTCCACAATAATTTTCGAATTTCTCAATATTAAAGCACTTGCGTTCTTCAGAAGAAAAACTTACTCTTCTGCACATATCCACGGTGTTGTCATTAAAATCATTGCAATCATCATTTGATTCACAATTTATTTCAGAAAGGTCTTTTATACAAACTGCATCACAAGTTCCAGGATTTTCACAAACCTCATTGCTTGCACAATCCTCATCACTAAAGCATTTAGGCACCACGCACTCATCATTGCAGTTTAAAGCAGGAATATCACAGTGAAGACATTTTTTGCCATCATTAACGCAATAATCATTTGTTTCATCATTGCCGTCATCACAATCCGAATCTGTTTTGCATTTCTTTACGCATTTTGCATTACATGAGTTTGGGTTCTTGCAATAATAATCTTTACCATACCTCATTTCGCAAGTAAGATCATTCTTGCATACTGGAACAACACATTTATTATCACACACAATTTCTTGAAAAGTATTACATGGTTTGCATTTAGCATTCCATTCTCCTGGATTTTCACAAATCATTTCTATTCCAATACAATCTTCTGGTTTGAAACATTCAGGTGTTATGCATTCACCATCATGATAAACAGTTCCGCTTGGACAAGGAGAGCATTCTGCATCACAAGTTCCGGGGTTCACGCAAACTTCATTTTCTCCGCAATCACTGTCAGAATTACAAGCAGGATTAGTGCATTCGTTATTGCATACAAGACTGTATTCACTTGAACAACACTTTGAATTAATTTCTCCTGGATTCAAACAAACTTCTCCATTTTTACAATACCTATTACTCTTGCACTCTATTTTATGACACTCATTGTTATAAACGATTTCGTCTCTTCCACAATGCAAACAAATAGAACCACAACTTCCTGAATTTATGCAGTAATCATTTGTTCTATAACTTCCATCATCGCAATCAGCATCATTAAAACAAATTTTTGTGCATTTACCATCACATAGTGTTTCTCCATTTCTACAATACACGCATTCTGCATTACACGTGGCAGAATTATTGCAAAATCCGTTTTCATTTGCATTGCAATCACTATCGCTTGAACAAACAGGTAAAACGCACCTACCATTACAAGCTATTTTTGGAGGTTCACAAGTTATTCTTTCAAAAGAACAACTAGCTGTACAACTTCCAGCTCTCAAACACTTACCGTAAGTGTTATCCATATCATCATAACAATCATCATCTGTGAAACAAAATGGGGTTTTGCACACACCATTACATAGAATTTGCGTATCAGGACAAGTTATTTCTTTATTGCTACAAGCATTCCCGCACTTCCCAGGGTTTAAACACACATCTATTGTGTTCGGATTATTATCATTACAATCACTATTATTCATGCAAATATTCGGGGAAAAACAAGAACCATCACAACATAATTCTCCTTTTGGGCACGTGCTCTTGCATTCATGATCAATTATCTCTTCGCAAGAACTGCATACAAGAACCTCGCAATTCCCATTATTGCAGTACTCATTATTTAAACAATCATCATTTTTTTTGCATTCCCCTAAGTTTATGTTTTTTTGAATAGTTGTTTTTCCATTTGTTGAATAAAGGTCTATTTTTAAAAACCACTCTCCTTTTTCATCAAAAGTTATGCTTCCAGAATTCCACACATTATCTGACTTATTTCCTATTGTTTTTATTCTTTTTCCGCTAGGACTAGTGAATTCAAACAAGACTCTCGTAGTGTCATCACTTGTTGTTAAGAATACACTTGATAAATGATTTGTTGAAACATTATCTAAATTAATGTCATATACTTTTGGCCCGAAAGGCACAAATATTAATCTAAAAATCAGTGTTCCAAATCCAATTAATCCTAATAGAAAGAATACATTACCCCATCGTATTCTTTTTAACATTTCCATAAATTATTAAAAAATTGATTTTTATAAATGCTACATTTTTAAAATATTGACAAAAATTAAACAAAAAAAGCATTATCTAATTTTTCGAGATTCAATAAGTACTTCCAATACTTATTCACTCTTTCTTGTATGCTTCTTATTTCTTTTTCATTTAAGTGTTTAAACCTTCCTTGCATCATCAAATACTCTTTAACTGGTCTTAATTTTTTGGGTTTATAATTAATTGTTAATTTTCCATTCACTATTTCATAAATTGGGAATACCCCGCTTTCAACAGCAAGCTCTTCAACTTCGATTGTTTTGTTTGAAGGGATTTTCCATCCTATTACACAAGGACTAAGAACTTTCATGAATTTTGGCCCTTTTATGGAAAGAGCTTTTTTAACCTTATTGAATAAGTCCATGTGTAAGTGTGGGCTTGCTGTTGCAACAAATGGTGAGCCATGAGCAGCCATTATTTCAGTAATTGGTTTCTTCCATCTTCTTTTCCCTCTTATTTTTTTTCCAATAGGCGTTGTTGTTGTCCATGAAAATTTTGGTGTTGAACTGCTTCTTTGAATGCCAGTATTCTCATAAGCTTCATTATCATAACAAATGTATAAGACATTATGCCCTCTTTCCATCATCCCGCTTAATGCTTGAAACCCTATGTCATAAGTCCCGCCATCTCCGCCAAAAACAATAACATTTGCATCCTTTTTCAATTTCTTAAGTGCAGCTTCTACGCCACTTGCAACAGCAGCAGCATTTTCAAATGCAGCATGCACCCAAGGAAGCTTCCATGCTGTTTGAGGATATGGTGTGCTCACAACTTCCATACAACCTGTTGCATTCACTATTATAGTATTCTTTCCCGCTGCCTTTGTTACAATCCTGATTATTGTTGGGAACCCGCAACCAGCACAATTTCTAGCACCGCTAACATAAAATTCTTCTTTTGGTAAACCCATAATTTTTTCCATTAAATCACCGCACTAAAGGAAATATTCTTTCCACCATTAACATTAATCCAATAACTTTCTCTTCCAATGTTTTTTATTATAAATTCAAAATCTTTTATTCTTGCTTCTCGTCCACCAAGACCAACAATAAAATTATTTATTCTTTTTCTATATCCTGCTTCTCCAAGAGCACTACTAACTTCAATAAAAAGAGGTCCTGCATTCCCATAACTCATCGCCCTGTCTATTACAGCAATGTCTGTCGCATTACTTAATGCTCTTAATAATTCTTTTTTAGGGAAAGGCCTGAAACTTTTTATTTTGATTAAACTGAATTCATACTTTGTTTTTTTGTATTTTTTTTCTAATCCTCTTAATGTTGTGCACATGCTTCCCATAGCAATTATAACTCTTTTACTTCTTACTCTTTCATCAATTAAACCATTACCATAACTTCTCCCAAATTTTATTTTGAATTTTCTATTTGTTTCTTTTATTACATTCAATGCCTTATTCATTGCACGCTGTTGTTCTAATTTAAAGTCCATATACTCGCTCGGGTATCCAATAGGTCCTTGAGTCATTGGTTTTTTTGGGTCCAAGTAAGCGTGAGTTGGTTTATAATCTCCAATAAATGATTTTACTTTTTGTTTTGTTTCAATAAAAACAGGTTCATACACATGACTTAAAGTATAACCATCAACAACAACAAAAACAGGGAGCAATGCTTTTTCACTTATTTTATATGCTTGAATTATTGTATCATGTGCTTCTTGTGCGCTTTCACAAAATAATTGAATCCAACTCGTATCTCTTGAATTCATCATATCTGAGTGATCCGCCCATATGTTTATAGGAGATGAAAGAGCTCTTGAAGCAATTGCAAAAACGCTTGGAAGCCTCATCCCACTTAAAACATGCAAAACCTCATTCATTAATGCTAAACCTTGACTGCTTGTTGCACTAAATGTTCTAACTCCTGTTGCTGCAGCTCCTAAAATAGCACTGCAAGAACTATGTTCTGATTCTACCAAAATTAATTCACTGTCCATTTCACCATTATTAATTAATTCTGTTATTTTCTCAGCAATCCATGTTTGTGGTGTAATTGGATAAACTGCTGTTACTTTTGGTTCGCAAAGTCTGACAGCGTAAGCAATAGCATCACTCGTGCTTAATACTTGTTTTTTTCCATATTCAACTTTTTTAATGCCCACCATTATTCTTCATCCTCTTTCATAATGATTGCCTTAACAGGACATACTTCTGCACAAATACCGCATCCTTTGCAATAATCTAAGTTTGCTTCAAAAATTTTCTTCCCATTTTTTGTTGTTTCATATATGCAATTTTCAGGGCAAAAAACCCAACACTTTCCACAACCAATGCATTTTTCAGGAATTACAACAGGTTTAATCGTTTTCCACGCGCCTGTTTTGTACTCTTTTGTATTCCCAACTTTTTTAATTACAGGGTATTTACTCATTTTACAAGACCTTCATTGCTTCTTTAATCATTTTTGAATTTTTATCAGCTATTTCTTTTGGAAATAATTTGTACAAGCTTTTAATTAAATCCTGTATTTCAAATGATTTTGAAATTTTTGCAAAAGCAGCAATTATTAAAGTATTCACAATAGGCTTACCAAGATATCTTATTCCAATACTGTTTAAATCATAAGTAATTGTTTTTCTTTCTTCAAAAAAATGCTTTTTTCTCCCATTTATGATTATTGTTGAACCAGGTATTGTTTCTTTAATAATATCAATTGTTTTTAACATTTTTTCATCAAACATTAGAACAAAATCAGCTTTGTTTATTGGTGTTCTCATACTTATTTCTTTTTTGTCTATTCTGCAATAACCATGGACTGGGCCTCCTCTTCTTTCAGCACCAAAACTTGGAAATGCTTGCACTTCATTACCTCCTTCAAAAGCACTTAATGCAAGAAGTTGTGATGCTGTGAGAACGCCTTGCCCTCCTCTTCCATGAATAATTACTTCTATCATTAGAAAAATATAAACCTTATAAATATATATTACTTTACATGTTAAGTCTTTCAAATTCACTTTACTTTTTAAAGGAAAAAAATATTAATGTAGTGGAAACAAGAAGAATTTCTTGTAAAACTGACTTAAATAAAATTAAAAGATTCCCACTTGTTTTAAAAATAGATTCAATAGAGTTAATGCACAAAACAGATGTTGGCGGCGTAATTGTGAATATAAAGAATAAAAGAGAGCTTTTAAATGCATACAATAAATTGAAAAAAATAACTAAACAAATGGTTGTTCAACCAATGGTAAAAGGCACGGAAATTATTGTTGGCATAAAAAAAGACCCTGTTTTTGAACAAGTTATTCTTTTTGGCAGCGGAGGAATACTAGCAGAGTTATTCAATGATTTCAGTTTAAGAGTATGCCCGATTAACAAAAAAGAAGCGTTGGAAATGATGGAAGAAACAAAAACTTACAAAATATTAGCTGGTTTTAGAGGTGTTGCAAAAACAGACTTAAATAAACTTGCTGACCTTTTAGTTAAAATTTCAAGAATATCAGTAAAATATGATTTAAAGGAAATGGATTTAAATCCAATTATTTGTAATGAAGAAGGGTATTTTGTTGTTGATGCAAGAATAAAGATGCAATGAATTAAAAAGTGTTATAGACTTCTTACACATCTTAGTGGTTCGTCAAAACAAGGAATCCCATTATTAATTAAGTACTCTTTTGCTTTTTCAACCTTTTCTCCACCTATAAAGCATGCAACAACACGAGTATTCTTTTCAAGATTTTTTTTGAATTCAATTATTTTTTCAGCAGTTTTAAATGGTTCTGTCATTGTTTGAGGTGTGAGTATGATTATGTAATTCTCAAATAGTTTGCATTTTGCCATTGTTTTAAAACATTTTTCATATCTTTCTGCAAGAGCATCGCCTACAATATCTATTGGATTATGATGAGACCACGCTTTTGGCAAAAAATTGTTTAATTCTCTTATTATTTTTTCAGGAAGTTTAGGAAGCACTAACTTATTCTCCTCGCAATAATCTGTTGTTAAAATGCCAGGTCCTCCAGCATTAGTGATTATGCATGTTTTCCTCCCTTTTTTATTATACCCTTGTTTTTCAATGAGTAAAGCTTTATCAAATAATTCTGTTAGCGTTTTTGCTGAAATAACTTGTGCTTGTTTAAATGCAAATTCATAAATTTCTTTGCTTCCTGCCATGCTTCCAGTATGAGAACTCACAGCTTTGCTTCCTTCACTGCTTTTACCTCCTTTTAAAACAATTATGGGTTTATCAGATTTTTTTGCTAATTTCATAAATCTTTTTCCTTCTTTTAAGGATTCAATATATAAACAAATTACGCTTGTTTCTTTATCTTTAATTAGGTACTCAATAACATCGCAGAAATTAATTCCTGCCATATTACCTATGCTTATGAACTTGCTTAATCCGAACCCTTTTTTAATAAAATAATCGAGAATGCCTACTCCAAGCGCACCGCTTTGACTTACAAAACTTATCTTTCCTTTCTTAGGCAAGCCATTAAAAAAACTTGCATTCATTTTGTTTGAAGTATTTATAACTCCTAAACAATTAGGTCCTATTAAATTCATTTTATATTTTTCACAAATTGATTTAAGTTTATTTTCAGAAATTATGTCTCCTACTTCTTTATACCCTGAAGAAATAATAATAACATTTTTTACTTTTTTTTCACCGCATTCTTTTAACACTTTTTCAACAATTATTTTAGGAACTGCTATGATTGCAGTGTCAATATTTTCTGAAACACTTAAGACATTTTTATAACATTTTTTGTTTAAGATTTTATCATACTTTGGGTTTATTGGAAAAATATTTGCTTTTGAATTTATCAAATTTTTTAATAATGCATACCCAACCTTTTTTGGATTTGATGAAGCGCCTATAATTGCAATACTTTTTGAATTAAAAAGAGTGTTCAAATCGTGTTTAATCTTTGCCATAGTAATCTTTAAGAAATACATAATAATAATCTTTGTTATGAGCTTGTTCATAGTTTTTGAAGGATTAGATGGTTCAGGATTGTCAACGCAAGCAAAACTTCTTTCAGAGTTTTTTAAAAAACAAAAATATAATAATGTTATTACAAAAGAACCAACAAATAATCTTATTGGAGGGATTATACGCGCATCATTAAAAAAAGAACTTAAATTAAATTCAAAATCCTTACAATTACTATTTGCTTCTGATAGGTGTTATCATCTTGAAACAACTATTAAACCCATGTTAAAGAAAGGCAAGATTGTGATATGTGATAGGTATATTTATAGCAGTTATGCTTTTGGCATGGCAGATAATCTTAAATTAGATTGGTTGAAAGCAATTAATCACGGTTTTTTAATTCCTGACATGGTTTTTTTTATAGATGTGCCGCCGCAAGAGTGCATTAAAAGAATAAAGGATTCAAGAGAAGAAATTGAATTGTTTGAAAAGGAAGATAAATTGAAGAAAGTAAGAGAAAATTATCTTGCTCTTGTAAAAGAAAATCAGAATTTTTACAGAATTGATGGCACGCAAACAATTAAAGAAGTTCATGAAGCAACTGTTGAATTCATCAGAAGATATTTAAAACAAAATAAAAAGGACTTGCAGAAATTTCTTTGATTTATTCAAAACATTTTTTTGAATTTTAAAGCATCTTTTTCATTTAAAGGAGATTCAGAAGTAAAACTTAGATTATTAAGTTTCATTTCTTTAATTGCTTTTGCTAAAAGCGTATAATCTGGTTTTTTAGTTTTTAAAGGAAGATGGTGTTTCTCGCCCTTACTCCCGTATTCTACGCATGTTATGTGGCAGTGAAGGTTTTTTAACAATTTTTTTGGAAACTTTTTTAACAAATTTTTAAAATCATCAATTGTTTTTAAACCACCATTTGTTCTTGCATGCACATGTGCAAAATCAAGACACACATTTATTCCAAGGTCTTTGTGCAAATCCAATATTTCATCTACACTTCCAAACTTACTTTTACTACCCATGTTTTCAGGACTTAATAGCACAGCATAATTATGTGATTTTATTCTATCAATTATTTTGCTTAAATTGTTAAGTATGTTTTCATACGCGATTTTTGGAGAGTCTTTCATATAAAATCCTGGGTGAAAAACAACTCTTTTCGCACCAAGAAAATTAGCAATTTTATTTGTTTGAAATATTCTCTCCATGCTTGCTTTCAATTTTAATTTATCCTTACTATTCAGGTTTAAATAATATGGTGCATGGCATGTTAAAAACAATTTCAACTTTTTTGCTTTTTTTCCAAAATCAAGTGCTTTTTCTTTAGTCATATAAATATTTCTTACAAACTCTACTTCCATCCCATTTAAGCCAATTTTTTTAACATAATTTAAAGAATCATAAATGCTTCCATTAAAACTTGTTGGTTTCCCTGCACACAAGAATTTAAGCATATGCAAATATAAAATTGTTTTAAGCTTATTTAATTTGTTAAAATTAGAATCCAAAAAATCCTGGACCAACTATGTGTAAAATAATCACAACTACAATAAGCAATCCTGTTAAAAAAAGCACTTTATCCGGGTCTATATGTAATTTGCTTTTGTAATTATCAAAATACCTAACAATTCCGCCCATGCCACTTGGCATACTTATTTGCGCTTTTTTATTCATAGAATTTTTACAATAACTTTGTATTTAAAAATTTAATTAATTAGAATATAAAACAGATATTTTTTAAAAAGATTACTAATATAATAAAGAATATGGAATACGCTTATTTTTTTGAAAATAAAATTAAAGATAGTAAGTATAAACTGAAAGAACTTTTTTTGGTTAATGCTTTCTTAGAAAAGAAAGACAGGTTTTCTTTAGAGGATTATAGAAGAATAAAAAAAATTTTGAACAATTTTTCAGAGAAAAAAGAAGGTATTCTTGAAACTAAATTATCCGAAAAATTTACACCAATTATTGATATGTTAGTTTATTTAATAAAAAATAATGAAGGAAAAAATGTAAGGGATTTAATAAAATATTTAGAAATTAATTCTTAAAGAAGTGACTGAACAATACCCCGTCTTTTGTTAGCAGAGATCTGTTCAAAAATGAACCATCATTCTGCTCGTGGTATTCAACTAAGCAGTTAAAAACCTTGCACCATCCAGGATAGGCCGTTTCAACCTTAAGCAGGGAAACATCAATTCTGCATATCATCTTTAACCCTACCAGGTTCGTTTCTGCTCCATACCAGCGGTTCTCCCGCTCCCAATTGCTTGGGTGGAAAAGAGTGTTTGGGAAATGAATCCCAAATAACTCATTTGGTGGACGAGAGTTCCTCAGCATTGCATTATGCAATACCGACAACCACGTTGTTCAGTCACTGTTTTTTTGGAATGCTTTTTTGAGTATTTAAGCCTTACTTTTTGCAAAAATATTTTTATTGATTTAAATGCTTTTATTTAAAATGCAAATTGTAGGACACAAGGGGTGTGGGAAAAACACTATTGCTTCTTTTAAGAAAGCAATAAATGATGGAGCAGATGAAATAGAGTTTGATGTTAGGTCAACAAAAGATGAAAAATTCATCATTATTCATGAAGAGAAAGTAAAATCAAAAATTGTTGAAAAAACTAATTATGAAGAATTAAAAAAATTAAAAAGAAACTTGCTTTTACTTGAAGAGGTTCTAATTTTTTTAAGAAAAAATTTTAACAAAAGAATACACCTTGATTATAAATCAAAAAATAATGAGGAAGAATTAATAAAAATTATTAAAAAATATTATGCTCTGAACAAGGTTTTATTTAATTCATTGCACGTTAAAGTGCTGAAAAAAATTAAAAAAATTGAGCCAAGAGCAAGAGTAGCAATAAGTTTTCCAGAAGACAAAAACCATATTTCTGAAAAAAAGATTATGAAACCCTTAGTGGATTTTTATTTGTTCTTTAACAAAAAAATAATTAAGAAAAAGGCATTTAATTTAATAAAAAAATCAGATTCAGAAGCAATCATGCTTTATTATAAATTGATTACAAAAGAGTTAGTTGATTTTCTTCATTCAAAAGATTATAAAATACATGCATGGACAGTTGATGATATTGATGTGGTAAGAAAATTGGTTTTATGGGGTGTGGATAGTATAACAACAAACAACCCCGGGTTTTTGAAAACAAAAATTAAAAATAGATTATTAATTACTTATTAGTAATAAACAAATCGAAAGATTTTAAAAAAAGAATTATGTTTTTAAGTTTATGATGGGTGAATTAAGAAATAATCCACAGAATTTTATAGATGTGTTTGCTGAGGATATTTTAGAAAATATTTTAGAGCAAGGAGGTATTGAAACTTTAACAAGGTTAGATAAAAACTCTGCTAAAAAATGGTTAAGACGATTACAACTTGATGAAATATCTTTGACAGCACTAATTGAAGAAAAATTAAGTAATTATGAGGAATTAGATGATAGAACACAATATGAAAGATTGCATGCAGTTGTATCTAAAGCAATTCCTCTTTATGTTTCAATAAAGGAGTACAATAAAAAAGTGATTGAAAAAATTCTTGATTTAAGAGATAAATACTTTCAAATGTCTTAATTTTAATAAGATTATACTTTAGTGACTTCAATGCTTTTCACAGGACATTCCTTTTCTGCTTTAAGCACGCATTTTTCATTAGTGAGTGACTTAGCATGTGCTTTTCCATTATTTTTTAATGAAAATACTTTTGGGCAGATTATTGTACAATTCCCGCATCCTATGCATGTTTCTTCATTAACTCTGACTTTAAACATGTTTTTTAATTAGAAGTTTTAAAGATTAAAACTTTTTTACTAAGTAAGTTGTTTTTTCGTCTTCATCTTTTAGTTCAATACCTAATTTAAGAAGTTTTTCTCTTATTTTATCGCTTTTTTCATAATCCTTTTTTTTTCTGAATTCACTTCTTAAGTCAATTATAATTTTAATTAAAGGGTCAATTTCAATTTCTTTCTTTTTTTCTTTCAATTTAAGACCTAGTGTTCGTCCAAGAAGAATAATTGTTTCTTTTGCTTTGTTTAAAATTTCTTTTTTATTATCTAAATTCTTATTCACTTTTTTCATGAATTCATAAATCTCTTTTAAAGCTAATGGAGTGTTTAAGTCATCATCCATTGCAACTTCAAATTTTCTTTTAAGAATTTCAATTTCTTTTTTTAAATTTGTCTTGCTCCCTCCTTCTGAATTTTTAATAAGGTTTAATGTTGTATAAAATTTTTCAAGATTTTTCTTTGCAGTTTCAAGATTTTTCTTTGTATAATTGCTTGCAGTTCTATAATGGCTACTAATTAAAAACATTTTTACAACTTCGCCACCCCATTCATTAATTGCTTCTCTTGCAGTATAATAATTTCCTTTGCTTTTACTCATTTTTTCTCCATTAATTAATAAGAATTCATTATGAAGCCAATAATTTACCCATTTTTTTCCAGTATACCCCTCGCTTTGCGCTATCTCATTTGGGTGATGCACATAAATATGATCCTTACCACCACAATGAATATCAAAATGTTCTCCAAGATACTTAATACTCATTGCAGAACATTCAATATGCCAACCAGGATAACCAACACTCCAAGGGCTTGGCCATCTCATTATATGCCCTTTTGTTGCTTTTATCCAAAGAGCAAAATCTTTTATATGACGCTTGTTTGGGTCTTTTTCTACTCTTGCTTTTCCTCCGCTTTTTAATAAATTCATTCCAAACAAGGTATTATATTTTGGAAAAGAAGTTATATCATAATAGACATTTCCATCAACAATGTAAGCATGTTTTTTTTCAAGCAAGACTTTAATCATTTCTTGCATTTCTAAAATGTGGCCTGTTGCTCTTGGATAAATATCTGCGCGCATTATATTTAAGTCATCTATGTCTTTGAAAAAATCTGCAATATATTTTTCTACTAATGCCATTGGCTGCATCTTTTTTTCCTTTGCACTTTTCAATATTTTATCTTCTGCACCAACATCAACATCACCTACGAGGTGCCCTACATCAGTAAAGTTTTGAACATGAAAAACATCATATCCCTTGTATAAAAGATATCTTTTTAAAACATCCCATGATGCGTAAGCTCGAGCATTACCAATATGCATGTCTGAATAAACAGTTTGACCACAAGAATAAAATCTTACTTTGCCTTTTTCAATTGGTTCAAAAACTTCTTTTTTACGAGTCATTGTGTTAAAAAGCCTTAATACCATAAATTTCAAGACAACTTTAAGGTTTAAAAAATTTATTAATGCAGTAAATATTGGGAAAGAAACTTTTATAAAAAGATATTAGTAAATATTTTTTTCATGGATTACAATTTTGATTTAATTGAATATGAAAAAGAAGATTTTTATAATAGAGTATTTCATAAAGCGCGTTTAATGATAAGAAACACACCTGATTTAATTGCTGTTTATAAAAATTTAGACAATGTTGATGATTGTAAATCTGTTTTATTAGATTTAATTGATCAAGTGCAAGAAACAAAGGTTTTTGTTAAACAAAAGGAATTGTTTGGGATAGACTTATGTAAAAACGGTTTAACTTTAAAAGACTTATTAGAATTAACCTTAAAAGCAACACATGATGCAGCAGAGAGCTTTTCAACAGACGAAATCTTGTTTTTAGATTCTTTTTAAAATCTTGTTATCAGTTTTTGCCTTTAATTAAACATTTCTCATATTTATAAAAAAATGAAAATATGAATGCCGTGCATAAATGAGTATTGCCAATTCTAAAATAAGAGTTTTCGTCCGATTAGTAGCTGTAGGCTGAACACCTCGTTGCCTTGGTGCTTACACCCCAGCTCTATCAACGCAGTCTTCTACTGCAGGACTTCAACGGTATCTCTTTTCGCGGCGGACTTCGAGCTTAGATGCTTTCAGCTCTTATTCCTTACGGCGTAGCTACTCAGCATGCCTTTTCAGACAACTGATACACCAGAGGCCGCGAGAATTCGTTCCTTTCGTACTAAAATTCCCTTCCGCTCAGATACCGGACACCTCCACCAGTTAACAACCATACTGCCTCGCAGCGTATTGAACCCAGCTCACGATCCCTTTTAATCGGTGAACACCCGCACCCTTGGCCGCCGCTGCGCGACCAGGATAGGAAGAGCCGACATCGATGAAGCAAGCCTCGCCGTCGATAGGAGCTCTAGGGCGAGACGACTCTGTTATCCCCAGGGTAACTTTTCTGTCATACATGAGCCTCAGTAATTGGCAGCATGTGTTCGCTAAGCCCAGCTTTCGCTTCTGGATTCCTTGCTCTTTGGAATCCAGTCAGACCAACTTTTGCCTTTACACTCTACTCCGGAGTTCTGGCCCGGATGAGTTGATCTTTGGGCGCCGGTGATGTCTTATCGCCGGCGTACCACCCCAGCCAAACTGCCCACCTGCTACTGTCCCATTAATCAACTTAATGGTTAGTTATACAGGCAATGTAGGACGGTGTCTCATCGTTGACTCAGAATGTCTTTCGACAATTCGTCGGCGTCTCCCGTCTACTCTTCACTACACAACCCATACAACAATAACAAGCTGCAGTAAAGCTCCTGGGGTCTTCGCGACCCGCTGGAGGTCCCTGGTCTTTACACCAGGAAAATGTGTTCGCAGGATCCATGTTGGGGACAGCGGGAACCTAGTTATGCCGTTCGCAAAGCCATCATTTAAATGGCAAGGCATTGCGCTTGCTTAAGAAGGTTACAGTTACCTCCGCCGTTTACCAGTCTTTAGGCCCGTTGAACCAGGCTTTAGGATACTGGCACTGGGCAGGCATCGGCGACTATTCACATCGTTACCGACTAGCAGTCACCTATGTTTTTGTTAAACAGTCCGGCTCCCCTTGTCAGTGCCCCCAGCAATAGCTCATCACTATTGCTGGGACTCCTTATCCCGAAGTTACGGAGCTAATTTGCCGAATTCCCTCAACTATGGTTAATCCTACACGCCTTAGCCTTCTCAGCTAGGGGCACCTGTGTCGGTTCTCGGTACGGTCACCAAGAATCCTTACAGAACAGCTTTTCACGGACTCCAGGGCTCAATTTAATCCCCCTTAAGGGAGACCATTCCCAAGTTTGCCCTGCTTCTCCTCATTACGAGACTCCGCAGGCCTATCTTGGTTAGACACAACGAAGATTGTGCTAAATCTACCCCAAAGCGTCACTGTTCTGTCTTGTGTTGCCACACGTATCTTGGTGGTACAGGAATATTAACCTGTTTCCCTTTTGGGCACGACCAGTTAGGAATGCCCTTAGGATCGACTAACCCTCAGCTGACGAACAGTGCTGAGGAACCCTAGCCCCTTCGGCGACAGAGATTCTCACTCTGCTATGTTGCTACTACCGCCAAGATTCTCAATTCTGAACGGTCCACAAGAACTCACGCCCTTGCTTCTGCCCGAACAGAACGCCTCCCTACCCACTCTTTACAGAGCGCCAAGGTCTCGGTACCTTGTTTAGTCCCGTCCATTTTCTCCGCATTGATTCTCGGTAGGTGAGCTGTTACGCTTTCTTTAAAGGATGGCTGCTTCTAAGCCTACCTCCCTACTGTTTATGAATCAACACAAGATTTATCACTTAACAAGGATTTTGGGACCTTAACCTTGGTCTGGGTTGTTCCCCTCTCGGATATCAGGCTTACCCCGATACCCCGTCTCCCACCTTCTACGATACAACAGCATTCGGAGTTTGACTGGAAGCCGAGGAATTTCTTCCCCTGCACTCCCGATCAGTAGCTCTACCACTGTTGTAATCTCTGGTGAGGCTGGACTAAGGTCCACTTCGGGAGGAACCAGATATTGCCGTGCACGATTAGCATATCACTCCTAAACGCAGGTCATGGGATCGCTTGCACACAGAACCCCTTCAGACTTCCACGCCCCTTTTGGAGGCGCTTCATCTTGCCCACGCTTAGATCGCACGGATTCGGGTGTCATACCAATGACTACAGGCGCTATTCACACCTCGAGCCTCGCCACACAAAGTGGTTGCGCTCAGTCGCTTTCGCTTCGGCTAACCAATTGCTGTTGGCTTAACCTCGCCATTGACATGAACTCCTTGGCTCTTTATCCAAAAGGAAGACTGCAACCCTGACTTACGTCTTTCAGGCCGCAGCACACTATAACTGTTAGGTTTCAAGATCTTTTCAACAGCATATTTTGCTTACTTTTCAGCTTTCCCTCACGGTACTATACGCTATCGGTTTCAGCACGTATTTAGAGTTGGAAGTTACTGACTCCCATCTTCCATGAGGAATTCCAACCCCATGTACTCTGGAACACTCTTCCATCTTCAACAGCTTCCTGTACGGGACTTTCACCCTCTTTGGTGCAACGTTTCAGTTGACTTGCAGTCACTATTGAAGATTTTAATAGAGGTCCTAAATCCACATCTCCATTGCATTACTGCAACAGATTCAGATTGCCCTTTGCTCTTTTCACTCGCCGTTACTAAGAGCATCTCATTTGATTTCTTTTCCTGCGGGTACTAAGATGATTCAATTCCCCGCGTTCCCGATCGCATATGCGAACAACATCCGAAGATGTTTGGAATCCTATTAGGGAATCTCTGGTTCAAAGGCTGCATGCGCCTACCCAGAGCTTATCGCAGCTTGCCACGCCCTTCATCGGCGGCTGAACCAAGCTATCCACCTAACAGCGTCTTTACTCTTACCTTAGTTGAACACATACTCATTTATGCACGGCAGTCATCATGATTTGTGGTTTTCTTGGTTTAAAACCAACACTTCTCAAACCACTTTGCCATCACATAGCAACTCTGCAGTGTGCTATGCTCATATGATTTTATTTAAGCATAAAATGCTTTTAAGCACAAATTATTCTTTACTATTTAAAGGTTTTTGTGTTTCTTTCACGCATTTTTCAGTGTTGCGTCACTATTAGAATTCTCAGGGTCGCCCCATCACGGAGTATTATTTTCTTAAAAAAACTTATTTATAAAGATTACTATGAAAAAAACACTTTTTATTTGAATATTATTTACTTAATGAATTTTATTAAATCTTTTTTAATTAAAAAACAAACTACTCTTTTATTTAATTAATATATTAATAAAGAAGATGTTTAACGAAAGCGATTAATAAATTATTTGAATCCTTTAAGGTTTATTTCACAATATTTTTATAATTATTGCGATTTAAATCGTTTAATGAAGCTTTACTTGGTACGTCATGCTCAAAGAGGTTTTGGATTAAAATTTGATGAACTAACCCCTTTTGGTATTGAACAAGCAAAAAGACTTGCTTATTTTTTTAAAAACAAAAAAGTTGATGTTGTTTATTGCAGTATAAATAATAGAGCAAAACAAACTTTAGAATACTTAAAACCTTTTCTTAAAAATGCAACAATTAAGTATACTAAAATGATTAAGCAACACAATGTTCCTGAAGAAGTTGGTGAAGATGCGTTTAAAGTTTTAAAATTAAAAGAGCATGTTGAGTCAGAAGAAAGTTTAGAGAAAAGAACACAAAGATTCTTGAATTTTTTAAAGAAAAAACACAAAAAACATAGTGTTTTAGTTATTAGTCATAAAGAAGTTATAAAATCCTTGATTTGCAGGATATTAAATTTTCCTCCTACTGAGAAGATTTATATTAACAAGCTTCATAGTGCGAGCGTGTCTTCTTTTGATATTGACAATAATTTTAGAATAAAAAAATTTGTTATTGGGGATATAACTCATTTGATGAAGAATCCTTCATATCCTGTGAATAAAGTTCAAATTACAAGAGAAATAGGATGTCCAATTGTAAGAGCAGTGATTCCAAAGAATGATAAGAATAATACTTTTTCTTGGTTAGAGAAAAACTATAAATTTAAACTTAAAGAAAATAAAAAATACAGTAATTATTTGATTCTTGAAATGAAGTTTTAATTTTTTACTTTTGAAACTTTTTTTGCATTTACATAATATTCAACAATCAAGAAAATCTGAAAATAATTAATTGCAGGCACCATTATTAACATAATTATGGTTGCAAGCATTATTTGTAAAAATAAAGAAGGAAGGAGAAGGGTAATAAGAAAAGCAATAAAAGGTATAATTAACAGAACTAAAGTGCCAACAAATATTTTTAATAAAGTGAAGAAGTAATCACTCCATGTTTTGCTAAATATCTTCCATGTTTTTTTGAGATTAAATGCTCTTTCTGCTTTTTTTGTTTCAACATATCTCATAATAAGAATGTTTGATAATCCGCTTAAAATAAAACCTGTAATCATGCCACTAAATAAAAATAAACTAAGGTATATATTTAATAAATTAAATATTAATCCTATTACTTCTTGAACAATTACTGTTATAATACCAATAACAAATAAAAATGCAAAAAAGCGAAAACCTATATTGAAATTTGTCCAATACTCTCCAAAATCAGGAGTTTTTTTATAATTGCCTTTAAGTATTTCTTTACTTATTTTGAAAATGTAACCCATTAATGGAAACCATCCAAAAATAGGCACTAAGATTAACCAATAGACTATTAAGCTTTTGGGATTACTAAAAGGATATTTTATTGCAGATTCAAACGTATCCATATTATCTACTTAGGAGAATTCTGTTTTTTAAATTTATGTTTTATTTAGCTTGTTATATGACTTTTATTAATTTAGTTAATTCGCTTATTTTGTTTATTCTATAAAACTTTAAGCCATTTGTTTTTATTTCTCTTTTGCCAACAATTATTGTTTTTACTTTGGCTTTGTTTCCCATAATAGCATCTATTGTAGTATCTCCAACATAAACAACTTCATTGTTTTTTAAAGAATATTCTTTCATTATTTTTTTTATTCCTTCAGTGCTTGGTTTATGTTTTTTTATGTCATTTCTGCTTAAAACTTTTTTAAAATATTTTTTGATTTTATAGTTTTCAAGAATTTTTTTCATAACAGGCTTTTCATTATTTGTTATTATGAAAAGTAAGTATTTCTTGCTGAGGATTTCAAGAGTTTTCACAGAATTTGAAAATAATTTTGCTTTTTTGATTAAATAATTTTTAAAGTAATGTTTATGCGCCCAATCAATCATTCTTTTGAATTCTTCTTTGCTTATGCTTCCTGTTAAGTCATGTATCCACTCGTCTGTTGTTTTTCCATAAGACGCGTCTATTTTTTCTTTTGGAACTTCTTTAAAACCAAATATTTTGAGCATGTCATTAAAAAAAGAAAAAATTGCTTTTTTACTATCTAATAAGACACCGTCAATATCAAAAATTACTGCTTTTATCATCTGAGATTTTTTTAATACATTTGTTCCTTATTTAATTTTTTAAGTTTTATTCTTTTAAAAAATCAATAGGTAATATTTTAAACATCTATTTTTTAGTTTAAACTTATGAAAAAATTTTTAGCCATTATAACAACAGCTTTGCTGTTTGGTTGTACTGGCATCACAGGAGGTTTTACTATGAGTGGTGTAAAAAATGGAGACCATGTTTGGGTTGATTATGTAGGGACATTAAATGATGGAACACTATTTGATACAAGTATAGAATCTGTTGCAAGAGAACATAATGCATATCAGGAAGGAAGAGGTTATGCTCCAATTGATTTTGTGGTTGGTGAACACAAGGTTATTCCTGGTTTTGAACAAGGGGTTTTAGGAATGAAGGTTGGAGAAACAAAAAAAATAGTTTTAACGCCTGAACAAGCATATGGTTACCCTGATCCTAAGATGATAATTGCTCTGCCTAAAGAACAGCTTTCCGCACAATTAGGAGGGGATGTAAGCATAAAAAAAGGAATGATTCTAATAACTAACCAAAACATGCAAGGAATTATTACAGATGTTAATGAAACAGATGTTGTAGTAGATTTTAACAATCCACTTGCAGGTAAAACTTTAAATTTTGAAGTTACTCTTGTTAAGAAAGAGTAAAAAATAAAACTTATTATTTTTTTTATTGTTAAAATTATTATTTAAAAAGATCTTCTAATTTAATTTCATGTTGATTTTTATTAGAATCCTCGATTGTTATTCTTATTTCTTTTTTGAAGAATTTTTTCTTTAAATAAACATCAATTATTTTGAAAAATTTGTTATTATGATTTATTTGTTTGCCTACCCATTGGTTTCCGAGAATTCTTATTAGAGAATAATATGATTTTTTAGAAAACTGTGCTTTAACAGTTTTCCTGTTAATATAAAAAAGAGAATCTTGTTCAATTCTTTCTTTTTTTGGAATTTTAGAATAAGGTTTTCTTGTTCTAATAGGTGTTATGTTAGGTATTTTATAAATTGTCATGATTAGGATAGAAATTTGGTTTGTTTTTAAATTTTGTTATTAATAATAATTTAAATCCAATCCTTGTTTTCAATTTTTGTGGGTAAATACTCTTTTGCAGCAAATTCAATTCCTTTCATCACTAATGCATCTTGTTCTATTTTATTTCCAAATTTTTTAAGTTCTTTTAATTCTTTTTGCCATTCTTTTGTTTGAAACCAAGCGTATTTGCTTAATTCTTTGAGTCTTTTATAATCCTGATCCCCCATTTTAATAAAAGAATCTTGCGGCATATTATAATTTTTTACATCACTCATTTTGAATCCAAGAAACTTTGCTTTTGGAACACCGCTTTTTTCACTGAAATACGCTAAGTTAATACTTCCTTGTTTATACACGCTATAAATGTAATACCCCCAAGGATCCATATCTGTGAAGATGTAAACAGGCAGTTTTAACTCAGTATGCATTCTTTTTAAAATTCTTCTTTCTGCCCTGCTTGGTTGACCTTTTCCTGTTAAAAGCAAACAATTATTTTTCTTCCAATACTTGTCTTCATTTAATCTTGCCCAAACCGCATCTTTCTCTACTACAAGAATGTATTCTGCATTGCAATCTTTGAATTTAACAACATCAGGTTCTACAATTCCTGGCACACCATAACCAGCACTGCCTAATTTACTTAAATCAATTTCATCACCACTATCTATTATTGTTATAGGTCCTGCAAGAACGCCTTTACTACTTGCAAATAAATTTAGGTTTTCTCTTAATACATCAATAAGCACTTCAATGTCTTCAATAATTGGGTCGCTTTCATCCTGCGTGTCAAATGTGTTTTCTTTAAAACCAGGAATTGTGTGTTTTAATGTGTAAAAAAGCTGACGAATACTTAATGTTTTGTTTTGTTCAACCAACCATTTTATTCTGTCTGCTATGAGTATTGTTTGCATGAATTTTTTGGATTGCCCTATGTTGAAATAATATCTTTCTTGAAAGGAATCTTTTAATTTTATTAATCCTGTGTTTTCATCATAATAAACATTGCTTAAACTTCTGAGAGGTATGTTTAATGCAGGATTCTCGCCTTTCTTTAAATCATTTATTACTTTTATTCCAAGTTTAACTAATTTTTCTATTATTTCTTTATCTGTTAACATAATCATCACCATACCTTTTAGTTAAGCATTCTTTCATAATTTTTTCAACTTCTTTTTCATTTTTTCCAGTCAATCTTGATAATGCGAGCACAAGTTCTGTAGAGTATTTAACAAAAATATTTATTCTTTGTTTTTTTCTTTGTTCTCTATGCCTTCTTCTTAAATAATTGTTTAATTGTCTTGCACATTCTTGAAGTGCAAGTTTTATTTCTTTTAAGATTATTGGATAACTTGCTATTGCAGATTTACTCTCACTTGTAAATGGAACCCATACACTGCAAATATGAACTAAAATTGCTATTTTTCCTTGAGGGAGGCCTCTTCCACCACTTTGACTTAAACTATACCTCCTCCAATCCAAATCACTTACTGCTTTTGTAATTGCACAACCCCCTCTTCCATACATTAAAGGCACTTTATTTGCAAATCTTATTAATCTTGTTTCATCTTTTAAATTTCCTCCATACGCAATTGCTGCTTCTATTTGAAATGGCATTCCACGATAAACTTCTGGTTCTCTTGTTACTGCAGTAACAAATTCTGGTTCAAATTCTGCTTTAAGTTCTTTTATTATTGCATCATGGTCTATTGGACTTAAGCAATCTGTTGGAGGTTTCATTATGTTTGTGCTTTGAATTTTTTTAAGCAATGCTTCTACTTGTGCTCTTGTTAATTCAGAAGGTTTCATTTTTGGATTAAGCTTTGCTTTTTTTATGATTTCTTTTGCTTTTGACGCACCAATTCTGCTAAAATCTTGAGTTAAAAAAGATAAAAGACTTCTTTTATCTGTGTTCTTGCACATTCTTTGTAATGTTCCAATTTCTATTCCATGAGGATGCGCCTTTACTTTTAACGGCTCTTTTGGCGGTTTTTCTGTTGTTCTTTGAAAAATCGTTTTCTTGCCTGTTGGATCTATAAAAGTTATTTTAGCATAAGGATTTGCAATGCTTGTTAATCTTAAAAATTCAAAAATGCTTTTTTCGCCACTGCTTAAATAAGTGCCTTCAAGTTCAATCTCAATTCTTGTGCCATGTTCAAGAGTAAAATCATCATCAAAACCTTTTTCAATAATTTCTGGACTATTGTTTAAAGTATCAATTAATAGTTTATAATAAACAGCAGGGTCTCGCGGACTTATTTTTGACACTACATAAGCAGGCCTTCCTGTTGTTAATTGCCCATATAATACTGCAGCACTTATGCCAATACCTTGTTGGCCCCTGCTTTGTTTTCCTCCACCAAGTGATTGGAATTTAGAACCATAAAGTAATTTGCAAAATATTTTTGGAATTTGTTCTGGAACAATTCCCGGACCATTATCTTGAACACTAACAATGTATCTTGTGGTGGTTGTTTTTTTTGCAATAAATTTTTCTTTTAAGTCATTTACAATATATTCTATTTCATACTCTCCTTTATTGTTTTTACTTGCGAATATCTCAAATTCTTTATCTTTTAACTTGAAATTTGAAACTCTCTGCCTTTCAAACTTTATTTCTTTGTCATCTATTCTAATTATATTTTTCCCATCTTTCCTTATGCTTATTGTTCCCCTTCTTGTATTACTCTTATCAACAATCCTGAATTCCTCTTGTGCTTCACTAATTCTAACTTCTATGTCTGGAAGAACATGAATTATTTCTTTTTTTAAATTGCTAATCTTCTCCTTTAACTTTTTTGCTCTCTCACTATTTTTATCTTTAAGTTTTTGAATTTCTTTATAATATTTAAGCGCTCTTCGCTTTAATTCAAAAATAACTTCTTCACTTGCATCTAATGAATTATCAACCGCTTCTTTAACACAAGTAAGTATTGCTTTTATTGGAGAGTCAAAACCAAGCAAATGCCTGTTTTTTTCAAAAAATTCTGCTACGCTTATGCTTTTCTGAGATTTTGCTAATTCATGCGCTATTGTATTCCCGTCCATAATCTCCCTCCACAAAATCATTATTAACAACTTGTTTAAATAATTTGTTAGAAAAAAAACTCAATTTTTCCAAACAAAACTAATAACCAAGCATTTTTTTCATTTTAATTTCTTTTCTTTTTCTTTCAAGAAAAGTAAAAACATTTGAATGTTTTGCCCCATTTATGAGCATTTCAATAGCATTTTTTGCTATTAAAACTTCTTCTACTTCTCCAATAATCCCTATGGTGTCTCCATAAACAATAACAATACATTCTGTTGTTTCTTCTATCTTCTTTTTGCTCATGCCCTCTCTTCCAATAATTCTTGATTTTATCCTTACAATATTATTTTTATTTTTTGCATAATCATCTAAATCAATTAATTCAAAAGAATAATTCTCATTTTTTAATAATAATGCGTCTTCAACAGAAAACCCTCTGCCAATCGCTTTTATAATATGCTTTGCAAGATAAACTTTGAAAGAGTTCTCCCCAATAATGTTAACTCTTCCATTGCTAAAAACCTTTAATTTAATATTAAGTTCTTTTTCTATTTTTTTCTTGGAATTCCCTTTTCTTCCAATCAGAAAACCAATTCTTTTTTCAGGGATTAACAATTCTTCTTCAAACATAATTCACTCTTCCATTATTATTTTTTTAAATTTATCTATAAGCTTGTTATTTATTATAGTTCCTTTATTTTTAAACCATTTATTTATATTCTTTATATCTCTTTCCATGAATTCTAAAGCTCTTGGATGTTCTTTAACTACTGCTTGCGCCCAATCAATTATAATTGGTTTTTCATTTTTGTTGAGAATATTGTATTCTGAAAAATCAGCATGAACAAGCCCAATTTTTAACATTTTTTCATATTCTTTGATTATTAATTTATACATTTTATTCAATTTTTTAGGGTGTTGTATGTTAATAGGGCGTGAAGGACCTAATTTTTCATGAATGAATTCCATTAAAATTACATTTTTTAAGTTATAAATTGGTTTTGGAACAGCAACACCTCCCTCATATGCTTTAAGAAGATTCCTGTATTCCTTCTGTGCCCATAAAAAAATGAGTTTTCTGAAATTTTTAGTTATTCTTGGAAATCTTGGGTCTCCTAAAATATAATCTTTTATTTTTTTAAAACCGCTTGTTTCTGTTTTAAAAATTTTAACAGCAATAAAACCTTCACTATTTTTTGCAAGGAATACATTTGCTTCTTTTCCTTCACTGATTATGCCTTTAAATTCTGAAAAATATCCTTTGTTCATTAATTGGTATAAAAGATTTATTGTGTAATCATCAAAAACTCCTTCATATATATCAAATTTTTCTTTATGTTTTTTCATATAAGGATTAAAGAGAATGTTCTTTAAAAAATTTTAAAAATAGTATTTTTTGGTTTAATTTGTATGGGGATTAAAGAAAAAATAAAGAATGTCATTTTTGCCTTAAAATTTAATGAATGTCTTGAAGAAGTAATTGAAAAAAAACATGTTTTTGAGCTGCTTTTTAATGAAATGAGAATCACAAGAAAAGAAGAAATTTCTGCATTAGAAGACCTTGTTGATTTAATAGACAGTCCATCAAAGTTTATTTATACTTCTAAGAATGATTTAAAGAATTTTTGTTCATCTTTTTTTCATGGAGATAAATTGTATAAAATCTTGGTTTTTATTCAAGAAGGTATTGCAAAACAAGAATATAATTTGAGAAAAAATTTTGAAAGAATTTACAATAAAAAATTAAATGAATTAAATAAAAACTCTCTTGTTTTTAGAACAATTGATAAGAAGATTAAAAATGATGCAATTTTTTTTAGAAAAAAATATCTTAATGAGGGAGTAAGTATTGAGTCTATTGAACTTAAATTGCTTGCGTTTCCGTTTATCTTGATTGAAAATAAAGTAAAATCTATTGGTTTTATTGACACATCTTATGTGATTAATAATTATACTGATTTGGAAAGAATGCAACTTCCTTTAAAAGAGAATGATGTTTCTGTTGGAATTCACGAAGTATATGAAGAGTTAGCAGGGCTTAAATCTACTTCAAGAGAGAGTGAAAGATATAAAAGAAAATTAACCTTTGCTTTATGGAATAGCACAAATGTTTTAACACCTCTTTTGCGTCTTGAAAAAAGTTTTATTAATAGATTAAAATACAGGTTTGGAGAGACAGGACAAAAAGCAGATTGCACCTTTGCTTTTTATAAAGACATGTTTTCAAATAAAGGAATAAAAACAAGAATATACACTGATGATTTTAGATTAGAAAGATATTTTGAATAAATTAAATTATTTGTATCTCAAAAAAATCAAGCTCCTCATTCATGTTTACGTATTTATTAACAAACAAAAATCTTAATTTATAATTTCCTCTTTCAATATTTGTTATGCTTCCTTCAATGATTGTTGGACAAACACACCTTGTTACTTCTTTGGCATTAAATACTTCTCTTATTAAGAGTTCATTATTTTTTTTAGAATATTTCAGTTTGAAATTGTCATTATTTGCATTGCAATAAAGCATGAGTGTTTGGTTAAAAATAATTGAATTATTTTTTGTTTGCACATTGATTAAGTTAATGTCTTCACTGCTTTTATTACACGGATAAATTTTGTAAGAAAAATCTTGATTCACAAAAGGATTGAAATTTTTAAAATTAGTAATTGCTAAAAAATAACTCAGGATTGTAAAAAAAAGAGCAAGAATGAGCAACACATACTTTTTTCTCATAAATATAAAATAAGTTCAAGTAAATTAAAAAATGTTTGCTTAATGCTTAGTTTTTGAACAAATTTTTAAAGGGAAAAAACTTTTTTTAAATAAAAAAAAGCGTCTGTCGTTCAGTGGCAGGATGCAAGCTTCCCAAGCTTGTGACCCGGGTTCAAATCCCGGCAGGCGCATTTCAGAAAAAATTGATGTGAAAAACAAATGAAAAATAAAAAAAACATTAAAAAAATTACAAAAAACACAACTTTAGCAGAAATTTTAGATTTTCCTGGAACAAGTGAAATACTAATAAAATATAATGTGCCTTGTTTGTCTTGTCCATTAGCAAGGTTTGAACTTAGCATGTTAAGACTTTCAGATATTTGCAATAAGTATTCAATTAATATTGAAGAATTGTTAAAAGAGTTAAATAAAAACATTAAATCACATGATTGAGCGCATTGTTTTATTAAAACAATTTTTAGCAAAACTTTTAAAAGCAAAATCTTAATTCATTTTAGAAACGCTCCCGTAGTCTAGCGGCCAAGGATTCCGGCCTTTCGACATCAGAACCTCCAGCGGGTTCGTAATGAGAGAAAGCCGGCGACCCGGGTTCAAATCCCGGCGGGAGCATGCATCAAACACTGCAATCACAAATAACTCACTAATGATTACAATTTTTGAGTTGAGTGCCAGAACTCACAATTAAACCCAATGTTATAAATTATTTCTTAATATTAAACCAAAATCTTTTTTATTAATAGTTTCATTGCATTTCTTTAATTTTAGTTTATTTAAAAATACTTTTTTTAAATTATTTAAGCATAAATAAGTAAATTGGGAAAAAATATAAACTCTTTTTTGTTTAAATCTTGATAATGTTAAATGAGTTAAGGCATCTTGGAATCATTGTTGATGGAAACAGAAGGTGGGCTAAAAAGAGAGGTCTGCCTGCTTTTAAAGGACATGAGGAAGGTGCTAAAACTTTAGAAAAAATTCTTAAAAAACTTAAAGAAACAAGTATTAAAGTTGTTTCTTTATATGTTTGGAGTTTAAAAAATCATGAGAAAAGAAGTGTTATGGAGAGAAAAAAAATTTTTCAATTGTTACGAGTTTTTTTTAATAAACTTTTAAAAACATTGGAAAAAGAAAAAATAAAAGTTGTTTTTTCAGGAAGATGGCAAGAAACTGAAATGAAGGATTTCATTAAAAATATTTTAGATAAGACAAAAAATTTTGAGAATAAAATAATAAATTTTTGCTTTATGTATGATGGTCAAACAGAAATTGTTGATGCTGTTAAGAAAATTATTTCTAAGAACATTCCAAAAGAGAGTATAACAGAAGAAGTAATTAAAGAAAATCTTTACACTAAGAATTTACCACCTCTTGATTTAATAATACGAACTGGAATGGAGGATGGTAAGAGATTAAGCGGTTTTTTATTATGGGATTCAAGTTATGCTGAATTTATATTCCATAACACATATTGGCCTGATTATACAGAAGAAATGCTTATAAAAGATATAGAAGAGTTTAATAGAAGAAAAAGGCGTATGGGAGAATGAAAATTGGTATTGTTGGTGCTGGTCCTCTTGGTTCTTTTGCTGCCTGGAAGTTCGGCAAAAACAATGATATTACTTTGTTTGAACAAAAGAAAAAAATAACAAGCAAACATTCTGGGATTTTCAGCACTGATATTCTGAATTATTACAAGCCTCCAAAAAATATTATTTTAAATAAAGTTAAAGGAGCTGTTTTAAAAATAAATAATAAAGAAGCAATTATTAAAGACAAGAAGATAAGAGCAATTGTAGTTAATAGTCAAAAGTTTGACGAAAATTTATTCAATGAAGCAAAAAAAGTTTCTTTGTATAAAAATGAAAAAATTGAAAAAGTTGATTTAATAGGGAAGAGTGTAAGATTAAATAATCATTCTTTTGATTTTGTTATTGGAGCTGACGGCCCTTTTTCCAAGTTATCTGAAAATTTGGGCATAAGGCAAAAAAATATTTTTTATGGGCTTGAAACAATAGCGGATTGTAATTTTTTTGATAAAAAATTGGTTGAACTTTATTTTGAAAAAAAATTTTCAGATTTTTTTGCTTGGATAATCCCTTTAAATGATTCAGAAGCGAAAATAGGCGTTATCTGTAAAACACATGCACAAAAAAAGTTTTCTAATTTTTTGAAATTTCTTCAAATCAAAAAACACAGGAAAATAATTGGAGGTGCAATACCTATTGGTTTTTATGAAAACTTTATTTTTGAAAGGCTTGTTTTAATAGGAGATGCAGCAGGCCAAGTAAAGAGCACTACAGGCGGGGGCATAACTCTTGGAATGAAATCTGTGAATTTATTGTTTAAATTGCTGAAAAATCAACAATATTGCTTATCAAAAAAGTGTTTGGTTAAGAATTATTATCCTGTATGGAAAAAAGAAATAGGAAAAGAATTATGGCTTCATTGGAGAATAAGAAAATTTTTGAACAAATTAAATGACAGGGATTATGAAGAACTTATAGAGTTAGCAAATACTCTTTCAAAAAGAATAATTAAATTTGGTGATATGGATTATCCTTCAAAATTTTTGATTAAAGTTCTTGATTTAAATACGTGTTTATTTTTATTAAAGAATTTTTGGAAATTATTTTAATTCATTTTTTTATTCTAACGCTAACAATTTCTGAGAGGAATAACTATTAATTAAACTCTTCTTTAAGTTGTTTACTAATTATTTCAAAAAAAGGTTTTAATATCTTATTCAGTTCTTTTGCTTTTTTTCTTGCTTCTAAAGTATATAATTTGCTCTCCCTTTTTTTAATATGAACTCTCAAATGATTTATTATCCTCTCAGTGTTCCAACCGATTTGCGCTCGCTTCCATGTTTCTCTTATTAATCCAAGAGGCCCTGTTTTCTCTAAAGTATCAGCGTCATGAACGATTTTCGCTTCCATTGTTTTTGCAGGAATCCTTCCATCATGTGATTCAATACAATGTAATATTTCACGTTGATCTTTATCACTCACTTGAATTCTTCTAAGAAAATTAATAACTCTCTCTTTATTCTCAAGAGTGCTACCTGTTATTGTTTTTTCCAAATTAGTATCATGAAGCCATGCTCCTGCTTCCACAATACTTAATTTAACATTATAATTCCTTGCTAAATCCTTCGCTTTGTTAACAACACGGAATAAATGCCTGTTACCTCTTGACTTGCCTGCAAATGCTAAATCCCAATCTAACTTAATCGCAAATTCTTTTATTTTCTTTAATTGTTCCTTATTTATCATCTTTTCTTACCACCTCCAAATAAGTATGGAATCCTGAAATGCCCTTCAATCTTGTTTGGTATGTGAGCTACGCTAGGCATGTATCCTTCTATAGCTATTATGTGTTGCTTATTTTTCCTTATGAAATCCATTATTTTATCCTCTTCACTCGTCAAGTTCTCATTTCCAAGGAATTCCATTTTAACAATGCATTCTTCATTCAATTCAATGCTTTTAAGATCATTTAAATCACATAAAGTGATCTTATTCGCATTAGCATTTATCTTAACACTTTCTGGAACTCCGTACTTAGGTCTTAATTGAGTTAAGTAAGTTCTTCCTTTATTATCTATTACGAATTCTATATCAATATCCCCAAAAACTCTGTGTAATGTACTTAAATCATTACTTAAATTTTCTAAGCTCGTACCTTTTAATAATTCCTCAATGGTTCCAGAAGATTTGTAATCTCCATTTCCAAGAACCGCCTCCTCAGGGGTTTCAGCAAAGCTTACACCACACTCATTTTTTGTTAAATGAACAACGCCTCCTCTTCCATTAATTCTTTCTTGAATTATAACACTTATACCAGGAAAGTGAGATAATTCGATATCCTCTCTGCTCTTAATTGCTTCTTGACTGAAATAACTCTTAACTACTTTTTTCATTGCATCATCCAAAGTATTCCTTTCACATGACACAGATTCATATGTTCCTGAAAAGTTTGAAGTCCCGTCCTCCCCGTACATGCTTGATCGCACGATAATTTTGCTCCCTAGTAATTCTACTAAGTTTTCAGGAAGGTATTTCTTAAAGTTTATTCTATTTATTTTACTTAAGATTTGACATCTTCTTTCCTCATTAATAGAGAAAATATCCTCTCTAAGAATTTCAGTTACTCCCTCTTCCTCAAGAATTTTTTCCAAACCAACAGAAGATATTACAAATCCTCTTGGCACATCATACATTAATCCTAAAGCTTTCTTCGCATCATGTAATAATTTTAATCCTTTCCACTTACCCCCAACAAGCCCTGTGTAAAAAGAAGGGTCTTCTAAATCAAAAGTTAAGAATTTCTTCCTTTCATTATTAATGCTATTAACTATCATTCGCTTAAGATTCTTGCTTCTTTCAATCAATTTTTCTTTATCCCCGATTTCCTCATCATCAATTAAAGTAGCGAGAGCTAATCCTTTAGGAGAAGTAGCATCACTTATCTCAGATAGTGTTTGTGCTATTTCTGAAGACTCTTCTAAGTGGTTTAATGCTTTTTTTGTTGGAACACAAATACTATCATAAGTGCTCCCCTCAGAATCCTTCTGTTTTAACGCAAGAGGCATCCAATTATGAAATCTTATAAATGTATTGTAAAATTTTCCAATATCAAGGTTTGTTTCAAATACTGATGTTGATAATTCATTAATAAGTTTAAGAGCTTGTTGTAATTCGTTTTCTGATAACTTTCTTTCTTTTCCGAACACACTTCCTAATACATCAACAGCTCTATCAATTTGATGGTAATCCCTACCAATAATGGAAGATAATTTCAAGTAAACTTCTTTCAACTGAGTATCACTCAGTTCTTGCTTAAGTAAAGGAAGCGTGGTTTCTAAACTATCCAAACCACCCGCAATAAGTGATGAATTCTCACATGTATTAAAAGGATTATTCTCACCCCCTCCACCAACAAGTCCTTCAATGCAGTAAAAGTCTGCAAGCTGTTTCCAACACACTACAACCTTAGCTACATGATCCTCAAAACTATCTCCTTCTTGCATTCCTGCAAGAATATTATCATCTATGTAAACCCTTCCTAACAAGTAATCTAATACTTGTTTTGAAAACGCTGGACTTGAACGCATTTTATTAAAAACATTACTTACAATGCTTCTTGCTTCACAATCTTTATCCAATTCATCCCTAAAAGAAGTTCCATTCTTCTCTGCTAATTGTAATAATTCATCAAATTTTTTCTTATTTCCAGTTATAGAGAAAGGCAAACTCAAATACTCAAATCTTTTAAAAACACCCCTTTTCTTACCACTTAATTCTATAAAAAATTCATCAAAATCTTTACTACCAAAAACACCTCCTTCAGGAAGAATTCTCCTCATTTTATTATTACACACGATTTCCTCAAGTTTCGTAACCATTTTTACCACTGATAAGTTTAGATTAAATTAAACATAAACTAAAACATCAATAAATATTTTTGGAACAAAATTCAAAAAACTAATCAAAAAACTTTTAAATTTTTGAATATTATTTAAATTTATGAAAAATATTAAAGAGAAACTTATTGAATTGCTTAAATTAGGATATTGCACTCCTCAGATTGCAAGAATAGCAAAAAAGATAAAAGAACCTTCAACCACAATACATTATAACATAAAAAAGTTGGAGAAAGAAGGAGTAATTAAAACTTATAAAGCAGTTTTTGACTATAAGAAAATAGGTATTGAGTTTTGTTCGTATGTTCTAATTAATCTTGCTCCTGAAGAATATTCTAATCCTGAAAGAATAGCTAGGGAATTAATTAAATTTCCTCAAATAGAGTGTATAGACATCGTCACTGGTGATTATGAATTAATCCTTAAAATAAGAACAAAAAATATTGAAGAGTATTATGAATTTGTTAAGAATATTTTATCAAGAAAAGGGATTGTGAAGATTAAATCTCTTAATTCTCTTAAACAAATTAAAAGTGAATTCATAGAAGTTTAAAACATTTAATCCTCTAAAAACAAAAAGTTGTTGTTAAGGTTTTTATTTATTGTTTGTTCTTATGGAGTTTTTTTAAGAATGAGAATTACAGTCTAATTACTTCTGAAGTGAGTAATGAAAAGAAAATTAAAAATAGTTCCTAAACTAAAGAAAACTGTTTGTTCTCATCTTTTATTCAATAAATAGAATAATAGTATGGTCAAGTGGGAACATATAATAAAACAGAATTCAAAGAATTTATGGAAAAAATCCAAAAAATTTAATGAATTAACATTCTGAAAACAAAATAGAGAAGATTAGTCAATAATTTTAAAAATAAAATTATTGATTTCATAATTAATTTGTGTCTACGCGTTTTGTTTAATTATAACATAATCCTCCCAAGTCATATCGTGGTTTAAATCATAGTAAGAGTAATTCATTTTTTTATTCTAACGCTAACAATTTTTAAATTAGGTTCTTTGCTGAATGGGTCTAAAGATAATGGGATTAGTTTATTCACTAATGCATTATTAAAATGATAAGGCACAACAATAACTCCTTTTTTTATGTATTTATTAGATTCAACAGTCAGGTTAATTTTTCCATTTTTTGAGATGATTGTTATTCTCTCTCCAGGAAGTATTCTTTCCTTTTTTAAATCTAAAGGATTCATGTATGCTCTTGCTTTATTTATTATTTTTGCAAGGGATTTGCAATTTATTGTCATTTCAGAAGTTGTGAAGTGATAAGGAAGTCTTTTTGTAGTAAGTAAATAAGGAAATTCTTTACTAATCTCATGTTCAACACATGTGTATTCAATTGGGAACAATTTTTTATATTTGATTTTTTTATTGCCAAAATCTCCTTCCTTTGTTTTCAATTTTTCATATTTAATTTTTTTATACTGAATCACTTTTTTAATCATTTCTTTTGTTATTTCATCCAAAGTTTTATAAGATTTTAAACCAAATCCTTTAAGTAATTCATTAAAGATTATCCATTTTTCTTTTCCATAAATTGGGTTTAAAACTTTTTTAAAACTTCTTACTCTGCGTTCTGCATTTGTCATTGTGCCGCTTTCTTCAAAATGTGTTGCGCAAGGAAGAACAATGTCTGAAAATTTTAACATCAAATTTTTATGCGAACCAATGTAAATAACAAAGGTTTTTTTGAGTTTTTTATGAACAGTATTTAATTGAGGGAATGATTTTGCAATATTTGATTCTAAAACAACAGCGGTTTTTAACTTATTACTAAATAAAAGTTCTAAAAATGTTTCATTTTTAGGGACAACACCAACATCACCGCATCCTTGAATATTATTTTTACCTCTCATTGGAATTAAAAAACCATTCTTTAATATTGAAAGATTGCTCAATGCTAATGCATTTTTTGTTCCAAGAGTGTGTTGAACAAGTGCCATGCCAAAAAGAAAAGATGGTTTTCTTGATTTGCACAGTATTTCCGAAATTTTTTTTAATTTCTTTTTATTTGTTCTGCAATTCTTTGATACAATACTTAATTCATAATTTTTTAGTGAAAGAACATATTTTTTAAAATCCTTATTTTTTTCTAATCTTTTATCAAACTTTTTAGATTTAATAATCTCTCTCGCTAAATAATTAAGTATTGGCAAGAATTCCCCGACATCAATTAAAAGGCATATATCTGCAAAATTGCTTGTAAAATTATAACTATCATAAATTAAAACAATTTTCGCACCTTTCTCTTTTGCCTTCAACACTCTTTCAAAAAGCACGGGATAATCAGATTTTGTGTCAGAACCAACAATGAATATAACATCTGATTTTTCAACATCATCCATTTTAGGACTCATTGCAGTTATTCCATAAGCAAGTCTCATTGCTCTTATACTACTTGCGTGACATAAAGAAGCGCTTGAATCAAGGTTTGCTTTTAACATTCCCGCTAACTTAACCAATAAATAATTTGCTTCATTGCTTGCACTTCCTGAACCATAAAAACACAGATTTTCAGAAGGAGTTTCTTTTATTTTTTTAATAATTAAAGAATATGCTTTCCCCCAAGTTGTTGGAACTAATTTACCATTTTTTCTTATAAGAGGTGTTTTTATTCTATTCTTTAATAAAAACTCATAAGATTTTAATCCTTTAATGCATGGCTTGCCTTTGCTTACTGGATCATTTTTTATGGGGGAAGCACTAATTATCTTATTATTTTTTACATAAAAATTTAATTTACAACCGCAACCGCAGAAAGGACAAATGGTTTCAAACGATTTCCTAACACTAATCACCATAAAAGTAATTACAATCTTTAAAATTAAAAGTGTTTAGAAAATAAGGGTTAAAAAAATTAAGAAAAGATTAATAAAAAAACCAATAACAGCGTATTTCTTTATATTAGGCTTCCATGCTTTAGCTATGATTGGGCCTGCAATAACATAAGGGAGTAATAATTCTCTTATGATAAAACGTGTTAAAATTGGTAAATTAATAAAAGACAAGAAAGTAAAACCAGTTAATGAATAAATTAATACTTGTGTGCAATCATAAAAACTGTCAAAAACCCAAGCATAAGCGAGAAAACGCAATTCATTAAATCCTAAGAATAAGGTAGTGAATAAAAGCGAGAATACTACTTCTTCTAATAATCCTAAGAACATTGCATTAACATTATACATTTGCTTTGTCTCATAACTTATTATGAAACCAAAACCACCTGTTTTTAAAATACCAACATAATAAGCTAAGTGCCTAAGCCAATTAGGCAGCAATAATAGTATAAAAATAATTAAGAATTCTTTTTTATTAATTTTTTTAACTTTATTTAATGCCTTGCTTAAGTAATTCCTCATTAATTATTAATTAATAAGAGAAAGATTTTTAAAATCATTCATTTGTTTATAAATGAGAATGAAAAGGAGTTCACGTCATTGGAAAATGAAGATAACAAAATATAGATGGAAAACTAAAAAGAAGAAAATGCGTGAAATGAAAAAAAGAAGATTAAGAAGAAAAGGATAAAAATTTATTCTTTAAATACTTCATCTCCAGGTCTTACTTTGTCCACCACTTTCAATCCTATTTCATCGCCTTTTTTAGCAACCATTATTGGTTTTCTGTCAACTTGCATGGAGTCTATTGTTTGTTCAAAATCTGTTGTCGTGCCTTTAATATGGATTTTGTCTCCTATCTTTATTTCATCTACTATTTTAACTACTGCTACGCCAATCCCGGAGAAGTAGTGAGTTATTTCCCCAACTTTAACCATATTATTTATTTAGATTTACTACATTAAATTATTTTTGATTCAAATTTTAATAAGATTTTTGAAAAATTACCCCTCGAAAATTATTTAAGTATTATAAGTGAAGAATTTTTTATGCAGGGGTGCCGGAGCGGTCAAACGGGATAGGCTAAGGACCTATTGGCTTAGTGCCTGCGCGAGTTCGAATCTCGTCCCCTGCATTTCTTGGAAACCAAATATTATAAAATTCAATTTTTTAGATTATTTTAGTGATTTTAATGATAAACATTAAAGATAATATGATTAAAATGAAAACAGGAGTGAATTGACTTTAGACCTTGCTTACTCCGCAGTTCTAATAACAACAGTATTAGCAGACTTAACAAGCATGTTAATTCTTTCAATGACAATTAAAATTCTTTTTTAACAATTTTCAAACAGTTAAATATATAAATAAGATAAAGTTAGAATTTGATACCTTTAAAACACAATACCGGCTGTGTTTTGAGGAAGAAAGGGTTACACTAAATATATACATTTCTTTCCTGTGAGAAACACACTGTGTTATCTTAAAGGAACAATTATAATGAGATAATTAATGAAGAATCATTAATTATTGATGTTTTGGTGATACTTGGATTAGAGTAAAAACGCTAATTCCTTCTCCCCATAACTCCAGTTTATCCTGCTGGAGGTCACCGCTGTCTGGTTGGGGATTAGACATGCAAGGCAGAAGGACCAAGCTTGCTTGGTTTCTTGCCGAACGGCTCAGTAACACGTAGACAACCTGCCCTATGGTAAGGGATAACCTCGGGAAACTGAGGATAATACCTTATAGAAAGGAGAGTCTGGAATGTTCTCCTTTCCAAAGATTTATCGCCATAGGATGGGTCTGCGGCAGATTAGGCTGTTGGTGGTGTAACGGACCACCAAACCTATGATCTGTACGGGCTCTGAGAGGAGTGGCCCGGAGAAGGGCACTGAGACAAGGGCCCTAGCCCTACGGGGTGCAGCAGTCACGAAACCTTCACAATGCGCGAAAGCGTGATGAGGCCAACCAGAGTGCCAATGCTACGCATTGGCTTTTGTGAAGTGTAGGAAGCTTCACGAATAAGGGGTGGGCAATACTGGTGCCAGCAGCCGCGGTAATACCAGAGCCTCAAGTGGTGACCATGTTTATTGGGCTTAAAGCGTCCGTAGCTGATTGCATAAGTTTCCGGTGAAATCCTGGGTCTTAAGCTCAGGGCGTGCTGGAAATACTATGCAGTTAGGAACCGGGGAGAGTAAGGGGTATGTTAGGAGTAAGGGTAAAATCTTATAATTCCTAGCAGACCATCGGTGGCGAAGGCGCCTTACTGCAACGGGTTCGACAGTGAGGGACGAAAGCTAGGGTAGCAAACCGGATTAGATACCCGGGTAGTCCTAGCCGTAAACGCTGCCCGCTAGGTGTTGCACGGCCTCCATGGTCGTGCAGTGCCGAAGAGAAATCGTTAAGCGGGCCGCCTGGGGAGTACGCTCGCAAGAGTGAAACTTAAAGGAATTGGCGGGGGAGCACAACAAGAGGTGAAGCTTGCGGTTTAATTGGATTCGACGCCGGGAAACTCACCCAGGGCGACAGCAAAATGATGGCCAAGCTAAAGACTTTGCCTGATGCGCTGAAGAGGAGGTGCATGGCCACTGTCAGTTCGTGTCGTGAGATGTCCTGTTAAGTCAGGAAACGAACGAGACCCACGCCCTTTATTGCTAACAGGCTCCATTGGAGTGACTGAGCACATTAAGGGGACTGCCTTGTTAACAAGGAGGAAGGTGTGGGCGACGGTAGGTCCGTATGTCCTGAATCCCTGGGGCTACACGCGAGCTGCAATGGTCGGGACAAAGGGACGCGACCCCGAGAGGGGAAGCAAATCCCCCAAACCCGACCCCAGTTCGGATCGAGGGCTGTAACCCGCCCTCGTGAAGCCGGAATCTCTAGTAACCGCGGATCAACAATCCGCGGTGAATGCGTCCCTGCTCCTTGCACACACCGCCCGTCACGCCATTCGAGTTAGGTTTGGGCGAGGCCCTAACTTGTTAGGGGCGAACCTGAGCTTAGCGAGAGGGGTGAAGTCGTCACAAGGTATCCGTAGGGGAACCTGCGGATGGATCACCTCCTTATGTGAAATCACTTGTGATGTGGGGTAGTATTTGTTGTTTATGCAACAGAAACTTCCCTTAAACACATGTGTGCAGGAGAAGAATTAGCCGGTATGCTCTAATCCAAGCACCAAAAAACATCAAAAGTATTTTGAATAATAATTTATAACCAAAAGTATTTAAATTTAATAAGAATTTTTCTTTCATTATGGATGATGTTATTATTGTTAAAAATTTAACAAAAAAATTTGGAAATCTTATTGCAGTTAATAACATAAGTTTTAGTGTAAAAAAAGGAGAGATATTTGGGTTTTTAGGTCCTAATGGTGCAGGAAAAACAACAACAATAAATATTTTAAGCACTCTTTTAAAAAAAACGAGTGGAGAGGCGTTTATTAACGGTTTTGATGTAAGTAAGGAAAAAGATAGTGTAAGAAAGAATATAGGTATTGTTTTTCAAGAACCTGCATTAGATAATAGGCTTACAGGAAGAGAAAATCTTTATTTTCATGCACGAATTTATGGATTAACTAAGGAAGAAAGCAAGAAAAAAATTGACGAGCTTCTTAAACTTGTTGAACTTGAAAATAAAGCAGACAAACTTGTAATGTATTATAGTGGGGGAATGAAGAGGAGATTAGAGATTGCAAGAGGATTAATTCATGACCCAAAAGTTTTATTTTTAGATGAACCCACACTTGGTTTAGATGCGCAAACAAGAAGACATATTTGGGATTATATAAAAAAATTAAATAAAGAGAAAAAAATTTCAATACTTCTCACAACACATTATATGGAAGAAGCTGATTTTCTTTGTGAAAGAGTAGCAATAATTGATCTTGGTAAGATCGTAGCTATTGGAAAAACTAAAAATTTGAAAGATAAGATTGGAGGGGATACTATTGATTTAACAGTAAGAGGTAAAAATGTTGTTAATTTTATTAAGGAAGTTAAAAAACTGAAGAAGGTTAAGAAAATAATTAAAAATGGGAAAGGAAAAATAAAGTTAATTGTAGGAAAAGGAGAGGAAATGCTTCCAAAAATTATGAAAATAGCTGATAAAAATAATTGTGATATTTTAAGTATTAATTTGAAAAAACCAAGTCTTGAAGATGTTTTTTTACATTATACAGGAAAGAACATAAGAGAAGAAAGTGTTGATTTAAAGAAAGAATTTATGAAGAGAAGAATGAAAATGAGGAGGCATTAAAAATGGAATTAAAAGTAATTTATGCTCTTTGGTTGAGAGAAATTAAGGTGTTTTTAAGAAGTAAATCAAGAATAATTGGTTCTTTGATTATGCCATTGCTTTTTCTTGTAGGTTTTGCAGGAGGTTTTAGAGGAACAAAAATTCAAGGAGTTCCTGAAGGTATTAATTATATTCAATTTTTAGTTCCAGGAATAATTGCATTTGGGTTAATGATGCGTTCTACAATGGGTGGTATAAGTGTTTTATGGGATAAAGAATTTGGTTTTTTAAAAGAAATAATGGTTGCACCAGTTAAGAGAACAAGTATTGTTTTTGGAAGAATTGCTGGAAGTTCAACAGTTAGTATTTTTCAAGGAATGTTATTAGCAATTATTTCTGTTATTATTGGTTTTCATCTGCCAAATATTTTAAATTTAATTTTTAGTTTAATTGTGATGATTTTAATTTCAATTATTTTTACAAGCTTGGGTTTAATAGTTGCTTCTTTAATGAAAGATTTTCAAGGATTTAACTTAATAATGAATATCATTTTGATGCCTTTATTTTTTTTATCAGGAGCAATGTATCCAATTAGCAATCTTCCTAAAATAATTCAGTTTATTTCATATCTTAATCCCTTAACTTTTGGAGTAAATGCTTTAAGAAATTTGCTTGTAGGCTTTGCTTCAATGAATTTAATTCTAAGTTTAATGGGTTTGTTTGTATTCTCTTCTATTTTAACAATAATTGCTACAATTCTTTTTAACAAGAGTGAGAGTGTTTAAAAAACTTTAAAAAGAGTGTTTTTTATTTTTTGAATATGGTAAAAAGTTTAATGGTTGATACAAGATTTTATTGTTTGCCCCCAAATGTAACTCCAACTTCTGATGTTTATAATTATTCTTACTTATCTAAAGAAAAACTTGAAAAATTGGAATTAAAAGGATTTTATCCCATAATTACTGTAAAAATTTTTTCAGGGCAAATGAATTATAGTCCTCTTGAAGACATTCTGGATTATTATGGTGACAGGGTTTATGGGATTGCTTATGAAATAACAGCAGATAAATTAGAAGATAGCACGAGATATCAATTAAAAAGTTTTATAAGAGCAGCATATAATAAACAAAATCTTTCATCTCATGTGAATGTTCCAAACCGAAGTTTTCAAATACAATTCATAAGTAACAACCAAGAAAAATTAATTGATTATGAAAATGAGCTTGCATTTAACAAAAATTTAGAGAATGCAGTTGAGATTGCAAAGAAATTTAATAAAGACAAAGATTCTGTGCTCTCTGTTCTTTATCCAACAAATACTAATTGGAAAATAATGAAAGATTTAATTGATAATAGCAATAAACAAGTTTTAAGTGAAACAAGCAATGGTTTGCTCAAACTTATTGATTTTTTTGGAATGAAGGAGTTGAGTTCATTAGTTGCATTGAATACTGCAAATGCTTTAAGCAAAAGTAAATATAATATTGTTCCTGTTTTTAGCAGTTTAAGCAAACGTTTAGATTATTATGCTGGAAACTTATATCTCCTAAATGAAGAAATAAAAAATAGAATTGAAAGCACAAAAGTATTGGAATTATTAGGATACAATGCTCCTCTCAAAACAAAAAGAAGAGTGAGTTGGAAGACAGTGCCTTCTCAAATAATTAGAACAGGGAGAGCGTGGAAAGATGGAAGATTTTGAAAGAGTTAAGTTTAAATAATTCTTATTGAATTAATTTTTATTTAAGGGCTTGTGGCGCAATGGCAGCGCGCCGCGTTTGCATCGCGGAGGCTGGGGGTTCAAATCCCCCCGAGTCCATTAATTCCAAGTATGGAAAACTTAATTTTTCGGAATTTAAAAGGGCGAAAAAACAAGAAAAAATCGAACTCCTAACGTTCATTTTTAATGAATTTAATTCTAATGAACTAAAGATTGCTTGCAAAGTATTAAACAAAGTTTATTACGAGAAATACGCAAAAATTAACAATTAATTATTTATTAAACAAAGCTAAAAGAAAAAAACCTATTAACATTAAATTAATATCATAAGAAAATTAACACTCCATTATTTCATTTAGTCTCTTTAAATCAATTGATTTAATTATTCCTTTATCTGTTTTGCCTGCGTCATCATAAAAATCTTTAATAGGGAGTTCAATCGCGCCACCCACTTCATAATAATTTTCTTTAGCAAAACAATTAATCCAGTCTCTCACATAAAAAACAAAATCATTATTACACTTTTTATAAATTCCACTAAGAATACCAACCCTCTTATTCACAGCATCAATGCCTAAAGTGAAACGCGCTAGAGGAGAACCTCTTTCATCATAAATACCTACAAAATTAATCTCATCAGTTGTTAAATACTTTTGAGAATAATTTCGTTGCCCTCCTTCTGTTAAATGAAAACAACTACTAATCTCTTCTAATAACCTTGCTTGACTTACTTTATCCTTACTATCTAATTTAATTGTAATTCTGCCCTGCTTTGTTTTAGGAGAATAATTAATAATTCTACTTAACTTGTTTTTAGCATTCTCAAATGCTTCTAACTTCTCACCCAAAAAATTCTCTCTTTTAAAACCCTTCTTACGAAAAATAGTATTAAATCCTTTCTTAATTCTTTTAGCTTGTTCTTTCAAATAATCAATACTTCCTGAATTAATCTCAAAAGAATAATCAGGAATGATAACCTTAACACTTTCAACAGCAGAATTTAATAAAGATTCTAAACTATTAATTTCTCTTCTCACATTACTCTCATCAGGTTCTAAAAAATACTCTTTATTGAATGAATAAACATTTTTAGGATTGTAATTATCAGCAAGAATTTCTTCCAAAACACTTTTTAACTTTTCATTCTCAACACAATAATAATATCTTAAAGCCCTATAAGGATTATTAATTACTATTTTTTTGCCGTCTTTTTTATAATAATCGCATACTAAACCCGTCAAGTAATTAATCTTATCATTAGAAGGAATAACAATATTATCAGGCGATACTCCTTGTTTCCTTAATAAATTAACTAAATTAATTAATTTAGAAGCATTCTTTTTTGATAAATGGTTCTTTACTCTATCAGCATAATCCTGCGGTAACAAAGGCAAGTTAACAAAATCTTTATGTTTTAAAGCATAATTAAGAAATTTCTCACCAAACCTATTAATGAAGGGATGTGCTTGTTTATAAAAATCTTCAGGAGCTTCCTTCTTAACTAATTTTTTTAACAAATCAACACTATCAAATTTGTAAGCATTTTCATAAAATGCTTTGTGCGCTCCTCTTTCAATAGCAAATTGTAATAAATCCTTGTAATCACTAAGATTATTACTATTTATTTTACGCAAACACTTTAAAAACTTTGAAGGCACGCCCACTCTAATAACCTCCTTAACAAAAGAAAAATTATTCTCATTAACATTGCTCAAAAATTTTAAATAATCAGGATCAAAGTTCTCATCAACAATTTTCTCAGCTAAAGAAAGATTATTTTTATTAACATTGTCTAAATATTCAAAATACTTAGGATTTAAATCATTCAAAACAATTTTTTCAGCCAAAGAAAGATTATAAGAATTAATACTGTCTAAATATTTTAAATACCAATAACCTAAATTATTATTAATGATTTTTTCAGCCAAAGAAAGATTATTTTTATTAACATTACCTAAATACTCTAAATACCAAGGACCTAAATTATTATTAACAATTTTTTCAGCTAAAGAAAAATTAAAAGAATTAATACTGTCTAAATATTCTAAATACTTTAAATCCAAGTTCTTACTAATAATAATATCAGCCAAAGAAACAATTTTTTCAGTTAAAGAAAAATTATTTTTATTAACGTTGTCTAAATACTCTAAATAATTATCAACCTTGTTAATAGATAATCCAGAATTAAGGATTTTATCAAACACTTTTAAAGTTGCTTGCAAATTTTTACTAAAATTTTTAACACTATGATTATCTTCTTTACGTGTGAGGGTTTCAATTACTGAATCAATGCTTGGCAATTCAAAAATTAATTTTGATTTCATCATATTAAAAACTAAAACAAAAACAAAGTTTATAAAATTTATTACTAAAGAATAGCAAAAGTAATTAAAGATTTTTTATGTTTTTTTATTTTTAATTATTAAGAAATTTAGTGTTTGTTGAGTTCATTTATTACATATGTCTTGAGATTTGTAAAAAATAATTTAAAGCATGGAAGCTTAATTTAAAGCATGGGTTTGTTTTTTAACAAAAAGAAAAATGAAATAAGCGAGGCAAGTTTTCAGGGAGAGGAAGAAAAAAAGATAGAAGATAGATTCTATTTTAAGTTTAAAAAAGATTATGAAGAGTTAAAAAAGATTTTTTTTGAAATAAAAAGGGTTGAAGGCCAATTAAATTTGCCAATTCTTAAAAAAAATATGGATTTGCAAGCAGGAAAAGATATAAATCCTGATTTTAAAAAAAAGTATTTGAAAGAAACAGAAGAATTGCTTGAAGAAGTTTATAAAAAAATAGATAAAACACATATTTTAAAAGATATAAAAAAATTTGTTAAAGAATTAAAAAAACTAAAAAAGGAAAGAAAAGAATTTTATAATAAAAATAATCTTGATGCAAAAAAAATAGAAAGATTTTATGATAGAAAGATAAAAAATTTGGAAAAAGTTAAAAAAACATGTGAGAAATTGACAAAAAAAATAAAAAATGTTACAAACAATAATTTTGTTAAAATTGTGGCAATTCTTAACATTGTTGCAAGAATGTTGTATATGACGAGTTTATCAATTTATCTTATGAAAGAGAGGGAACTTCAAATTAAAGAAGGCATTGCAATTATAGAAAACGAAAGTTTTTTTGCAAAAGAAGATATTGAAAGAATATCTGAATCAGAGGACAATCTTGAAGCACATGAACTTCAAGAAATTGTAAACATGAGTGATAGAGCAGTTAGTGCATGCACATAATTTTGAAATATTTTTTTTTGAAATATTTTTTTATTTTCTTCAATATTTTTGGAAATTAAAAAACTTTCATAAAACTTTTTAATTAAGTACTTTAATTTTTTCATTTATGAGTGATATTGACTATATAAGAAAGCAAATAAAGGAATTAGAAGAAGAAATTAAGAAAACTCAAAAGAATAAGGCAACGGAATTTCATATTGGAACTTTAAAGAGAAAAATCAGCAGACTGAAAGAAGAAATGCTTGAAAAAAGTGGAAAAAAAGAAGGAAAAGGGTATGTTGTAAAAAAACAGGGTGATGCTAAAAGTGGAAAAAAAGAAGGAAAAGGGTATGTTGTAAAAAAACAGGGTGATGCTACTGCTGTTCTTGTTGGGTTTCCGAGTGTTGGTAAAAGCACGTTAATGAATGCTCTTACAAATGCTGAATCAAAAGTAGGGGCTTATGATTTTACAACACTTGAAGCAATTCCAGGCATGATGGAATACAAAGATGCTAAGATTCAATTAATAGACCTTCCTGGGATTATTAATGAAGCTTCACTTGGAAGAGGAAAAGGCAGGCAGGTTCTTGGAGTAGTTCATAGTGCTGACCTTATAATCATTGTTCTTGATTGCAAAGGAATTAACAAACTTCCTTTAATACAAAAAGAATTATATGATTTTAATTTAAGGTTAGGCAGGAGTTCTCCAAGAATTACAATTAAGAAAAAAGATAGAGGAGGAATTAATATTGAAAGCGTTCCTTTAACCAAACTTTCAAAAAAAGAAATACTAAAACTTTTACATGAGCATAAAATACATAATGCAGATGTTTTGATTTATGAAGACGTGTCTTTTGAAGAATTAAATGACGTACTTGAAGGCAATAGGCATTATGTTCCATATTTAGTTGTAATTACAAAAAGTGATTTAACTAATGAAGAAGAAAAAAATGAAATTGAAAAATTCTTGAAAGATTTAAATAAAGAAACAAAAGCAGTTTTTATTAGTGCCAAAACAGGTAAAAATATTGAAAAATTTAAACAAGCAATTTTTGATAAATTAGGTTTAATCCGCGTATACACAAAACCTGTTGGCAAGAAAGTGAAAAAAACAGAACCAATCATATTAAGAAAAAATGCTACAATAAAAGATGTTTGTTTAAAAATTCACAAAGATTTTGTAAAGAAATTTAAACAAGCAAAAGTATGGGGAAAAAGCGTTAAGTTTGAAGGACAAAGAGTTGGAATTAATCACAAATTATTTGATGAAGATATTGTAGAGATACTAATTTAGCAATATTTAGAATAAAAGTTCTCTCTTTTTTTTTGAAAAAATTTCAAAGAGTAAAAGATAATATTTACAGCATTTTATTATTAAATAATAAACTATGAGGTGATATTTAATGGGTAGGAATGAAATGAATGTTATTTCAAAAATTTTTGTAATTGAAGCAGAAATTATTGAGTTAATTAGTGATATGGAGGATTTAATAACAGAACGCATTGAAGAAGGTGTTTTTAATAAAGAAGATTTCAAAAGATTAAAAAATCTTTGTGAAGACATTAAAAAGAAAAATAAGAACATTAAGAAAAAAATTAAGAAACTTGACAAAGATAGGGATAGAACATATTTATTAAACATGATTGAGGAAAGAGATAATATTCTTAGTGATACTATTAATGCTGCAAAGAATAATTCATCTAAAGAAGTTTATGAAAATTTGATGAAACTGCCTGATTCAATGGATAAATTTGGTAAATATCTTGGAAGAATTATTCAATCACTGCAAAATGAAATATTTTTAGAATTAAATAATAATTTAAAGAACTTTCTTAGAATTAAATACTGATTTAAAAAAATTTCATTCAGAAAGTGGAAATTTTGCAGGAAACAATAAAACGTTGAATAAGTAATCAAGAATTCCTAATTTTTTTTTAATTTTATTTTTAGTTAAATTAATAATATAGTTTTGGTAGTAACTTATATAAAAGATAAATTAGTATTTCATTAATGGTGAATTATTAATGGCAAAATCAGCTAAGAAAATATTATTCCTCGTTTATAAAATAAAAAATGAACGTATTGACCCAAAACAAGAAGAACTTAGTGAAAGAATAGAAGAACTTGGAATAAAAATAGAATCAGGAATCACTGATTATAATCAAATAAACAATATTTTAGATGATGTTAATAAAATTTGTAAAGAATTAATGAAATGGGATGATAAAATTAAAAAATTACTTAAAAAAATAGATAAAACTTATACCAGAGACAGATTATTAAAAATAATTGATAAAAGAAATGAGTACTTAAAGGTTTTTGTTGAAAAGTATTTTGAGTTCCTAAAAAGTGATGTGAACCAACAAAACAAAATAAAATGGCTTCTTGGCCTTCTGGAAGCTGGAGCAATACTTGCAAAATATGGTGAGTTAATACCTTATTTCGTAGAGTACCTAAATAAAATATTAAAAAAAATAACATATGATGAAGCAGACGATGTTACAAAAAAAATACTAAAAAAGATATACAGCATTGATGAAAAACTTAAAGAATTGACAGGAAAAAGGATTATTTGAAATAAAATAATAAGTGTAAGAATTTAGTTATTAATTAATTTTTATTCAATTAATATTTTTTAAGAAAATCATGAATTAAGTGATGGGGATGTCATAAGGATAATAATATAAAAAATGATGAGAATTAATAAAAGAATAGCGCGTAAGTGAATTAATACAGAAAAGAATTTTTTTAACATTAAAAACAAGTACTAAAGCTTAATTTTTTTTAATCTCACTCAATAATTATAATTATTTTTTGTTAAGTGCGAATTCAAGTTTTTTTAAGAAAATCATGAATTATGTGATGAAGATATTATAAGAATAATAATATAAGTTAAGACTTCCTTCTAATTACTATGGGATTAACGCGAGCGCGGATTAATAAGAGCGTTCCTAATAAGATACGAGATTGGATTGATGATTTAAGAAGTACTAAGAAAATAATAAAGGAATTAGAAAACGAGAAACCTAATTTCAATAAGATAAGAAGATGGTGTGGTAAAAAAGAAAAGCAAGCACGAAAGTTAGGAAAGCACGTTAAGAAATTGCGAAAAGAATACAAAAGAAATCAAGAAAAGAATTCTAAAACTCTTGAAGTTCTTTATAACTTCAAAGAAACTATGAACGTCGCAAAGCACATTGAAAAGAATTACAAAGAAGTTAGTGACGCGATTGATGAAAGAAAAAACGAACACGTAATAAAGGAAGTAAGGTACTTAAATTAATAATGTTAGAGAACAAACAAGAAGAATGATAACTCGTTTCATCAATAACATTTGGAAATGAATTCTTTAAGAATAAATAAAAACCTTAATAAGGAGTGGGGGCTTAATTATTAATCATGGAGTTTGAGCCTGGAAAAATAATTACTGGATTTTTAATTTTAATGTTTCTCCTTGTTTTTTATCAGAGATTCACGAGTCCGGAATTTCTTCAAATGATTGGTTTTCAAGTAAGTGACCAAAGGTATTTCATGTTTTTGTTAGATATTATAAGGCCTATAATCTTAACAGGAATCTTTGCTGTTGTTGTGAATTATATGTTTGGTTCAAGCATACCTACAACTTTAATAACTGCTGTTGTAGGAATTGTAGCATATTTTGTTTTAACAAGCCCACTTTTTCTTTCTACAATTGGTATGAGTTATGCTGAACAAAATAATTTTTTTACTTGGAAAAATTTTTTAGACCCTTTAATTATTCTTGGGGTTATGATAGGCATTGCTGTGGCTGTTATGCACATAAGGGGAGAATAGTTAGACTTAAAAATTAAAATGATTTCTTATAAATGTGTTTGTGGGTCCGTAGCTTAGTCTGGTGGAGCGCCGGTCTTATATGTCCGAGTTCCAAACAAGGCTCAACTAAGTGAGCCGGAGGCCCTGGGTTCAAATCCCAGCGGACCCATTCTTATAATAGATTATATTTACTTCTGAAGGATTTAAATTGCAGAAACTGTTATCAGAGCAAGAAGTAATTCCTAAAACAACATCTTCTAATGCTTCAAAAACAACATTGTCTCCTGGTTGAACAGGGCTTGGAATAATGTTGTCTTTTAATCCTAAGGACATAAATAAAGAACAAACAGGTGGGAGATTTTTAACTTCTATGTTAAGAACATCAGAAAGTAATTCCCTGCACCCTAATTTAGTATTTTTGTAAACGTTAGATGAACACCCAGGCCATAATAAATCATGCGTTGGCTTAATTTTAGGTCCTTTAAGATAAAGTTTATCTACTTCAATATATTTTGGTAATTGTTTTGCATACTCCTTTACACTAATTTCTGAAACATTGTTTTCTTTAAGAAGCAGAACAGGATCCCCTTTACCGTCGAATAAGCATTCTCCAGCTTCTAATGTTTTAGCCATTGGAGTTATGACTCTTTTTTCACTTTTCATTTTTTCTCTCTTATGTCTTAAATAAGTGATTTCTTCCCTTGTTTTCGCTTGATTGTATCCTTTAAATACAATGTCTGCAACTTGACCTCCATGTGGGACTAAAATTTTTATTTTATCTTTTTTATTTAAATAAAATGCTTTAGCTTTTCCATGTTCAATTATTGTTGTTTTAATCATATTTTATTAACTATTAGCTCTTTTTTTATAATTAATTGTATTCAATCTATTATTTTATTTTTTTATTGAATCTTAAAAAATCTTATTAATTAAGGAAGGATAAAAAATAAGTATGAAACAAACTATTTTGAAGTCAAAACTCGTTAAAGTTGAAACAGGAAATATTATGATTGCTGTTCTTAATGAAATAAAAGCAATGGATTTAGGAATAAATGCTGGAGACAGAATAAGAATAAGCATGGGTAAAAAACATGTTAATGCAATTGTTGATTTAAGTAGTGTAGATATACTGCCTGATGAGATTGGGCTTTTTGAAGAAGTAAGTAAGGAGCTTGGAATTAAAAAAAACAATGTAAAATTAAAAATAAAACAAGTTCCAAATCCTAAAAGTGTAGAGTATATAAAGAAAAAAGTTAATGGCAAAACATTGAGTTATGATGAGATTTATGAGATTGTCAATGATGTTGTGCATAATAAATTAAGTGATATAGAGATGAGTGCTTTTGTTACAGCAACATATACTGAAGGACTTACTTTTGAAGAAACTATTAGTTTAACAAAAGCAGTGGTTAATACAGGCAATACTCTTCATTTAAAAAACAAACTTATTGTAGACAAACATTGTCTTGGAGGCGTTGCAGGAAACAGAACAACAATGGTTGTTGTTCCTATTATTGCTGCTTTTGGTTTAGTTATGCCAAAAACAAGCTCGCGTTCTATAACAAGTCCTGCAGGTACAGCAGATACTATGGAAGTTCTTGCTGAAGTAGAGTTTTCTGCTGAAAAATTGGAAAAGATTGTTGAAAAAGTGGGTGCATGCATTGCTTTTGGAGGAACAGTTAATCTTGCTGCTGCAGATGATAAACTAATAAAAGTCAGACACCCGCTGCACTTAGATCCTATTGGTTTAATGCTTGCATCAATAATGGCAAAGAAAAAAGCAGTTGGGAGCACGCATGTTTTAATTGATATTCCTATTGGAGAGGAAGCAAAAGTAAAAACATTTGATGAAGCAGAACTTTTAGGCACACTTTTTGAAAGTGTTGGAGAAGAATTGAATATGAAGGTAGATTATATAATAACGGATGGAAGTGGTCCAATAGGCAGGGGTATAGGACCTCTTCTTGAAGCAAGAGATGTATTAATGGTTTTGCAACAGCACGAAAATAGACCGCTTGATTTGGAGAAAAAAAGTTTGGAGCTTGCAGGAATTATTTTAGGATTTAGTGATAAAGTGAGTAGGGGAAAGGGAGAAAAAATTGCTAAAGAAATTCTTCAAAGCGGAAAAGCATGGCTTAAAATGAAAGAGATAATAAAAGCTCAAAAAGGAAACCCAAACATTAATATAGAAGATTTAACTCCAAAAGCGTATAAATATGAAATTAAAGCAAAAGCGAGTGGTGTTGTTAAAAAAATAAGTAATAGGAGCATTGCAAAGGTTGCTCTTGCAGCAGGTGCGCCAGCAGTTATTGATGCAGGAGTTTATTTAGAAAAAATAAAAGGAGATAAGGTAAAAAAAGGCGAAACACTTATGTCAATTTATTACAAAAGCAAGGAAAAACTTAAAAAATGCTTAGATATTCTTAAAGAGAATCCGCCTTATGTTATAGAGTGATTATGTTGATTAAAAAGAAAATCAAGGTTTTGTTTAATAAGATTAAATCTTTTTTTAAGAAAATGAGTTTTAGAACTAAAATTAATTTATTAGCACTTTTTCTTTTTTTTGCATCTTCTTTTAATGGGATTTCATTTCAAATTTTTCTTCTTGTTTTTTTACCATTATATTTAAGTTATTATTTAAGTTATAAAATAGCAACAGCAGCGTTAATTATTCACAGAGGAGGAATACCAACTCCTGTAAAAGAAGAGAATTTTATTTTTTTAAGGTCTTCAACCAATTATTATCGTTTTAATGCGTATTCAAAAATGAAATTAGTTGATTTTTTTTATTTGAGCGTTTATCCCATGCTTTTAATGATAAGCATTTATGTTCAACAGAGCAAGCTTACAAGCAATTCTATTTTTAGTTTAACTCCAGGCAGTTTAATGGGCCCTGTTTTGTTCCCACTAATTTTTATTTTATTCACAGCGTCCATTATTCTTGATAAAAGCGGATTAAGGTTTGTTGATGAAAAAAACCAATACATTCAACGCCTTGGAGGTTGGTATAGGAAAATTGTTAATAGTCTTCTTAAATTTGTTGTTTCTATTAACATTATTACGAAAATGTTTTTGGAACAAAGCATTGTTGTTGTTTTAAAACAATTGCTTGGTTTGGCAATTATTTTTTATCCACCCATCCTTTTTGTTAGTGTTGTTTATGCTGTATTAATTCTCCCTTCTAATTTAAGAAATTTTAACAATATTCTTACAAGAACTTATGGAATCAAAAAAAATGTTGTAAAGATTAATCTTGAAGAAAATATTTAAAAAATTAACTATTCATATTGTTATTTTAATATTATTGATGGTTTATTTGGATTTGATTGTTTTGCTTTAAGTTCTTTACTTTCTTCTGTTGTTTCAATGATAATTTTCGCATTGAATTCTTTTTCAAGCATTTCTTTGTTTTCTTTTAATGCTTGAACCTCTGTTTTTTGGCTTAAAATTATTTTAGGTATTTTGTTATTGTTTTTTACTAAATTTGGCACAATTTTTGAAATTTCTTTTCCATGTGTTTTTAATTCAGTTTTCATAAGCTCTTTTAATATTTCTCTTACGTTTCTTGTTTTTTCTAAGATTTTTTTAATTTTTTCAAAAAAGACGTATTTCCATTTTGGAGCTACGATTATCTTTATTTCATTTATTTTTTTCAATTTGATTATGTTTTTAACAGAATGTATGTCTTTTCTCACATTTTCAATGAACTCATCACAAGCTTCTGCTTTTTCATCTATTTTGCTTTCATCATATTGTGGCCAACTTGCAAGTGAGATAAACGGTTTATTCCCAATTTTTTCCCATAATTCTTCAGTTATGTGCGGACAGAATGGATGAAGAAGTTTAAGAAATGTTTCAAGTGTTTCCTTGCTTTCTTCTTCTTTAAGTGAATCAAAAAATTCTCTTAATCTTATGCTTGCAAGATTATACTTGAATTCTTGGATATATTCTGTAACAAGTTTAATTGTTTTATTTAATTTGCTTTCAATTTTTTTGCTGGATTTTCCAATTTTCACATTTTTAAAATATTTCATAATTTTTTTGATAAACCTATAACTTCCTTCTATTCCCTCATCACTCCATCTTAAATCTTTATCAGGTGATGCAAGGGATATTAAGAAAAATCTTGCAGTGTCAATTCCATATTTTTTTGAAATAACTTCTGGAAGCACAACATTTCCACGAGATTTTGACATTACAGCCCCATCATCTCCATGAAGCATGCCTTGATTGAACAATTTTTTAAATGGTTCATCAAAATCAATGAAGCCAATATCTCTAAGAACTTTTGTGAAGAATCTTGCATAAATTAAATGCATGCATGCGTGTTCTGCACCTCCTATGTATTGATCAACAGGAAGCCAATATTTTACCTTTTTTTTGTCAAAAGGTTCTTTGTCATTTTTATTGTCCGCATACCTTAAATAATACCAACTGCTGTCAAAAAAAGTATCCATAGTATCTGTTTCCCTTTCTGCATCTCTACCGCATTTCGGACACTTTGTTTTAACAAATTTTTTATTTGTGGTAAGTGGGTTTCCTTCGCCAAATTTAACATTGTGTGGAAGCATAACAGGAAGGTCTTTATAAGGCACAGGCACTATGCCGCATTCAGGGCATTTAATTATGGGAATTGGTGTTCCCCAATACCTCTGCCTTGAAATAAGCCAATCCTTAAGCTTGTATGTAATAGTTTTCTTACCCCATCCTTTTTTTTCAGCTAATTCAATAATTTTTTCTTTTGCTTCTTCATTTTCCATTCCATCAAATTTTCCAGAGTTTATTAAAATGCCTTTTTCTACATATGCATGATTCATTTCATGTGCTTTGAGTTTTTTATTTTTAGGAGTTATTACAACTTTCATAGGCAAATCATATTTTTTTGCAAATTGAAAATCACGCTCATCATGAGTAGGCACTGCCATTACTGCACCAGTGCCATAATCATAAAGAACGTAATCCGCTACCCATAAAGGACATTTGTCGCCTGTAAAAGGATTTATAAAGTATTTTCCTAAGAAAACCCCATTTTTTTCTTTTCCTTCTGCTGTTCTTTCAATAATGCTTTTTTTCTTTACTTTTTTAATAAATTCTTTTACTTTCATTTCATATTTTGTCCCTTTTGTCCATTCAATTACTTTTGGATGTTCTACTGCAAGCACAAGATATGTAATGCCATAAACTGTGTCCGCTCTTGTAGTGAATGTGCTTATTTCATCTATTTTTTCTCCTTTTTCATTAATAACATCAAATTTAAGTATGACTCCTTCACTCTTTCCTATCCAATTTCTTTGCATTACTTTAATTCTTTCAGGCCAATCTATTTTTTCTAAATCTTCAAGCAATTCTTCAGCGTATTCTGTTGTTTTTATAAACCATTGTTCAAGTTCTTTTTGTTCAACTTCAGTGTCTTTATGTCTCCAACACTTTCCATTATGCACTTGCTCATTTGCTAAAACAGTCTTGCACTTTGGACACCAATTAACACTTGCTTCTTTTCTATAAACCAAACCTTTTTCCATGAATTTTAAGAAAAAATATTGATTCCATTTATAATATTCTGGTGTGCATGTTGAAATCATTCTGCTCCAATCATAACTTAATCCCAGAGATTTCTGTTGTTTAATAAAATTTGCAATTGCTTTATTAGTATAATCCTTTGGGTGAATCCCGGCTTTTATTGCTGCATTTTCTGCTGGAAGCCCGAAGCTATCATACCCCATTGGGTATAAAACATTAAAACCATTCATTCTTTTAAAGCGTGCGTAAATATCTCCTATCGTGTAATTGAAAGCATGACCCATATGCAATCCAGAACCAGAAGGGTATGGAAACATTTCTAAAACATAATATTTCTTTTTTTTAGAATCCTCTTTTACTTTAAAAACATTTGATTCAGACCACTTTTTTTGCCATTTTTTTTCAATTGCGTGAAGATTCATTTTTTCCACTTCTTTTTAATTTATTATTAAATTTGAACACCTATTCATAAATAGGCAAATTATAAGAGCAATAAAAGCAAGTTTTTTTGCATAAAATTTAATGAATAAAAAGCAATTTATAAAATTATCTTTTTTTAATTTTTTCTTCTTATTCTTGAATATATTTATGAATTAATAATATTCTGATTTGAATTTCACGTTTTTGCTGTCTCCACTAATTGTTGCTTTAAATAGAAGAGTGTTTATTTTCGGAGGATTGATTAAAATGTTTCTGAAATATTTTACATTTTCCCATTGCGTTATATTATCATAATCATCTACAAATAAATATACACTATTATTTTGATTTCCAGGAAGAGCAATTGTTAAGAGATTATTGTTTGCATAAAAACTTTTATTGCTTGGAAAAATGCTTGAACTTGGGGAAATTATTGAAACCAATATATTATTGCTTCTTTTTCCGAACCAATTATAATTTTTTCCTGCAAGAGAACTTTTGTCAGTGAGATTTTCTTGTGAGAATACCTCAACTCCATTATCATAATTTGTGTATATGTTTAATTCTGTGTTATTTAAATCCCAGAAAGGACCTATTGTTAAATCATTTTCAGAAGTTGTTTCTGGGATTGCAGTGACTTTTATGAATTTTTGATAAGCGTAAACATCAAAGTAATAAATTACTTTTGGGTTTGTATTTGAAGTTGCTTTTATTCTTGCTCTTACAGGTCCTTTTTCTATAAATGTTATGTTATTTAATGTTGTTGAAGCAGCAAAGTTCTTCCAAGAAGAATTTCCAAAATCAGTGAGCCATTTATCACTTGATTGAAAAAAATTGCTGCTGTTTTTGTAAAGAAAAATATTGTTTTTTAAATCCCATGAGAAAAAAGTGTTGTTTACAATTTTATTTGTTTCATTTATAATTAAATCACTTTTAAATGATAAAGGTGTTAAGATACTGTGTTCTTCTTCTGTGTCATTTGTATTATAATAAATTCCATATTTTTTGCTTCCAATTAATGAATCAAAAAACAACAAATTTATTTTTGGTTTATCATAATTTATGTAATATTCGTCACTGCTGCTTTTTGAACTATACATTGTGTCATCAAATACAATTTCAATACTGCCTGAAGTTTCAAACTCTAAATAATAGGTTTTCCCATTTACATATTTTTTTATTGGAACATTAAATGAATGCATTGTGTTTGCATAAATTGTATTGTTTTCAGCAATTATGTTTCCATTAAGGTCTTTTATCTTCACTCTTGAATTACTATCATAAGAGGAGATGTTTATTTTTATGTTTTTTACATTTTGTGGTAAGTGGAAATAAAGTTTTTTCACACCATCATTAGATTTGCAGCGTATCCTTTTATTGTATAAAACCAAGTATGGCAGAGTTGAATTTATTTTAAAATACTTGTTATCATTTTTTCCACTAATAACAACTTTATAAAATCCTTTGTAATTTTGACTTTGTATTGAATATACTTTGTCAGTATTTATGACATCATTGTCTATAATTGCGCTTTTATTCGGGTAAAAAATGGATACATTAAAGTTTGCACTTTCTTCAAGGTCCACGCCTAAAGTGAAATTTTTTCCATCATAATTGAACAAGTAATAAGTATAATTTGAATAATCTATGCTTTCTGGATTTTGGCAAAAAATGTTGAATTCCGAAGTACTTGATGGAATGTTCTCTGTTGTTATTTGTGTTGTTATTTTTCTTCCACTTTCATCGCTGATGAGCAAGCTATTTGCGTCAATTCCTTTAAGAAAATATCCGCTAACTTCTAAAGGAAAGTTTTGTATTTGATATTTTGAATAAACTTTAAAGACTTTCCTTGTATTTGGCGTGAAATCATTTCTATACCAATTAGTGTCATAATTATATTTTTGATCTACGGTTTCTGTGTCTATGCTCAAATACGTGGAGAATCCTTTTTGACTGAAAGAATTCTTTATAAAATCTTCTTTATCTTTAAAGAATTCTTCAAAACTTTCATTTGTTAAAACTTTTGATTTATTATTAAGAAAATTATAATCTCTTGTTTTTTCCCATTGTTCTCTATGCGGGTATAAAATGTATTCATATTCTACACTTGATGGTTGGAATAATGTGTCATTTTTGATAATTAAATCTGAGAACTTGTTCTCTGAAGTAGAATTTCTATAATAAGAAAAATATCCTGTTTTGTTTATTAAAAGAATGCCAATTCCTTGTTTGCTATGATAGTAATCTATCCAATCTCCTGGCCTGTCTTCAACATAATCATAAGTATCCCATATGTTTGTATTATTGTCTTTATAATAAAGAGAACCGCCAAGTAAAGTGCTTCCATTTAAATTTATTCTATCAAAAATAAAATTATTTTCGCTTGCCTGACAATTTATTGTTTCAGCCCAACGCACATTTGTTTTAATTTTGATTATGTCTGGGTAAAAGTAAAAGTCTTGTGTATAAAATTCTCTTCCTGGAGCAATGCCATGTTCTCCGCTTACTCTAATGTTTGCCATTACAGGCCCGCTCGTTATTATTGTTATTGTTGGTTTGTTTTCGCTTGATTGCTTGTACTCTGTGTTATTGCATTGGAAGATTGTTTGAATAGAATATTCTTTTCCATTAGTTATAAGATTTTGATGATAATTTTTTGGTGATAAATAGTAGAGCATGCCGCCTGCAGATTTGTTGATTTTTGCTTCATAATGGTTTGTGTTGATAATAATGTCTGTTGTATTTTCGTTAATGCTTATTTGAGAAAGATATTTTGGAGATTCTATGTGATTTTCATCTGTTTTTTTATTAAAATAAACAAAAATTTTTTTTTCTTCACCTTTGCTTATGCTTGTCTGAAAACATATTTCAGCAATCTTGTTTCTTAAATCAAGCCATCTTAGACTAAAAGGTAGTTCTTTTTGTTCTTCAATAACTCTTATTGATTCTTCATCAACATCATCTGGAAAATCTATTTGAGCTATTTGAGTAAATGAATTAAATTGTAAATTATTTTCTTCTTTTAATACAATTTTAATTCTATTAGTTGAAATTGGACTCCACCAAAAATCATAAATGTTATTCATTACACTGATTATTGAATTTCCAAGAGCTTCTGTCCTGCTTATTAAACTTTGTTCGCTATTGAATGATTGAAAACTTAATTCATTTGGTAATGTTAAATATGTTATTATTGTTGTAAGTGCTAATGCTATAAAAACCGTAGAAATAATGAAAAACTGAGATTTTTTGTTTTTTATCATATATACCACAAGTAAACTTTTATTTCAGCTTGATTTTCTTTTAAAGGAATAATTCTTGAAACACTGTATGTTGTTGTTGAGGGCAGTGATGCATATAATGGGAATGTTCCTTCTTTAACATTATTTTCTGCTAAAGTTAAATTAATATTTGTGTTGTTGCCTGATGTTATGTTTGAATAAGTATTGCTCTTTTTTGTATTTAATGAATATTGGAGAAGTAAATTCTTTTCTTCATTTGAATTTAAACTTGTTTTAAATAGAATATCTGCTCGCGAGCTTTTTTTGCTTGTTAATTTTAAAATTCTTACATAATTTTCATCTTTTTTATTGGTTAATTCCTGAATAAATCCTCTTTCTGTATTATTGAATGCTGTTGTGTTATCAGAATAAAATAAATAAATTAATGCAGAATCTCCTGATTCAAGAAAAGGAATTTGAACTGTTATATTTGCACTAACATTATTCCAAAAACCATTTTTTGTTTCTAAATTATCTATGCTTAAAGGCACTTCTTTATTATCTATGAAAACAGCAAAACTCTCATTACTGAGTATGTTATTATCAAGAATTATAGGCAGATTTTTTAAAGTTATATTTTCTTTAACAAGATTACTGCTTCTATTATTTTCTATGGAAAAAACTATTTCATATGAATTCCATAAGACATTTCTTTCTATTGGTTTTACGCCTTCACTTATAAAAATTGAGTTCTTATCTACACTTAATGGAAAATTATAAGTTAAGCTAAAATTACCTTCTTTGTTTTCATCACTCAAATTTTTTATTTTGAATTTAGTAGCATAAGTTATTTCAATTTTATGCGAACTTCTTACAGGAAGCAAATATGTTATTTCAGCATCAATACTTTTTAAATCATAGTTTTCAAGCAAAGTCTCTAAAATTCTGCTGTTATGCATTAAATTTATTATTGATGCTCCTTTGTAAATAGGATTTATTTTTAATTGCAAATTTTGCGTGTACACTTGGTTTGACATCCAATTCAATAATCCTAATAACAACATAGAAGATATGATTACTTCTAATAATCTCACGAATCCTTTTTTGTTCTTCATGATAGCCACCACGTTCTTTGAATTATTTCAACAATTGTATTGCTTCCGTTTATATTCATTAAAGCATTACCATATAATTCTTGCTTATAACCAGCACCTCCTGAAGTGCAGGATCCATTAATGTTTACACCCCCAATAAAAACTTTATCATGATTAATTCCGTAGATTCCTCCAATAAAAATAAAAAAAGGACTTATTTCTGAATCTGTTTTTAAAATAAATTCATCTACATCTCCTGATTTCACATTGCTTTTAATTGTGATTACATCATTTTTAAAAGCATCTTTTTCTAATGAAGCAGAATCAAGTGATTCTACTGAAGAGTTTTCCATAAACACATTGGAGTAGTATGGAAAAATTAGTGTTATTGTTAAATTATATTCTGTGGAATTGCTTCCTGTTAGGATATCTATGTTTTCATTTTTTCTTAAAATTCTTATTTCACCATCTGTTTTATTTGGAAGAGAGGATAATTCATCCCATGCTGGCAGTTTAATCCCTTTTATGCTATATACTACTTCTATGCCGTTTAAGTTGCTTGCATTTGCATTACATAGTTTATATAAGCCATCATAATCAAATATTTTTGGGATGCTGTTTTGATAAACTTTTAAAGCATTTCTTTCATGAATTGAAAAATCAATTGTGTTAGTGTAAGGTGTTAAAAGGCTTGTTACATATTTTATGATAAATGCTATGAATACAATAAACACTATGTATGCAAGCAGCAAATCAAAATCCACTTGTGCTTTACCTGACTTGAAGTGTAATTTCTTGTATAATACTTTTTTTATCATATGCGATTATCACCACAATATTATAATCTCCTATTTTTGAAGGTGCTTTTAAATCAACTTTAAAATCGCCTCTAGCATCTGTTATTGTTTGTATACTTTTATTCGCAAGAGTAATGTTAACAAGTGCTCCTTGTATGTTTGTGCCTTCTTTTTCAAAGTGTCCAATTAATTCAATGCTTTCTGAAGGATACGCAATGTTTTTTGACAAACTAACATTTAATGAATAGTTTATTGGATATATAAAAATTAAATATGAAACTAAACCAATAATAAGCATTATTCCTGAATGCTTAACTCCTGCACTAAGCCTTCCTTCTTGAGTTTCTCCAGCAACAACTCCGTTTGCTACAGATTGAATTACTATTGTTAAAAAAAACAAAATTCTAAAATAATCTACTGATGGCAGATTTTCTCTGCTTAAAAATCCGGATATTCCGCTTTCACCATATTCTGTTGTCACTAATGGAATTAAAACAGTGAAAAGACCTATGAGAATGGCAATAAAAACAAACTGAACAATATACATAACTGTTGTTTGTTGGGACATAATTGATGTTCTGTCTTTTTCAATATTAATTATTTGATTTGTGCTGTCAGCAACAGATGCCATTATTTCTGCAATATTTCCTCCAAAATAATATGCTTCCATAATTATTGATAACCCTCTTTGTATATGACTTGATTCTTTTGTTTCTTTTTTGAAAACCTTTATTGCGTCAGGAAGTGGAATGCCCCAACTCAAAAGATTATGAAATTTTTTTATATAAGGGGTTAATTCTCCAAAATCTGTTTTAGCAGCATTTTCTATTGCTTTTGGCAAAGTCATGCCTGCTTTCACACTTTCCGCTAAATTTCTCAAAAATTCAGGGAATTGCAGTTCAAGTGCTCTGATTTTTCTGGAATTAATATAATCTATAATGAGATAAGGGAATGTTGCAATTATTAATCCAAAAACTATGCTGTAAAGAAGTCCGGATAAACTGAATCTTGAAACAACAGAGCCTAAAACAAAAATAAGGATTCCTACTGCAATTGAAACCATTAACACTTTTTTCTTTTTCATATTTTTCCCCTATGTTTCTGTAGGACTTATTGTTTTAAGCAAGAGCACAAACACGCCTGATATGAACGGAAGTCCTATTGTTACAATTATCATTTGCACTAATTGTAATTGTTTGATATAACCTCCAAGCAAGCTCATAATTGTTGTGAGAACTAAAGTAAATACAGTTCCAACCATGATGAGTGTTATATAAATTTCTAAATAAAGCGAAATGCTTCTCGTAAATTCTTCTAAAATCCTTCTATAATCATTTAACAAGCTTTTTGATTTTTCTTTTAAATAAACTGTTAAATCCCCACCACTTACAATAATCCCTCTCATACCCCATAATAGTTCATTTAATTTTTTTGAAGGACTTGTTTGAACAACTTTTTCAATAGCCTCATTTACGTTCATTCCAAAAATTTCAATATCTCTTGTTATTCTTTTGCTGATTTTTGCTATTTCTCCGAATTCACTAAAATTTCCAATTACAGCAAATATTTTTTGCGGAGGCAAACCACTGCTGCTTATAGTTGACATGTAATTTGCAGCAAAATACAAATTATTTTCAATCTTTTTTTTTCTTGTATCTTCTAATTGAGATGGATAAATTATGAAAACAACAATAGTTATTAAGGAAATAAATAAAGATAGAATAAAACCACCTATAATTGCAATTCCAATACTTCTAATTACAAAGAAAAAAATAAAACCTCCAATACAAAAAACGCTTATGGATAAAATGATTGTTGTGAGGACAAGCATTGAGAAGTACTCCTCTATTGTATAATTAAGGTCTGCTTGTTTTAAGTCATCTTTTAAATCTTCTATAAGGTATGCATACTTATTTGAAAATTTTTTTAGCATTCTATAACTTATTTCTGCATAACTCATTTTTTCACCTAAAATAATTATATTTGACTCATAACAAGTTCTGGGTTAATATAATATGCTGATATGTATTTACTCACTTCCCTGTAATCATTTATATTATTATTTTTTAACCAATTAAGAAGCCTTATTCTGTTGTGCATATCTTGTTTTATTTGGTCTTCACTATAAGACATTTTGATTCTTATTTTTTCAAGAAGAACAGATTTTTTTGATATGTACTTGTCTGTAGATGGATCCCAAACAAAAGCAATATTTGTTTTCAATTTTTGAGTTTTGTAATCATAACCCACAATTTCTAACACTTCTGCAACTCGTCTAACATAACTTCCTTCTCTTCTTATTAATTCAAGAAAAACAATTATGTCAAGGTTGTCAATCATAGCTTTAGGAAGATTTATTGGTTTTGTTATAAGCCTGTCAATAACAGCTTCTATGCTGTCTGCATGAAGAGTTCCTAAACCAGAATGGCCTGTTGCCATGCCTTGAAAAAGAACGTATGCTTCTTCGCCACGCACTTCACCTACAATTATGTAGTCAGGCCTTTGTCTTAATGAGCTTTTAAGAAGATTGAACATGCTTACTTGTCCGTATTCCTGTCTTCCGTATCCTCCTCTTGCTACAACAGGAACCCAATTTGGATGAGGAAGTCTTAATTCTGGTGTGTCTTCAATACTAATTATCTTAAATTCTGGTTTAATAAATAAGCTTAATGCATTAAGAAATGTTGTCTTACCTGTTGCTGTTCCCCCACTTACTAGTATTGATAGTCTATTTTCTAATGCCATCCATAAATATGCAAACATTTCTGAAGAACCAGTGTTATAATTCAGTAAATCTGTTGGAGTCATTGGTTTTCTTGTAAATTTACGAATTGTAAAATTGCTTCCTCTTCTTGCTATGTCTGTGCCGAGTGTTGCTTGAACACGAGACCCATCTGGAAGGGATCCTTCTAACAAAGGATTTGCAATTGTTAATGATTTTCCTGCTTTTTGAGAAAGTCTTAATACAAAAGAATCAAGCTCTTCCTTGCTTCTGAAAATAATGTTTGTTCTCATTTGTCCATACAAAGGGTTTCTATGGTAAACAAAAATAGGGATATTTACACCATCACAACTTATATCCTCTATGTTATCATCGTGCATTAAAGGTTCTATTTTGCCTAAACCCATAAAATCCCTATAAATATAGTATTGCATTCTAATTTTTTGATCTTCTGTTAATTTATACCCTAATTCATCCATGATTTGATAAAATTTTTCAATTAAAAACTTAAACGCTTTTTCAAGTCTTATTTTGCTAAAATCAATATTCAATTTTTCTTGAAGCAAGTTTTTGCTTTCTTTTAAAATTTGTTCTTCATATTTGCTTAATGCAGGTTCCTTTAAGTTATATCTTAAAGAAGAAATGTTTGGGTCCCATATTATGTTTGCGTATACAAGTGTTTGTTGTGTGCCTTTGTATTCAATAGTAACAAGGGGGATTATTTCATTAATATTTTCCAATTGTTTTAGCTTTTCAGGAGTTAAAATTGTGGGTGTAAATTTTTTTTCTTCAACCCCAATATTTATTGTTTTAAAATCTGTTTCTTCTGTTACGCCGCCTTCTTTTTTCTTTTTTTCGTTTATTTCTTCTTTTAATATTTTTTTTGGTTCTTTTATAATTTCTTTAGGTTCTTTTATTTCTTCTTCTAAATACTTTCTTTTTTTAGCAAGAGCTAATTTTTTACCAACATTTCTTAATTTGAAACCCATAATTTAATTATACAATCCTAACATTTATATTATATTCGTTGGTGCTTAAGGTTCCTTGTGGTTTTTCAATTAAAGAAAGATAGATATTGTGATCTCCTGGACCTACAAAGCATTCTTTATCGCAATTAAGTATTATTTGATGAGTATTGCCAGTATTTGGGTCTTTTAAAGGCCTGTAAACAAGTTTAAATTGGACAAAATATCTTTTATTGCTTAACGTAGCTTTTCCAATAATTATTCCTTCTGGGTCATCAGTTCCTAATTCTCCTGTTTTTAACATTTCTCTGCCAAGAATATTAACTCTTTTTCCGCTTTCATTTACATAAAATATTTTGAATGTTGTATTCCCTAAAATTATGGGTTCGTCAACATACCCGCAACTTTGATCACAATCAAAATTATTCATATCTTTTGTTAAACAAACATAATCATAATAAGGTGTTTTTTCACCATTAAAAACAAGCACATTATATTCTTCTGTTTCCCCAGAGTTATATGTTAAATTAACTTCTCCTTTGTAAATATTTGTTTGTTTGCATTGCTTATATCCTGTTGACATAGCATTTAATGTATCAACAACATATTTTTCATTCGTATAAGGTCCTTCTACAAAATTAATTGGGCCCCAATCATATGTTGTTACTAATGGCACTGTTGTTATTGTTTTATAAACGAGCTCGCCATCATCATTTACTGATAAAGACTCTTCATCTTCTAAACTGATTTTTAAAGTGTTTGGAGAGCCAGTGTCTGCAACATCTTTTATTGCTTTATCAATTTCACTTAGTTTGTTTATTCTTGATTCAATTTTTGCATTATCACTTACTTTTTGTATAAGTGGTTTTCCCCACACGTATGTAACACTTATTACAGACAAAAGAAGTCCTGTTATTAAAACAGTGCTGATTATTTGTGTTTGCGACTTATTATTAATCATTCTCAATTTAAAATAAATCTTTCACAGAGTTATAAGGATTTCTAATAATAAGTTTTTGACATCTTATTAAATATTCTGTTATATATATCTTTTATATTTTAAGAAAATAAATAATAATTAAATAAAGAAAAATTAAGTTTAAGAACTGTCTGTAACACATCCTTTTTCTTTTGTTGTTCCGCCAATTGAAAGTTTTACGGTCCATTCAGATGATGCAGACATTGTAAATCCATATCCAATGATTTCCATTGTTTTTTGTTTTTCAAGTGTTGTGGAATCTACTTGCACGCTTTGATTTGTCACACCTGTTGTGCTGTTTAATAAGAAAATTCTTGTATCTGCATTTTCAAAAGCAGTTTTTCCTGAATTGTATACTATTACTCTTATTGAACTATTAGTTGGGTCAGTTGAATTGTAATCGCACACAGTATCAAGTATTTCAAATTCTTGGCTTTCAAGAACTTGTCCAATGAAATTTTCTGTATCAGTTTGTATACTACTCTGGACTCCAACAATCCAAAAATATGCTGCACCTGCTGCTGCAACTGTCATCATCATAAGAAGAACAACAGCTATGACAGGTGTAATACCTTTTTTGTTAATATTTTTCATTTATTTTTCACCTTTCCAATAATTTTCTGATTTCTTGCAATTCTACTATAATAACTAATAATGCAATTAAAGACATCCATATCATTATAGACTCTACTGTTGTCCATGGGTTATACACTCCTATTTCTGCTGTATTTTGGCTAAATAATTGTGCGTTGTAAAACATAAAAAATCCGCCAAAAGTTATTAGTAAAAGCACTGCTAAACTTACTTTTTGGTTGAAGTTTGGTTTATTAAATTCTTTTTTCAAAAAAGCCACCTTTTATTGTGTATGTTCCTTATAAGCATTTAGTGATTTAAATAATTTCTGAGTAATGTTATTTTTTTTTATTTTAGTGCTTTTGTGAGCATCTCGCGAGTGTATTCTCTTGTAATGTGTTTGTCTATTGTTTGCAAAGCTGTAAGAAGTTCATCTTGCTTTGATACTAATGTTTCCATTGTTTCTTTTAAAGGAGTAATATAATCTACTTTTTCTTCCTCTTCTTGTCCTGCTTCTTCAAGAAGATCAATCATTTTTTTCAAGCTTTCTATTAAATCAATTTGTTTTATCATTAACTCAGTGATTTTGGACTGAAGAGTTAAATTTATGCTTATCATTTTTTCCATTTGTTCATTTACATTTTCTATTTGAGAATCTAATCTTCTAATATTTTGTTCTAAATCTCCTAAATCTATACTGCTTTTTGCCATAATTCATTATAAAGACATAAAGATTTATAATAATTCCTAATTTTCAGAAAAATTACAAAAAATTTTAAAAAAAATATAAAAAATATTTTTAATACATTCCTTGTGGTGGCATTTGTGGATTCATTGGTTGGCTTTCTCTTTTGCTTGAAATAACATCGTCTATTCTAAGTATCATTATTGCAACCTCTGTTGCACTGGTTATTGCTTGTTGTTTAACTTTTAAAGGTTCAAGAACTCCTTCTTCCCACATGTCTATTGTTTTTCCTTTATTAACTTCTATTCCTTCCCATTTTTTACCATTTTCATGTTTTGATTTTAATTCAACAATGGTGTTTAATGGGTCTATGCCAGCATTTTCTGCAAGAGTTCTTGGAATTATTTCTAATGCTTTTGAAAATGCTTTTACTGCTAATTGTTCTCTTCCACTTATGCTTTCAGCATAATTATCAAGTTCTTTTGCTAATTCCATTTCAGGCGCCCCACCGCCTGCAACGACCATTCCGCTTTCAATTACTGCACTTAAGTCTCCTAATGCATCTTTTACTGCTCTTTCCACTTCATCAATTACATGTTCTGTGCTGCCTCTTATTAGGATTGTTACTGCTTTTGGATTTTTGCAATCACTTATAAAAATCATTGATTCGCCTGCAATTTTCTTTTCTTCAACAAGACCTGCATTTCCTAAGTCTTTAGAAGTTGCTTCTTTTAAATTGCTGATTATTTTTGCTCCTGTTGCTTTGCTTAATTGTTCCATATCACTCTTCTTTACTCTTCTTGCAGCAAATATTCCATATTTTGCTAAATAATGTTGCACTATGTCATCAATTCCTTTTTGACAAAATACAACTGTTGCACCTAATTCCTTTATGTTCTCTGCCATTTCTTTAAGCATTGCTTCTTCTTGTTGTATAAAATTTTTTAATTGCTCAGGACTGTTAATTCTTATTTGTGCATCGTTTTCTGTTTCCTTTACTTCTAATGCAGAGTCTAATAAGAGTATTTTTGCTGAAGGAACAGTGCTTGGCATGTTTGAATGAACTTTTTCTTTATCTATTACAACACCATGCACAAGTTCGCTGTCGTCTATGCTACCTCCCGTTCTTTTTTCTACCTTAACATTATTTAAATCAATTACTATTTTGTCTTCTTTTTCTTCACTTACTTGTTGGATTGCTTTAACAATTAATTCAGCGAGATGATGTCTTGATGCTTCAGCACTTTTACCTGTCATCGCTGTGATTGCTATTTTTTCAAGAATTTCTTTTTCATTTATGTTTATTTTTTCTCCTATTTTTTCAAGAACTTCTTTTGCCTTTATTCCTGCTAATCTAAATCCTCTTGTGAGAACGCTTGGATGTATATTTTGGTCTAACAATTCTTCTGCTTGTTTAAGTAATTCTCCAGCAATTACTACTGCGGTTGTTGTGCCATCTCCAATTTCTTCTTCTTGTGTTTTTGCTACTTCAACCATCATTTTTGCTGCTGGATGTTCGATTTCCATTTCTTCAAGAATTGTAACACCATCATTAGTTATTACTACATCTCCCATAGAATCCACTAACATTTTGTCCATGCCTTTTGGTCCAAGTGTTGTTCTTATTGTTTCTGCTATTGCTCTTGCTGCAGCAATATTGGATTTTTGTGCATCTTTACCTTGTGTTCTTAAAGCACTTTCAGGTAAGATAAAAATAGGTTGTTGATTATTCATTTTAAAACACCTCACAATTTCTTGATTTTTAAAATCTGATTGTGATTTTTTAACTATCTTTTAAAAAATAAATCTCTCTTAAAAAGATTACTATTATGTGATTTTAGTGTGAGAATACTTTATTTACATTTATCATAAAGTTTATTAAAGATTATTAAATTAGATTTCATATGATTTTGTTAAGAATTTGTCCGACCAATTAACATTTACAACAATTTTTGTTCTAAAAATATTTTTAAATTAAACATTTATTTTTATTTGAGGTGTGTTTATGAAAATTAAAATTACTTTGCCTGATAAGTCTCAAAAGATTTTTGATTCAGGAATTACTTGTTATGAAATTGCAAAAGAAGTTAATCCAAGATTAAGTAAAGAAGCTTTAGCATGTTTTGTAAATGATGATTTAAAAGATTTAAACGCACCACTTACTTCAAACGCTAAAATTAGATTTGTTACATTTAATGATGAAGAAGGAAAAAAAGTTTTTTGGCATTCAAGTGCGCATATTTTAGCAATGGCTGTAAAAGAACTTTTTCCAAAAGCAAAGATGACAATAGGTCCTGCAATTGAAAAAGGGTTTTACTATGATTTTTATGTAAAAAAGCCCTTTACAAAAGAAGATTTAGAAAAAATAGAGGAAAAAATGAGAGAAATAATTAAAAAGAAAATTCCTTTTGAAAGAAAAGAGATTTCAAAGAAAAAAGCGCAAGAACTATTTAAGAATAATGAGTTCAAGCTTGAATTAATAAAAGAACTTGAAACAAAGCCAAGTTTGTATTATAATAATAAGTTCTTTGATTTATGTCGGGGACCGCATGTGCCAAATACAGGGTATGTAAAAGCAATAAAATTACTTTCAACATCAAGCGCGTATTGGAGAGGCAAAAGCGATGGAAAAGTTTTAATGAGGATTTATGGAATTAGTTTTCCAAAGCAAAAAATGCTTAAAGAATATTTGGATTTTCTTGAAGAAGTTGAAAAAAGAAACCATATAAAACTCGGGAAACAATTAGAATTGTACTCATTTCACCCTGAAGCGCCTGGCATGCCTTTTTTTCATGATAAAGGAGTTAAACTATGGAACAACATTATGAATTATTGGAAGGAAGAGCATGAGAAGCTTGGGTATAAACAAGTAATGACTCCAATGATTTTAAGCGCTGAACTTTGGGAGAGAAGCGGTCACTTTAAGTATTACAAGGAGAATATGTATTGCTTAGAAATAGAAGGAAAAGAACAAGCAGTTAAACCAATGAATTGTCCTGGAGGCATGCTGATGTATAAAGAGAAAAGCCATTCATACAGGGAGTTTCCTTTAAAAGTTGCTGAACTCGGTGTCGTGCACAGGCATGAGCTTAGTGGTGTGTTAAGCGGTTTGTTTAGGGTAAGGAAATTTACTCAAGATGATGCGCATATTTATATGACAAAAGAACAAATAGTCCCAACACTTAAGGAAACAATTAACCTTGTTATTAGAATGTATGAGACTTTTGGCGTTCCATTAGACCATGTGGAATTATCAACAAGACCTGAGAAGAGTATAGGATCTGATGAGCAATGGGAGTTAGCTGAGAATACATTAAAGCAAGCACTTGATGAATTAAAATTGAATTACAAAATTAATGAAGGAGATGGAGCTTTTTACGGTCCGAAAATAGACTTTCACATCAAGGATGTCTTGGGCAGGACTTGGCAGTGTGGCACAATACAAGTTGATTTTGCTCAACCAGATAATTTTGATTTAACTTATATTGGGCCTGATAATAAGAAACACAGGCCAGTTATGATTCATAGAACAGTGTTAGGAAGTCTTGAAAGGTTTATGGCAATACTTGTTGAGAATTACGCAGGAGCTTTTCCATTATGGCTTGCACCAGAACAAGTTAGAATAATTCCTATAGCAGACAGGCATCTTAGTTTTGCGAGAGAAATTGGCAATCAATTCTTTAAGAATAAAATAAGATATGAGATTGATGATAATCAAGAGACAGTAGAGTACAGAATTCGTAAAGCACAATTACAAAAAGTGCCTTTAATCATTGTGATTGGAGATAAGGAAGAAAAGAATAAGACTCTTGCTGTAAGAACAAGGGATGGTAAAGTCAAGTTCGGCGTGAGAATCCCAGAACTCATTAAGTACGTGAACAAGGAAGTCCTGAGGAGAAGCAATGAATTAAGCCTTAAGCTTTAATTCCTTTCTTATTTCTTTTTCATTATCAACTCCCTTTTTAGTATTTTTTCTGCTTTCTCTTCTAAATCCTTTAATAATTCTTTTTCAATTTTCTTTTTTCCCTTACTATAATAATCAGTTCTTACAGCAATCATTATCTTACTCGCAAGCAACCTATCTATTCTTCCTCTCTTATTCTTAGCACTTAAGACTAAGGAGTGTTGTAGTATTAAACCATGCTTTGGAGGTTTTGCTCCGCTTCTTAAATGCCTGAATAAGGCTTTCTCAGCACCAAGCACTAACTAATTCCTTTCTTTTCTTCTCTGCTTTCTTAAGCATTACTTCGTATTCCTTCGTGTTCTCCCAAATAATTAAAGGAAACTCAGGCATTAAAAAACCCTCTTTAGTAAGAGTGATTAATATTGATTTAAAAGAATTACACTCCTTCATGATACTCGCGTGATACGAAAGCAAATAATTCAATGATACTGCGAATAAATTACACGAAGTACTTACATAATCATTTTAAAGTGCGTTATTTAAACCTAGGTTTTTCCCTTTTATTTTTTTTTTTTGAATTTAATGTCATAATCTCGCTCTCAAACACACTTTGAAAAAATGGCCTTGCAAATAATGTAGAAAAAATTATTAATACTAAATGTGGTAAGTTTTTCATGGAAGATTGTGTGTTCTGCAAGATTGTAAGAGGGGAAATACCGAGCTATAAGGTTTATGAGGATGATGAATTTTTAGCGTTTTTAGATATTAATCCTAATATGAGAGGACAGACGATTGTGATTCCAAAGAAACACGTGAAATCTTATGTTTTTGATATGAGAGAGGATGAATATGAAAAATTTCTTAGAGTTGTTAAAAAAGTATCAAAACTTCTTGATGAATCTCTTGGAGTGAAGAGGTGTGCGATGATAATAGAAGGAACAGGAATAAATCATGCGCATATAAAACTGTATCCTTTACATGGATTAAGAGACAAAGATGAAACTGTTTGGAATACTGAAAAAAGGGTGTTCTTTGAGAAATACGAAGGGTATGTGACTACTTTACTTGGACCGAGGGCAGATTCAGAGACATTAAAGAAAATTGAAAAAGAAATACGTGAAAAAACTAATCCAAACTAAAAAACTCTATTGCATTATTAGAGAGTATATCTGATAATTCTTCTTTAGGTAAACCAATTTTTTTTGCTTGCTCCACTATTCTCTCTATAGATCCCCAATCAAATTGAGTCCAATTACCTCTTTTAAATACGTTCCATGCAAAGTCTGTACTAAAGACTAATTTTTTACTATTAATAGAGATAAGTGCTTTATAGAGAATGTTCTCAGTTGGTTGTTGTTTTAATCTCCAAGGTTCTTGTTCTAACATAATATCAGGGCCTGTACCAACCACTATGTTTTTTGACTTATTAATTTTGTCAATAGATTCCATATCCATTCTTACTAAATGAGCTAAATAAAGCTTATGTGGTTTTGTTAGTTCCGCCCAAGTGAGCCAATCTTTTGGGGTGTTCTTATATATTATTTTTTTTAAAGATTCTGGTGTTCTATTGTCTTTAAAATTTTTATTTAAATAATCAGTATGAACAAAGAGTGGTTTTGAATAGGAATTAGCTAATTTAACTATCCATCCTGGAACTTGATTTGGTGTGGTATGTGTAGCCAATCCATGTATTTTTAATGCAACGGTCTCTGGTTCTTCAATTAATCTCTCTAATTCTTTTTCTGTATCTAACAAAGGATGTATCTTAGGTATGAAATAATATTTTATATCTAAATTTTTGTTTAATTCTCTTATTTTATTTAAGACAAAATTATTCATGTTTTGGTAGGGGTTTTTTGGATTCTTTCTTGTTATCACCTTTCCTGTTTTTTTTTCAATAATTTCTTTTTTGTATAATAATCCCTTTTCTGTTTCTTCCCAGATACATGATTTTTCGACTAGGGAATCTATTTTTATTTCATGAGTTAACGTTGGTATAATTAAAGCTCGGGTAATTCCCATCTTTTTTGCTGCTTTACTATATATTTCAATCTTACAATTAGGGCCAAACAAGGACTTACCATAATTAACTTGACAATCTACTATTTCCATTTATTTACTCCTTTTAGGGTTTCAGTGTTTGGTCAATTCTTGGGAATAGACAAACAGTGTGTATAAAAGGCATTTCAAGAATTCCTTGCATGAACCTCTCCCAACCAAGTCCAAATCCAGAAGTTTCTTTATAGTCGGGAAATTGTCTTGACTGTAAATATGGTATGTAATCTTCTCTTGGAAGATTAAATATTCTAGCTTTTTCTTCTAACTCTTTTATAGATCTTACCCTATGACCACTACCGACAATTTCTCTATAACCTGACAAAATTATGTCTGTGTTGTCTGCAACAGGAGGTTCAGTTCCATCTTTCATTGCATGATAAAATGGTACCTCTAATAAAGGCATTTCTGAAACTCCAACGGTTCTCCCTATAATTTCCGTTAGTTTTACTTCTTCCCACGAATGAAAAGTTTGTAAAGTGAATTTTTTGTATTTTTTGTCCTTGGTTTCATCATAAAGTAAGTTTAGTGCTTCTTCAAACGTTATTATTGGAATATTCTTTCTTGTTGTTTGCTTTAGTTCAGATATTTTTTCGTCTGTAAGAAATACACTAAGGTCTGAATCATTATTTTTAATCAAATCATTAATTATTGTATATAAAAGTCCCTGTGCTATTTTTATATTCTTTTTTTGATCTATCTTTCCTTCGTATTCTATATGATGAAATTCCGAAAGGTGTGTGGCATCTGCTTTTTCTTTTCTAAAAGAATTATAGTTTGCAAAAACATGGTTAATACCTTTTTGAAGAAGAGCCAATTCTAGATATATTTGAGAGGATTCAGCTAAAAATGCTTTTTTTGGTAATTCAAACCATTTCAAAGTGATGGGTACCGTGTCAGTAGTATAGTTAATAGCTTCTTTTCCGTACACAGCACCTGGGGAGGAAATCATCCTTGTTGTGAGGGGTAGTGGTACGAAAAGTGCGCCTACAACCTTATTAAAGTAGTTATTAACAGATATGTTTATTTGATTATTTATCCTTGAAATTGCTGGCCAGATCTCTTGATTATGTAAAGAAAAAACTCTATTTTTGATCTCAGAAATTGATATTGGGACTTTTTTTATGTTTTTTATTTCAGGAAAAATTTTGTTTCCTTTATATTTTATTATTTCTCCCTTAAGAGCTTCATAGGGACCTAGCATATCTTATATCTCCTTCTTAACACCGCATAGTGTTATTTTTTCAGTGTTCTTGGAAAGGATATTCTGTTCTTATTTGATTTATATTTTAAATCCGCTTATATATAATCTTTTCTGTGACAAAACAAGTTTTACATGAGGAATATTCGTTTTTTAAAATTAATTTTATATTGAGTTATCTTCTTGATGTGAAAAAGAAGTGTACGGTAGAATTATTGAAAAATGATGAACAAGAATCTACAAAGCAATAAGTGAGTTAAATAGTATAATTTGAATAATGATTAGTGATAATTAGTGTGATTATTTGAAAAGAATACTTCATTTATTAAATGGAAGCATAAGCAGGAATTAGGTTTGCTTGAAAATAAAGATAGTTGAGATAAAAAAAGGTAAGGTAATTGTCTTGTTGAAATGAGTGAGGTTGAATTAGTTGGGTCTAATTATGATTTATTAATTATTTAAATAATAAGTTAATAGAACGGAGAAAGGAAACCTTTAAAATTTGGGATTTGATATTAATTAGGTCATGTTAAACAGGAGGGCGGGCTTTGATGATATTATGAGAATGTTTTATCGCTTGCTCGGGCTTGGTTTAATCATTGTGATTGGAGATAAGGAAGAAAAGAATAAGACTCTTGCTGTAAGAACAAGGGATGGTAAAGTGAAATATGGAATAAAGTTAGAAAAACTTATAGATAAAATAAAAGATAGGGTTATTAAAAGGGTTAATGAGTTAAATATTTTATAATGGTGAAGCTATCAGAGATAATTGGTTGTCTTGAATTCATTATTTCTCTTTTTTTAATTCCTTATTTAATTGCAAAAAATCAATTAAAATTTTCAAAAAATTTTTTTCTTTTTATTTTTCTTGGATTTGTGTTTTACTTTTTTGCATGTTCATTAGGATTAGTTTCTTTTTTAAATCACTTTAATCTTAACTTGTATAGTTATTTTTATATTGTTGCAGCTCCTCTTGTTGAAGAATGGTTTTTTAGAAGAGAATTTTATAAAAAATTTTCAAATAAATACTTATTTTTTATTTTTTCCACATTTTCTTTTGTTTTATGGCATCATGATTTTCGCACTAAGAGATTAATTTTGTTAAGTTTATTTTCTCTTACTCAATGTCATATTTATAGCAAAACAGAATCTCTTGGAAATGTTGTAATAATTCATTCTGTTTATAACCTGTTAATTAGTTTTAGTTGATTTTTTTCATAATATAGAACATGTGGTCTTTTTCAAAAGGTTCTAATTTTGTTTTTTCAATTATGATAAAATGTTTTTTAAACTTTTTTTCAATTTCATTGAAAACTTGTTGCGGTTTTTTTGTTACATCAATACTTCTTGCTTTAACTGCGATAATAGCCCATCCATTTGGTTTCAAGAACAAATCGCAATTTCTTATCAGTATTTCTGCTTGATTTTTAGATGCAACATCTTCATAAACAACATCCACTGTTGGAAAGAATGCTTTATATGTTTCAGGATGACTTGCATCTGCTAAAAGAGGGAACATGTTTTTTCTTTTTTCACATACTAAAACTAAATCTCTTACCACTCTGTAAGCAATATCTATGCAAAAAACAGCACCTTCTTTTCCCACAATATCACTTACATGGCTTGCAGTTGTTCCACTTGCTGCACCAAGATACAAAACCTTGCTTCCTTTTTTAATGCCAAGATTCTTTATTCCTCTCATAATTGCTGCTCCAATTTTGCTTCTGCTTGGAACCCATTCTCTTAATCTCCCGTTTTCAATTAATTTTTCTCCATAAACCCTGTTTCCTTTGATTAAATTATGAGTGTAGATTCTGCCTCTTATAAATTCAACTTCTTTTATTCGTGGCTTAAATTTTAATTTTTTTCTAAATTTTTTGCTCATTTATTTTTTCACCTTATTTTTTAAATCTTCCAATAATTTTTCTCCAATAATCTTTTTTCCTTTGCTGAAATAATCTGTTCTGCACGCAATCATTATCTTGCTTGCAAGCATTCTTGCTACTCTTCCCTTATTTTTTCCTGCTGCAAGAACAAGAGGGTGTTGTAAAACTAATCCATGCTTTGGAGGTTTTGCCCCGCTTCTTAAATGTCTAAACAATGCTTTTTCAGCACCTAACACTTGTATTGTGCTGCTTGGAAATTTACTTAATCTTTCTAAACTACCCGCACTATTAATTAATCTTGCACCAAGTATTGGTCCTGCAACAATTGTTAAATTTGGAGCAAATTTTTTCATTATTTTTTCAATATACTTTTCAAGTTCTTCTTTGAATTTTATGTAATTCAATAATTCTAATGAAAATTTTCTTAAAATCAGAATTTCATCCTTGTTTAAGTCCCAACCCATTTTATTTTTATTTTTTCCTTGTTTTACATTTTTAACTATGTACTCGCTCATTTGTTTCATATTCGTGAATTCTTTTTCTTTTTCAGGGTCATACGTGCTGAAAATCTCACTTACTCTCTCATACATAAGATTTGTAATTTTTTCACTGTCTTCCAACCCTTGAACTAATTGAACAACAATTTTATCTGGAGAATATTCTCTTTTTAATTTAAATTTAGTAAAATCTATTAAAAAATCATGAAGGTCCTTTAAATACGTTTTCTCGTCTTTCACAATCTTGTTCTCTATTAATTTTTTTACAACATTTTCATCAGTTGAGTAGTTTTCAAGATTTTCAAAAGCTTCTTTTTGTGAATACTTTTTTTTCAATTTTTTTTCAAATTCCCCGTAAATTGATTTAAGCATGATTTTAATATTTGAAAAACAGATTTTTAAGTGTTTGTAATTATTTTTTATTTGTGCAATTAATTTGAATTTTTTATTCCATTAACTCCAGTATAGTTTATTGTTCATAATAATATTTAGTGGATTGATTTTTAATTCTTTTACATAATAATGTGAAATGTTTAAGCAATACAAAAACAATGAATCACAAACTTTTTAAAGTAATTTTTGTGTAATTCTTGTTTATGGAAATAGAAGTTATTTTGTCTGAAAGCAACAAACTTGTGCTTTTAATTAAGGGAAAAAAGGAAACAATTCTTAACTTATTGGTTTCAAAACTTCTTGATGATGCTAATGTTGAGTTTGCAGGATATGAAAAAGAGCACCCATTAATTGATAATTTTACATTAACAATTAAAACAAAAAAAGGAAAACCTGTTGTTGTTTTGAAAAAAGTTATTGAATCTTTAATTAAAGAATTCAATGCTTTGAAAATATGATAAACCTTTTATTTTAAGAAAATACAATAATATTTGATTAAATTTATTAATTATAAACCTATTCTCTTATTTTACAATGACTCAGATGCATGTTTTAAAGAAAATGAAAAACCTTTTTGACAAATTTTGGAAATTTTATTGGAAGGATACTTCTTTTCAAAGTTATGTGTTTTTCATAATCTTTACTTATCTTGTTTTTAAATTTGTTTTTTATCCTGCATTTCTTTACGTTTTTGGTTTAAAAGATATTGTTAGCATTCTTTCAGGGTCAATGATTCATCATGGAGACTTTACTCAATGGTATTTAGAGCATGGTTTTACACTTGAAGAAATTAATTCATGGCCATTTCAAAAAGGCTTTAATATAGGAGATGCAGTTGTAATTAAATCAGTTGAAAATATTTCCGAGTTGAATGTAGGGGATGTTGTTGTTTTTGATGCAGGTCTTGACGAGCCTATAATTCATCGAATTATTGAATTAAATAATAAGACATTCACAACACATGGCGATAATAATTATGGTTTGCTTCCGCAAGAAAAGAATGTTTCTTATAACAAACTCATTGGTAAAGCAGTGATGAAACTGCCTTTAGCAGGGATTCCAAGAATGCTTATGAAAAATATTTTTGGTTTATAAGTTGCAAAAATTTATAAACATATTTTCATTATATTTGTTTTCAACAAAGATTTCTTTATCCCTGACAAAGCAGGCATTAATCTTAATATTTATTGCAGGCGTGTTTGGTGTTGTGGGAAATGTTTTTCTTTTAAAATCCATAGAGTCATCGCTAAACCCAGGGTATTCTCTTGCAGTAAGTGGTGTTCATATTTTATTAGTCACTATTGCTTCAATTTTTTTGTTTAAATCCGAATTTACTTTGTTTAAAGGCATGGGGGCTTTGTTAGCAGTTATTGGAATAATTTTGCTCGGCTTCTAAGTTTTTTTCACAAGTAAAATATTTAAAAGGCATTTTTTTAAAAGAAATGGTTGATAAGAATGTTTTGCCCAAAATGTTCAAGTATATTGATACCAAAAAAAGGTAAAAGTGGAAAAAACTATCTTTATTGTAAAAAATGCGATAAAAAGTTCTATCATGAAGAAGGAAAAATAACAGAAATTTCAGGAGAAAAAAAAGACAGGATAATAATTGTAAGTGAAAATGAGGAATCTCTTCCAATAACAACTGCGAAATGTCCGAAATGCGGAAATAATAAGGCATATTATTGGGTTCTTCAAACAAGAGCAGCAGATGAGGCTCCTACAAAATTTTTAAAATGCACAAAATGCGAGCATAGATGGAGAGACTACGGATAATTTTTAAGCATTAACAATTTTTAAAAAGAGTTCTTTTTATATTTTAAATAATGAAATACAAACTCTTACCGTATATTGAAAAGAAATTAAAAGATGTAAATAAAGAAGACAAATACGTTTCTGTTGTTGCTTTATTGCTTGATTTAGATGCTGAATCAGGGATTGGCACAATAAAAGATGGTGATGAAGAAGTTGTAATTATAATTTCAAAAAAAAGCGTTTTTTCAAAACTTTTTCCAAACAAGAAATATCTTTTTTATGGGATGGTCATGCCTTTTGAAAATGGGTTTGAATTGAAAATTGAGAATGCAAGTGAAATGGATAATCTTGATGAAGACTTATATGAAAAGTATTTAACTTTAAAAAAACAAAAGATTTAAAATTTGAAAAAGATAATGTATATTCATGCTCAACAAAAAAGCAGATTTTAATGACATTAAGGAAATGCTTTACAGATTGTTAGGACTTTCTTTGATTCTTGTTGGGGGCTATGAAGTAATAATTAATTTGATTGTTTTTGGCGTGAAAACGATTGACTTGCCAAAGATTCCCATGATTGAACTTGTGTGGGGGTTCTTGCTCGTGATCGCTTCTCTGCACGCCTTATGGAATAAGGATGAATTAGTGGATTTCAGGTAGGTGGTCTTAAATGTTGTTAGATAAGAAAGCGGGATTGGATGATTTAATGGAGTCTTTTATTTATTTCTTTGCAGTGATTGGTGGTTTGTTTGGGTTTTACATGGTGAATTCTTCTTATGGTTTTGTGAAAATTAATTTCGTGATACCTGATTCCATTAAATCCATCCTAAACATTGCTTTAGGTTTTTTCTTCGCATTATGGATTGGATTGTTGACTTTGATTAAAGCAGATCAAATGAATCCATAAATAATATCCTATGAAATTATTGTTCTTTAATGTATTTTCTTTCTTACATAAACGTTTAAAAATAGGTTGTTTTTCTTTATTAATTATGTTTAAGGCAATATTAGGAGATGTTTCTCTATTAAGAGATAGTTTAGATGCAATAAGCAGTCTTGCTACTGAAGGAACATTTACTATTAATAGTAATGGTTTGCAACTTGTTGCTATGGATCCTGCAAGCGTTAGTATGGCAATTTTCAATCTTTTAAGTACAGCATTTGTTGATTATAAAATTGAAGGAGAAAAACAAATAACTGTTAATCTTGATTATTTGGTTCAAATACTTAAAAGAGCGAGTGTGACTGATCAAATATTTTTTGAATTAAACCCTGACAAGAATGCTCTTGAAATAACTATGAAAAGTATAAGCACGAGAAGATTTTTAGTCCCCTTACTTAATGATATTACTACGCCAAAAAAAGTTCCTGAACTTGAATTTCCTGTTAAATTAGAGATAGAAACAAATACTTTTAAAGATGGGATTAAAGATGCGAGCATGGTTAGTGATTGCGTTGTTTTTAATGTTGAAAACAATACATTTAGCATGATTGGCAAGGGTGATGTAAGTGAAACAAAGTTAGAACTTACTGCAGAATCTCCTGCTTTAATAAGTATAAATCATAATGTTCCTGCTAAATCAAAGTATGCAATAGAATATCTTGACAAATTTAATAAAGCAAGCAAACTAACGGATAGGGTTGTTGTTCAATATAACACTGATTATCCATTGCAAATTGAATTCAAGGCTCTTGACAAACTTAGTCTCAAATTTATTTTAGCTCCAAGAGTTGAAAATGATTAATAAATTCTTGTGTCTTTATTATATATTTTTTTTTACATAATTCTTTATTAATTATTTGTTTGGAGTTATTAATTATGCATGGTTCGCAAACAATATTTGATGGTCTTGATGGTGTTGGAAAAGGCGTATTTGCAAAAGCAATTATTGAGGAAATAAAAAAAACGAGTCTTAAATTTTTTGATATTCACGCATATTGGAGTAAATATGGAAGACATCCGACAATAAATGAACTCTCAGCTTATGATGTTGTTTATTTAAGCGAACCAACATTTCATGTTCCTTCAGGGAGTATGATTAGAGAAGAACTGATATTAAAAGAAAATAGAAACAAGTATTCTGCTGAAGAAATTGCACAAGCATACGCGTTAGACAGGTCAATTCTTTATGAAAAAGTAATTCTTCCTGCAAGGAAGAAGGGCATACATATTTTACAGAGTAGAAGTGTTGTAAGTTCTTTAACATATCAACCGCTTCAAGCAAGACTAAACAATGAGAAAAAAATAACCTTTAATTATGTTAAAAACTTGCCTGGAAATAAGAAAGCATTAAAAAACCCTCCAACATTATTAGTGATTCCAACAATAAACTCTATTGATGATATTATTGAAAGATTGAATAAAAGAAGTAAAAAAGACAATGCTATCTTTGAGAACTATGAATTTCAGTTGAAACTAAAACCTTATTTTGAATCAAAAAAAATAAGAAATTTATTTGAAAAAAAAGGCACAATTGTTATTTACCCAGATGCGGGTGTGAGCATAGATTATTCAAAAGAACAAGCAAAAAATATTTGGGAAGAATATATTAAAAATTTTTTAAAAATCTGAAATAGCATGCCAATTATTAAGGATTTTGTTTATTTTTTTATTTACACTAAATAAGTGGCTTTTGCATTTGCAATCACTACATCCAAACTTAGGAATGAATTCATAATTTTTTTTTAGTTTTTCTGCAGTTTTGCATTCCTCCTCCTTTCTTGCTTTTTTATAAAAGATTTTAACAACTTTTGCTTTTTGCAAAAAATAATCAATGTGCCAATAGAGGTTTTTTTCTTTTTTTAAATGCCTATGCACTCTTTTTTCAAGATTATTTTGAGCACTTCCAACATAAGCATACAAACCTTTTTTAAAATTTAAAAATCCGAGGGAGCCAATTTTAATTTTTATGTTTTTATCCAAGTTTATTAAAAGAACATAAATGCCTTTCATAAAGAAAAATAATTGTAAAATATTTAATTAGTTTATTGTTATTTGTTTCAAAAAAATAAAAAAGGTTTAATTGCGGTAGTAGTTCCCCCTTCCGTCTCTTGGCCTTTTCAAACCTCTTGGATTTGTTTCTGTTTGTCTTCCAAAACCATATCCTCTTCCAAAACCTCTGCCATACACTCTTGGTTCTTGCACATCTTCTTTAACAGGATTTCTTTTGTTAAAGTATTCTAACACCATTTCTATTTCATTGTAAAGTTCTTTTTGGTTTTCATTTGCTTTTTCATTTCTAATAAGATTTTCAAGCTTTGAGTGTTCTTTTCTTAATTCTGTCAGATTTTCAAGAGGAGAGGGAAGGTGTTTTGCATTTCCATTTTCATCTTTTACACAATAACCTAATCCTCTTCCTGTCATAGGGCCTCTTCCCCTAGGACCTGTTCCATCATATCCAGGCATTTTTTTCACCATATTTTTTTTAATCAATTGAAGTTAATTAGTTTTTCTCAAGATCTTTAAGTCTTTCTTCTATTTCTTTTTTTATTCTGTCAATTTCTTTAAGTTCTTCTTCAAGCAACTTTTTTTCTTCACTCTTTGTTAGACTTCTTCCAAATCCATAAAATCTTCCAAATCCATAACCTCTTCTGTATCCTCTGCCACAAGGGCCTAATCCTCTTCCTGTCATAGGGCCTAATCCTCTTGGTCCTGTTCCGTCAAAATTTGGCATATTAACACCTCCACATTTTATTAATGAATTATAATTCATTACTCTTTATAAATATTTCTAATCATAATTCATAATCGCTTTTGGAAGAATAGTTTTTAAAAAAATTTAAAAAAACTAATCATTAGATTTTTTTTATGAATGAGTTTAATTTACTTGAAGAAATAATCTATAAAAATTTTAAGCCTGAAGATTATGGTTATTGGAAATATTTTAAAACAGAAAAACCAATTTTTTATCTTTTAAATACGCGAGGAACACTTTTCTTTTTTGAGAAGGACTCAAAATTAGAAAGCAATAATTGTATTGATAATGCGATTAAACTAAAGGATTTGGCTATTGAAGAACAAATTGAAGAAGCAGATTCAATGGCATTTGCTTATGGGTCTTCTTGCGACAATTTTTTTAAAATGCATTATTTTTGTTTTTTTGAGGGCATTCAAGTGGATCCTAATCATTTTCTTTATCCTATTTTTAATGCTGAACACCAGATGTATTTTGGTGCAATAACTCCTGAATTAAAAAAGCATTACAAAAAATTTGTTTCGTTGAATGTAAATCCATTTTTGTTTGATAAGAATGATAATTCCTTAATAATTTTTCGTGTTTTAAATAGTAATAAGATTGCGTTTAATATTTCATTTCCACGCAAAGTAAATGAAAAAATGATAAGACTGACGGATTTGGAAGCAGTTTATTTTAGAGGGAAAAGCGCTGTTTTTAATTATAGAAAAAATTCTCAATTTAAACAAGAAGCAGAAAGCAAAATAAAAGAATTAAATTATTTTGCTAAGTTGTTTTTTAATAAAGAATTAGTAAATTTTGATTTAACAGGATGTGATGAAGTTTAATCCTTGCTCTGCCATAAAATCAAACTTGCAATAGTATTGTATGGGTTCCATTTTTTATTAAACTCTTTTAATTTTTCTTTGTTTGGTAAGGTCTTTAAAGAATAATGTTTCATTATTGCTTTTCTTATTCCTAAATCTGATGTTGGTAAAACATTTAGTTTTCCAAGAGAAAAAATTAAAAACATTTCAGCAGTCCATTTTCCAACTCCTTCTATTTTTATTAAGTCGTTTATAATATCCTTATTTGACATTATGTTGTATTCTTTAATTTTTAACTCTTCATTGGCAAACTTTTTTGCTGCATCTTTAAGGTATTTTATTTTTTGAAAAGAAAGGCCTGCTTGTTTCAGTTTTTCATCAGGTATTTTCAGGATTCTTTCAGGTTCTGGAAATTCTTCAAATAATTCTAAAAATTTTTTGTAAATTGTATTTGCACTTTTCCAACTTACTTGCTGCCAAATAATGCTTTTAGCAATTGATTTAAAATAATTTTTTTCAATCTCTAATGTTATTGTTTTGTTTTCGCACAATTTTTTTAAAATAGGGTCTTTTTTGCTTAAGATACTTATGCCTTTTTTTATTTCTTTGTTAAGCATTTGAAAAACCCTGAAATTTTTTGTTTATAGTATTTTTAATTCTTCTTTTGTATCTTTAATAATTGCCTTTACTTCTATTTTATTGCTTAAACCTGAATTGGAGATTTTTGGAAGCATTATCTCTTCTATTTGAAATATGCCTGCTGGGTTTCTCATAAGTATTTCTATTAATATTGGTTTTTTTTCACCTTTTTTTATTTTTACATTTAAAACACTCATCGCAGAATAAGTATGTATTTTTCCTTTCCTTCTTTCAAAAGTATGTGCAATTCTTGCTCTTCCTGCTGTCATATCTGTTCCGTCTGCAACACTTATTAACCCTGCTTCAATGCTTGTGGGTTTATAGTTTGCCATGTGGCAAAGAATTCCTTCCATTGCTGTTGCAATTATTTTATGTTTATTCTTGTGATTTTTTAAAATTCTTTCCATTATTGGTTTTGCAAGTATTATTCCAAATAATTCGTGATTATTTCTGTTTAAACACATTCCTAAATCATGCATATATGCACCCATTATGATTGCAATAATACTATCCTCTAATGTTCCTTGTTTTTCTTTTTTAAGATTTGTTTCATAGTTCAAAAGTTTCAACAATTTTAATCCACTGTCTATTACAATTAAAACATGTGTTTTACCATGGTCATTAAAATTTAATCTTGTAATGGAAACAAGGTTTGCTAATTCTAATAAATCATTCAATTCTTTATCTTTAATCATTTTTTTAAAAATACTTTTTGCTTTTGGATATTTTTCTAATTTTTTTAAAATTGATTTTTCTAATTTTTCTTGTTTGAACATTTTACCTACCTCTTTAGATTAAAAACTTATTTAGTATTTTCACGCATTTATCAAATTATTTAAAGTATTTAAATAAGCTTTAACTATTTTAATTATATGGTTAAAAAGAAAATTAATAACAGAAAGAAAAAAAACAAAAAAGAGATAAAACAAGTGAAAACAAAGGCAAAGCAAAAAAAAGAGTTTAATAGGAAAGTAATGTTTTTTGGAATCTTGTTTTTAATTGGAGTTCTTGTTTTAATTTTATTCAAATTTGTCAGCTTGTATCACAAACCAATTAATGTTTTGAGCCCCATGGTTGTTGATTGTGAAAAAAATGGAGGAGAATATGTGATTATAACAAACAATGACGGCAGTCAATCAGGAGTTTGCAAACTTCCTGACGGCACTAATTGCACAGATGAGAAATATTATCAGGGGATTGGTTGTTTTGAAGAGCAACTTAATTGGCATACTTGCGATGAGTTTAAAGATATTACTAATTGTACTTCTGAAGTAAATGTTGTTTGCGCTAGAACAATAACTAATACAGGCATAGTATGGCTTGATTATACTAATGCATGCATTGCTTGTAAAACTAAATCAAATCTAATAAATGTAACGCATTATATAGAAGGTGCTTGCCCTTTAAGTCAATAAGTATAGTAATTCTTTGAAGTTTTTTATTCTTTTAATTTTTTTAGGGATTTTTGGGTTTTCTTTTTTTGGGCAGAAATAAAAGAATTTATAGCAATTTTTTGAAGCTAAGTAATCATTATGTGAATCCCCAACATAAGCAACTTCTTTTAATTTTAAACCCATTTTTTTTGATGCTAATATTAAGGGTTCATTATTTGGTTTTCCTTTTTTATAATCTCCTAATTTTATAATAACATCGAAAATATTTGATATGTCTTGTTTAGAAAATGATTTTTCAATTATGTCTTTGTTAGCGCTAGTGCATAAGCCAATTTTATATTTTGTTTTTAATTTTTTTAATGCATTAACTGCCATTGGAAAGAATTTGGGTTTGAACATTTTTAAGAAATTTTCATGTTTTTGTTTTGCAAATTCTTTTGTATTTATTTTGAGTTTGTGATTTTTTAAAATAATTTTTGAAGCTTCAATAACGTCTCTGCCTTTCTGCATTATTAATTCTTCATTTGTAATTTTAAATCCATTTTGATTGCAAGTTAGAATCCATGCTTTTTCATGAATTTTTTCACTATCAATCAATGTTCCATCTAAATCAAATAAAATTCCTTTTATCATTTGCCTTATTTTTATTATTTATGCATGCATAAAACTTTTATGTTTTTTTAAAATTTAAATAAAATCAATGAACAAATTGCAGGGGACGAGATTTGAACTCGCGAAGGCACTAAGCCACAAGGCCCTGAACCTTGCCCGTTTGACCGCTCCGGCACCCCTGCTTACGAAATAAGAACTTCTTGTTCTTTTTTAATTTTTTTAAGGATTAAATTCTCTTTTTAAAGATAATTTTATAAGTTTTATTTAATTATTTTTTTCTAATGAAGAAATACATTTTTGCTGCAATAATTTTCCTTGTTTTCAATTTTTCTTTAGCATTGACTTTAATTGTTGAAAAAAATGGAGATGTTGTCATAAACGGACAAGCTTATCAAGACTTTACAAATAAACAAGGAAAAATTTGGGCAATAAAGTATTACAATTCTTCTTTTGAAGGGAATCTCTCTATTGTTTTGCCAAAAGATTCTATTATTAAGTCAATAAAAACAGGCAATAATTATAGCATTATTTATGAAAATTCTTTTAATATTATTTTTGAAAATCAAAAAAATATAAGCATTGCTGTGTATTATGAAATGGACACATTAAATAAGATAAATTTAACATACTTTTATTTTGGAAGCGCTTTTGTTTTTCTTGTCTTTATTTTTCTTGTCTTTAAATTCTTTTTATTAAAAAAAAGGCAAAAAAGAGATTTTAAAACAATTATGAACACTCTTAATGAAAGAGAGCAAATTGTATTTAAGGAAATAATTAAGAGAAAAAAAATAAAGCAGAATGTCTTGGCAAGAATTGTGAATATACCAAAAGCTTCTTTATCAAGAATAACAACTAATTTAGAAAAGAAAGGTTTAATTAGAAAAGAAAGAGTAGGGATTTCTACAACACTAATTTTAGTTGAAAAACATTGAATTATTCATATCTTAATGCATCAATAACATTTAATCTTGAAGCTCTTTTTGCAGGAAATAATCCTGCTAATCCTCCAACAATTATTGAAAAAATAAGCACAAAAAAAACAACATTTGGTGAAAATTCAATTTTTATGAAGTCTTTTGCAAAAAGTATCTCTGTTAAATATGAAGTAACATACCCAAAAAATAAACCTACGACTCCTCCGATAAATCCGAGGATTGATGATTCAACTAAAAATAAAAAAAGTATATCTTTTTCTGTTGCACCTATTGCTTTCATTATTCCTATTTCTCTTGTTCTTTCCATAACACTCATGAACATTGTGTTCATTATACCAACACCCCCTACAATTAATGAGATAGCTACAAGTCCTGAAAGGAATGCTGTAACAATCCCGAGTATGTTGTTTACAATATTCATCATGTTCTCACTTGTTATTAACGAAAATGTTTCTTCTCCTTTTACCTCATGCCTTTCTCGCCTTAACTTTTCTGTTAATTCTTCTTTAACTTTTTCTACATCATATGAATCTCTTACTTTAAACATTATCACAGAAACAAAATCTTTACTCACATTTGGATACAAATCTAATAAAGAATCTCTTAGTATGTACACGTTATAATCATCATTATTTCCAAAACCACCTAATTTTTCAAAAATTCCAACAACTGTGAAAGTTTCATTCTTTATCTTTATTCTATTCCCGATTTTTATTTCATCCTTAAATGCATCTTTTGCAATACTATACCCAAGAACAACTCCTTTTTTATCATTTTTATTCAAAAACCTTCCTTCTATTATGTTAAGATTGGTTAATTTTTCCATGTTTTCTGAAGCACCAACAAGATATGATGTGTATTTTTCATTTTTGTAATAAATGTCTTCCATTTGCATAATTGTTGGCTCAGCAAATTCTACTCCTGGATGAGATTTAATTATTTCATAATCTTTCATTGTGATTTGTCCTTTCCTCTCTGCTTGCAAAGGCATTTGCCCTCCAGTTTGAAAATTTCCTGGCGTCATTGTTATTGTATGCGTTCCAATCCTATTTATTTGATAATTAATTGCATTTTTTAAACCATTTCCGAGTGTAGTTAAACTAACAACAGCAGCAACACCAATAACTACTCCAAGAACTGTTAATAAACTTCTTATGCCCCTATTTTTTATATTTTTAGTTGTTAACAGAAGCATTTCTTTAAATTTCATTTTTTCTGCCTTTTTTTATACCAAATATAGATAATTGCTACAAAACTTAAACCCATTAAAACATATGTGAATGTGTTATTTTTTTTGCTACTCATTTCTTTTGCTCGTGAAAATTCTGTTGTTCCTATCTCTAATGTTAAATTGTAATCCTTTTGCCTGTTTGTTCCTGTTGAATCTACATAAATTATTCTTATTGGCAAGAGAATTGTGTTATTTTTTTTAGGCAGTATTTCAAAATCAACAGAAGTGTAATCCCCAGCATCAAGGTCTCCTATAAATTCTTCATTTATAGGACCTAATTCAAAATCATTACTTTTTAATAGAACCATTCTCACAGAAGAAGCATCTAATAATCCTTGGTTTATAAGACCAATTGTTAGTTCAGCAATCTTATTTGCTTGTATGAATTCTGGCTCTGTATTTTGCAAGGAAACAATAAAGTTAGACTCCCCGCCAATAATGGTTGATATTTTGTAAGTTGTGGAATAATAATTATTTTTAGAATCTGAATAGTTTAATTTAATATTAAAAGAATGAGCACCTGTTTTTATTTCAGGTGATGTTTTTAAATTTATTTTTATTTTTTCTGAACTATTTCCTTTAATTAATGGAACAACAAATTCGTTAGTGTTATTTACTAAAACAATGGAAGTTCCAATATCGCTTCCTTCAAGAATGATTCTAATATCTTTTGCATCAAAAGATTTGTAATTTGTAACATTAAATCTTAAAACAAAATTGTTGTTGGGTTTTAGCAATTCTGGAATTTCAACATTTGTTATAGTTAGTTTTGGTCTTGAACCCGAGCTAACACTTAAAGGGACTGTTTTAATTATGTCATATGTTTTTTCTGTAGCAGAATTTTTATTCACAGTATATCTTATTACAAATTTTGCTAAATAATTTCCTTCAGTTATGTCAGAGGAAACTTCAATAGGGAAATCCACATTTAAACTGTTTGATGAAAGAAGATCATTAATTCTTGTAAAACAAGAATCTGAATATTTTGTGCATACATTTCCGACAAAAGTGTTGCAAGAAGTGCATACACTTCCTGAGAATCCTTTGCTTAATTCAACAAAAGCAACGCTTACATCGCTTAATGTATGTGTTTCGGAGTTTGTTATAGTTAAACTAATTACTGCACTGCTTCCAGGATTTAATGTTGTTACGCTGCTTGTTATACTCACCCCTCCTGCATTAGCTAATTGGAAAAAAGTAAGGAACAGGATTAATGTTAATATTTTTTTGCTCATCTTAATTACCTCAATAGCATTATTATATTCAAATCTATTGGATTCTTATTTTAATATTTATTGTTTATTTCATTTTTTATTTCTTCTATTTTCAGGATTTTTCCATCTAATACTCTTATAATTTTTTTAGCATATTTAGCAATATTTAAATCGTGTGTTACGAATACAAGAGTGTTTCCTTTCTTCCATAACTTAATAAATAAATCAATTATTTCTTTTCCTGTTTTTGAATCAAGATTTCCTGTTGGTTCATCTGCAAGTATTAATGATGGATTGTTCGCTAATGCTCTTGCAATAGCAACTCGTTGTCTTTCCCCACCACTTAATTGTTGTGGCATATGTTTCAACCTGTGCTCTAAACCCACCATTTTAGCAAGCTCTTTTGCTCTTTTTTTTCGTTTGATTTCAGACACGCCTTTTATTATCATTGGAAGTTCTATATTTTCTTCAACGTTTAATGTTGGTGATAAAAAGAATTGTTGGAATACAAAACCAATTTTTTCATTTCTTATTTTTGAAATTTTTTCATCATCTAATTCTACAATATTTTTACCTTCTAAAAAAATTTTTCCTTGTGTTGGTTTATCAAGAAGACCCATAAGATGGAGCATGGTGCTTTTTCCACAACCGCTTGGACCAAGTATTGCAATTAAACTTTTTCTCTTAATGCATAAATCAATTCCATTTACTGCTTTTACTATTGAATCACCCATTTTATAATATCTTTTTACATTTTTTAATTCAAGAACAACATCTTTTGAATTTTCCATGATTTTCAATAAAATGTTTTCCTTTAAAAAAGATTTTATTTTATAATTTAAATAAAGAATTTTGGTTTGAAATAAAAAAAGAAAAACAAAAAAATAGAAGATTAAAATTCTTATTTCTTTTTTTTCTTTGTTGTTTTTTTCTTTGCACTTGCAACTTTCTTTTTAGCTTCAATTATTTTTTTAATTCTTGCTTGCGCAAGTTTTGTTTCTTTTTGTAATCTTTTCTTTTTCCATGCTGCTAACTCTTTCATTTTTTTCTTGTATAATGCTTCAATCTTTTTCTTTTCACTTGCTAATTTTTTCTTGACTGCAGCAACAGTCAATTTTTTTGCAGTTGTTTTTTTCAATTTAACACCTCTTTGTTGTTTTTGAAAATGATTGTTGAAAAATATACATTTTGTATTAATATACTTTAATCTTTTTTGCGCATGCAAATTTTTTTATTACAGGAATGTTTATCTTCTTCTTTGGTGATAGTTTTGAAAGTTTTAATGATAGTAGCACCAAAAAATTTTAGAGATGAAGAACTATTTGATACAAAAAAAGAATTAGAGAATGCAGGATTTGAGGTAGTAATTTCTTCTGAGGGTGTTAAGGAAAGCACAGGAATGCTCGGCGGAAAAACAAAAATTGATTTTGAATTAAAAGAAATAAATTCAAGGGAGTATGTTGCTGTTGTTTTTGTTGGAGGAAGCGGTGCAAAATATTATTTTAATAATAAAACCGCGCTGGCATTAGCAAAAAAATTTTTTGAGGAAAACAAAATTGTTTCTGCAATATGCATTGCACCATTAATTTTAGCAAATGCAGGATTGCTTGAAGGAAAAGAAGCAACGATATGGCCGGGAAGCAAAGAAGAATTAGCGAGCAAAGGCGTTGTTTATGTTGATGAGCCTGTTGTTGTTAGCGGGAATATAATAACCGCTAATGGTCCTTCTGCTGCACGCAAGTTTGGAAAAACAATTGCAGAAGAATTAAAGAAAAAAATAAAAAAATAAATTTTGATTTTTTACTTTATTTTATGCATTGCCCTTTCTATTATTTTCATTTATAGTATTGTTTGTGTTATTTCCTATTGTGTTATTTGTATTGTTCCTATTGTGTTCATTTATAGTATTGTTTGTGTTATTTCCTATTGTGTTATTTGTATTGTTCCTATTGTGTTATTTGTATTACTTCCTATTGTATTATTTCCTTGTGTGTTATTTGTGTCATTCCCTGTTGTATTGTTTCCTACTGTGTTATTTGTGTCATTCCCTGTTGTGTTGTTTATGTTATTCCCTGTAGTATTGTTCGTATTATTTCCTATTGTATTATTTCCTTGTGTGTTATTTGTGTCATTCCCTGTTGTGTTGTTTATGTTATTCCCTGTTGTATTGTTTTCTACTGTGTTGTTTGTATTACTTCCTATTGTATTATTTCCTTGTGTGTTATTTATATTTGTATTATTGTATCTTTTTTGATTTCTATTTCTGTTTGTATCTGTTATGTCTTTAACAAATTGTCTTGGGATGTTTTTGGTTCTAATTCTTGTTTTCATTGCAGAAGCATGGTTAAGAACTCTGTCAATTTTAACACCTGTTCTTATATGGTCTATTATGAATTTTGCTTCAAATGCTGTTTTAGTTGCGTTTCTATTTTTTGCATTGCTTTTGTTAAGAACTCTTGCACATTAGTTCCATTGTATTTTTCAGGGTATTTTTGAATAATTTCTTGTATTTTTTCAATACGTTCTTGCGTTTTATTGATTGTTTTTTCTGCTAAAATTTTTTCTTTGTCAGTCAAAAATTTTTCTGCTTCTTCTTGAGTTATTAGTCCTGTATTTACTTCTTCTTCCAAGATTTTTTCTGTATGCGTTCTTATCCTATTGTATGTTGTTGCTTGAGTGTTTGAAACGTTTTGCAATTTATTTCGTAATGTTGTTTTAATGCCGCGAAGAACAAGTGTTTGGTTTAAATCTTCAATATTCATTCCAAGTTCTTCAGTTTTTGATTGTATTCTCATGAATGTTTGTAATCTCTTTTTTGTTACTTGTTTTTTTGTTATTCTCTCCATTCTTTTGTTTACTTCATTCATTCTTTTTTGATACCTGTTTATTGCTTCATCCAAGTATTTTGTCTTGTTTTCTAATGCCATTTTTTTTGCTTCAAGCAATCGTTCTTCCGCAATTTTTAAGCCTAATTCTGCTTTTTTGTCTTCGTTAAAAGTTAATGCAAGCCTTACGCTGTCTAAAGCTCTGTCTATTCCGTAGAGAAAAGGTTTGTCAGGAGTTATTCCTATATTTTCTGTTATGCCTGTGTTGTCTATTGGTTGGGTTTCATTTTCCAAAGCAAAGGCTGTTGGAATTAAAAGTCCTAACAAAAAAATTGTTATTATTGTTTTTTTCATATTTTCACCACAAATTTTATTACTGAAACAAATTAAAAAGGTTTTGTGGAACAAATGGAACAAGATGGAACAACTTCTTTTGGGCGCTTTTCTTTTTAAGAAAAGTGCGATGGAGCATCAAATTTTATACCTGTGCCTTTCTTTATACTCTCGTGATTTGCCGGGATTCCATCTGCTTGTTTTTGTGAAAAACCCAACAACCCTGTTCATGTAATCTTTTATTTTCATTCCGCAGACAGGGCATCTTTCTAATTTTCCGCGGCTGACATGGTTGTTAGGACAAATGCTGAAGTCAGGGCTGAAAGTAAAATATGCTAATTGTGTTTTTGCTAATTTTTTTACTAAGTTTTTCATTGATTTGATTCCTGGTTTTGATTCTCCCATCCATAAATGAAAAATGGTTCCTCCATTAAATAATGGGTGGTATTTTGATTCAATTTTTATTTTTTCAAATAAGTCAATATTCTTATTATAAGGTATGTGCGTGCTGTTTGTGTAATAGTAATGATTTTTTGTTCCTTGAACATGGGCTTTCTTGTATTTTTTCTTGTCTTTTGTTGCTAATTTGTGGCTGCTTGATTCCGCAGGCGTTTGTTCAAGAGTAAATTGAATTCCTGTTTCTTTACTAAATTTTTCACAAGCATTTCTCATTGTTTTTATTATTTTAAAGCCAAGTTTTTTTCCTTCATTGCTTGTAATGTTTTTTCCAATTAAGTTGAGAAGACATTCATTTAATCCAATGCATCCGATTGTAAGTTTTCTTGTTTTGAAATCATAATATTTTAATTCACTTCCCTCATGTTTTTTTAGAGTTTTTAGTTTAAGCAAAGGAAGGAGTTTCCATAAATTCAAACTTTTTTTTATTATTTCATTACTTTGAAGAAGTGCTTTTTTTGCAATAATTAACTCTTCATCCAATTTTTCAAAGAACATATTTTCGTTTTTACTTATTAGCGATAAATGAGGTAAATTGATTGTGACAACTTTGTTAGAGCCTGTTCCAAATCCTCCTGCCATCCAAACACCGCCAGAATGTTCAACTAATAATCGACAACACATTGCTTGAACAAACTCTTCTTGCAAATAGTCTGTAGTTAAATTTAGGAAATAAGGGCTTCCTTTCAAAGATGCTGTTTTTAATGTGTCTTTTATTAGTTCATCATTCCAATCTGTTTTTTTTGTTATAGCTGTTGTAATTATTGGAAAAGTGAATGGGGCTCTATTACCATCTCCTTCAGCGAGCACTTCCATAAAAGCTTTATAAATCATTCGTGCTTCTTTTTCAAATTTTATGTACTTTTCATTTCTGAATCCTCCATTAAAAATTATTTTTTCATTTTCTATTGCAGTTGGACATTTTATTCTTAATCCAATATTAGTAAAAGCACTTTGTGCTCCAATTCTGTTTGCTTGGTTTAATTGAAAAATGAAACTTTGAATTATTTGTTTAACATTTTTGTATTTTAATTTATCATAATAAACATATGGGGCAAGAAACCAATTATAATAATCCATTGCTTGCGCTCCTGCAAAGAATAATTGTGAGTAAAACAAAAAAGCCATTGACTGATAAACTGCGCTGTTAAAATGTTTTGGGGGTTTACTTCTGCAATGTGGGAATCTTAAACCATCTATAAGAAAAATTCTTGTATCAATGCCATTGCAATATGGTTTAAATGCGCTGTGAAGAGTGTGAATGTAAATTCTTCCTTTTTTATGGTGGTCAACAATTTTTTTTGAATAAAGGTGTTTAAGAGCGTAATCTTCATTTGCTTTTGAATAAATCATTAAATTTATAATTCCTGGAGTGATTTGCGTGTTCGAGCTTTCTTTGAAATCTTGAGTTTTTCTTTTAAGAACATTTTCAATTATTTTTTCAGTGTTTATCATTTTTTTATTGTTATTATAATAGAAGTTATTTCTTAATTATTTTTTCTTTTTTAATTTTTTCAAAAAGGTTTTTGTTTTTATTATTATGAATGAAGATCCAATTATTATAAATAAGTAAAAATATAAAAGGTAGCCTTCCATTTTTTCTTTATTTTTTTCTTTTTCTTCGTAGTTTATTATTGAGTTTCTTAATTGGTTTCCACCTAAGAAGAAACCTGTTGTGAAATTATCTTTTGGAAACAAGGTTCTTACAAAAATATCTTCGTGGCTTGGTATATCTTTTAAAATTATTTCTGTGATTGTTTCATTAATAAAATTAATTTTTTTATTTAAAAAATAAGGTCTTACCCAAAAAACGCTATTATTTATTTTTTCAGGAGAAAAAAGTTTAATTCTCAGTTCTTCTATTTTTTCGTCTTCTCCATTAATATGTATTCTCGCATCAACGTCTTCTTTTTCAAGTATTAGTCCTGGAAAAAAAGTGTAATTAAGTATTATTAAAATTTCGTTGTTGCATACTGGGTTTTCAAATTCGTAGATAAGAGTTTTTTTGTAAGATGTTTCTTCTTTGAATCTTCCACTCACTTTTGTTTTATTTAAGAATTTAACTTCAATGTTCGTGTTTGTTATTTTATATGTTTCGTTTAAATTAAGGTCTTTTTTTATTTTTTCCAAACAATTAGTGGTTTTTACAATTTTCTTTTCATAAAAAACAATTTCTCCGCTTTTTTTTAAAATAATAGTTTTATTATAAGAAATTATTTTTGAATAAGCTGTGCTTAAATTAAAAAATATGGAAAAAAATAAGCAAATTAAGAGCACACTGCTCTTGAGTAAGAGTGTTTTATTAAATTTTTTTGAATAATACGCGTTCATTAAATATTTAATAAGTAATGAAGTTTAATAAAAATTCCTTTATTTACGCCAAATGAACTTTAAGTTATTCTTCATAACATACAACCACGCTGGCCTGCCAACGCCATGAACCACTTTCTTATTAGTTCTTTTAACTAAGGGTTTAATCCATTTCCTGAAATTACGTTTATCCAATTTTTTATTTAAAATTATTTCATAAACTCGTTGTAATTCAGTTAGTGTGAATTCTTTATTTAATAATTTGAAACCTACTGTAGTGTATTCAAGTTTATACTTAAGTCTTTGAACTGCGTAGTCAATAATTTTTTTATGATCAAAAGCGAGTTCAGGCAATTTCTTAACATTAAACCATTGCAATTCTTTTGCCTGGTTTTTAGCTTTTAAATTAATGTTTTCATTTTTAATTAATGCGAAATAAGTTACTGCTATTACTCTTGTTCGTGGGTCCCTATTAGGGTCTCCGAAAGTGTATAATTGTTCTAAGTAAATATTTTTAACATTTGTTTCTTCGAATAATTCTCTTTTCGCTGCATCTTCTAATGACTCGTTTATTTTAATAAAACCGCCGGGCAATGCCCAAGAATTTTTGTAAGGTTCAACAATTCTCTTAACTAATAAAACCTTTAATTCCTCATCTTTTATTGTAAATATAACTATGTTTACTGTCACGCGCGGATGCTCGGATTTATTCCTGTCATAATTTTTTAAATAAGGCTTCATAAAATGAATAATGAAAAAAGAAAATAAAAAATTTGTGAAAAAAATGTTTGCGTGCATAACATGGTTATTTAATTAATTCTTCAAGAACATCTTTTGTTTTAACAAACTTAACACCTTTCTTCTTGAATTCATACAAAGTATCTTCAATTTTTTTTGGAATAACTCCTTTAATTGCATCTTCAATTAAATAAATATTAGTATTAATCTTGTTTTTATTGAAAAATTCTTTAATACTTAAAACAGCAGCTCTAACGCAAAAATCAGTGGCAACTCCATAAACAAAAACACTTTCTATTTCTTTATTACTTAACTCCTGTAATAAGTATTCTGTTGCAGGATTCTCAAACACATTAATTTGTTTTTTCTGAATTAAGAATTCCATAGTATTATTCCTTAGCGCGTCACTAATTTTTTCTTTAACATTCTCAAAAACACTACACGATTTTTTAATTTGAGGAATTATGAGGGAGTTAGGTATTTCATAAATTTTTTTTGCTCCTTCAGTTTCTTTAATGCAATGAGGCGGAAATTCTTTAAACTCAATATCATTAAGTTCATGCCAATCAACAGAGCTAACTAAATAAACATTTTTTTTGTTTAAAGCAAAATCAGTTAGTCTTTTAAGATTGGGTTTAATGATTTCAGCATCAGGCACGTATAATGCGCCATTTTCATTCATGAAATCTTTTTGCGTATCAACATCCCAAAACAAATAATTTTTCAAACCACTATCACCTCCCTTGGTTCATAACCAATTTTTTTTGCAGAATCAAGAATGCCTTGACTATAACTTACAGGATAAAAGAATTTTTTATTTAAGTCCAAGAACTCAGGTTTTAATGTTTTTAATTCCTTAAAATAATTTTCGCGCGAATCAATTAATGAAGGAATTTTTTTAACGAGTTCCCCGTTTTTAATATAAGTTTCTAATAATTGGCGTCCATGAAGAATTTCATGTTCAAGAGAAATAACATCTTCTTTGACAAAACCTTTATCATCATAAAAACGATAAACATTTTTCTTACCAGGCCAAGTAACTTTTGATTCACTCCATTTCATAATCCCTCCCTTGCCCTCAAAAGAGGATATTTTATAAACAGTGTCTAACCAAGGCCTATCACTGCAAGAAGAGTATTGAGTGCCAACCCCAAAACCATCAATTTTTACTTTAGAATTAACAATCTTTTCTATTGAATAAGGAGTTAAGTTATTAGTTAAAAAAATACCTATATGTTCAGCGTTATGAGAATCAAGAATCATTCTAACTTTTTTAGAAATGCTTATTAAATCACCACTATCAATCCTCACAGCACTTATTTTATCTTTAACTTTAATAGCATTATAAACACCGTTTTCAATATCATAAGTGTCAATAAGAACAATTGTTCCAGGATACTCATTACTAAAATCCATAAAAGCTTCTAACTCATTGTTAGCTTTCTGAATAAATGAGTGTGCCATAGTTCCATAAGCTTTCTCAATATTAGGGTTTAAGAAAGAAGCAGCTTCTAAAGATGTTCCAAGAGCACCACACATAATAGCGTTTTCAGCAGCTCTTAAACTAGCTTGCAAGCCGTGAGCTCTGCGAGCACCGAATTCAAGCCAAGGAATTCCTTTACAAGCAGTAGTGATTCTTGAAGCATAACTTGCGAACATAGTGTTAGCATTAAAAGCATTAAGCACAAAAGTTTCAAGAATTTGAGCTTCAATAATAGGGCAGGTAATTACTCCAACAGGGGTTTCTTGAAAAACAGGGGTTCCGTCAGGTATGGCTTTAAAATCTCCAGAAAATTTAATGCTTTCCAAATATTGAATTAATTCTTTATTAAAACCTTGTTTTCTAAAATAATCAAGAGATTCTTGATCAAAATGAAAGTTCAATAAATGATTAATGGTTTCCCTAACCCCACTTGATATTAAATAATTCCTGCAATCAGGAACTTTCCTAAAAAAAACATCAAAAGTCGCTAATTTATTAGCTTTCTTATGAATAACATCAACAGATTCCATAGTGAATTCATACCTATCAACAAATAATTCTTCAAGTTTTCCTAAAAAATATTTTTTTACACCATTCATTGAAAAACACCTATTAGTGTATTTAATACACTAAATGTTATACTGATTTATAAATATTATTGTACTTTTTACACTAATTTTTTAGAAAAGTATTTTATATAGAAGGTTTAGATTGAATACCTTATGGGTGAATTTAAATTAAGATTGAAGTTAGAAATTGAAAAAATGAGTAACTTTTTTGGCTTGGGGGTAGTGCAAACATTTAATTTGTTAGCAGCATATTTTGGATGGAGTTTCTTTACAGTTTATTTTTATGAGCTTGGGTATTCAATTTCAGAAATGATTTTTTCAGGTATTTTTTATTCGCTTACGCCAATTATTGTTATTCTTTTTTCAAAGAGAATAAGTTCGAGGACAGCGATGAATATTGGGATATTGTTTAGAGCATTGGCGATTTTTTTCTGCTATAAGTTTATTTTTAATTATTTAGGTCATACTCAATTATTTCTTGTTAATTCACTTATTGGTTTAATGAGCGTTTATTATTGGCTTTCTAATTATACTATAATTCAAAAAGAAGCAAAAACAAATAATAGGGCGTTTATTGCAATGGTGTTTAGCTCTATTGATCCCTTAGTTTCAATGATTGCACCATTAATTAGTGCTTGGATTATTGAAAAAAATGATTATGCTATAATGTTTAATGTTGCTCTGGGTTTTACTGTTTTTGCACTTTTTTCAACAAAACTTGTAAAAAAAGAAGTAATTCTGGACTTTAATATAAAAAAGATTATGAAGCAATTGAAACACTTAAAAACCTTAACTTTTATTCAGGGTGTTTTTTCTGGTTTGAATACATTTACAATTGGGCTTATAACTATTAGTTTTGTTAAAAGTTTATTTGATTATGGTGTTTTTGCAAGCATGACTGCTGTTTTTGGAATTATTGCTTCTTTGTTATTAGGGAGGTGGTCTGATAAGATAAGGAACAGGGTTGTTTTTGCCAAATTTTCCTTGATTATTACTGGTGTCTTAACTTTTTTAAGCTCTTTTAGCACTAATTATACAGCATGGATTATATCAAGAAGTTTTTATGGCTTCTTTATTGGTGTTGCATTTCCTTTTGTTTTTACCATTGTGGGTGATTGCATTGAAAATAAAGAAGATGGGATGGTCGCAAGAAATCTTTTAATGAATTTTGGTGCGGTTATTGGAAGTATTATTTCTTTGCTGATTTTTTATTTAACAAATAATTTAATGAATATTGTTGTTGTCAGTTCTTTTATGCTTTTCTTAATGGCTTTTTTGGTTCAAAAGAACTCCAAACATTATGCTCTTGTTTTGAAAAAGCCAGAAAAAGAAATTATAAAATAAAGAAACGAAAATATTATTTTTTTGTTAATTAGAAACAAAATAATTCTATTAAAATTAAAACAATTTAAGAAATTTTTCAGCTGTTTTTGTTAATTGCTTTAAAGGAACTTTCCAATGCTGGGATACTTCAAATAATTTGTTTTCCACTTTTTGAATTTCTTCAATTGTTTTAAGCGGTTTTAAGGTTTCTGATTCTTCTTTGATAAATTCTGCTTCTTTGCCTTTTCTTTTCTTTTTCCATTTTTCAAATAATTCTTTTGATTTTTCAGGCAAGTTATCTATTTTACATCCTAATAACTCGCAAAGTTTGTTTGCTTTTTTGACTAATTCATCTGAGAATTCTTTAACCCTTTTTCCTGCTATTAATTCAATTCTTACAACACTATCACTTATTTTACTTGAACCTATTATTTTTATTATTTCCGCGTCTTTTGTATTATCAAGATGCGTGCCACCGCATGCTTCAACATCCCAGTTCGGGATTTCCACAATTCTTATCATTTTTCCAGGCACTGCTCCTCCTTGGTATATTGTGAATCCGTATTTTGCTTCAGCTTCATTTCTTGGAAGAACGAACTTGTTTATGCGTATTTTTTCTTTTATTATTTTGTTTGCTAAAGTTTCTATTTCAATTATTTCTTTTCTATTCAAGGATTTATAATGCGTGATGTCTAATCTTGCTTTTTCAACTGTTTTTTCAGCACCTGCCTGCCATACGTGTTTTCCAAGAACTTTTTTTGCAGCACCATTGATTATATGCACGCTTGTATGATGTTGTGTTAGTTGTTTCCTTCTTTGAATATCTACTTTTCCAATAACTTCTTCATTTTTTTCAGAATTAAATTCTCCTTCAATTTCATGAATGAAATGATTGCCTTGTTTGAATACTCTTACAACCTTGAATTCTTTTCCATTTTTGATTAAAATGCCTTTATCACTATCCTGTCCGCCGCTTTTGCCATAAAATAAGGTTTTATTAAGAATAACATATTTCTTGTTTATCACTTTAAGAACTTTTGCTGTAAATTCAAGGTTTTCAAATGGTTTTTTGTCATAAAATAAGATTTCTGTTTCAGGAATGTCTCTTAAATCAAATTCTTCTCTTTTTTTTATAATCTGTTTTTTTTCATGCAATGAAGTTATTTTTTGATAAAAATTAGTTGTTTTTGGTATCTTAACACCATTATTTTTTAAAATCTCAGGACTTATTCCATGAGAGTCATATAAAATAATGAGGTCTTTTAATTCCAATTTCTTGTTTGCATATTTTTTAATTATTTTTTTGAATTTTTTTCTTGTTGCAATGTATTTTTCAATTTCATTTTTTAATATTTCTTTAACATCACTTGTTTTATCTTTAATTTCTGGGAATAGTTTTGCTGTTTCCTTTGTTTGCCATTCAATAATTTTTAGGAAGTCTAAATCAATTTTGTTTTTTCTTATAAAATCAAAAGCTCTTCTGAAAATAACTCTTAAGTTATAACCCCCCCCGCTATTTGAAGGAAGAGTGCCGTCACCGATTGATATTATAAGACTTCTTGAATGTTCAGCAATACTATAAATAGCTTTTATTTTTTCAACTGCTTTTTTTAATTCATTAACATCTACAGAAATTTTTTTAGAAATTTTTTTCCACGTTTTTTCTACATCTCTTGCTTCATCAATATTTAAAGAACCTGCTAAAAGAAAATAACGATTTAAAACTTCGTTTTCTTTAAAATCAAATTCTTTTTTTAATTTGCTAATAGTATATGGAAAAACTGCATCATATGCAGTATTCGTGCCTTGCGTGAACCATGGTATTCTTTCTAAACCCATTCCCATGTCTAAAACTTTTAAATTAAGATTTTCATACCCTTTGTCTGTTTGTTTGAATTGCATGTATACTTGATTTGCTAATTCAAGACCATGACTGAAGATTTCAATGCTTGGGCCAAAATTTCCACTTCCCGCCCATACATCTTCATGAAATTTTAAGTTTTCAAAATTAATGCCAATACTTTTATTAAACCATGAAGAAAGATGGTCTAAGTATTCAGAAGGAGAGTAGTTTCTTGGTTTTTCAAATCTATGCTGACCAACCATGACAAAGCCTGTAAAATGTTTTCCTGTTACACCCACATTTTCAATGTCATTAAATCTTAAACAAAACTGAGGAACAATAAGTGGATTAGCAGGGGGTTCGCTAATTCCTTGTACTACAAATGGAATAAAATCATCAATACTTGCTTGTACAAAATATAAATCCTTTCTCCATCTTGCATTTACAGGATAACGTTTAATTTCTGCATACCCTAATTTTTTAAAATAATTGCTGAAATCTTTCCAAGCACTAACATATGTTAATTGTTTTTTACTTATTCTTTTGTTAATGAAGGAATATTTTTCTTCACAATCGCCGCAAAATTCTTCATTTTTAATACTCCAAAAATATCGCCCGCATTTTTTACATTTTTTTCTTGTTAATCCATTCTTTTTAAAAAAATTAATAGGATAATATTTTTCAGCATTTTTTGTAAAAATGTTTCCATATTTTTTTTTTAATTCTTTATCACTAAGCATATAGTGAGATATAAAAATAATTTATTTTAAAAATATTGTGAATCAATATAAAAAAAACATATTTAAAGAAGCTACGTTTATTATTAAATCAGGTGATTATAATTATGACAAAAAAAGCACAAGCAGCACTTGAATACTTAATGACCTATGGTTGGGCAATATTGATTATAGCAATAATTGCAGGAGCACTTTATTATATGAATGTTTTCAGTAGTAGTTGTGATTCTCCAATTTCAACAGGATTTTCAGGTGTGGAAATTTTAAGCAATGATTTTGCCTTTACTTCAGAAGGTGATCTTGAGATTATACTGACAAATGCTGCAGCGGAAACAGTGCATATTCTAAATGTTACTGTTCAAAACGGAACATCTACAGATGTAGCAAATACAACAGCACTAACTCTTGACGCAGGAACTACAATAACATATACTTTTTCAGGATTAACAAGTCCTGGAAGTAAAGGAAGTTGTTATACAGAAGATGTTGCAATCTATTATACAAGAGGAGACTTAAGCACAATTTTCAAGAGCACAGGTTCATTAAGGCACGCAGTGCAGTAAAAAACCATTCTTTTTTTATTTTTTTTAAATAATTTGGTTAATTAGAAATGTTATTATTTCCAAATTAATTAAACTACAATATGAAAAATAAAAACTCTCAAGTTGCTGTTGAATATTTGATTATGTTAGGCATAGTGCTTCTTGTATTTTCAGTTATGTGGGGTAGAGTAAGTCAGGTTGCCCAATTAACAAGAATAAATGTTCGCATAAGTAATGCAGAAACTTATCTTGAAAAATTGAAAACAAACATAGATTTAGTTAATTTTTATGGTGAGCCAACTAAAATAGAAATGATTGCTTATGTTCCTGATGGTATATCTTTTGTTAATCTCTCAAATAATGAAATAATTTTGGGTGTTGAAACAACAGCAGGACAAACAATTATGGGTGTAAAAACAAGAGCCAATTTAAGTGGTATCCTGCCGTATAAGAGAGGGACTTACAGGGTTTTAATAAAAGCAGTTGGAGACGAAGTAAATTTAAGTTATTAATGGCGGGGGTTATAATGAAAAATAAAAAATCACAATCAACGATTGAGTTTATTGGTGTTTTTTCAATATTTTTAATTTTAACAAGTACTTTTTATTTGCTTTTTATAAATTATTCAAATAACATAATTAAAAAAAGAGCATATTTTCAAACAGAAAATTTATTAGAACTAATCTCTTCAAAAATAAATACTGTTGTTTTAGAAGGAGATGGGTATAAAACAATATTGGATGTTCCGCATAAACTTCTTGGTTCTGATTATAATATTACAATTGAAGGAAATGTTCTTGTTTTAACACTTGACAAATACGGCATTTCTTTAACAAAAGAATTCCTGCCTGTAAATATTTCTGGAAAACTTAAGAAAGGAACCAATAATCTTAAAAATTTTAAAGGAGGAGTTGTGATTGAATAAAAAATCTCAATTGTTTAGCATTGATGTTGGAATAACATTTTTGGTTTTTGTAGGTTTTATTGTTATTTTTGTTAATTTATGGAATCAAAATGTTAGACAATTAGATGAAAGTTTGTTAAAACAGAATCTTCAAGAAAAAATTTCGTTTTATTCAGATTATCTTGTAAGAACGAAAGGGTATCCTGAGGATTGGAATGCATCTAATGTTTTGCTCATTGGTTTTGCAGGAGATGAAGAAAACATTCTTTTAATTTCAAAAATAGAAAAATTTATGACACTCAATTATACTTTTGCGAGAAGTAAGATGAATTTAAATGGAAAAGAATTTTACTTAAAAATTATTGATGTTATAAACAACAAAACACTTTATTCTTATGGAAACTTGAGTTATCAGAGTGCAACAAATTTAATTCAGATTACACGTTTTTGTCTTGTAAATGACAGTACAAAGTTGATTCCTTCAAAACTTTTGTTAGGGGTGTGGCAAGATTAGAAAAACATTTTTGCATAAAAAAGCATTTATTTTTAGTTTAGAACTCCTTGTTGCTTTAAGCATAATTTTTTCTTCAATTTATCTTTTAACAACTACAATTCCTTTTTTTGAAGATTCTTTAATAAAAGAAGAAAATCTAAATGTTATGGGGCAAGACTTGATGCAATTTATTACAAAAACAAGGATAAGTGATTTGCAAGACTTACAATTAGTTCAAGATTATCTCAATCTTGGTTTGATTGAATATAAGGATATAAATGCTTCGTTTGTTGATGTTATAGGCACTTTTATGATACAAAACAAGTTTGATTATGCCAAGAATTTAACAGAAGAGGTTTTCGAAAAACTTATTCCAGATAATGTTGGTTATCAAGTTTATTTTGATAATGTTTCAATAGCAAACAAGACAATAAGCAATCCTTCTTCAGAATTGACTTTAAAAACATTGTTAAGCGGGTATGCCTTAAATCGTTCTCTTGAAGGATATATTGCTCGCGCGTGGCTCAATCTTGCGTCATTCAATGAAACAAAAATAATAAGCATTTCTCCAATTGGAAGCGGGTTCAAAAATAATACTTGTGTTAAATGGTTATGGTGGTGGTGTACAAAAACTGTTGAAGGAGGTAATTTGACTATAGTGAAGAGTTTTGATATTCCTGCGGATATAGAAACTGTTGTTAATGCTGAACTAATGCTTTCAATTCATGAAGAAGGCGGAAGAGTCTGGATTTATGTGAATGATGTTCTTCAACACGAAGAATACTATGACGACAAAGTTTATGAAAGAATTCCAATACACAATGTAACTTCTGGGACTAATGTAATTAAAATTATTCAAGAGATGCCATCAAACTATCATGCGCACACACATCCCGGGTTTTTGTTGAAAGTGGATTATGTGAGAGTAAGAAGGTTAGGTTATAAAGAAAACAAGACAGTTGTTATTGATAAAAGATTTCCCGAGATAATTGCTTCTCCATCAGTTTGGGAAACTTTTTCTTTTGATATACCAAGAGGGGATAACATAACTAATGCCACTCTTCATTTAGAAGTTTTAAATGTTGATGATTGGGGGGAAATATGGGTGAATGATAATCAGGTTTGGGTAAATTCATCAGCACAAGGAAATATGACAATTGATTTGGATATACTTCCTTATGTGAATCACGAAAATAATGTTTCAACAGGGGAGACGAATGTCATTGCCCCTTATTTTGATATAGAATCTCAAAATGATTACCCAACAGAAAATGCAAGAGGAAATATTATAATTTCAAATAATTCATTTGTGCATCTTGAATATCAAAAACCTGAAACAATTCAAAAGTATGGACTCATACCCATTACGCATTCTTTTGAATTTGGGGGAACAGCAGAGAATGACAAGAGCGTGGAGTTTCCATTAAGTTATCATGAATTAATTAATGCATATGTGCATTTAGCCCAAATTTATAGTTGGAAAGTGGCGTTAGCTGCATGGAATGAAAATCAAACTGCTCCAGTTTGGGATAATACATTAAAAGAATGGGTTCCTGAGGAAATGCAGTTTTTTAAATCATCTACTGGAAGAAATGTTCCTTCTTCTATATACATTCCAATAGACATGCTTGTTAAAAATTCAACAAATTATGTTGAGGCAAGAGATTTTGGAGGAACAGGAAACAAAATATTACCAGAAAGCACTATTGAATACACTTATTTAGCGCCAGCCCAAGTTGGTTACGCTGATGTTTATGAAACAGAAATACAAGCAATAAATGATGCTATAAATAGACTTCAAGAGTTAGTTGCTCCATATAACATTACAGGAGAAGTTAATTATTCTGTGTCCTCTGTAACAAATGTAAGATGGCTGTGGGGTCCTGCAGAGGTTAAGGTGGTGCTTTCAAGATGAACAGAAGAATAAATAAGAAATCTTTTATGTACAGTGTTATTTCAGTTGCACTCATATTCTTGGTTGTTAATTTAGTTTTGATTGAAACAGAGTTTTCAAAAAATTCTTTTGAACCAAGAAGAACAAAACTTCTTGGCGATCAAATACACCGTTTTGAGCTTAATGTTGAAAAAGACCTTGAAAAAAGCGTGGATGTTGTTGCAAGAAGAGCTATTGTTAGTGTTATTGATTATTCAATAAATGGAGAACACTCTATTGATAACGCCACGCTTGCTCTTAAAGAATTAATGATGAATGGCACAGTGAATGGCGAGCCAATGTTTTTATTGGAAAACAATACTTTAAATTTTTGGTCTCAAAAAATTGATAATCTTGGGAAAAAAATGGGGTTTGATTCAAAGTTGAATTATACTGGGATTGAAATCAAGCTCGTTGATTCTTTTGATTTAGCGTTTATTGTAAATTCAACTATAAAAATTACAGATGAATTAACAAATTCATCTCAAACAAGAAATGTAAGCACAACTGTTGTTGTGCCTTTAGATGGTTTTGAAGATCCTCTTTATCCTATGAATTCTTTTGGAAGATTGAGAAAACTTATTTCTCCTTCTCCATATTTAACTTATACTTCAAAAATAGCAAATAGTTCTCAAATACAAGGAAGTATTAGGGGGACAACAATAATTGTTCCTTCAAACAATTTAACTGAAATTCAGAATATAAATTCAAAGATTACAAAGATACTCATTGTTCCTGATGCTTCTTTAATTAATGATTCTTTATTGAATCAATTTAAAGGATTTATTTCAGAAACAAGTTTTTCTACAACAAGCACAGCAGCGTATATGCTCGGTGTTAAAAATGCTACAAAGATTATCCCAAACAATACTGCGCTTGTTATTGACGAAGAAACAGAAACGCTTTGGAACTTAAATAATTTTGATAATCTTATAACAAATAATTATTATGTTGAATCAACAAGAGGACCAAGTTTTCTTGATAGGATTGAAGGACGTTTATATAATACAAGAGAATATGGTTTAGCAAGCATGGTTAATTTAGTTGAATTTGAAAATGCATATATAATTATTAATGACACGCGTTCCATAATTGATTATGAATATTTTAATGAAACAGGCCCTGTTGGAAAACAAGTTAGGGGTTCTTATTATGAGTGGTTGCGCGTAAGCAATAATCTTGATGGTAATGTTACTCAAACACAAAAATATGGTGTGGAGGAATTAGTATGAAAAAAATATTCCTTGTTGTTATATTATTATGTGCGTTCCTTTTAGCAAATGCAGAGAGCGAAGACGTTTACATTGTTGATGATTTTTCAGATATAAGTGATTGGAATTTAGCTGTTGATAATGGTGCAAATATAAGCACAAGCAGTAATTTTGGAGGTAATACATTGCTTTTTAATAATCAAGAAAATTATGGTGATAACCTTCAAAAAATAACTGAAATATACAATCCTTTTCTTGATTACAATCAAATATTTTTTTATTTTTATAATTATGAACCTTATTCAGATTTGCTTTTAAGAATAACAGATAGGGACGGAGTTAAATCCTGCATAAGTTCAATATCCTATGGGTTTCCAACAAATAAATGGATTTTATATAATAGGTCTTTAAGATATTTTCAGGATTGTCTTGACAAAAATTTTAAGACAATAGGTAAAATTGAATTAATAATTAATAATTATCCGACAAAAGTGGAAATTACTCCAATTAAAATACTTTCAACTAATGCAACACTTATAAATAAGACGCAACAACCTGGCAATATATCAATAAATAACATAGAAGTGAATCCAAGTATTGCTCCAAAAGGAAGAGGCATTTCAATAACTTCTACAATTAATGCAGATTCTTTTATACATTATGTAATCCTAAATCTTTATTCTCTAAATTATTCTAAATCTTTTTTAATGGAAAGAATAATGGGGAATGATAGTTTGGCAGTGTATAGATATGTTTTCATTCCTCAGTCAGAAAATCCAACAGGAAATTACAATTTTACAATAAAGGCAATTGATTATGGAGGTAATGAATCTTTAACAAATTATTATAAATTTATTGTGAATGATAGTTTAATTATTAATGCGTCTTATAATCATACTATTGGACCGGGTAAAACACTTGTTATAAAAGGCAATGTATTTGATTGCAATAATATGACAACGAATGGTGTAATTACTTTAACAATAGATAATTTTACAGAAACAAAAGAGTTTATTAATGACTTTGCTTTTTTTTATGAACTTCCTTCTGAGGCTCCAATAAAAAAAATCAAATATTTTAATTTAACAGTAAAAGATAATAAGGGAAACAAAGGAGAAAATATTTTTCCATTTTTTGTTTCGCCTGAACTTGAAATTTCTTCAACAGCAGTCCCGCCTGAAGGTTCTCCAGGAGATGAAATTCATATCAATGTGAATGTAAGTTATAAGAAAACAAAAGAACCTGTTTCAGGTTTAAATTTGACAATTAATAACAAAAATTCTTCTTTAAAAGAAAAAGAGCCTGGAGTTTATGAAGGAACAATGATTTTAACAGATGATGATATTGGTGTTTTAAAACCGAAAATATTGTATGAAAGTGCTGTTATTCAGGAATTAAATACGACTATTCTTGTAAAGAAAAAAACATTTTTAGATAGGAAAGAATTATTGTTAATCTTTACTATTATTGTTTTTATTTTTTTTATATTTTTAACAATAAAAATTTTTAGAGAAAACCAATAATTAATTAAATTCACACCACTTAATACTTTTATAATGATAGAAACAAAAATTGACAAGTTGCTTTCTTTAGTTAATAAAAGCAAAAAAATTTCTTTAAGCGATGCAGCTGAAAAGTTAGCTGTTAGTGAAGAGCAAATTGAAGAATGGGCAATTTCTTTATCAAAAGACAATATTGTAAAGCTTGTTTATCCAACTAATTTGTTTGAACAGCCATATTTGGAAAGTGTTAACGAAATAAGAAAACCTAAAATAAAAAAAACGCGTAAAAAGAAAAAAAATGTTCAAATCAAGGATACAATAAAAAAGGTTGTTAAAAGAGAGGAAAAATATAGAAAAGCAAGAAAAAAAGTGCATTTCAAAGCAAAAAAAAGAAAACTTGTTTATTTATGGTTTTTCACATTTCTTTTGCTTATAATTTTGTTATTTTTTATTTTTAAAGAAAAAATATTTTATTTTTTAAAAATTTTAATTCAAAAGGTGAGATGAGTGATTATAGATTCCTATGAAATAAAATCCGAATTTTTTAAAGCGAAAGTTAATATTGAAGATTCACCAAAAGATTTTGTTCCAAATTATTTGTTGAGAACGCCTGTTGTTGGAAAAGCAACACTTTCTGTGCTTGAAGATGTTAAAGATGAATTGATTTCAAAAATAAGAATTGTTTCTTCTGAATTTCTTGATTCTAAAAAAACAAAGGAGATTAAAAATAATTTTATTAAAAGAGCAAAAGAACTTTTATCAAAGAAATTGACTGATGTAAATCCTCAACTCATTCAAGTGCTTACAGGAATGCTTGTTGATGACATGCTTGGGTTAGGAATAATTGAAACACTTTTGCGTGATGATTATCTTGAAGAAATTGTTGTAAATGGAGCTAACAATAATATTTGGGTTTATCACAAAAAATATGGGTGGCTTAAAACGAATATTATTGTTCCTTCTGAAATGCAAATAAAAAATTATGCTGACCTTGTTGGAAGAAGAGTTGGAAGACAAATAAATAATCTTCATCCATTAATGGATGCGCATATGACAAGCGGTGATAGAATAAATGCTACATTATACCCGATTTCTTCTCATGGCAATACAATTACAATAAGAAGGTTTAGTAGAAGTCCTTGGACAATAACTGATTTTATTGAAAATAAAAGCATTAGTTTAGAATTGGCTGCTTTTCTCTGGATGGCTATTGAGAATGAAACTTCGATGATTGTAAGCGGAGGAACTGCAAGCGGAAAAACGAGTTTATTAAATGTTCTTACACCATTCATACCTCCAAACCAAAGAATCATCTCTATAGAAGACACGCGCGAACTTCAGTTGCCTGAATTTCTTCATTGGGTGCCTATGACAACAAGGCAACCAAATCCTGAAGGAAAAGGAGAAATTAGTATGCTTGACATACTTGTAAATTCTCTTCGTATGCGTCCAGACAGGATTGTTGTAGGCGAAGTTAGGAGACAGAGAGAAGCAGAAATACTTTTTGAAGCAATGCATACAGGGCACAGTGTTTACGCCACATTGCATGCGGAAACTGCAGAACAAACAATTAGAAGACTCATAAATCCTCCAATAAATATTCCAGAAAGCATGATACAAACACTTCCTCTTATTTGTGTTGCTTTTAGACACAGAAAACTTGGTATAAGAAGGGTTTTGCAAGTTGCTGAAATTTTAGATGAATCTTCAGAATACATTTCAAAGAAAACTAAAAACAAAATACGCAGCGCTTCAAACATTAACATTCTTTATGAATGGAGTCCAAAAACAGACAAAATAAAAAAAGTTGGTGAGAGTAAGAGGATTTTTAATGAATTGTCTCTTCGTTCAGGAATGACGCGTGAAGAAATAAAAAAAAGTTTGAAAGAAAGGGAGATTGTTTTAAAATATTTGGTTAAGCACAATATTAGAACTGTTAATGAAGTTGGAAAAATAATTAGTAAGTATTATGTAATGCCACAGAAGATTTTGAAATTAATAAAAAAAGATGCATCTCCATTAGATGTTCTTGAAGCAAAAAAAGAAGAAAAACATGCAAAATCAAGAAGAAAATAAGTGATTTTTATGAATAAACTCAATAATGTAATAAAAATACCAATGGCTTTATTTCCTTATAGTGTTTTAGAATCTTTGTCTAAAAGATTTCTTGAAAGAAGCAGAATTCTGCTTAAAGCATATCCTGAAATAAAGATGGCAATAATACAATCAAATTTTGAAATTGAACCAGAAGAATATTTAAGTGCAGGCATTTTTTCATCAATAATTAATGCGTTTTTAGTTTTTTTCTTATCTTTCTTTTTTTCTATGATATTTAAATTAAGTATTCTTAATTCTTTTTTAATTTCTTTATTGTTCTTATTTGCTGTTTTTTTTATTAATTTTTTTATTATTATGAACTACCCTAAAATATTTGCTCTTAAAAGAGGAAGAAGAATGGAGGAAAACATGCTTTATGCTATGCGAGATTTGTTGATTAAACTTAAATCCGGGGTTAGTTTATATGACTCTTTTGTTGCTCTTTCAAGAAGAAGTTATGGAGACCTTTCAGAAGAGTTTAAAATAACAACAAAAAAAATGAGTGCAGGACAACCGCAAATTAGTGCTATAGAAGAAATGGCGTTGCGTAATCCTTCTCAAAATTTTAGAAAAATACTTTGGCAGATAAGCAATGCTATGAGAGCTGGAGCAGATATATCTAATACTCTTGAATCTATAATTGATAATCTTTCAAAAGAGCAAAAAGTTAAAATAAGGAATTTCGGTGGAGAATTAAATCCAATTGCTATGATGTATATGGTTATTACAGTTGTTGCACCCACAATGGGAATAACTTTATTAGTTGTTTTAAGCAGTTTTGCTTCTTTACCTATTGGCAAGAATACTTTTTATGCAATTCTTGGCGTAATCTCTTTTTTTCAATTAATTTTTTTGACAATAATAAAATCTAAGAGGGAGGCAATAGGCATATGAAGATTAAAATGAATAGGATTTATTATCTTTTATTTAATTTAGTTCCTATTAATTTTTTTAACAAACTCAAAAAATTATACACTTATTCTAACATTAATGTTGAACCAAAAAAATTAACAGGTTTTTTTGTTTTTTTCAGCATTTTTTTCAGCATAACTTTTGTTTTTTTACTTTTTCTTTTTATGCACTCAAAAAAAATTGTTTTAAGTTTTTGGATTCTTCTCCCTTCAATTCTTTTTCTCTCAATTATTTCTATTTTTAGCATTTACTTAGTGCTTTTATTAATTTCAACGAAAAGAGGAAGGTTTGTAGATCAAATTCTTCCAGATGTTCTGCTTTTAATTTCAACAAATCTGAAAAGTGGTATGAGTCCTGATAGAGCAATAATGCTTGCTGCGCGCCCTGAATTTGGACCTCTTGAAAATGAATTCAAAAGAGTTGCTAAAGAAACTATTGCAGGAAAAGAACTTGTATACTCTTTATCAAAACTTCCTGAAAATATTCATTCTAAAACTTTGAGAAGAGCTATTGATTTAATAATTGAAGGATTAGAAAATGGAGGGGAACTTTCTTCTCTTCTTGAACAAATAGCTAATGACATAAGAGAAATCGATATTCTTGAAAAAGAGCTTCAAGCAAATGTAATGATGTATGTTATGTTTATCTTAATTGCAGTGGGTTTTGGAGCACCGCTTTTATTTGCAATAAGCACGCATCTCGTTGGGACACTTACAAGCGTTTCTTCTACAATTTCTCTTCCGCAAGAAGGTGTTCCAACAGCAGGTAATATTCCTATTAATATTAATTTTAATAGTTTGTCAGTGTCTCCAGAATTCATAAAATTTTATTCTGTTCTTGCAATGATTTTTGCATCAATATTTGGTAGTTTAATCATTGGTGCTATAAGAACAGGGAAGTTAAGAGATGGATTAAAGTATATGCTTCCTCTCATAATTGTTTCATTAGCCTTGTTTTTTTTGACAAAAAAAGGATTAGCAACAATAATATTTGTAGGAAATTGATGAAAATTCAAACATTATGTATTAAATGTGAGTATAATTCTTCTAAGTTTTCTCCTGTTTTAGCGCTTAAAGGAATAATTTTTTGTTCAGGAAAAACACTTTTTATTAAATCAACATTTGATTTTTTTGAACTTCAAGATTTGTGATTAAAGCAAGATTCAAATCTGCAAGAGGGGTTTTCGTGCTATCCATTACAATAATTATGTTATCCATTTCTTTAAGTTTAGCCATGCTTTCAATAATTCCTTCCATTGCTTCCTTGCTTCTGTTTTTTGCTTTTTTACCTCTTATCCCGTATTTGTAAAATTTTCTTGCTTTTACTTCTGCACTTAAGCCCGGAGTGTCAATAAGATTAAAAAAGAGGTTTCCATATTTTGTTTTCATTTTTACATTCTCTATTTTTTGAATTTTTCTTGTTTCATGAGGTATTTTTGAAACTTTTCCCATTTTTTGATTTATTAAATCCTTTAAGATTAAGTTTGCAAGAGTTGTTTTTCCTGCATTTGGACTTCCATAAATTGCAATATTTAATTTTTTTCTTCTAACATAATTTCGAAAAAAATATTTTAATCTTAATTTTATTTCATTACTCGCGTGCTTTAAAAGCCAATCAGTCATAAATTTAATTAACTAATTTGCATATAAATCTATTTTGATAAATTTTCATAATACGCATTAATTGGGTCTTCAACCATGCTTCTAATGTTTTGAGGTAAGAATATTTTGTTTATTGATTTTAAGTATTTTTCAGGATTTCTGCTATAATTATTTGTGAGTTTTTCCAAAATTTTTATTTTATAGTTTTTAAGTTTTTCAATCTTTCCACCATTATCTAAGTAAGCATTTTTTTCAAAAGAGTTTAGTAAATTTAGTGTTGAAACTATATAATCCATAGAATTTTTTTCTATTATTGATTCAATTTCTTCACTTATGTCGTATCCGCTGATGAATTTATCATATAATGAGTTAAAATTATTTTCTAAGATTAAGCCTTCTTTGATTGTCTTTTTTAACTTATTTATTTCTCTTATGCTGTTTTTTGTATTTTGATTTTTTGTATTCTCTTTTAAAATATTTTCTAATGAATTAAGCAGGATTATTTGGTTTGTTGAGTGATCTCTGATTTTTGTTTTCTCTTCTATTTTTTTCAAGATCATTCCAGTTAATCCTTCTCTATAAAGATTGTTTATTGATTGATTTAAGCTTTCTTTATTCTTTTCTAAAATATCGTCGTCCTGCTCTAAAATCCATTCTATTCCCTCATTTATAAGTTGTTTGTCAATAATTACATAAACATCATTGATTTCATTATCTTTTGGGTCGGATGTCTTTTTATATGAGATAAAGAAATTGTTTTTAGATAATTTTTCTTTTAAATCTTCAAATTTATCCTCGTTTGTTGTGGTTTCTTTGTTTATTAAGTATTGAATTGTTAAAACATTAGATAATAAAGAAAAACCTTTTTTTTCAATTAATTTTTTTCTTGCTTTTGGGAGCCAATATTTTTTAGTAAAGTATTCTAATGGCATTGTGTTTTTATTGCCTCTTTCATCAAGAGCCCATACAAGTGTTTGAACAAAATCTTTATACGCACTGTGGAAATCTTTTTCCTCCATTTCTTTTCTCGCAATTTTTGAATATAAAAGGGAATCATTTAAGTCTTCTGCAAATTTTCTACTTAAAGTTTTATCTTTTTCAACAAGTTCTGTGCTTAAATAATTTAGATTCTTGCGTATTTTATTCCATAAGTTCTTATCTCTTTTTCCTTTAAGGTGTGAATTAAAACTTGTATTAACTAAATAACAAAAACCAAGTTTGTCAAACAAATCTTCTTCATTTACAGAATAATTTTCTAATCCGTCAAGAAAAGAAATAAGACCCTCACTGAACTCTTTTTTAATTTTTTTGCGTTTATTTTTTATTTCAATGTCAAATGCTTTTTTTAAACTGCTTATTTCTTTTTTATTCAAGTTTTCTTTGAATGGTTCTATTATGTTTTTAACAAGATATTTCACTCCTTCTTTTTCAATTTTTTTTATTTCATTTAATTTGTCAGTATTTTCAGTTCCAATAAAAACAAGCATGTCCTCTAAAGAAGGTGTTTTTATAATCCCATTTTTTTCAATTTTTTCAGAAATTTTATAATTAATGCCAGGAGTTGGTATTGATTTAATTTCTTTTTTTAACAAAACATCTTCATGTTTTTGTGTTAATTTCTTTGGTGTTATTAAGTTATTTTGAGAAAATCTTACTCTTTCTAAATCCCATTGTAACAACTTCATTTCATCTTCATTCAATTTACTTATGTCTTCGCTATCAACTATTTTTTTCAAATATTCAGGTATTTTAATTGTGTCAAAAGGATCTTTAGACATTAATTTTGTGTAAAAATTTATAATTTCTATGATATCCTCCATACTAATATTTTTAGTAGCAATATCTTGAGAATTAGCATTAGTTGAAATCATGTTAGTTAATTCATTCAATGCATCTTTGCTCATTTTTTACCCTTTTTCTAAATTCATTAAAAGAGCTTATTCTACCCAACTATTTAAACTTTTCTCTACTAAAAAGTGATAAAAATTTTTTTAATATGTTCTACCAAAATACATCCAATGTTTAGCTTCTTTTCCGCATATTATGCATTTTCCTTCAACTTTTTCATTTTCTTTGTATCCAATGGCACTCCCTAAAAGTTTGTCTGCAATCTTTTTTCCGCAGTTTTCATCTCCGCACCATTTAACTCCGACAATGCCTCCATAATTTCTAAGTCTTTTTAATGCATCTTTTAATGTTTTGTGCTTTGTTATCATTTTTTTATGCCATTCTTTTGCTTCTCTGTAAATTGTTTTATCAATTTCTTTGATAATTTTTTTCACACTTTCTTTTATGTTTTTTTCTTTGATTTTCTCTTTTGTTAATTTGTCTCTTCTTGCTAAAACAAGAGTTTTGCTTTTAACTTCTTTTTCTCCAATTTCTAATCTTATTGGAACGCCTTTTTTCTCCCAATCATTGTATTTTTCACCAGGTCTTATCTCTCTGTTATCTATTTTTACTTTAATTTCTGCTTTATATTTGCCGCATTTTGTTCCTTCAAACATATTTTTTATTTTTTCGCAATATATCATTATTTTTTTATCATTTTCATTGTTTTTTTTAATAGGCACGATTACAATATGTATTGGGGCGAGATTGCTTATCATTCTTAACCCTTTATTATCTCCATGCAAAGAAATTGCAACACCTAACTCTCTTTCAGAAATTCCGTAGCATGTTTGATAAACATATTTCTTTTTTTCGTCTTTATCCATGAATTTTATATTAAATGCTTTAGCAAATTTTTGCCCAAGATTAATTACTGATGCAAGCTCTATGGCTTTTCCATCAGGCATTGTTGTAAAAAAATCATAATTATATTGCGCTCCTGCAAAAGTTTCCCATTTTGGCGTTTTGAAAATATCATATGGAATCCTTATTTCATCAAAAAATTTTTTGTAAATTTCTATTGCTTCTTTTATTTGCTTTTCTGCTTCTTCTGCTGATGCATGCGCTGTATGAGATTCATTGAATGCAACAAGCTCTCTTACTCGAAGTAATTCTTTTGTCATTTTTGTTTCCCATCTGAATACATTAACTGTTTGGTATATTTTTAATGGAAGATCCCTCCATGACCTTATCCAAAGAGAATACATTGGGTACATTGCTGTTTCACTTGTTGGTCTTATGATTAATTCTTCATCTAATTCTTGCAGAAATGTTTTTGTTGCTCTCAGTGTTTCTCCACCAAAACCTTTTAAGAAATCTTTTTCTTTTTTGAAAATTTTTTCAGGAACTAATAATGGAAAGTATGCTTCTTCATGACCATAAGAATCCAACAATTTGCTCATAATGTTTTTCATTTTTTTTAGTGCGGAAAACCCATATGGCATTATAACATAACTTCCTTTCATAGGATATCTCTTATCAACTATTTTTGCATATTGCAAAACATCTTCATACCATTTATTGAATTCATCGTATTTGTCATATCTTTTCATTTGAAACACCTTTAAATTTTAAACACCACGCCCTTTTTAATTTTCTTAAAAATAAAAAGAACATTCCCATGCAGAACTAAATAAATTAGATTCTGCTTTTATCTGGGCAATGCAACCATGTTTTTCTATAAAAAAAATCTCTTTAAAAACTTTTCTTGGTTATTAACAGCAATATAATTCTTTTGGAATTTCACCCTTTTTTATTTTTCCATAAGGATTCCCGTATTTTCGTATATTTTCAATCATTTTTTTGTTTGCTTTTGTTTCATTGCCTTTCTTTACAAGTTCTTCTCTTGCCTTTATGATAATCTCTGAAAGGTTTATTTTTGCAGGGCAAGAAAATTCACATGCTTTGCATAAAGTGCAGTTATAAATCGCTTCTTTTTCAAGAAAGTTGTTTTTAATTAAAATCGCTCGCCCTCTTGGTCCTTGTGTTTCTTCTAATAAAATCTTTAAAACAGGACATACTCCTTTGCACATCCCGCATAGCACGCATTTTTTAATGTCTTTGCTCATATCACCTTTCCCTCGTTGAGTATGTTGTATGGATCATAAATTTTTTTCATTTTTTTGAAGTTTTCAATCATTTTTTTATTCAAAAATTCTTTTTTAGTTATGCCAATCCCGTGTTCTCCACTTATTTCTCCGCCAAGTTTTTTAACTTTTTTAAACATTTTTTTAACAAGCTCTTTTTGGTTTAATTGAAATCTTGGATGTAGGATTCCAATGCCTATGTGCCCAAAACAAGGAATTTTATTTTTTTCTAAAAAATTTAAAAAATTGTTCATTTTTTTCAAAGGAATTTTAGGGTCTTCCATAATAATCCATCCTTTTTGTGTTAGGACAGGACCGCATGATTCTCTTATCTTCCATATTTTTTCAATTTTTTTCTTTGATTTTATTTCTCCTTCTTTGCTTTCATATTCAATTATTAAATAGTTTTTTGCTTCTAAGTTTATTAATTCAGCACAATAAGGGTTGATGAATTCTATAGCAGATATGTTTTTGTTTTTTATGATTTCTTTTATTTTTTTGATTATTTCTTCGTTTTTTTCAAATTTTAAAAAATTCAAACTTCGTGTTCTTGTTTTTTCCTTTAATCTTAATTCTGCTTTTGTTATTATACCATTAAGGCCTTCTTTTCCAGCAAAATCTTTTATCTTGTTGTTTTTGGCTTTTATTTTTTTTCCATTAGGTAAATAAACTTCTAAACTTTTTATCCAATCAATTGTTTTTCCATATTTGATTGCTCTTTCACCAGCTGCATTTGTTGAAATCATGCCTCCTATCTCGCATGTTTTATGGCTTGCAGGAATAACTGGAAAGATTAAATCAAATTTTTTTAATAAAGAGTTTAAATTGTCAAGCACTACTCCTGGTTCTACTATCACGACTTTTTTTTCTTTGTTTAAAGATATGATTTTATTCATTTTGCTTAAATCAATCACAATTGAATTAAAACCAGCACTACCTCCAGTAAGCGATGTGCCCCCGCCTCTTGGTGTTATGGGTATTCTATATTTATTGCAAATCTTTAATAATTTTTTTACTTGTTCAGGATTTTCAGGCCATGCAACCCCTAATGCTTTTCCTTTAAACTCACTTGCATCAAATGAATAAACAAGACAATCTTTTTTATTGTTACTGAATTTACATATTTTTTTTAATTCTTGAATTGTTTTTTCATTCAAATTTTTCTCATTATTCAATTCTTTCCACCATCGCTTCGCTGAATTCTTTAACCTTTATTTTTTTCTTTGAACTAAAATCCAAGTGTTTTGTGCATAAAGGGCATGTTGTTGATAAAATGCTAACCTTTGTTTCAATTGCTTGTTTAATTCTTTCATTTCCTATTTTTCTGCTTAATTTTTTATTATTGCTTCCTACCCCTCCTCCTGCACCGCAACACATGGAATTTTCTTTAGTATCTTTCATTTCTATAATCTTGTATCCTGCAAGTTCAAGCAGTTTTCTTGGTGAATTATAAATATTAGAATATCTTCCAAGATGGCAGGGGTCGTGATAGGTTATTTTTGTTGGGTTTTTGCAATTTCTCCATTTTTTTTTGAATTTTATTTTTCCTTTTTTAACAGCACTAAGCATAACTTCTGTGAAATATTCTGCTTTTATATCCCATTTTGGAAAATATTTTGGATATAATTTATTTAATGTGTAAAAACACGCAGGACAGTTTGTAATTATTTTTTTAATGCTATGCATTTTAAAAATTTCATAATTTTTTTTAATCAAATTTATAAAATCTTCTTTGTATCCTGCATTAATTGCTGGAGAGCCGCAACAATTTTCTAAATCACTTAATTCTATGTAATTAATACCCATTTTTTCTAAAAGCATTTCATAATTTTTTTTTATATCTTTGATTACATATTTTGTAAGACAACCTGGATAATATAATGTGTTACCACTAAAAAATATGTGTTCTATTTTTTTCATAATTTCTTTTTTAAACTTTTTAATTTTTTTCATCATTTTCATATTTGCACCATAAAATTTATTTGTTTTTTTAGTTCATATTTGCTTAATTTTTTCTGTTATCTTATTTATTAAATTATTTTTTTGAACATTGCGAGAGCAATCAAAAGCATTATAATTCCTGAAACTAATTTCATCCACTTTTTTTCTTTCCCTCTCCATTTTTCTAATTTTTTTGGATTCCCTCCTTTATATACAATTAAAAGTATTAAAAATAAAGGCAGGACAAAAATGATATTGTAAATGAAAAGATAAAATATTGCTTTTGTTCTTATGTTTGTTGCTAATAATGACAGAATTGCAAGATACATTCCTCCTGTGCAAGGAAGTTCGAAAAGGGCAACGAAAGCACCAAGAATTAATGCTGCAGGAAAAGTTGCTTTTTTAATATATTTTTCTATTAATGGTTTTTTATTTTCAGGTATCTTAAAACTTATTCCTTTCCCATACCAAAAGAAATCCTTTATGTTAATTATGCCAATTATGATTAAGATAATTATTGCAATATTTCTTATAATAATTCCTATTATTGATATTTGGATTGCTTTAAGCAAACCAAGGCCTGCAAAGAAATAAACAATGAAGACCATAAAAATATAAGTCACACCTATGAGGAGTATCTTCTTTTTTGCTTTTATACTAAATAAATAAACAAGAAGGAAAATAAGCACGCCAAATGCGCAGGGATTAAAACTATCAGCAAGAGCAGCAGATAAAATAGCAAATATTGTAATATTTCTTTTTGAATTAATTATTGTTGTTTCTTCTTTTAACGTGTATTCATATGGATTAACAACGCCTTCTTTGTATTTTTTAATTGCATTGTTAATAATTAATTTATCTTCTGCAGATGGTTTTGGACTTGAGCACCCAACAATATAGTCTTCGCCTATAATTAACGTTGGCACTCCACCTTCTTTGTAAATATCCTTTCCATATTTTTTTGAAATATTTTCAAAAAATTTTAAATTTGTTTCATTTTGGTAAATTTCAAAATATTTAATGTCTAATTTAGGGTTTTCTTTTTCAAGTGTATTCAAATACTCTTTTAAAGCAGCACAATGAGGACAACCCAAACCCCAAAATAAATACCCATGAATTAATCCATCATCTGGAATGTTGCTTTGATTTTCTAATGCAGAACTTAAATTAAGAGTATTTAAGATTAGAAAAACTATTGGAAGTATTCCTAAAATCCTGTTGTGATTTTTTTTTATCATTTTAATCACATAGCAATATTTTTATTTATGTGTAACAATATTTAAATTTATGTTTCAAAAAATGAAACCAAAAAATAAGTCTGTTTTTACTCTATTAAGCATAGTTGTTTTTATTTTTCTTGTTTCAACCATAAGTGCATACTATGATATTAAAGCGAGAGAAGGACAACTATGTGGTTGCAAGCCATCTTTATCAATTATCATAACTTTGTTGTCTTCAGCGGGCATTGCTGTTGGAATTGTTTTGTCAAACGTTATCACACAAGGAGAAGAAATAAAAAAACAAGAAATAGATACATTACCATTTTTGGATTTTCTTGAAAGTGATGAAAGAATGATAATTTTAAAATTAATAGAAAACAAGGGGAGAATACCTCAAGCAAAGTTGAACAAACTAGATGGTTTTAGCAGAGTAAAGGTTCATAGAACAATAGAAAAACTTAAAGCAAAAGGGATTATTCTTAAGGAAAGAACAGGTAAAGTAAATAAAATTATTTTAAACTCTAAATATAATCTGCTTTTAAAAAAAGATTAATATTTTCTTATGAAATTGCAGTTAGTATCTACTTCTACAAAATGTTTTGCAGTGCCATTTCTAAAAGCATCGCACTGATTCTCAGGAAGGTTGTCAATATCTTCTCTTGGAGAATGCGCAACATCGCAAACCCATCCTTTATAAATAAAATTATTAATGCATGGCCCATTGCTTAAATCAATATTTTGTCTTTTGAAATCAAGGCATTCTTTTTCGCATTTTTTTATAATGTCTTCTCTTGTGCATCCAAGAATAAAGCAGGAAACAATTATGCATAAAACAAATATTTTTTTCTTCATTTTAATCATTTTATTGTGGGATTATGGATTTTACTCCAATCTTTTGGTTTTTGAAAGAATTGAACAATTTTTCAACAATTTTTAATTTTGTTTCAAATGCATTTTCATAATTATCAACCCAGAACCTCACAAGCAGGACAATGTCATCTTTTTCAACTTTAAGATAATCAATTTCTGTTTTACTTCCTTTATCAAAGTGCTCTAATTTTTTGATTTCTTTATTTATTATTCTTTTTATTTTCATTATTTCTGAATCTCTTGGAACAGAAATCTCCATTTCAATCATTAGTTTTGGATTTGGTCTTCCATAATTTTTTACTATCATGCTTGTAAGTTTGCTATTTGGAATGTTTAATATTTCATTTTTAAATGTTTTTATTTTTGTGCTTCTAAAACCAACATCATAAACAATGCCCACATCTCCTTTTTCTGTTTTTATTTTTTCACCTATTTTGAATGTTTGGTCTGCAATTAATGAAACGCCACTTATTATATTTGCTAAGGTGTCTTTAACAGCAAGGCTTACAGCAATTCCAGCTATGCCAAGTCCTGCAACAAAAGCGGTTATGTCAAATTCCCATATTTTTAAAATAGACACAAATGCAAGAATCCATAATACCCATTGAGATGTTTTTTTAATAAAAGGTTTTAAACTTCTCTGAATTGTTTTTGGTTTTTGTTTAAACCAAAAATTTAAACCAACTGTTGCGATTTTGATTATCATTCTTGTTATTATGATTACAATTATTGATAAAAGCAGGTTTATTAAAACAAAATTATAATTTTTTGGAAGATTAAGGTATTTTATGCCTAAAATTAAACCAGTTATTAGAAATGAAGAAGTTATAGGACCTCTTGTTACATCAAATAAGAAATCATCTACTTTTGTTTTTGTTTTTTCTATTTTTTTCTTTAAATATATTTGAAAAAAAGCAATTAGCATCTTTGATGCTAAGAAAAACACAAATACAATACCAAATGCTCTTATATATGGCAACAATTTATTCAATTCAACTAAAACCATATTTAATAATTAAAACTTTTTTAATTTAAATATTTACATAGTTGGTTGGTTTTTGCAAGCGTATTCTCCTTCAAAACATTTTTTTAAAGAAAGACAGGTTGGAGCACTTAATTTGGCAAGATAGGTGTTTTTACTTTTAATTTCTTTATTTAATAAATTAAAAAATTCTCTTATTGATTTTTGAGCATTATTGCACGTTCTTACTCTGCTAACACGCACGTAATTATCAAAAGTTGTGGTACCATAGATTTCTGGAATAATTGTTCCTTGTGGGAATATGCTTGTTAAACAGTTTTTAATTTTTTCAAATCTTTTAGAATTAATAATTTCTTCAATAATATTTCTTGTTTCTTCTTGCATAAATTCAAAAAATTCTTCAATTAAATTAAAATTGGACATATCTAATGTGCTAAAACTCTTTGGAGTTGAAAAATGGTAATTTTTTGCAATTTCTTTGTTTTTTGTTCTTATAAGATGAAAACTTCTGTGTCTTATTAGTTGATTATATGTGAAAAAAGGCATTTCTTTAAAAATAAAAGATAATCTTCCAACTTTAAAAAACTCTGGAATCTTTTCTCTTGAAGAATTTACAATTTTTTCAAGATTAGTTTCATTTATTTCATAATTATTCATCAAGCAATAATTTTTGAAAAGTTCTTTTTCGTCATCCATTGTTAAAATTGAACTTCTTGGTTTCCCATCTAACAAAAAACATTTATGCTCTTTAACTTCTATTTTTCTTTTTAAAATTAAAGGATATTTTGAATTGTATTCTTCGAAAGATTCAATTATTTCAGGCAAGTAATCCCTTGTTTGCTCCCAAACTTTATTAATAATCTTTTTTGTTTCCAAAGGCACCTCTAATAAATCTACTTCTCTTTTTAATGCAGCAATTTCTCTTAAACTCATATTTTCAATAATATTGCTTTTTACTGCTTGCGGCAGAACCATTCTTGCTTCTTCAGAAGGTATCTTTTCTTTTAATTTGTTGTAAAGCGTTTCTGCTTTTTTAAAAAATTTTTTACAATCAACAATGTCTTCAAGTTCATATATTTTTTCAAAAAATATTTCTTTTGATTCAAGTGCCTTTCTTTGACTTTGTTGTCCTGCAAAGTAATACTTGCTGTTCTCAAGTAATCCAAGAATTCCAGCACGACTTCCTATTATGTAAAAAGGAATTGGAACCTCTGCTGGTTCATGATGTCCAGCACAGATTGTTTTTAAGATAAGAGGGAGATTTTTTTCTCTATTATATGTTTGAGGCATTTTTTTTGATTGGCAGGTTCTTGTATTAATAAAAATTCTTTTTTCAATCTCGCGAGCTCTTGCTTTGCTTAACAAAACTTTGACTTTCATTTATTAATTTTTATTATATTCTTATTAAAAAGAATTTAGGTGTTTGATTAATTATTCTTTATTGAATATTTTTTATGTGTTAATACTTTTTTTTCTTTAAATGAATGATTTTTTCTGCTATGATTTCAGAATCTTTATACTGAAATTTATTATTCTTACTAACTAATGAGTTAATGTCTTCTTGATTATTACAATAAAAGTATTTTTTATAAAAACCTTTTTTGCAAATATTCCTTTGAATATCCAATGCCAGGTCATATCCTACCAAATTTTTTTCATTTTTTTTTGTTTTCACAATTTCTAAGTTTATTTTTTTGATATCATGTTTTTTACAGATTTCATCTAAGGTTGTCATGTTAATTTATACAAAATGTTGTGTTTTTAAATTTTTTATTATGTTCATTTTTTTTTAAATAATTTTTTTAACAGCATTAAGCCATTTCATTTGCTCTTTTGCTTTTTCTTTTGCTAAAGGAGTAAAATATTTGTTAGTAAGGCAGGATTCACAAATATCTTCTAAACCAAGACTTTTTTTTAAGCAATCCCTACTTGCATAAAATAATTCATCAACTCCAATATACTCTTTTATTTCTTCAACATTTTTTTCAAAAGCAACAAATTCATTGTAATTCCTCATATCTATTCCATAATAACAAGGTGCAATTATTTTTGGACAAGTTATCCAAAGACCTATCTTCTTGGGTTTTGCTTCCTTCACCATTTCAATAATTGTTTTTGATGTGTTTCCTCTTACAATGCTGTCATCAACAAACAAGATTTTTTTATTAAAAATAACATCTTTCATAATGCTTAGTTTGCTTTTTACTGCTTTGCTTCTATCCTTTGGCATAATAAATGTTCTTGGTATATACCTATTTTTTATTAATGCTTCTCGTATGGGCAAACCTGTGATTTCATTTATTCCTTCAGCAGCGGTTCTTGATGTGTCAGGAACAGGACTTATAAAATCGTAATCAATGCTTTTGGGTTCTATTCTATTTTTCAAAGAATATTCTAATGCCATATTCTTTCCAAGATTAAACCTTGCCTCTCTTACGCTTTTTCCGTCAATCACTGAATCAGGTCTGCTGAAATAAACAAATTCAAACATGCATTGTTTTGGAGTTGCTTTAACAATTTGTTTTTTCTTAATACTCCAATCTTTTATAATTATTAATTCTCCAGGCTTAACAGAAAAATATTTTCTAACATTATTCTTTATTAATGCAGGAGTTTCTGAAGCAATAATAAAACTATTTTCATTCATTCCATAAACTAATGGATGAATGCCATATCTGTCTCTAAAAGCAAATAATTCATTATTTCCTGTAATCCCTATAACAGAATAAGCGCCTTCTAATTTGTTCATGCAAGTATTCACTGCTTCTTCAAGAGTTTTATTATTTTTCAATTCTTCTGCTAAAATGTGTAGGATAACTTCATGATCTGCATCTGTTTGAAAAAGATTGCCTTTTCTTTTTAATTCTTCTTCTAATTCACTATAATTAACAATGTTTCCATTATGGCATAAACTTAGTCCATTCTTTACAGTATAAAGAATGCTTGGCTGTGCAAACCTATCTATGAGTATTTCTTTTTTGCCAATTGTTGAATATCTTAAGTGCCCTATGCCTAAAATTCCTTCAGGATAATCTTCTAATTTTTTTTCAGTTACAAGACCCTTATATTTTACTAAATTAAAGTTAATTCCGTCAAAAACAGCAACGCCATTTGCTTCTTGTCCTCTGTGCTGCAATTCAATTAATCCATAATAAAGAGTGTTTTTTACTCCAATTTCGTTTTTCCATACCCCTATAATCCCGCACATTTATCTTACCTTACAGGTTTTGAAGTATTTTTTTCCAATATTTTCAAATTCCTCTAATTCTTCCTGAGTAAATGTTTTTTCTTTTTCATAAGAAGGGTCTAATGTTTTTATTGGTCTAAAATTTTGAATGTAAAAATTCACTTCTTTTCTTGTTTTTTCCTTTCCTATTAATTTGCTTATTTCTTCAAACATTTTTAAGATAAACTCTTTATTATGAAGTTTTGGTACGACAGTAGTTCTTAATTCATATTTAAATTCCGGGTTTTTTTCAGAATATTTTGACAATATTAAAATGCTTTTTTTAATTAAATTCGTATTTATTTTCACACCTATTGTATTATTGTATTCTTCAAAACAATTTTTTATATCCATAGCAACATAATCAATTAGGTTTGAATTAAGTAAATCATTTAAAATGTCAGGAAAGCTTCCATTTGTATCTAACTTTACACCAAAACCCATTTTTTTTATTTCTTTACAAAAATTTTTTAATCCAGGACTTAAAGTTGGTTCTCCTCCTGTAATGCACACACCATCAAGCCATTTTTTTCTTGTTTTTAAAAAATCAAAAAATTCTTTTTCCTCTATGTTTTTTGTTTTTTCAGGATGTATAACTAATTCAGGATTATGACAGAAAGGGCATCTAAAATTGCAATAACCAAGAAAAACTGTTGAACAAATTTTTTCAGGCCAATCAATTAAACTTGTTTTGATAAATCCTTTTAATGGAAGGAATTTTTTATTACCTCCATTTTTTTCTTTATTATTCATATGTTATTATCCTCTAACCATTTTTTAATTTCTTCAAGCGTTGGAGGTTTGCCTCTCCATGCTTTTTTTTCTTCATCATTGTGCGTTATTATTATGCTTGGCGTGCTCATTACATTATGGATTGTTGCTTCTGTAAGTCCATTTAAAGACTCTATGTCATGAAACGCAACATTATGTCCTTCATCTTTCAAAATATTTCCTATTTTTTTTGCTTCAGGGCAGTTTGGACAGCCCTCTTTCCAAAAAATTTTTATTTCCATTTTTTAACACCCTTTTATTTCAGTTTGGAGCAGGCTATAATTTCCTTTTTTTCTGTCTTTCAGTTCTGCTAATTTACTTTTATTCCAATTATTGTATTCTTTGTCTTCTTTTTTGCCTTTTATTACTGAATAATACCCAACAACCCTGCTCATACCATAAACATTTTCACTGCCACAATATGGACATTTCATGTTTTCTTCATTAAACCCTGCACTTACTTTATGACATTCCTCGCAAACAGTAAATTCAGGGCTTATTACGATTTGAGCAGATTGCGTGTTTTCCCATGTTCTTTTTACAAGATTAAAAATGCTTTCTGCTGAAGGTCTTTCTTCACCTACAAAAACATGTGTTATTGCACCGCTCTCAATTAGAGGATTAAATCTTGCTTGTTTTTCAATTCTTTCTAATATATCTATATTCGCATCTGGTTCAAAATGTATGCTGTTAGTATAATAAACCTCACCTGTTTTAATATTGCCTTTAACAAGAGGTTTTGCTTGCTCAGGATAATTTCTTAAATCCATTGTTGCTAAACGCAATGAAGCGCTTTCTGCTGGCGTTTCTTCAAGACTTATTTTTAAACCTGTTTTCTTTTCTAACTCTTTTATTTTTAGATACATTGAAGAAATAATTTTAATTCCAAGCTTGTAAGCTTCTTCGCTTTCATGCAAAGCTTTTCCTGTTAAATGTTTAACGCATTCATTTAAACCTATTATTCCAATTATATATGTGGCTTTATCTAAATCAATATATGGTTCTCCGTCAGGACCTATTTTTCCAACTTGCCATAATGGTGCTTCGGGTTTACTCATTAATTTTTCTATAAACTTTCTTTTCTGGAAGTGCGCTTTCATTGCTAAGTCAATCATTTTGTTTAATTCTTTTAGCGTTCCATCCACTGTTTTGCCCCTATACGCTGCTTGAGGAAGATTTATACTTACATTCTGAAATCCACAAAATCTTAATTTTTCAGGGTGTTTCAATACTTCAGGGTTTTCAACTTTTGTTCTTAATCTGCAACACGCACTTAATACAACATCATCTCTGTCAAAAACAAAATAAGTTGAACCATTTTTGCTTGAAACCTCGCATGCTCTCATAAGAAGTTTTTTTTGCACAGGGTCTTCAAAAGAATTTTGGTTTATGTGTAAATCAAGTTTTGGAAAAGGGAAAGGTTTTCCATAAGCATCTCCTTCTTCCCAAACATCCATCAATGCTTTAGCAAAAGCTTGGGCTTCAGGTTCAAAATCTTGATAAGTTAAAACTTTGTACCCTTGCGGGATTTTTTTTGGGATTTCATCAACATAAATTATTTCATCCCCTTTTTCAAGCATATATTTTCCTCCTTTTCCAATTGCAGGAACATTTTTTAAATGTTGAGGCACTTCTAAATGAACATTAAAATCAATAAAAAGTGTTTGCCCTCCTCTTGAAAAAGCATTTTGGCTGCACGAAAAAATAAGGTATTGTGCTTCTTGTTTTAGTTGTTTTTCTGACATGCCTTTTAAAAAAGGAGCATAAAAGATATTCACATGGCTTATGCCTAATGCTCCGGCGTAGTATGCTTGCATGGTTGCTAAAAATGTATTTAAATGACCTGTAAGAGTTTGAGCATGCTTTGCAGGAGAAGAATCAGTTGTTAAGTTTTCTAAATGCAATCCAAATTTTTTTAAATATTCTAAGCTATGCGCACTGCAATACACTCTTATTGGATAACCTAAATCATGAAGATATATTTTTCCCGACAAATGCGCATCACTGACTTCTTCACTAAATATTTCTTGAAGAGCATATTGCTTTAATGTGTTTTCTGCAATTGCTAAATTGATTGCTTCTGGATTGTTTGCCATCACATTACTGTTTTCATTGCTTTTGCTAAAAATCAATTGATTTAAATTATAGGTTGGCATTCCAAGAAGAGTGTGTTTTTGTATTTTTTTATCATAACCCCTCATTAATAATTCATTATCTATCAGTTCTCTAATTAAATTTACAGTTATTGTCTTTATGCCTGTTGCAATAATTTTTTTTTCTACACTATCAGCAATATCTTCTGCCTGTTCTTTTTGAACTCTTACTTCTTTTATTAAAGAGCTTATTATTCTCTTTTTATTCCAGGGAGATAAATAACCTTTGCGCGTTGTTGCTACAAGAAGCAAATCTGTTGTATCCCCTTCTTCAACTTCTTTTATAACTTTTAATTCATCAAGAGCCTTTTCATATGATTTTAAATCTGTAAATTCTTTGTACACGCTTGCAAATCTTACATAAGCAACTTTATCAACTTTTTTTAATTCTTCAATAACTAAATCACCAATTACAGAGCTTTTGATTTCTTCTTTATCCATTTTTAAAAGTTCTTTTTCTACATTATCCACAATCTTATTTATTTGTTCAATAGTGACAGGACGTTTTTTGCAAGCTTCAATAACCCCTCTTTTTATTTTATTTCTGTCAAATTGTTCTCTGCTATTATCTTTTTTAATAACAAGTATGTTTGTTAATTCTGCTCTTTCATATGTTGTAAATCTTCTTTTGCATGAGAGGCATTCTCTTCTGCGTCTATTAGTATTAATTTCAGACCCAACACCTCTTTTATCAACAACTCTTGTCTCCCCACCGCAATAAGGACATCTCAAAAAACCACCCTAATATACAATATCTTGTGTTCAATTTTTTGATTGAACCACAATCTTAAACAATAAATCAATTTTACTCTTTTCTTGTTTATATTCTTTTATATATTATAGAAAGCAATTATTGAGTAATAGTTACACTTAAACTGAAAAATGTTTGAATTAAGAAAAATTTTTTAAGATATTCTCGCAAAAAAATTCTTCACACTCCTTAGGTCTTGTTTTGTTATGTATTGCACACCCCCATTTAGTTATAAAAAGGCAGTTTTTGAAAATAATTTTTTTCTTACTAATATTTTTAATTTTGATTAATTCCTTGATTTTTTCATTGAATTCTTTTTTTGTATCAAAAAAGTATCCTTTTTTTGTTAATTTTTTATTTTCTTCTTTTATATCATTTAAAATTACAGGAAGCACAATAGAAAGGAATTCGTCTCTTTTATTTTTTAAAATTTCATTTGAAAGTTTTTCTGTATTAAAAAAATTTTTTATTTTTTTCAGATACATTAAGTATTCTTTCTTTAATGAAAGTTTTTCAATTGCTTCTTCAAAGATTTTTTTCAGATTATTTTTTGTGTATTCATAGGGAACTGTTTTAAATAATTGAGTGCAGCACTTTGTGCAACCAAGAGGGCACCTGTGTTTTGCGTTTTTGTTTGAATAAGTTTCTAATTCTTTTTTGATTCTTTTTCCTTCATTTTTAACATTTTTTCTAATTTTTGAACAAAAATTTTCTGTTAAAGAAAAAAGCATTTCTGTTTTCATCTTGTCATCACTATCAATGTAAGATAGATAACAAAACTCATAAGTAAGAATATGCCTTCATTTTTGCTTATTTTTTTGTCATTAATCATCATTATGCTAAGGACAAGTGAACTTAAGAAAAAGAACAACCAAGATACTAAAATAAAAGTGTTTATTGTGAAATTTATTGGATTTATAACAGAGGTTATTCCAAGGATTAAAAGCACATTTGTAATATTGCTTCCGATTATGTTGCCTATTCCTAATTTTGAATTGTTATTTTTTGAAGATGCTATGCTTGTTGCTAATTCAGGCATGCTCGTGCCGATTGCTACAACAGTTAATCCGAAAAGAGTTAAATTAATCCCATAACTTTTAGCTAAGAAAACAGAGCTTGAAACAACAAGATATCCTGAAATAATTATGCCAAAAATTGTAAATGGTGTTACAATCATTTCTTTTGCAATCTTGGCTTTTGTTATTATCTTGCCTTCAAAGAATTTTGATTTATGCATAAAATAATGGTATGCAAAATATGAAATTATTAAAATAATTCCTTCTGTTCTTGATAAATAACCGTTCATCAAAAAAATAAGCACAAGAATTGTGGAGAGTATGATTGGTATTGTCTCTTTTATTTCCCCTTTCCTTATATTTCTTATTGGTCTAATCAATGCCATAACTCCAATAATTAAAAGCGTATTTACAATATTGCTTCCAACAAGATTGCCTATTGATAATTGATTAACTTTTAAAATACCTGCTGTTGTAGCGCTTATAAGTTCTGGAAAACTTGTTCCAAGTGCTAAAAGCATTGTTCCAAGAAAAAAAGAATTTATTCTTAGTTTTTTTGCAAACATTGAAAGAGAGCGCGTTAAAAGGTCTGACAAGTAGAAAATAAGGACTAATGAAAGGAATAATATAAATGCATCAGTTATCATTCATTATTTAAAATTTTTATGAATTAATAATGTTTTTGCAATATGTTGCAAATAAATCTTACACTAATTTATAAACGCCTTTTTTTGGTTCAAAAACATCACCTAATTCCATAAGTGTTTTTAGAATTTCTTTTATTTTTTCTTCTTTAATATTTAAATTCTCTTTCAAGCTTTCCATGTTCATGCCATTGTTTTCTTTAAGAAGTTTAATTAATCTTGTTATTTCATCATTTTCTGCATCTTTATTTATATTCTTTGTTAAACCTTCTTTTTTTGTCAGTATTTCCCTAATTATTTTATGAAAATAAAATTCATTTGGGTTTAATTTTTTTATGAATTCTGGTTGAACATAAACTTCTTCATTATAATTTTTTAGGAAACCAATAACTAATACTTTGTCAGATTCCTTAATATTTTCCACAGTTTCTACATTGTCGAATATTCTTAATCCAATAACGCCTGTGCCATCATCAATACTAAAATAACAATACTTGTTTTCTTCACCAATAAATTTTTTTAAAATAATGCCAATTAATCGTATTCTTTGCGGTGTTTCACTGAAATAATTTTTAATATTTTCTATTTTTTCATAAACCGCTGTTATTCTTTGAGTAAAAATACTTACCACCCCACTTTTTTAATCATGTCTTTTTTTGGTGTAAATATCTCCCCATCTCTTTTCATTCTTTCAAGAATTTCTTCTGCTTTTTTCCTGAGTTCTTCTGCTTTTTCCTTATCAGATTCTTTTTTTTCAATCTCTTGAAGTATCTCAATTACAGGTATTGCATCAGGGAACTTTTTTTCTAAATCATCAATTATGTTTTCAACTAATTTTTTGACAGCTCTTATTTTTGTTCTTTGTCTTGTTGTTATCCCTGTTAGTATTTTATCAATATCAAGCTCTCCTGTTTCTTCATCAGAGCTTATCTTTTTTAAACACCATTTGAGCAAATCAATAGCTCTTAGTGCATCTGCACGGTTTGCTGTGTTTTTCAATCTTATTCTTGCACTTGCTTCACTCAATCTTATGAGTGCTTCAAGTTGTCTTGCACTTATAGGAATTGCTCTTACTTCACTTTCTTTTGTTGTGTTTTTATTCCTTAAATTAACGTAAAAATTCATTATTTCTTCCATTGCATCAGGACCTAATTTTGGTTTTGAATGCATTTTGGCATAAGCAATATATTTTCTTAAAAACTCTGATTCAATTTCAGGGGTTTTACTTGTAGGATCGCTTGCAGCTTCTAATACGTAGCGGGCGATTTGCGTATCCCTCTCCCTGTTTGGAAGGTCTCTTAATACAAAAATCAAATCAAAACGATTTAGCAAAGTGGGTGGCATGTCTATTTGTTTGCCAAGAGGTTCGTATGGATCAAACCTTCCAAGTTTTGGGTTTGCCGCAGCTAAAATTGTGGTTTGCGCATTTAATGTGGCTTGTATATTTGCTTTACTTATGCTTACAGTTTCTTGCTCCATTACTTCATGCATTGCAACCCTGTCATCTGGATTCATTTTATCCATTTCATCAATGCAACAAATCCCGCCATTCGCGAGCACAAGAGCTCCAGCTTCTAAACTCCATCCTTTAAGAAATTCATCTTTAACAACAGTTGCTGTTAAACCCGCTCCTGTTGCCCCCTTTCCACTTACATATCTTGTTTTAGGTGCTGAGTTGCTTATGTATTTCAAAATCTGACTTTTCGCCACACCAGGATCTCCAACAAGTATTATGTGAATGTTGCCTCTAACACTTGTGTTATCTCTTCTTACTTTTCTAACACCGCCAAATAATTGGAGGGCAAGAGCTAACTTAATTTTTTCATGTCCTAATATTGAAGGTGCAATGCTATGAGTGAGTTTATCATAAATATCAGGGTCTCCTGCAAGTTTTTTTATTTCTTTTTCATCCTCTGGTGAAATTACTATTTCTTCAAAATCCTTGTCAATGCTTTCAGTATTGTTTGCTTTAATAATGAGATCATAACGCGTGGTTGCACTTCCTGTCTTACTATAAACAAGAATTTCTTTAACAATTCCAATGACTTTTATTTTGCTTCCTGGCGCTGTTTTTTTAACTATTTCAGGATCTACAAGATCTCCTTGCAAAAAAACACTTATTCTTTTAGGTTGCGCTCCACCTTCAAGCATTTCAGGTATTTCTTCAATAACAATTCTCTGAGTATCAATTAATTTTTTGCCTACTTCTTTGAATCCTCCTCTGCGTCCGCAATTAGGACAAACTTTTGGCAGTGTTAATTTGAATTCATTTTGGGGAACAAGAATTTTTTGGGAACAACTTGGACACTCAAAAGTTATTTCTTTACTTACTGGTCTTACATCACTTGCTTGGCGAACCAAGCCATCAACAACAATGAATTTATTAATATGTTTTGCTCTTATATTTCGTATTTCAACAGTTCTGTCTTCCGGAAGATTCGTGAATCTTGGTATAATCTCTTCTTCATTTGCATCAATGTAGTATTCTTTAATTACTTCTTTAAACAAATCAATTGTTTTTTCAGGAGAGTTTAATAATTCTTCACTTAATTCAGGGCTTTCAAGCTCTAATTCTTTAAAATCAATGATTAGTGAACGCAAACCTTTCGTAATTGCTTCTGTGAGTTTTTTTTTATAAGTTTTTTCTAAAAAATTGCTGAATTCTTTTACAATCTCTTTGTCTTCCAATAAAACCACCCACAGGAACAAGTCCTTATTTATACAAGACTTTACTTCATTTTTATGTATTTATATTCTTGAATACTATACCAACTTATTGCATTAAAAAATGCTTAAGGGTTTTTAATAAAAAGTTTTGGGATTGATTAGCATGTGATGAAAAAAACCCTGTCATGCGTTGTTTGAAAATTTTAATATTAACTTAATCTCAAGCAATAATTACAAAAAGTATTTCATGTTTTCTTTGTCAATTGGTATGAGTGTGTTTTGCTTGGTTTTTAATTGTGCTTTGATTATTGGAAAATATTGTTGTTTAGCAATGCGTTTGCTCGTGTGAGCTTGTTTAGCAATCATTCCTGCAACTTCATTCATAACGCTTCTTTTTTTTCTTGATTGCCATAATTTAAGTATTTTTTTTGGAGGATTGTATTTCACCCACTGAGTTTTTAGCTTTACTTCATTTGCAATACCTGCTGTCATAAGAATTCTTGCATAAAACCAATACCTATAATATTTCTTTTTTATGCCTAACTTGTAAAATTTGTTTGCTTTGTTTAAGACTTCATAAGCTCTTGCGAGTTCTTCTTTGGTTTTGCATTGATTTTTTAAATTTTCATCAAGCCATAAAAAAATTTCATTCAAGTCCAACCCGCAATCCTCAAAAGCATTCATCATGTCATTGAATTCTTTTGCTTTGAATAAATCCTGCATTGCCTGAAAAATTGTTTTTTCATAGTTCCTAATAATTCCTAAATTTCCAAGAGTTTGGAAGTCATTTATGGCTGCTCTTACATCCCCTTGATAATTTTTTAAAAGTTCTGTTATTATTGAATCTTCAATTTTTAATTCCTTTTTCTTAATTATTTCTAAATAAATTTGTTTAATATCTTCTTTTGTTCTTTTTTTGAATTCAATTGCTTTAACGTGTGAACGAAGTCCGCTGAGTTTTTTATTCCAATAATCATTGCATGTTAAAATAATTGGTGTTGGACTTTTTTTTATTACATTAATAAGTGCTGTTATTCCTCCCCTATCTTGATTTCCGTTTAATCCATCAATTTCATCTATGAGTATTAACTTATTTCTATTAAAAAGCGATTTTTGTTTTACAGCATTCCCCACTAATGATTGAATTACTTCTTTATTTCTCTTATCACTGGCATTAATTTCAATTAATTCATAATTATGCTCTTTGCAAAAAGCATGCACTAATGCGGTTTTTCCTACACCCGGAGGCCCATAAAATAAAAGTGCTTTGTTTCCTGTTTTATATGTTTTAACAAAATTTGTGAGTTCCTCCTTCTGTTTGTTAAGCCCGTAAATATCGCTCAATTTTTTTGGTGTGAATTCATTGATTAACATTTTAACATGATTACCAGAGCAGTAATAATCTTGCAAGCAACCCGTTTAACTGCAATATATCATCGCTTCCTTCAACTATCCTATATTCCGTTGTAGCAATTTCATTAACAATCCTTATTTTTTTATCTACAGGGAGTTGAGAATTTATAATTATATTGCATAATTGCTTTAATAAATCAAGTGAGGATAATCCATTGCTTATCATTAAGTTCATTATTTCATCTCTTGCTTTATTAAAATCCTTTTTAGATATGTAAATAAGCAAGTTTTTAATTTCTTCAGGCCTTAAAGCAGAACTATACCCATAAATTACATCCTGAGTTATTTCTTTGCTTAAGATTGCACTTCCTTGTATTATATTTATTGCTTTTCTTACATCACCTTCGCTTATTTCAAAAATTATTTCTAAAACATCTTTGTTTGCTTTTAATCCTTCTTTTTCAACAATTTTATTCAAATAATCAACTACATCTTTTTTGTCAAGATATTTGAATTTAAAAACAGCACACCTGCTTTGAATAGGACTTATAATCTTGCTTACATAATTGCAGTCAAGAATGAATCTGCAAGTATTTGAATATTTTTCCATTATTCTTCTTAATGCGCTCTGCGCTTCTCTTGTTAATGCATCTGCTTCATCAAGCAGAATGAGTTTAAATGGCACATTACTTATGGCTTTAGTTCTTGCAAAATTTTTTACTTTATTTCTTATTGTTTCAATTCCTCTTTCATCACTTGCATTTAATTCTAAAAGATTTTCTTTCCAAGAATCTCCAAACAATTCTTTTGCTATGCATAAAGCAGCAGTAGTTTTTCCTACACCCGGAGGCCCTGAGAATAAAACATTTGGAAGAGATTTTGTTTGCACAAACAACTTTAATCTATTAATAATTTCTTTTTGGCCAAGCATTTCATTCAATTTTTTCGGCCTATATTTTTCAGTCCATAATTGAGAATTATTAAACAACATCATGATTTAGACATAAACACCTAATTGTTTAAAAAGATTAAGGTAAAAAATCATGTATTTACAAAGACAAGAAATTCCTGATTACTTGCATATAATATTGCATTACATTTTTGAATTGATTAAGACCCCATTTAATGCCTTTTTCTTCAATTAATTCATTTATTTCTTCATCACTTAATTCTTTGCTTAATGAATTTAAATTAACTTGGATGCTTGCAATTATTTCTTTATATTTCTTCTTATTAAGTTTTTTTTCTAATTCTTTTTTTTGAAATTGCAGTTGAGATTTTAATTCAGGACTCATTCTTATTTGTTGCATTAATTGATAAACCTTTTTAACCCAAGTATCAAGCTCATCTTTGAATTTTAAGTATTCATTAATAGATTCTTTTAATTGTTTAATCTGATTTTCCGTGCCTTTGCTTAAGTAAGGACTCTCTTTTAACATTTTTATTTTAATTTTCTTAGGTATTTTGGCATTTATTTTGCCTTCTTTAATTAATTTTTTTTCTTCTTTCTCAATTTTTTTGCTTATCTCATCCTCTTCTATTTCTCTAATTTCTTCTTCTATTTCTCTAATTTCTTCTTCGAGCTTTTGTTTTTTGGCTTCTAACTCAGGACTTTTGCCTTGTTTTTTTTCAAGTTTTTCTATTGCTTTTATTGTTTTTTTTAATTCCTCTATTTTTTCTTCATCATGTTCTTTTATATCTTCCACATCTTTTGTTATTTCACGCATTTTTTTGTGCATTTTCTTTTCTAATTTATTGAAATCATCCATTTTTTTCTTAAGATCATACAACAAATCAATTACTCCATTCAACAAATTTATATATTTTTCAGCATATTCATAGAAGTTCTCTTTGTTTTTAGGATGTTCAAAAGACTTAGAATTATTTATTATTTGAATAATAATTTCTTTTTTTTGATTACTCATTTCATAAATTTTTTTAGAAATCTCTAAAACTTCTTCAAGCAATTCTGATTCTTTTTCATCAAGTTTATGTATTTTTTTTATACTTTTTTCAATATCTTTTTCTTCTTTTATTTCTTCTTCAATTTCTTCTTTTATTTCTTCTTCTTGTTTTTTTATTTTTTCCATTTCTTTAACGCTTTTTTCCAGAATTTTTTCTTGTTCTTTATTTATTTCTCCATTCTTTGCCATTTTTCATCACTTTTCTAAAATCTCTTTTTGTTCCTTTATTTCATTTTCAATTTCTTCAGCACTTTTTTCAATTCCCTCTATCTCGGTTTCTTTTTCTTTAACCTCTACTTCAGTTTCTTCCTTTGATTTTTTAACCCCTTTTTTTGAAACACGCAATACTTGTTCTTTAGAAGTTATTAAATTCTTAAGATAAGTAGCTCTTTCATAAAGCTCTTTTGATTGTGATACTTGTTCATCCTGGTATTTTAGAATTCTCTCCCACACTTCTTTATATCCCGGACGCACTTCTCCTGTAGTATATTCTATTCTTTCTGAAGTAATGCTTCCAATTAATTTTTCTATGGTAAAATCCAAATTTGCATAATAATGCAATTCTAATGCTTCTACATCTCTTAAAACATCTTCTGTCTCTGCAACATCTCCTTTTTTGATTTTAATTATTGAAGTACTAATGTTTTTTAATCTCTTATTAGCTTTCTTTAAAAAAATTTCAAATTTTCTGTTTTCTTCACCTTTACCTATCTCTTTTGCCTTTAATCTTCTTCTTGGTAAAGGAGGCGCTATTTTTAAAAGAAATCTTATGGGAAAAGTAATCATGTTTATAATGCTTGAAAAAATACCTGCTTTTTTATTCATTACTTAACTTTATTCACTTTCCTACTTTTAAGATTTTTTACTAAAAATTGCGTTAATTTTATAAATAGTGTTTAATTTTATTCTTTTATGAAATTATGCGGCGATTACCCCATTAGTTATTAAAGTTCTTAAAAATATTTATAATATCATTAATTTTAATTATGCTATTGTTAAATGGTGTTTTTGGAAATGAATGAAGAATATGATTTCAAAAAAGTAGAAAAAGAAATAAGAAAGTATTGGGAGGATAATAAAATACTTGAGAAATTTAGGAGAAGAGGAAAACAAAAGTTTTACTATCTTGATGGTCCTCCTTATACAAGCGGGTTCATTCATATTGGCACTGCTTTTGGACGTTCTTTAAGAGATGCTTATTTGAGATTTAAGAGAATGCGAGGGTATAAGGTGTGGGATAGAAGCGGATTTGACATGCATGGAATGCCTACAGCAAAGAAAGTAATGAGCAAATTAGGATTAAAAACGAAAGAAGATATCTTAAAGTATGGTTTAAAGAAATTTATCAAAGAGTGTGAAGAATATAGTGTGGAAATGATGCATAATATGATAAGGGAGTTTAAGGAAATGGGTGTTGTGATGGATTGGGAAGACCCGTACATGCCTATTAAAGACGAGTTCATGGAAGGAGTGTGGTGGGCTATAAAGAAGGCATGGGAGAATAAGAACTTGTATGAAGGACAGAAAGTAATGACTTGGTGTCCAGTATGCGGTACAGCACTTGCAAAGCATGAGTTAGAATATCAGGAAGTGAGGGAGGATAGCATATATGTGAGGTTTCCGATAGTTGGTGAAAAAAACACGTATTTGTTAATATGGACGACAACGCCTTGGACCCTGCCCTTTAATTTAGGCGTGATGGTGAATCCTGATTTAGATTATGTTAAATTAACAGATTCTGAAGAAACAATAATTGTTGCAAAAGATTTAGTTGATGATATAAAAAATCTTAAAGGAAAAAATTACGAGATTAGCAAGTCATTTAAAGGAAAAACGCTTGAAGGAATGAAATACATTCCTCCTTTTCCAGAAGTTCTTCCTCAAAATGCTGAAAAAATTCTTGGTAAGAAGATACACACTGTTTTATTAAGCAAAGAATACGTTAATACTGAAGAAGGCACTGGTCTTGTTCATTGCGCTCCTGGTTGCGGTCCTGAAGACCATGAAGTTGGGAAAAAATATGGGATTAAGCCATTCAATGAACTTGATGAGAATGGTAAGTTTAAAAAATCTATGGGAGTGTTTTTTGGGTGGGAGGCAAAAAAAGACGATTGCAAGTTTGTTGAAGTTGTTGATAGTAAAGGACTTTTATATGCTATCAAAAAATATTCTCATGATTACGCTCATTGTTGGAGGTGCCATAACCCAGTTGTTTTTAGAACAACAAAGCAATGGTTCTTCAAACTTGAAAACAAGAAGAGTGAGATGAGAAAGGCTAATAAAAAAATAAAGTGGATGCCTGAATGGGCTGGCAAGAATCAATTTGATTCATGGCTCTCAAATCTGAAAGATACTTGCGTTACAAGACAACGTTTTTGGGGAACACCATTTCCTTTATGGAAGTGCGATAAATGCGGGAAAATAGTGGTTATTGGAAGTAAAAAAGAACTTGGGAAGTATTGCAAACTTCCAAAAACACTGCATTTACCGTGGATTGATGAATGCACATGGAAATGTGAGTGCGGAGGCACATTCAAACGAAACCCTGATGTAATGGATGTATGGATTGATGCAGGGTGCGTGGCGTGGAATTGCCTTAATTATCCTAAAGAAAAAAACAAATTTGAAAAATTTTACCCTCCAGATTTTATTCTTGAAGCAAAAGACCAAATAAGGGGGTGGTTTAGTCTATTAATGTTTATGAATTGGGTAACAGGTTTAAGCAAGAAATACGAACTCCCATACAAAAGCGTGTACATGACAGGATGGGTTCATGACAAGCTTGGAAGAAAAATGAGTAAATCTCTTGGCAATCAAGTTCGTCCAAAAGAAATAATTGAAGAAATAGGTAATGATGGAATGAGGTATTATTTCAATAGTGTTTGTCTTCCAGGAATAGATGTGAATTATAGTATGGAAGATACTAAAGCAGGTTTTAGAAACCTTCTTGTTCTCTGGAATACTCATAATTATTTGTTAAGATATTGCAAGCTTTATAAAATAAATCCAAGTAAATTAGGATTAAAGAAGCTTGAATTAGATACAGAGGAAAAGTTCATTCTCTCAAAATTAAATAGTGCAATAAAAAAAATTACAGAAGCATATGAGGATTTAAGAATTCACGATGCGCCAAAGTTCATTGAAGATTTGTACTTAAATTTAAGCAGGTATTATATAAAGACAATCAGAACAAAATTGACAGAAGGCACTAAGAAGCAAAAAGAAACTGTTTTATACGTGATCTTTAAGGTTCTTTTAGAAACAATAAAAATGCTTAGCACAATAACGCCTTTTATAACAGAAAAAATATTTTTGAATTTTAAAAAACAATTTGGTTTAAGAGAAGAAAGTGTTCAATTATTTGCTTGGCCAACATATGATGAAGAATTAATTAATCCTAAATTAGAAGAAGAAGTAGTAATAAGCAATGAAGTTGTGAGCGCGCTTCTTAATTGCAGGGATAAGGCAGGAAAAGGTATAAGGTGGCCATTGAAGAAAGCAATGATTTTAACAGATAATGAAAACAAAGAATTAATTAAAATGTATGAAAAAAATATTAAAGAATTAGTTAATATAAAAGAAATTGAATTTATTGAATCATATCCAGAAGGCGTTTCAGTGAGTGTTAAAGTAAATTATGCTAATCTTTCAAGATTTAAGCAGGACATAGCTGAAATCGTAAGAAGACTTATAACAATGGATGGAAAGAAAATACAAAAAGAAATTTTGGAAAAAGGCAAATTTGAACTTTCTCTTGAAAAGAAGAAAGTAAGCTTAGTGCCAGATGATTTGAAATTTGAGATAAAAGTGGAGAAAGAAATAGCATATTCTAATTTCAGCAAAGGATTTGTGTTTTTGGATACGCATATGACACAAGAATTAATAAATGAAGGTTTTGCTAGAGAAGTAATTAGAAGAATACAGGATTTAAGAAAAGAAAATAATTTAACAAGAGATAAAAAAGGGGTTGTTGAGTTAGGGCTTACGAACTCTATGAGAACAATGCTTGAAAACTTTTTCAAAACAATAGAAGAAAAAACAAACACTTTGTTAAGAATTGTTGATTTTGAAGATAGCAAAGGGTATGAACATAAAATAAGAGATGAAAAAATAAAAGTGCGGCTCCTGAAAATTATAGAATAATGTTTGTTAAATAAAATTTTATTAAAAAAAGTAGTTCATTCTTTTAGTTTAAAAAAATTTATGCTTTTTGGATATCTTTATAAATGAAAAAGCATTTTCAATAAAAAAGACATTTATTTAAATAATGTTTTTAAATAAATTAAAAAGTGATGAAAAATGGCTTTTACGAAAGAATATAAAATAGAAAATGTTGTTGCAAGTGCTGTACTTTATGTTGACATTCCTTTGGAAAAACTTGCAATGACTCTCTATAATACAGAGTACAATCCGGAACAATTCCCAGGACTTGTTTTAAGGCTTTCAAGAAAAAGGATAACTGCTTTAATTTTTAGCAGTGGAAAAATTGTGTGCACAGGAGCAAAAAGCGTAGCAGATGTGAGGGAGGGCGTGCAATTAATTATTGAAGAATTAGCTAAAGCAAATATAAAAGTGACAAAAAAACCAAGCATTTCAATACAGAATATGGTGGCAAGCGGTAATCTCGGGGAAGAACTTAATCTCGTGGATTTAGCATTTAAACTCAAAACAGCAGAGTATGATCCTGAAAGATTCCCAGGCTTAGTTTATAAAGTGCCTGACAGTCATATAACTTTCTTGCTTTTTGGAACAGGAAAAATTGTGTGCACAGGAGCAAAAAACAATAAAGAAATTAGTGATGCAGTAGATGATTTAATAAAGGAATTAAAAAAAGTTACTAAAAAGAAATAAATGAGATTTCTAAAACAATTCTTTCTTTTAATTTTAAAAAATATTTAAATAATGAATTTAGAAGGATTCATAATTTTTTTTAATAGCAAACTTTAAAAAATTGCTTTTTTATAAAAAACTTCATGTCCAAACCTGTTATTAATAAGGAAAAATGCACTAACTGCGGTATGTGCATTCTTGTTTGTCCTCAAAACGTTTTTGGCAAAGAAAATGGGAGTGTTGTTGTAAAAAAACCTGATGAATGCATTGGTTGCGGGGCTTGTGAAATGCAATGCCCTGAGCAAGCGATAAAACTTGAATAAAAGTTTATTATTAATAATTAATTGAAACCCTGCACTATTATTATAGCACAAGACTGTGTTAGTAGTTAATTAATGAAACAAATAATAAAAAACCTAATATATGAGGAAGTGTTTTTTAAAACATATGTCAAAATACATTAAGTGGTTGAAGGAATTAAATAAAAATTCAATACCTCAAGCAGGAGGGAAAGGCGCGAATCTTGGGGAAATGTATAATAATGGATTTCCAGTGCCAAATGCATTTGTAGTTGTTGCTGACGCTTATTGGGATTTCATTATTAAGACAAGGGCAAAAGAGGAAATTGAAGAACTTCTTTCTGAACTTGATGTGAATAACACAGAACAATTATCAGACATCTGCAATCAAATACAAAAAATAATTATTAATAGTAAAATGCCTGATGAAATTGCTCAAGAGATTAAAAACGCGTATTTAGAATTAGCAGCAGGCGGACCTGAACAAGCAAAAATTATTGCTAATAAAAATATTGGCGGTCTTCTTAATATGTCAAAAGAATTGCCCTTTGTTGCAATTCGTTCTTCAGCAACAGCAGAAGATTTGCCAAGTGCAAGTTTTGCAGGACAACAAGCAACTTTTTTGAACATTAAAGGAACAAGCAATGTTGTGGATGCTGTGAAGAAGTGTTGGGCGTCCTTATTTACTGCAAGAAGCACATTTTACAGGGAAAAAAATCACTTTAATCATATGAAAGTTAAAATTGCAGTTATTGTTGAAAAAATGGTTGATTCTGTTAAGTCAGGAGTTGCATTTAGTCATGACCCAAATACTGGTGAAAAAACAATAATTATTGAAAGCGTGTGGGGTCTTGGTGAGATGATTGTAAGTGGGAAAGTTAATCCAGATCATTATGTTATTGATTATGATACTCTGAATATAAAGAGCAAGAAAATTATGAAGCAGAAAGTAATGATGATTAAAGATCCTATGACAGGTCAATCTCTTATTACAGAAGTTCCTTTAAAAAAACAAGAATCTCAAGTTCTTACTGATAATGAAATAATTGATTTAGCGAAACTTGTTAGAAAAGTATCAGAGCATTATCATTCTCCGCAGGATATAGAGTGGGCAATTGAAGATGGAAGAATTTTTATTGTTCAATCAAGACCAATAACAACGATAAGAAAAAAAGAAGAAAACAACAAAATTTCAGAAAGCAGCACAACTGAAACACCTGTTTTAGAAGGATTAGCAGCCAGCCCTGGTGTTGTAAGCGGGGTTGTAAGAATTATTACTGATTTAGATGAGGCATCAAGAAGCTTCAAACAAGGAGAAATACTTGTTACAAAAATGACTGACCCAGATTTTGTTCCATTAATGGAGAAAGCAAAAGCTATTATAACTGATGAAGGGGGTTCTACAAGTCATGCTGCAATTGTGAGCAGGGAGATGGGCGTGCCTTGCATTGTTGGCACTTCAAAAGCAACAATGGTTTTAAAGACAGGCGATTATGTGAGAGTTGATGCAAATAATGGAAAAGTTTATAGGGTTTCTGAAACAATTGCTGATGAAAAAAAAGTGGAGGAACCCCTTCAAGAAGTAAAGGAATTAGAAGAGCCTGAAACTCGTGAAGAAGTTAGAGAATCTTTTGAGAATTACAAAAAAGTAATAACTGCGACAAAAATATATATGAATCTTGGATTGCCAGATATGGCTGAAAAATATAAGAATTTACCTATTGATGGCATAGGATTAATGAGGGAAGAATTCATTATAACAAGTGAATTGAAAGAGCATCCTTTGGAATTAGTGGAAAAAGGAGAGACAAATAAATTTGTTCAAGCACTTGTTCAAGGAATAACAAAAGTGTGCAAGACATTTTATCCAAGACCTGTTATTTTAAGATTCAGTGATTTTAAGACAAATGAGTATAGGGATATGGTGGGTGGGGAAAAATATGAGCCAAAAGAACATAATCCAATGCTTGGTTGGAGAGGTTGTTCAAGGTATATTTCCCCGGAATTTAGAAAAGTTTTTGAACTTGAATTAGAAGCAGTGAAAATTGTAAGACAATCATTTAAGAACTTGCATGTGATGTTCCCGTTTGTAAGAACAGTTGAAGAGCTTCAAAAAGTTATTGAAATAACTGAATCAAAGGGTTTGAAAAGAAGCGAGGATTTTAAAATATATGTTATGGCAGAGGTGCCGAGTGTTATTTTGCTTGCTGAAGAATTTAGCAAGTATTGCGATGGTTTTAGTATAGGGAGCAATGATTTAACGCAGTTAGTTTTGGGTGTTGATAGGGATTCAACTATTCTTGCTAAAACAGGCATGTATAATGAGCTTAATCCTGCTGTAATTAAAGCAATAAAACAATTAATAAAGTCAGCACACTCCAAAGGTAAAACAGTAAGCATTTGTGGTCAAGCACCAAGCGTGTATCCTGAATTCGTAGAAATGCTTGTAAGAGAAGGTATTGATAGCATAAGTGTGAATCCTGATGTTGTTTTAAAAGTAATGAGGAGTGTTGCGAGCATAGAGAGGAAAATTCTTCTTGAAAAAAACATACAAGACATACCTGGTGATGAAATTAAAGATTATGAAGAAGTTGAGATAGAAACCTCGCCTGTTTCAGAAGACTTGTCTGAAAAGCAAGAAACCAAAACGGATGTCATTGATGAAGAAAATTATTTTGATTTAGAAAATGATTCAGAAAAAAATATGAATGAAGATTATGTTGATTTAACAGAAAATACTGGAATTTATATTGATGAAACAGAGAATATTGAAACAGAAAATAATTCAGAAATAACTTCAGAAGACTTGTCAGAAGATATTGGAAGTAATGATACTAAAATTGAGACAGAAAATGGAAATGAAGGAGAGGAAAAAGAGAGCATTGATGAAGATATAGAGAATTATTTTGATTTTGAGAAATTATAATTTATTTTAAAGGTTTTCAAAAAACTTTTTTATTTCCTTCCAAGGTTCATAAGTTATTTTTACTTCCCAATCATCAGGCATTATTGAGTTATACTTTTTCCATGCATATCTTTCATCAAGAAAAACAATAACCCCCTTATCTTTCTCACTGCGAATAACTCTTCCTGCTGCTTGCAATACCTTATTCATTGCAGGATATACATAACCATAATCCCATCCTTTGCCATATTTTGCATCATAATAATTTATTTTTTCCTTAGTCTCTATGTCAGGCGTTTCTAAAGGAATGCCTACAATAATAACTTGTTCAATATATTTTCCTGGTAAATCAATTCCTTCTCCAAAACTCCCGCTTATGCAAGCAAGGAGCACAGAACCTTCTGCACTTAATTTTCCTTCTCTTGAATGCCTTTTAAATTCTAAAATCAATGCTTTTTTTTCTTCAGCACTTATTCCACTTTCTTCCAAGAGCAATGGTTTGTCTGTTTTATTTTTTAAAAATTCATAAACCCTGTTTCTTAAATCATAAGATGGAAAGTATATAACTGTGTTCCCAGGGCAGGAGTTAATGCACTTTGCACAAAAAATTGCTATTTTTTCAAACATTTTTTTGTTTCTTTTATTATATTTTGTTGTTGTTTCGGGCACAATCAAATTCAAACGATTTTTCGAAGGAAAAGGGTTTTTATAACTTTTCATTACAGGATTACTGATTCCAAGCAAATCCGCATACATTCTTAAAGGAAGCAATGTTCCACTCATTAATACTGCTGAATTAATTTCATTAAATACTTCTTTGCTTACAAGAGAGGGGTCAATAGCTATTTTTGCTAAAATTTGCCGTTCTCTATCACTTTTTTCAATTTTAAACAATCTAACAAAACCTCTCTCCTTTTCCATCCATTCTACAAGAAAATCTTTAATACTTCCAAGATAACTTATTTCTTGTTCTTCTTTTACTTTATCAGAATTAATGTCAAGAATGCTTACAAATTCTTTATAATCCAACCCTATTTTTTTTAAATTATTGTTTAAAAGTTCTATAAATCCATTCACGCTTACTTTAGATTCTTTTAAATTGTATTCTTCAAGTTTTTCTTTAAGAAAATCAAATGATTTTTCAAGAGATTTAATGCCTTCTAATGCATCAATGAATTCATATTTTTCTGCTTCTTTTAACCCCCTTCTTATCATAAAGTTTGTCAGTTTTGATGTAAATAATTCTCTTATTCGTCCTGGCAAATTATGTGCTTCATCTACAATAAGAAGAATTTGGTTTAATTCTTTGTCAATTTTGTGAAGTATTGCTTTACGAATGCTCGGACTAAAAATATGATAATAATCTCCAATAATTATTTTAGAGTTCTTACATGCTTGCAAGGCAATTTCATACGGACACACTAATTCTTTTTTTCCAAGATTAATAAGTTCATCATATGTTTGGGATTCTAATTTGTTTATAAGAATTTTAGCATTTCCTGTTAATTCTTTGTAAGGGTTTTCACCTGTTTTTCTTTTTATTTTCCACACATTGTTATAATAAGAGCATTGCCCTGTTTCCCTGAGATTTTTGCAATATTCTGAGAAATCGTGGGAGTTTAACTTGATTGAGGGCGTCATTAAACACATTTTTTGTCTGCCAACAAAACTCGTTGTTTTAATTTTTTTTTCATTCAATTTTTTATTAAGTTTTTGTATTGTTTCCACAACAATTTTGTGCTGCGTGTTTCTTGAAGTTAAGAAGAAAATAATTAAATCATCTTTTATTGCTCTTTGAAGCATTGGTGCTAAAACTCCTGCAGTTTTTCCAATACCTGTTGGTGCGTGAGCTAACAAAATCTTGTTTTGATATATTGTTTCCTTCACATCATTCATTAATTCTTTTTGACCTTTTCTAATGTTTTCATGAGCAAAATAAGTTTCCATTTTAATTTAAAGAAAAAAAATTAGTTAATAAGTCTTTAGACAAAAGATTTATTATTTTGTTAGTGTTCTCTAATAAGAAAATGAAAAAAATTTTAGTAAAGAAAATTGAACCAATCATGCTAATTTTCGTAATAACATTAGTTGTTTTTTTGAGCGGTTGCATAAGTTTAGAAAAAGACTTAAAGATTGAACACACTTTTGATTGGAGTGATGGGAATTGTTTAAAAAACAGTGATTGCTCAGCAATTGAATTTGGTTGTGGGGGAGGGCATATTATATGCACAAGTAATGAGGAAGAATGGATTGGAAAAGCAAGCACTTGTGAAATTGTAGAGAATCATCCTTCTACAAAAGGGTTTAAGTGCGGTTGTTATAATGGGAGTTGCGCATGGATTAAGTAAAAACTTGTTTCAGAAGAAATGCAATTTCCACAAATCTTATTAAAAAGACTTTGCTTTTAATTAACATGACTTATGCTTATGTTGCAAAAACGGATATTATTGAGCTTCTTAAAAAAGTGAAAGAAGCGCTTTTACAAGAAAATTTTAGGAAGATTGAAAATTTAAGTGACCATATCATTCATTCTGCAACAATTCTTCAAGATGAATATACAACCACGCTTTCAGTAACAGTTTATGCTTTGGGAAAAATTTTATCAAAACCAAAATTAATTCAAAACAGAAAGAAATGGAATGATTTTAAAACAAATGTTTTGAAAATAATAAATGAACTTATTGCACTTGTAGAAGAAGAAGATTGGGAAAACTATTTGGTAAAAATCAGGCAATTGTCTGAGACAATTGAAACACTTGATGAAGATTATTCTAATTATGTTGGGCTTTTGTTAAGAAGTGCGAAAATAAAAAAAGGAAGCAAAATGGTTGAACATGGCATAAGTAAAGGCAAGGTAGCAGAACTTCTTGGAATAAGTTTATGGGAGTTAAGCACATATGCAGGTTCAAGAAGCAAAAGATTTCCTATAAGTCCAAAAAGAAAAAGCGTTTCTAAAAGATTGTCTTTTTTAAGAAAAATATTGAGGTATAAGAAGGAGAGTGCAGATAAATGAAGGATAATGATTTTTTAGTTATGGATTCTTGCACAATAATTTCTTTGAGTATGAATTGTTTAGCATCGGTTCTTAAAAAATTTGCACAACAAGGAAGAAATTTCTGCGTTCCTCCATCAGTTTATAATGAAATTTATTCACAACCTCTTAAAAGCAAGCAGTTTTTATGGCCTGCTCTTAAGGTAAAGAAGTATTTTAATGAAGGTTTTCTAACAATCTTAAAATCACCAACTCTTGAAAAAGATACTCAAGAAATTCTTTTCTGGTCTAACAAAATTTATTCTACAAGCAAGGGGAATATACATTTAATTCATAGAGGCGAAGCAGAAGTCATGGCATTAGCAAAGTATTACAATCAAAGCACAATTGCAACAGATGAGTATATAACGCGATTGTTGATTGAAGAACCATTTACATTAAAAAAGCATTTTGAAAAAAAACTTCACATGCCTGTTGAAGTTAATGAAAAAAGCTTGGCAGAATTTCAAAAACTCGTGAATGGAATAAATATTGTTAGAAGTGCAGAGATTATTGCTCTCGCATTCGAACAAGGATTTTTTGATGAAGACATAAGAGTTATTAGCAAATCAATTAATAATGCAAAAGCAGAACTAATAAGAGGCATGCTTTGGGCTTTAAAATTTAGTGGTTGCAGTATGTTTGTTTCTGAAATAGAGGATTACGTTACTTTATTAACTAAAGAGTAGTTTATTAATAAAAAATTATTTGAATTTTTGGAGCACCCATATTTCTCTTCCAATTTTATGATCAGGGCGTTTATAATAAAAAGGCATTTCAAAATTTTTTATTATTCCAAAGAGCGGATTAACAATTTTAAGATCTATATTTTTAATTATGGAATACATATCTATGTGAAATTTCTTTTTATTTTGTGCTATAAAGACAGGAGTTATAAAAACAATTCTTCCATACTGTTTTAATATTTTATTTGCACTAAAAAAGAATTCTTTGTATAATAATTCAAGTTTTTTCTTTATTTCCATTATTTCTTTAAATGTGAGCGGTTCTTTGATTAATGGTCCCATATAAGGCTCGCTCACAATTGCAGCTACTTTATTTAACTTGTTTTCATAAAATGTTTGAGCAATTGCTTTTGCATCACTCCTAATAATATTAAATTTTTTCCTATCCTTATTTGTTATGTGTTCCAAATTTTTCCGAGAATCCCTTACACAATCAAAACTTATGTCAGTGCCAATTACTTTTAATCCCATTAAAACCGCTTCTGTTAAGATAGTCCCAACACCACAAAACGGGTCAAGAAGTGTTTCTTCTTTTTTTGCTGAAGAAAGGTTAATCATAATTCTTGCTAAACGAATGCTTATTGCTTGAGAATATCTTTTAACAGGCATTTCTTTATCTCTTTTTTCATACATTCCATGATTAAAAACGCATTTTGTAAGAAAAACACACATTTTTTTTGATTTTATTAAGTTTAATTCAATATCCACGTTTTTTTTGTAAAAATCGCTTGGAGATAAAATATTTTCTTTCTTGTGAGATGGTTTTTTTAAAAAAGCTTTAATTCCTTGGTTTTTAATTTCTTTCAGAACTTTTTTTCTGAATTTTTTAACATTTTCATTATTCAAGTTAAAATTGTTTATAGAATAATTAATTTTGTTTGGAACTTTATTGAAATCAATTTTTTCACTTAAACTAAATTCTTCAAAATTTTTTCCTTCAAAAATAAGTTCTCCAATTCTTCTTGTTCCCGCTAACCTATGAATTGCTTCTTTATAATCCCAATTTTCTGCCTCTGCAATAACATAGTTTTTACCAACAACTTCTATTTCTAAATTAGGGTAAACAGTAATGAGCTCTGCAAGACTTAATTCTAAATCACTGCCTAAATCCACAAGATATTTCATATTTATTTCTAAAATCTACTACTATTAAAAACTTGATGCTGTTTTTTTTAAATTTAAAACAATAATTATAAATAGTTGTTTTAAATAATAATTCATAATATTTTTAGAATTTGTTATTGAAATTACAAAACGAAAAATGTGTTATAAAAAAAAGTAAAATAAAAAATTAAGTGGATGGACTAAATGAGTGGAAATAAAACTGTTTGGCAAGAAGAGAATAAATTAGAACAAAGTTTGAAAGAAATAAAACATAAAATCATAGTAATGAGTGGAAAAGGAGGCGTTGGAAAAAGCACAATCGCTACTAATCTCGCTGTTTCCTTGTCTAAAAAAGGGTTTAAGGTTGGAATTCTTGATGCGGATATTCACGGACCAAGCATTCCAAAACTATTGGGTATTGAAAATAGTAAAGCGTATGAAAAAAATGGAAAAATAACACCTATAAACATTAATGAAAATCTTAAAGTAATGTCAATAGGATTTATGCTTCCAAAAACAACGTCTCCTGTGATCTGGCGAGGGCCTTTAAAATTGAAATTAATCAGGCAATTTTTGCAAGATGTTCAGTGGGATAAACTTGACTACCTTGTTATAGACTTGCCTCCTGGAACTGGCGATGAATCAATAAGTATAGCACAATTAATTAAAAAAATTGATGGGGCTTTAATTATTACTACACCGCAAGAAGTTGCGCTTTTAAGTGTGCAGAAATCAATAAATTTTGCAAAAAGATTAAATGTTTCAATTCTTGGTTTAATTGAAAACATGAGTGGTTTTAATTGTCCTTATTGCCATAAAGAAATAAATATTTTTGGAAAAGGAAAAAGTGAAGAAGTATGCAAAAGAATGAAAATAGATTTTTTAGGCAAAATTCCAATAAGATGTGAAATTGCAAAAGCAAGTGATAAAGGCAAACCCTTTGTTTTAGATTATAAAGAGTTTGATTTCTCAAAAATATTTGAGAATATTGTTGAAAAAATAATTCAAAAAACGCAAATCATGTAGAATGGAATTTGTTTAAAACTCAATATTTAAAAATTTAGATTTAATAATAAAATATGGTATTATGAAAAAAGAAACAATTGCATGGATATCTTTGATAGCCACCTTTTTTTTAGCACTCTTAAAAATATTAGCAGGCATTATTGTCAAGTCAGCATCTGTTCTTGCAGAAGGACTTCATTCAGGAATGGATGTAATTTCTTCAGGAATAACTATTTTAGGAATAAGAGTTGCAAAAAAACCTGTTGATGAAAAACACCCTTATGGTCATTATAAATTTGAAGTTTTGTCAGGTCTTATAATAACCATAATTTTGTTTTTTACAGGCGTGGGAATTGTGTATGATGCACTAAAAAGATTTATGGGTGTTTCAGAGCTTGAATCAACATATGTTGGTTTAATTGTAATGGGTGTTTCAACAGTAGTAAATTGGGCTTTGTCAAAAGCAAAAATCTCTATTGGTAAAAAAGAAGGCTCAATTAGTTTAATTACAGATGGCGTTCATTCAAGAGTAGATGTTTATGTTTCTTTTGCTGTTTTTTTTGGATTGCTTTTAAATCCTTTTTGGGGATATGCAGATGCATTATTTGCTCTTCTTGTTGGTTTATTCATAATTAAGGAATCATTTTCACTTGGCAAAGAAGCAACAGACTCTCTTTTAGATGTTTCAGCTGGAGAAGAGATTGAAGATAAAATAAAAGAAATTGTAAAAAAGAAAAAGATAGAACTTGCTGATTTAAAAACGCAAACAAAAGGTTCAATTTATACAGCAAATTTAAAACTGAAACTGCCTGCTAAGATAAGTGTTGGAGAAGCAACTAAGATTTCAAATAATCTTAGAAAAAAATTGATGGAAGAGATAGATAAATTGAAGTATGTGGCAATTCAAGTTGAAGGTCATGATATTGAAGAAAATTATTATCAACCTGAAGAAATTTTTGGATTTGGAAAAGGTTTTGGATGGCAGAGGAAAGGAAGGTTTATGGAAAAATTTGAAAAAGCAAGAGGTGAAGGCCCAGGAGGATATTGTGTGTGCCCGAAGTGTAAGTATAGGGTTAAGCATAAAAGAGGCGTTCCTTGTTCAACAATTAAATGCCCTAAATGCGGAGCAAGCATGGTGAGAGATTAAATGCCCAGACCAAAAAGGTGCAGAAAAATAGGTTTTCAACCAAGCATAACTTATTTTAAGCCAGCAGGAATTAGAATGCTTGATTTAGAAGAAGTGGTTTTAACTCTTGAAGAATTTGAGGCAATAAGATTAACAGATTTGCTTGATTTAAAACAGGATGTGGCAGCAAAAAAGATGGATGTATCTCAACCAACTTTTCACAGAGTGCTTTTATCTGCAAGAAAAAAAATTGCAGATTCCCTTGTTAATGGAAAAGCTATTAAAATAGAAGGAGGCACATACGTGTTTAAAAATAAAATACTTGAGGAAAAATTAGGAGGATATTGTGTGTGCCCGAAGTGTGAGTATAGGGTTAAGCATAAAAGAGGCGTTCCTTGTTCAACAATTAAATGCCCTAAATGCGGAGCAAGCATGGTGAGAAATATTTAATTCTTTGTTTTATTTTACAAAAATTCTTAAAAAATCTTTTGCAGGTCTTGTATTCTTAAAAACCTCTCTTGCTTCTGCAACTAAAGGTTTTATATCAGTATATCTTTGGCTGAAATGAGTTAAAACAAGTTTTCCAACTCTTGCTTTTTTACCTAAATCTGCAGCTTCCTTTGCACTTAAATGATATCTTTCTCCCAATTTTTCTTTGTCTTTAGACAAAAATGTGCTTTCACAAATCAAGATTGTTGAATTACTGCAGAAATCAACAACTCTTTGGTCTATCTTGAAATCTACAGCATAAACAACACTTCTTCCAGGAACTAATACTGTAGCTTTTTTAGCACTTATTTTTTTACCATTCCATACAATATCCTTTCCTTTTTGCAGTTCTCCAAGTATTTTATTTTGCTTTAATCCAAATTTTTTTAAATAACCAACATTGATTTTTCTTTTTGGTTTTTCTTCAAATTTATAAATTAAACAAGGCACATTATGTTTTACACTTAATGCTTTTACAAAAAAATTTTCGCTTTCATAAATAATTCTCTCTTTTTGACATGTTATTTCATGCGCTTCTACAGGCATTTTTTTATGAAAATCATAAGTTTCTAATATTTTCTGCACTTTTTTCTTTGTTCCTGTTGGCCCCCAAATATGCAAAGTATGTTTTCTATCAGCTGCGTTAAGAGATTGTATTATGCCTCCCAACCCTAAACTATGATCCCCATGCCAATGGCTTAAGAATATGTTCTCTATTTTGTAAGGGCTTACACCAGCAACTCTTAATTGCCTTTGTGTTCCTTCACCACAGTCAAAAAGATTGTAATTTCCTTCATAACGAATGAGCACAGATGAATGGTTTCTTTCCCTTGTAGGATACATGCTGCTTGTTCCTAAAAAAACAATTTCTACTTGCATAATGAAATATATATAATAAGAAGGTAATTATATATCTTATTATTTTTTTGAGGGAAATGCTTTTAAATAGTTTTAGAAAGAAAAATTCTATGAAAATACTTCCAATTATAACTCACTTAACTTCAAAATGGCTTTATTTAAAGGAGTTTCCAAATGGAAAGAATGTTTTCGCTTATTCAAAAAAGGTTCTTAATTCTTTTGTTCTTGAAAAAGCATACTTCTTACTACATCCTTGTGAAAATGAAAAAAAAGTTAGAAAAAGTATTGAAGATTTTTTTGAAATGAAATTTGACTTCATTTCTTCCATAGATGGAGGGTTAAACAAAGAAACTGCAAAAGAAATGTTAGGATATGATGTTGTTCTTTCAATGGGTTGTTATTTTAATTTTTGCCAAAAGAAGACTATTAATTCTCTTTTTAACCATATAAAAATGAAAAACGTAATTATACCAACAAAAGCCAGTGTATGTAATATTAAGTTAGATAAAAGTTATATTTTATTAGATGACATAATAAAAAAAGATATTAATCATGAGGAAAATTTAGATATTTTTGAGAGAAGCAATTATTATTTAGACGGCGAATTTTTGTTTAATTTTATTCCTGATTTTGAAAGAAATATTTTTTATGAAACAAATTTAAGGTCTTTAAAATCAAGATTGGCGAAATAACAATGATACCTTTAATTATAACACATTTAAGCACAGATTTTATTAATAAAAAAACTGCAAGAAAGATAAAACCCTTGATTGAAAAGCTTGTAGAATATGATGAGTTTTCTATTCTTCAACTTGTTTTTCCTGGAAATGAAAAAAAATTGTTTTTTAAACACAATGGAAGAATTGCATTTTCAAAATCAGGAAGTTTTCAATATTTTAATAAATATTTTAACACAACAACTGCAGTAAGTATTGGCGCTTATTTTCATTCTTGTCAGGCAAGAACTATTGATAGTTTGTTTTCTCAAGGGTTTAAGAGAATACATATTATGGGGAATTTGTGTTTTTTAAATAAAAAAGAAAGCCTTGTTGATAGAGTAGGTAAAGACATTAGCAAACTTCCTTTTTATTTGAATATGTTTGATTCTATTAGCGGATACAAAATTAATTATTTTTATGAAAAAAAAGAAGACATGAAAGGAGAAAAAGAAATTTATTTTTGGAAAAATGAAGAAGAATTTTTATCACAACATTTTTTGAAAGTTTAAAAAAATCTTAATTTAAAAAACAAAAGATTTAAATACTACTTTTAAGTAGTGAATAAACATGGTAAAGGTGCAAAAACTTGTTAAAGTGAGGTATAAGAATGGTTCAAGCAAATTTTATAAAGGAATTACTTATGCTGTTTTGAAAGATATATACAGGAGAGCAATTAATCTTGTTAATTTTAATAAGGAGTTTTTAAGTGAAAAAGCAAGAATAGGATTAGTTGAATATTTTGAAACATGTGCAGAACAATTAGAACATGGCTCTCTTTTTTATGAAAGCCAATTAAGGCTTTTGGTTAAGATTTTTAAGGTTTTTGGAAATAATGGAGGTGATGGCGGAATTAAAAAATTATTGGATGATTTTCCAATTCCTCCTAACAACACAATTGATGAGTTATTAGATGCGCTTCCAAATCCGCCAAAGTCTGAAAAGAATTCAAAAATATGTTATCTTGAACCAAAAATCCTTACTAAGTATTAAGAAATTTTTTTAAAAATTTTTTTTTCATTTTTTTCAATTTCTATTATTAATTTTTCAGCAGGGATTCTTTTTATTTCTGCAATTTTTATTACACTTCTTAAAATGTTTAAAGGAGTGTTTATTCTCTCTTTTAAACCCATATAAGGTGAATCTGTTTCTAAAAATAATTTATTTGTTGGAACAAGCTCTGCTAAAACTTGTTTTTGTGGTATTTTTTCTACACTCGTGGGTATGCTGAAATAACATCCGAGTTCCCAAGCTTCCATTACTTCTCTTTCATTTCCGCCGAAAGCATGAAAAATAGGGATTAGTTTTTCTTCTTTTATTTCTTTTTGATATTCGCTGAGAATGTTAATAACTCTTTTTACAGCCCATCTTGAATGCATTATTAATGGCAATTTTAGTTCAATAGCAAGTTCAATCATTTTCTTAAAAGCAATTTTTTGTTCTTCCTTTTTTTTGTTGATTTTATAGTCAATGCCAACTTCACTTATTGCTACAATATTGTTTTTTCTAATTTGTTCAATAACTTTCTTGAGTTCATTTTTCCAATCTTCTTTTTCTACAATGCTTGGATAAAAACCAAGAGCAGGAAAAAAAGTTTCGTATTTTGAACAAATTTTAAGAACATTATTATTATCTTCAAAATTTAATCCAGCACAAATAACTTTTATTTTATATTTTTTCAATTCTTGGTTAAGTTTTTTTAATTTTCCCTCAAATTTTTCATTAGTTAAATGAGCGTGAATATCAATCATGAATAAAAAATAGTAAATTAATGATTTTAATCTTTTTGAACACAACAAGTTTAAAAATTTTTAATATTTTTATCAGTTTATGAAAGGTCTTTGTTTATTAAGCGGGGGTATTGACTCTATTATAAGCGCTTATCTTGTTAAAAAAACAGGAATTAAGGTTGATTTTCTTCATTTTCGCGTATTTGAAAATAATAGAAATGAAGAAGAAAAAATAAAAAGTCTTGCAAAAAAAATAGGTGGAAAAATATTTTTTGCATCTCATAAAAAAATGTTGTTAGAATTTCAAAAAAAATGTGAAACAAAGTTTACTTGTGTTTTTTGTAAGAAGACAATGCTTATTGTTGCTGATGGATTTGCTAAAAAAAATATGTATGATTTTATTATTACTGGAGATAATCTTGGACAAGTTGCGAGTCAAACTTTAAAAAATATGAAGTTTATTTCACAAGGAATTGAAACACCAATTCTCCGCCCCTTGCTTGGATTAGATAAACAAGAAATAATAGATATTGCAAAAAAAATAGGGACATACGAGTTAAGCATAAAACATGCTCTTCCTTGTCCATTTCTTCCAAAAAGAATTGTTACAAAAGTGAATGAAAAAAAATATGCAAAAGAAATAAAAAAAATTGATTTCAAAAAAATGGTTAATGAATCCTTAGATACAATAGAAGAAATTTCAAGGTAAAAAGTTGGTGCATTTTTAAAAATCTTCAATTTTTGTTTGACCATTCACTAATGGCTTCGCATTAAAACCTAAGTCTTTTAAATCTTTGGCAAATTCACGATTAAATCCGTGCATGGTATATACGATTTCTGGATCTGTTTTTTTTACAACTTCAATTAATTCTTTATAATCAGCATGGTCACTCATTGAAAATGTTTTATCATAATTCATTATTTTTTTATTAGGGTATCCTGTATTTGCCCAACCTGTAAAAAAAGCAGTTTTTGTTTCAGGAGTCCAATAATATTTTACCATGTGCGGGGGAACCACCATTATTGATGGTGTTGAGAGGTATCCTTTTTCTTTAGCTTCTCTAATTGAAGGAAAACCTCTTAATTCAATGCCGAAATCAGAATAAACACTATTTATTTTGATAATCTGACTATCTACAAAAATTGGATATGGCAATTTTTCAAATAATTTGCACAAGATTTGCGCTTTTCCCAAAGCATATCCAATAACCATAACATTTTTTCCTTTTTTTAATTGGTCTTGCACCCAATCACTTGCTTCCTTGTTTACTTCTTTAAATTTAGGAAAAACATAATTTGGTTTGCCAAAAGTGGTTTCAATAATTAAAATGTCTGCTTTAACAGGTTTGAATCCTTTGAGAAATAATCTGTCTCTTGTATTAAAGTCTCCAGTGTAAAGAATCTTTTTTTCATCAACTTCAAGCAATAATGATTTGCTTCCAAGAACATGTCCAGCATTAAGGAGTTTTGCATTTTCTAAACTTTCAATGTATTTATTTGGTGATTTATTTGTTCTTGAATTTATTAACTTAACTGTTTCTTTGCTTGAGAGTATGGGGATATCTGTCTTTTTTTTAATAACATGGTCTGAGTGAGCATGGCTCACAAAAGCATAAGTGCTATTTTGGTGTATGCTGTCAAAAGAAATTATCTTATTCTTAAATTTAAGAAAAAGCCCGTTATCCTCTTTTAATTTAAGCATCATGAATTAACAAAATGCAGCACATTAATTAACTTTGTTATTATTTTTTTTAACTTATTACTTGCAAAACTACTTTTCTTTAGAAAGAATTTTTTTGATATTCTCAATTATTGCATTTTCATTCATTTTTATGCCAGCATTTCTTAATTCAGATGACATTTGAGAGCCTAAGTTATCAAGAACATCAAAGAACTTCATTGGGAACACAAGTTTTGTTCCACTTCCTTTACCCATTTCTTCAAGTGCCTTTAAGTAGTAAAACATTAATGCTCTGTCACTAAGATTCTCTGCTGCTTCGCCTACAGCTTCAATCATTATTTTTTTTGCTTCTGCAGCAAATCTTTGCGCTTGAAGTTGTTGAGCAGTAATTTCTTTTTGTTGCATTGCTTCAATGATTTCAGAATCAGGCATTACTCCTCTTAATTGTATTTTTGGCACATCTATGCCCCAATTCCATGTTTGTCTTCTTATAGCGTTTTGAAGCAAATCGTTTAATTTAGGTAAATCTGAAAAAAGTTCTCTCATTCTCATACTGCCAATTATATTTCTTGTTTCACCAATAAGTGCGTTTTTGAGTGCTTCAACATAATTATCAATTTTAAGAACTGCTTTGTCAGGATTGCGTATATTATAATATGCAATTCCATCAATATTTAATCGCAAATCATCCTTTGTGAATGCGTTTGGAACAAGAAGGTTTAACATATGAGTTCTTACATCCAATCTTTTAAACTCTTTTTCAAAAAAAGGCACTATAATAGCCCAGCCAGGACCAACAATTCTGTTAAACTTGCCCATTCTGAATATGATTCCTCTTTCATAGTCATTGTATTCCTTAATAAAAATTTTAAAAAAAACATAAAGTATGAGAAGGAATATTAAAGCAAGAACAATGTATCTTACTCCAGGCATCATTATGAATAAGATAATAAAAAGACCTGCACCACCCAAAATTAAGTAGTCCCATTGGTTCATTTCAATAAAAAGTATAATTGTATAAATTAAATAGTTTATGATAATTAATAAAAACTTTTAAACAAAAAGTTTAAATATGTTATTTTTCTACTAAAAAGTAGTAAAATGATAAAAGATTATGATTTGCTTCATGAATATTTTTCATCTAATGGGAAAAGAAAAAATGGTAGCATTCCTTATAGCAAGGATGTTGGCAACTTAATAAGAGTGAATGAAAAAATTGTTGTTTTTTATCTAAATGAAAAAATAAATGGTTGCAAAACTGTTGATGAATTAAGGAAAATTCTTCAATTAGGGATGGAAGCATATGCTTTTGCTGGCAAGGATTTACACATGTGCGTTAATCAAGAAACTAAATATAATGCAACAAAGTGTTTGCTCAAAGAAAAATTGGGTGAATTCGGGAAGAAAGATTTTGAACAATGTGAAGTAAGTAATATCTTTGGAAGTTTGCAAAATATTGTATCAATTATGGAGTTTGTGAATATTGATAAAGTTTCTGAAATGTGGCATTCTAAAATGTTTTCTTTTTTTGGACAGGAGGGGTTAAACAAAGAAAATCTTTTAAAAACATTTTCTCAATGTCTTGAAAGTGTTTTAGATGATTAATCAATAAAAGAATAATCGATAAGTATTTAAAAACAATAATGTAATATCAAGTCTTATGGGAAGGATTAGAACCAAATTTATTAAAAGCACTGCAAGAAAACTTGTTGAAAAAGCAAGGAATAGGTTAAGCAAAGATTTTGAGCATAATAAAAAAGAGATTGAGACTCTGGCAACAATAAGGAGTAAAAGATTAAGAAATAAGATTGCAGGTGCTGTGACAAGTTTAATGAAAAAAGAAGAATAGTTTTTATTAATATTCATCTAATAATTTTGTTTTTCTGTTTTGAAGTAAAGATTCTAAACAAAGGTTTTTGGTTTCAACAGGTATTGTTTCTATTTTCAAATGTTCTAATCCAATTTTACCAGTTATTTCTAACCAGAGTTCATTACTTGTTCTTTTAAACCCTATTTGGAGTCCTAATTTTTTAGAATACCCAAATGCTTGAATTCCTGTATCGCAAGAAATGATTATGGGTTCAAGTCCTTTATAAGGTGTATTTCGTTCATCTTTTGCAAATTCTAATGCAGTTTCTTTATTTTTTGAAAAATATGTTGTACCTTGCAGTGAAGCATAACCTTGTTTATTAGAACCTCTTTGAGCGTTTATTTTTGAATGATACTCTTTGATTATTTCTAATTCAGTTTTACTTAATTTTTCTAAACCTAATTTTTCTCTTATTCCATTTATCTTGTTTAAATCATATTCATAACAGGCATAAAGGGAGCTTATGTTACATCCTCTGAAGCAATGATTTTCTTTTTTTTCAATATCAAACCTTTGTCCTAACATATAAGGCAATCACTATAAAGTAGTATAAATATTTTACTACAACGGGTTTTTTTGAACAAAGCGATTAAGCTTTGTTCTTTATGTTTGCCTGCGCTGCACTGATTCTTGCTATTGGAACTCTATAAGGACTGCATGACACATAGTCAAGTCCGATTTTGTGGCAGAACTCAATGCTTTTTGGTTCGCCTCCATGTTCTCCGCAAATGCCAATTTTTAGGTTTTTTCTTGTTTTTCTTCCAAGTTCTAATCCTATTTTGACTAATTTTCCAACGCCTTTTCTGTCTAAGACTTGAAATGGGTCATATTCAAAAATGTCTTTTTCAAGATATTCTGGTATGAATTTACCAACATCGTCTCTTGAAAATCCAAAAGTTGTTTGTGTTAGGTCGTTTGTGCCAAAACTAAAAAACTCTGCTTCTTGTGCAATTTCATCAGCAGTCAGAGCAGCTCTTGGAAGTTCAATCATGGTCCCAATTTTATATTTTAAATTTATGTTATATTTCTTAATAATTTCTTTTGCTTTGTTTTCTACAATCTTTTTTACAATTCTTAATTCTTCTTTTGAAGAAACAAGAGGTATCATGATTTCTGGTTCTATATTAAGTCCTTGTTGTTTTAATTCGCATGCAGCTTCAATAATTGCTTGTGTTTGCATTTCATAAATTTCTGGAAAAGTTATTGCTAATCTGCATCCTCTGTGTCCAAGCATTGGATTTATTTCTTTTAGTTGTTCTATTTTTTCAAGAAGCTTTTGAGGAGAAACACTCATGCTTTCAGATACTTCTTGAATTTCTTCCATTGTTTGAGGTAAAAATTCATGCAAAGGAGGGTCAAGCAGTCTTATAGTAACAGGAAGTTCTTCCATTACTTTAAATAATCCAATGAAGTCTCCTTTTTGCATAGGAAGCAATTTTTTAAGTGCTTTTTCCCTTTCTTCTCTTGTGTCTGATAAAATCATTTCTCTTACTGCAACAATCCTGTCTCCTTGAAAAAACATGTGTTCTGTTCTGCAAAGTCCAATGCCTTCTGCACCAAATTCTTTTGCAATTCGTGCATCATGCGGCGTGTCTGCATTTGTTAATACCTTTAATTTTCTGAATTCATCTGACCATAGCAATATTTTTTTAAACTCTTCTGAAAGTTCAGGTTCAACAAGAGGGAGTGCTCCAATAAAAACTTCTCCTGTGTTTCCATCAAGAGAAATAATATCTCCTTCTTTAACAAGTGTTGAACCAACAAGGAAAGATTTGTTTTTTTCATCAAAAACAATTTCCCCTGCACCTGTTATGCAACATTTACCCATGCCTCTTGCAACTACTGCTGCGTGAGATGTCATCCCGCCTCTTGCTGTTAATACTCCTTCTGAGACAGCCATTCCTTTTATGTCTTCAGGCGAGGTTTCTAATCGCACTAAAATAACTTTTTTACCTTGTTTTGATTTTTCTTCAGCATCTTGGGCAGAAAAAACAACTTCACCTACTGCTGCTCCAGGTGATGCTGGAAGTCCTTTTGTTAATTTTTTTGCCTTTTGTTTTGCAAGATCATCAAGCTGTTTGTGAAGTAGTTGGTTTATTTGTTTTGGATTTATTTTTAAAAGTGCAGTTTCCTTATCAATTAGTCCTTCTTTCTCCATGTCTACTGCAATTTTTATTGATGCCTTTGCTGTTCTTTTACCTACTCTTGATTGAAGTATGTATAGTTTTTTATTCTCAATTGTAAATTCAATGTCAAGCATGTCTTTATAATGGTTTTCAAGTTTTTTTCCTATTTTTACAAGTTCTTCATATACTTTTGGCATAATTTTTTTTAATTCTTCAATCTCAATTGGAGTTCTTATTCCAGCTACAACATCTTCTCCTTGCGCATTAATTAGAAATTCTCCGTAAAACTCGTTTTTTCCTGTTGAAGGGTTTCTTGTGAAACACACGCCTGTTCCAGACGTTTCTCCTGTGTTTCCGAAAACCATTGCTTGGATATTTACTGCAGTGCCTAACAAACCTTTAATATTATTCAATTTTCTATAAATTATTGCTCTTTCATTATTCCATGAATCAAAAACAGCATCAATTGCTAAAAAAAGTTGTTCTTCTGGATTTTGAGGAAATTCTTTTCCTGTTTTTTCATAAACCACTTTTTTATATTCATTAATTATTTCTTTTAATTCTTCAGTTGTTAATTCAACATCGTATTTAACTCCTTTTGTTTCTTTTATTTTTTCAAGAATATCTTCAAAAGATTTATGTTCTATTTTCATTACTACATTTCCAAACATTTGTATGAACCTTCTATAACTATCGTAAGCAAACCTTTCATTGTTTGTTTTTTTGGCAAGTCCTTGAACGCTTTTATCATTTAATCCTAAATTTAAAACTGTGTCCATCATTCCAGGCATTGAAACTGCTGCCCCACTTCTAACAGAAATTAATAAGGGATTTTCAAAGTCTCCAAATTTTTTGTTCATTTTCTCTTCAAGTCTTTTTAAATTAAATAGGATTTTTTCTTTTAGTCCTTCAGGATATTTTTTATTGTGTTCATTATAATATTTGCATACTTCTGTTGTTATTGTAAAACCAGGCGGAACAGGTATGCCTAAATTAGTCATCTCATTTAAACCAGCACCTTTTCCACCAAGCAAATTTTTTAATTTTAGGTTTCCTTCACCAAAAAAATAAATCATTTTTTCCATTTTTTACGCCTCCGCTAAATATAGTGGTTGAAAAAAGCAGAAATGCTTTATAAATTTTAATGGTGGATAAAGCAAGTTTGAAGAAAAGTAAAAAATAATAAGAAAGAGGGTAATAGTTTATAAATTAGGAAATAATAAATTTAACCAATGAGAAAAGCATTTATTATAATGGTATTGCTCTTAAACATTTTTACTGTTGTTAATGCAGCAACACTTTCAATAAGTCCTTCAAATAATACTCTTAAATTAAATGATGTTGTTAAAATTGATTATTATGTGAGTTTTGCAAGAACAACTGTTGCGAATATAACTATTGGTCTTTCGTCAAGCACTTACAATACCACTCTTTTTACAAGTAAGATGAATTCTCAAGTAAAAAAAGATTCAATTACATGGAATGTAAATAAAACTCCTGCAGGGAAATATGAATTATATATTAAGGTGTTTCCTTTAGATTCTTCAGAACAAAAAAGCAGTGAGCAAATTGTTATTGAACCTACTGCATTGATTAGTGCAGAATATGATTCTTCTCCAATTTTTATTTTTTCTCAAGAGGGTTCAAAAATTGTTAAATTAAAAAATGAAGGAAATGTTCCTTTAAACATAATTCCTGAATTTGTAACTACTCCTTTAAGTGAAGTAACTCCTGAACCTACAACATTTAATTTACCAATTTCTGGAGAAAAAAATGTAGATATTAAAATAAAAAAGGCAGAAACTGACTACTCCTTCACTCTTAAATTTAAAGGAACAAATGTAGATTATCCTAATAATACTGCTACAGCATCTGTTCTATTTGATGTAATAAAACCAAGAGTAAATATTACATGGAGTGTTGGCAATTTTTTGAAACAAGATAATAATACAATTGTTCCAATAAACATTTCAAACTATGGGAATTTTGATCAAAATATTTCTATTATTGTTAAAACCTTTTCGCCTAAAAAGATAAGTGTTTTTAATAAAACAATTTTTTTAGAAACAAAAGCAGATATTGAAAGGAATGTCTCCATCACTTCAACAGATAAGATTTTCTTTATAGAAATAGGTTATTTTAATGAGAATAATGAAACAAAATATGAATTCAAAAGATATCCCATATTTTTTGGAATTACACTTCCTGACACAATACTTAATCTTATTATCTTAATTTATTCAAACAAATCTATAAGAGGAATATTTTTATCAATAGTTATTGTTGTTTTATTAATGATTGTTTTTAAGATATTAAAAAAAATATTCTTTTTCCGCAAAAAAAGGAAATAACTACTCATGTTTTTTTTGTTTTTAATTTTTTTGTTTTTACAACCCTGTATTTTAATTTATGTCCGCATATATTACAGATATTTCCTTCAAATGTGTTCTTAAATTTCTTTCCACAAGCAGGACAATATTTTTCTCTTTTAAACAATTTCTTAATGTTTGTTCCTGAAATGCTTCTCCAATCAATTCTTAATTCTTCGCAAATGTTTTGCACATCAAAATCATCGCTTACAACAATTCCTTCAATTTCAATACCAAGAGCTATGACTTCAATATCTGTTTCGCTTAAAACATTAATATCCCCTGTTTTTTTCGCTTTTTCTTTTACTATTCTTAAGCATTCTTTTTTTGGTTTTATGATTTCAGGATTAATTATGTTTAAAAGTGCTTTAGATTTAAAATCTTTTAATTCTTTGATAACACTGGGCGTTGTATAAGTTTCTGATTCTTCAAAATTTAGAGAATTCGTATTAATAAAACACGAAGAATCAAGTACATACTTCATATTTTTTAAATAAAATGAACAAATTAATAAATACTCGGTTTTTTATTTAATACAAAATGATACTTTCATTTATTGAATTAATTAACATAGTTATAACAATCTTGGCTGTTGGGTATATTTTTATGGACATTTTTAGAATGAAAGGCACGGAAACTTATCCTTTAAGAACAGCAGGCAAAGAAGAATTTATTTTAAGTGTTTTAACTGTTTCTCCTGCCATAATTTTTCACGAGTTTGGTCATAAACTTGTAGCTTTGGCTCTTGGTTTTAATGCAACTTTTAACGCATATTTTTTAGGATTACTTATTGGTGTTGTGCTTAAATTTACAAATGCTCCCATCATTTTTTTTGTTCCTGCTTATGTTAGTATTGGTGGCACAGGAACTTTGTTAGGACAAAAATATGGGAGTATGTTGATTCCATTAGCAGGTCCATTAGTAAATGGTTTGCTTTTTTTAATCTCTTTAATAATTACAAAATATGAATTAGTTAAAGGAAAATGGTATCTTTCTTTTTGGGCAAGCAAGAAAATAAATCTTTTTTTAATGATTTTGAATATGATACCTCTTCCAGGCACAGATGGTTTTCATTTTTTTAATGCATTATTAAACTTCATATTTTAGTAAAGGTGTTTAGATGCAAGAGATAACTCATGCATTGGTTGGTTTAACACTAACTTATATTTTGGGCTTGGATTTTATTGTTGGATTTTTTTCTGCTATTCTTCCAGATATTGATGTTTTGTCAAATTTATCTTTTTTTAACACAATATTTGGAACGCATAGAGGTTTTACGCACTCATTACTTCCTCTTTTAATAATAACTTTTTTTCTTTGTAACTTTAAAAATAAAAGAGTGGGAGTCTCTTTTTTTATAGGGTATTCTTCTCACTTAATTCTTGATTCTTTTACAAAAATGGGAATACCTCTTTTTTTCCCTTTAAAAACTTATTATTCTTTTAATTTAGGCACAAGCAGTGATCCTAATCTAAATTATTTTTTTATTTTCCTTTCAATCTTTTTATTACTAAACAAAAAAACAATAGAAAAAGCAATAACGGATTTAGGCCCAACTAAGACAAGGTTTGTTGTTTATTCAATAATTTGCTTAACCTTTATTACCTTGGCTTTTTATGGAGGAATTTATTATCAAGAAACAACTATTGATAATCTTTTAAAAAATAATGAAGAAGTTTATGTTTCAATTGAAGGCATTGTTTGCAGTGCACCAAAATATCATACTACTAAGTATGTGAATACATTTGAAATCTTTTCTATATGTGATGAAAAAAACAAAAGCTTAATTGTGTGGAGATTCTTAAATAAGAATAATAATAAAGTTAATTTATATGATAAAGTTAAAATTGAAGGAATGTTTACAAAAGCTTACAAATGGCCTGAGATAACATATGTAAAAAATGTAGAAATTATTGAAAATAATAGGTGTTAAAAACAAAGAAATGTGATAAAATGAAAAATAAAGAGTTGTTTTTGAAAGGAGGGGTTTTGTTTTTTTTAATTGTTCTCGTTGTTTTAGGAATTTTTTCAGGAGAGGATACTTCTCAAATTATTTCTTCAACAATTTTTGTTTTAATTGTTTTAGTGCTGTTTTTTGGTTTATTTGAGTTGAAATCTGATAAAAAAATAGAAAAAATAGAAAAGAAAAAAACAAAAAAAAGTTTCACTAAAACTTTTTTTAAAAAGTTTGGAATAACTAAACAAGAAATAATAAATATTTTAATAAGCATCTTGATTATGGCGTTTTTTTACTCATATAATAATTGGCCAACTTTAGAGAAAGGTTTAGTAAATTATGCAGTGTCTATTTTTTACGTATTATTTAGTTTTGCCATTTATGAGACAGGCATAAAATTGTTTAGTAAAAAATTAGATTGTAAAGCAACGTATCATCTAAGACCTAATATGATTTTTTTTAGTTTTGTCATAACAATAATTAGTGGGGGTAAATTTCCATTTTTTCTTACAGGATACCATATTATTGAAGGAAAAGAAAATGAAAGGCTTGGTTACAAATTTGAGGCGCTTAGGAGGAAAGATAAAGCAAGTATTGCATTTAAAAGCATAAGCCTGTCTTTGTTATTTGCAATTTTGTTGAGTTTTTTTTCATCAAATGCATTAATTCAAAAAATAATGATTTTTAATATTTTGTTTAGTTTATATAATTTAATACCTTGGCCGCCAACTGATGGGAGTTTAATGCTGTATAGAATGGGTGGTGCGTGGGTTTTTCTTTTTTTTGGAAGCATTGGATTGCTTCTTACACTTAAAGAAAAAAATCTGCTTTTTTCATTGATTGTTTCTCTCCTTTTTGTAATTATTAGTTATGTTATGCTTAAAAAAACAGAAGAATGGATTGGTAGAAAAAGAAGTTAGTTTATAGAATTATTAATTAATGCACATAAACTCTTAAATATAGATAAATTTATTAATACTACCATAAAGATTATATTCATATTGTTAAGGAGGTTATGATGTTGACTGACAAAATATCATCAAAACAACTGTTAAATAAGACTGTTCTCAGCAAGTCAGGAAGAAAATTTGGAGAAGTGGGAGACCTTGTCTTCGAAACAAGAACAGGTGAAATAATCTATTTATTGCTAACCAGACCTACTGGATTTGCTAAATCATTTGATTTAGAAAAAGACAAAGAAGGATATTACAAAATACCATTTAATGCAGTAATTGCAGTTGGAGACTATATCGTTGTTGAAGAAGAAGATATAGTATAAAAACCAATCTAACTTTTTAATTTTATTTAAGACTTAGTCAAAAAGACTGCCCACACCACTTACAACGCTTTCGTCAAGTTCTTTTATTTTTGCAAGTATTCTCTCTGTTTCTTCTTTATTTACAAGTTCTGCCTCTTTTTTTAGGATTTCAATTTTTTTTATGTCTTTTTCTGTTCCTGTTATAATAAAATAACTTCCTTTTTTTTCAATTCCAAGTGTTTCTGCTGCTTCAACTCTAAAACCCCTTCTTTTTAAGTCTTCATCATTCATTAGAGTGTTTCTTTTTTCTGTATAAAATACCCACTTTTTACTTTCATTTGACATAAAAAATCAATAAGTATGAGTTATTTTAAAAGTTTTTGTTTGTCTTTATAATTGAGATAAAATTTTATTATAATTTTTTAAAGGAAGATTGTTTAAAATTGTTATATTTTTATTTATTTCCTTTTCGTGTTCGTTTAATTTGACATAATATTTTCCATTTTTGAAAAATATTCTTTTGCTTGGGTTTATGAGAAAAGATTTTCCGCCATTTTTTACAATAAATTCAAGCATGCTTATGTCATTATCTGAATCTCCAACACCAACAACATTTTTGATAGGTATACAATTATTCTTGCAGTAATTATGGAGTGCTTTTTCTTTATTAAATCCAAATTTGCATGGAATGATTTTAAATTCTTCTTTTATCTTAATTTTATTTGTTGGTATGAATTCATCAAACTCAAAGATTTCAGAAGCAAGCAGTGATTGTTTTTCAATTCCTCCACTTATAAGAAGTGTTGTGTATCCTTTTTCTTTTGCTTTTTTTACAAACTCTTTTGCACCTTCATAGGGTTTCATATTATTCCATGCAATTTCATATAAGCTTATTTCAGTAAAAAATTCATTACTTTTTATAAAATTATGAAAAAAACTAAGTTTCTTACACCACTCGCTATAAGTTATTTTATTATTAATAAACTCTTCATACAATTCATGATCAATGTTTCCAAGATTTTTATTTATTTTTTCCCATATACTCATATTCTTAATTAAAGTGTTTTCAAGGTCGCAAACGAGAAGTTTCATATAGTCAAGCATTATCCAATAAGGATTTAAAAAAACACTTGTTTTTTAGAAGCTAAAATTTTTTTAAGTATTGTTTTCAGTTTTTAAAAAAGAAGCTCCAAAAATGAGGAAAAGATAAGTTAAAGCAAAGAAAGAAGTTATTGTTGGCGGTGTTTTGTAAAATCCTTTGTAATTGATTACTAAGGAATAAAAATTGTATAAAGAATTATTTATAAGTGCTAAAAAAAAGAAGATTTTTTCTGAAAATGATAAAAACGTTTTTTTATTAATCAAAATTAAAGAAGAGAGAAGCATTACAATTAAAGAACTAACAAGATAAAATAGATTAAAAATTTTTTCCTTTATGCCAAACAAAGGCGAGGTTAAAATAGGGGATAAAAGGTAGTAACCGAATATTGTTAAAATAATTACGCAAGCAAAAAATATTGGAAGATTATGTTTAAAATAATTTTTGAGAAGCATATTGATGCTAACAAAGAAGAAAGCGTATGCAAAAAAATAGAAAAAGTCAGCAGGAGTGTTGAAAACAAAAGAATAATCCTTGCTGATAGAAATGCTTGTATTAATTATTTCACCAATAAAGAGGAAAAAAGAAGCACAAAGCATTATCTTAGAAAAAATTCTTTTTGATCCTGGAGGAAGGGAAATTGTTTTTATAAGGAAGGCTATAAATAGGAAAAAAACTAAGATAATGGGGAGCAAAGCATGCACAAAGTTTTTTTTGCCATTCTCCAACAATGTTAGTGTCATTATTAAAAATAAAATTAGTGAAAAAAAACTTATAAAACGCACTATTTTATCTGCTTTTGTTATTCTCCCCATTAAACATTATTAATGAAAGAGATAAATATAAAATCTTCTATATGTGCAAATTTGTGATATAACAAAAATTTGTTTAAATTTAAATGAGTTAGGAAATTCTTTTTTTGAAAAAAAGCCAATTTTTTTGTTTTGAACTTGATTTTCCACCTGCGAATTGGACAAGAACATAAACTCCTTTGAGTTTATTCCCGCGAATGTTAATTACTAACTTATAATTTTTTTCATCAATTAATTCATAACTGCCTTTATCCCAAATTTTAACTTTTCCTGCACCATATTTTCCTTCTTCAATTTCTCCTTCAAAATCAGCATATTCTATTGGATGATTTTCTGTTCTTACTGCAAGACGTTTTATACCAGGTTTTAATGGAGGGTCTTTTGGTATTGCCCAACTCCACAAAACACCATCTTTTTCTAATCTTAAATCATAATGATGGTGTGTTGCAAAATGCTCTTGAATGACATAAATAAATTTTTTCTTTTCTTTTTTCATTTGGAACACCCAATCTTAAACGCACTCAAACATATTTTGTTAATAATGCATTCTTTGCATTTTGGTTTTTTTGCAGTGCATATTTTTCTTCCATGAGTTACGAGCAAACTATTTATTTCACCCCAGAATGTTTTATCAAAAAGAGTCATTAAGTCTTTTTCTATTTTTTCAGGATTTTTATTTTTGGTAAAACCAATCCAATAACTTAATCTTTTTACATGCGTGTCTACTGCAATTCCTTCTTGAATTTTATGCGCATAATTTAATACAATATTTGCTGTTTTTCTGCCCACACCAGGGAGTTTGATTAATTCCTTAATAGTTTGCGGAATCTTAGAATTGTATTTTTCTACAAGAAGTTTAGAACTTTCTATAAGGTATTTTGCTTTAGAATTGTAATACCCTGTTGGCTTGATTATTTTTATTAACTCTTCCTTGTTTGCATTTGCCATTGCTCTTACAGAAGGATACTTTTTGAATAATATCCTTGTTATTTTATTAACCTTCTTATCAGTGCATTGGGCAGAAAGAATTGTTGCAAAAAGCAATTGCCAATCAGTTTTGTAATTCAAAGAAGTTGTTTTCTCTCCATATTCTTTTTCTAACAAATTTATTACTTGCAGTGCTTCTTTTTTACTCAACAATTCTTTTTTATCTTTTATCATTTTAACAAAATTTAATATAAGCTTGTTGATTTTAATTAATTTATGAATCATAAAAAACTTTTAGAGAAAATCGTATTAAACAAAATTCAAAATGAAAGAGCGGAAAAAATAATAATGAAATATAATATAAAAGAGTTTTTAGATATTGGGAGGCATTCAATTATTTTAAAAAAAAATGGGAGATGTTATAAAGTTGAAAAAGACATTCCAGCTGGAAAAAATGCATGTTTAAATGAATACGAGAATTTAAAAAGATTAAAAAAATATGAGTGGGTTGTAAAAAACTTCAAATATGACCAAGAATTAAGAGTTCTTGCATATGATTATGTAAAAGGTGTTTTTTTACCAACATTTATTGAAAACAATTTATTGAACAAAAATAAAATCAAGAGAATTCTTATTAAATGTTTTGAAATTTGCTACATTTTGGATAAAAGCGGGTATAATAAACTTGAAATGCATAAACCAGTAAAGCATATTATTATAGGAAAGTATAATAAAATAACTTTCTTAGATTTTGAGAGAATGTATGAATCAAAAAGACCAAAAAATGTTTCCCAGTTTGCAACATATGTTTTTTTTCATAATAAAATAACAAAGACTTTGTTTAAAAGAGATAAAAAAAATTTCTTTAAAGTATTAAAAAATTATAAAGATAACATAAACAAGGAGAATTTTAGCAAAGTTTTGAAATTACTTAATTAATATTTATTCTTTACTCGTTTTCTAATTTTTTTGCTTAAATTTTTCAAATATCTTAATCTTTTCCTCTTGCACCTAACTTTTGAATTTGTTTTTCTTTTCCTCTTTCCTTTTGGCATAAAGCATCACTTTGAATAAAGTATTCATTCATGATTAATTTCATCTTTAAAAATGTTTTCAATAAATATTGGCATGTCTGATGAAGGCAGGGAGTACTCAATTAAATCTTCATCATACTCTTCATTTAATTGAGTTAGCAAAGAATATATCAGTGATTCTAACTTGCTAATTTTATCTTCTAATTTTTTGATTTTTTTTTCCACATTGGAAAAATTTTTCATGATAAAAAAAATGTTTATTGTTTTTATAAATTTAACTTTACTCATTATGTTTTTAACAAACAAGGGTACAGACTTGTTAAGTATTTATTAACAAAACCTAATTAGTAAAATTTTAAATTATTGGACTTCTTTTTAAAAAAGTATGGTATTAAATAAGTGTGAATTGTGCAAAAAAAAGAGGAAAACCGTTCAATGTCAAGGATGTGGTAGGCAGTTTTGTAAGAATTGCGGAGATCAGGAAAGAATGCTTTGCAGAGATTGCATAGAGTATGAAGAGAATTCTTTTGAAAGAGATTATGTTCCTGACTTATCTTAAACTTTTTTTGTAAGTTTTATAGTTTATCTTTTTCTTTTGTAATATCAACGCCTAATTTTTTTAATTCTTCAATATGAGCACTGAGCAATTTATTGACAAGGTTTATTAAACCAGTTAATCCTTCTTTCTCTTTTATTAATGTGGCTATAGCACCTTTATGATATCCTATTAATTCTTCTTTATTCATGGGTTTTATTAAAAATGCATAATTTTATATAGTTTGTTGAATAATTTTTTATGAAACATAAAATATTTAATAATGTATTTTTAAACACATTTGTAATCGCGTCGGTCGTCTAGTGGTTAGGATAAAAGCCTTCCAAGCAAGTGAGAAAAAACGAAGAGAGCTTTTGACCCGGGTTCAAATCCCGGCCGACGCATTTTCTCAATATTTAAATAATCAATGTGTTTTTATTATAGCATGCTAAAAGTAATAGTTCATCCAAAAAAAGTTAATATTCAAAACCCTGTTGTTTTAACAGGATTTCAAGGAACAGGTCTTGTTGGGAGTATTGCCCTTCAATATCTTGTAAAGAAAATGAATGCAAAACAAATTGGTTATGTTGATACCAATGAATTGCCTCCAATAGCCTTACTTGTTGATGGTGAGATTCAACATCCAATAAGGATTTTTCAGTGTAAAAAAAAAGGCATTATTCTCATTGGCACAGAATTACCCATACCTCAAAAATTAGTTTATTCAATAGCGAGTGCTATTGTTGGTTGGTCAAAATTGAACAAAGCAAAGAAAATTATTTGTCTTGATGGTGTTGGAAGCAAGTCAAGTGAAATGTCTGAAAAACCAAAAGTTTTTGCTGTTATCAATAATGAAAAACTTGAAAAAGAAGTTAAAGAAAAAACAGAGTTATTAAGAAATGGTGTGTTAATCGGAGTGAGTGCCGCCATTCTTCTTGAAAGCAAGGAAAGAAAAGTAAAAAATATTTGTTATTTGAGCGAAGCTCATAATAACTTGCCTGATGGTTATGCAGCTGCTGCTGTTATTAATGAATTAAATAAAGTTCTTAAACTCAATGTTGATACAAAACCTCTTATAAAAGAAGCAAAAAAATTTGAAGAAACATTGAGAAATGTTATTGAGAAAGCAAAGGCAATTCCAAAAGAACAAGAAGATGGTAAAATAATGTATGGTTAAGAAAAAATTTTAAACAAAATTGTATTTTTTTAGCATTTCTTTGATTTCTTCCATTTTAAATTCTAAATCAAATTTTTCTCTTAATTCATTTTTTATTTCTTCTGCACTCATCTTTTCTCCATTTATTATTTTGCCTATAAGATTTGCCATATCTTCATCATAATTCCATGGAAAAATAATCCATTGCCAATCTCTTTCTTCAGCAAAAAAATCTGTTTTAAAGTTCGTTCCTTTTATGTTAAGAAGACTTGCTGTTTTTATATCAAGAGGTTCTTTCATATTCTTTAAAAACTCAATGCATCTTATGAAGGATTCTCCTGTATCAGCAATGTCATCTACAAGAAGGATTTTTTTATTTTTTAAATCTACTTTATATGTGTCTGTAATAAATGATCTTGTATTTCTTTTCATTGGAACCCCCCATTGCGTGGGTTTAATACTTACAAAATTCTTTATACTCATTTGGTAGGCAAGCATTCTTCCAAGAACAGTACCACTCCTTGCAATACTAACAATGTATTCCGGTTTGTAATCAGATTCCTTAATCTTTTTAACAAGTTTTCTTGTAAGTGCATTTATTTCTTTCCATGATGAAATTACGCATTTAAATTTCATAAGTGTTTAAACCAAAAATGACTTTAAAAGAATTGCGTTGTAATATTTTGAGGAAAAAGTTTAAATATGGTTTCATGTATTAAAAAGACTGTTAGCGGTCATAGCTTTAAGGGAAACACCTGATCTCATTTCGAACTCAGAAGTTAAGCCTTAAAGCGTTGTGCCCTGTACTGTTTTCGAACGGGAACGGCATAAACTGCTAACACTTTCTCTTAAATCATTAAAAAAATTCTTTATTTTTCATAAATTCAGAACTCAAAAATCATTAAAGAAAAAAAATATTAAGAAGAGTATAATAAGAATTAATGTGTTGAATAATAAGGTTTTGTGGATAATCTTTTTAATATTTGTATTATTTGACAATATTTTTTCTTATACTGCAGTTGTCGTGTTTAATCTCAGAGAAGCATTTCCTTTAGGAGCATACCTTGTTCATGAAATAAGCCCTTTTTTTTATTTTATTTTCATTCCCTTAACCTTGTTAGGTGTGCTTTGTTTAGTAAAACTCTCAGGTTGGCTTAGTGTTAAAACAGGAAAAAAACAAAAAAAGAATACGAGAGAGATTTCAGAAAGAATTGCTTTAACAGGAATAATAATTGCGTGGGGTGTTGGAGTAACAAGCGGAAACCTTTTTGTGATGTTTAATCGAATGACGCCTGTTCTTGCAGGGAATGCGTGGAGGCATTGGATGACAATTGGTGTGATAATGGGGGTAACTTATATTTTATTTGAATCTTATAAATTAAACAAAAGTAAGAATGAGTAATTATTAATAAAAACTTTTTAATTAATGGAAATCAAAAAAGCAATCTTTTATATTAAAAAAAGTTTTATTTTTTAGCAAATGATTTCAAAAAAGATTAAAGAAATAGCAAAAGAAAGGATTGAAATTCTTTTTGATTTAGCAGAAAAGGAATTTGATGAACATCCTGAAAGGAGCAACAGGTATGTTAGGATTGCAAGAAAAATACTGATGAAGGTTCAAGAAAAAATGCCAAAAAAATATGTTTTTAATTATTGTAAAAAATGTCATCATTATCTTAAAGTAGGAAAAAACGCTACAATTAGGAAAAAGAAAAATTTTGTTAATCTTACTTGCAAAGATTGCAATTTTACAAGAAAAATTTATGTTAATAAAAAAAACAACTAGTGGGGGATAAAAAAAGATTTTTTTGGAGTGAAAAATTTAAATTTATTTTGTTTGTTTAATTTGTAAGTTATGATAATGTTATTAAAAAGGAATATAAGAAAGATTTATATTGAAGCAAAAACTTTAAAAGGAAATCTAATGTTGAAAAAAGAAGTGAAGAACAATGACCACAGTATATGATGTTAATCCAAATAAATTAATACACTCTGTTGCAAAAGAACTTGAAAAAAAAGAAGAATTTAAGATGCCGGAGTGGGCACTTTTTGTTAAAACAGGTGCAAATAGGGAGAGGACGCCTTATCAAAAGAATTGGTGGTTTGTTAGGTGTGCTGCTATCTTAAGGAGTGTTTACGTTCATGGGCCTATTGGTGTTGAGAGATTAAGAACAAAATACGGCGGAAAGAAAAATAAAGGAGTTAAGAGTGAAAAATTCTATAAAGGCAGTGGAAGTATTATTAGAGAGTGTCTTCAACAATTAGAGAAAGCAGGGTTTGTAAAAAAAGTGACACATACAAGAAGACATGGAAGAAGGATAACTCCAAAAGGGAGAAGTTTTTTAGATAAAATTGCAAGAAGTATTTATTTATCTAATGAGGGGTAATATGGCAACAAATAGGGATAAAGCAAAAAAAGTTAAATTGACAAAAGCCAAGAAGGAATCAAGACCCGGACCTTTCTGGGCTTTTTTACGTAAATTTGGTAAAAGAAGAAGTCATAGGTGGAGATTAAACCCTAATATGAGAAGGCATTGGAGACGAAATAAAATAAAGGTGTAAAAGAATGGCGAAAGAAGTAAATGTGAAGTCTATGGAAAGAGTTTATGTTGTTCCTTTAAGAAAGGAATTTCTTAAAACACCTAAATGGAAGCGTTCTAAAAAAAGTATAAAAACAATAAGAAAGTTTGTTGAAAGGCATATGAAGGTTGAAAAAGTTTTGATTGGTAAGGAATTGAATGAAAAAATTTGGGAGAGAGGAAGTAAAAATCCTCCAAGCAAAATAAAAGTGCGTTGTGTAAAGAAGGAGGATTCCTGTTATGTGAATTTATTTGCATTGCCTGTTAAACAATCAAAAGAGAATAAAAAAGGTAAAGCAAAAGAGAAAGAGAAAGAACTTGTAAAAAAAGGTAAGGAGAAAGAAAAAAAAGAGAGTAAAGCAAAGGGTAAAGAGAAAGAACTTGTAAAAAAAGGTAAGGAGAAAGAAAAAAAAGAGAGTAAAAAACGAGAATCTAAAAAATGAATGAAAAAAATTAGGGGACAAAAAAATCAAGTTTGTTAAAAAAAGTCTGATATTTAATCTTTTATATTTAATAAGTCTAAAAGAATCTCGTATTTGTCTTTTTTATGTTCAATTCTTTTTCTTAAGTCATTGTATGTTTTTTCAGAGATTTCACCATTAGCAAAGCGTGCATCAAGTTTATCAATTTCTTTTTCAATTTCGCGGATATTTTTTAATATAGGCATAACCGCTGTTTCTCCTTTTTTCTTTTTAATCATTCTGTTAAAATTAGTGGTTTTTCTACGCACATATTTTCCCGCAATTATATTATAAATATTGCTTGCATCTTCTTCAAGTTTTTCAAGTGCTTTTTTTATTTTTTTGCTTGCATTAGCAGATAATATTATTCTTACATCAGATTCTTCATCTTCAACATTGTATATGCCTATATTCTTAATCCATAATTCAAGAAGTATTTTTTCTTTTATAGAATAAATGATTAAGCTCAAAGGTATGAAGATTCCTGTTATAATTAAAAGTGCTGTTTTATTAAATTGCAAAGAAAAAAAGCCTGTGATAAAATAAAGCAGAAGCGATATAACTCCAAGAAACGCAAAGAATTTCCACATAAATTTGTATTTTTCTCCAGCTACAAATTCTTTTTTGCCTTTAAGAATGTTTTTTATTGGCTTCAACCTTCCTCCTCTTAGTATGTCTTCCATTTCTTCATCTTCAAATTTAATTAATTCATTAATTACTGGATTAAATCCTTCTTCTTGCATGATTTCTGCTGTAAAGCTTCTTAATTCTTCAGGATCTCCTGTCCGTACATTCAAATCATAGAAAATGTATTGGTCTCTCATTCGTTCTGTTTTAAATTCTTTTTCTATTTTTTCTATACTCAGCACTTTTTTAAACATCAATTATTTATTAGAATTATTTGCTTTTATGTTTTACGCACAAATTAATGCTTATTGTTTATATATGCAAAATGTGTTAAGTTTAGTATGGAAGAATTTTTGTATAGCACTCAAATCGCATCCAATATGATTTTGTTTGTATGCGGTTTACTTTTAATGGCCACAATTTTGAGTTCAATTAAAAAATTCCCAAGATTCACTCTTGGAAAAATCTTTATTTTCATTTCAGGCGCTGTTGTGATGGTGGCAAGTGCTTTGAGAATCTTTTCAAGCAATGAGTCTGCTTTTGATGTTCTTCTTGCATTCTCATTTTTGCTTTTTAGTTTAGGCATTTCATTCTTTTATAAAAAACCACTTTGGGCACCGCGAAAGAAGCGAGAAGAAGTAAAAAAAGAAAAAAAATTAAAAATCAAAACCTTAACAAAACTTTAATAATTTATAAATATTATTTTTATTTATGCCTGAAAAAATTTTGTTTCAGTCCAATAAAATCCAATATTATTCTACAAAAATAAAAAAATGGATTGTTGGCACAATTAGAATAACTAAAAATTATATTTACCTTTCTTACGGAAGTGAATGGCTTCCTGTTTTTTTAAAAAGTGTTGTTAACATTGATGATCATGATGAAAAAACTTTAGTTCTTGATGTGGAGGATGTGGATGGAGGGTATTCTTTATTCATAACTGCTACAAAAAAAGAACTTGATAAAATCAAGAAATATGTTGGCAAATTAAAGAAGAAAAAGTATTCTTTTGTTTCTGTTTACAGAACATTAATTGTGATTTTTATTTTAACAAGTGGCACTTATATTGCAATAAATTATTTGTTTCCTGCAATTAACACTTTTTTTAACCCACCTTTAAACTTAACACGCTATGAAAATCTGACATACAGAACTCCTGATTTTTTAACAAATTACTTTATAACTAATTCAGATGTTTTTAATACTTCCACTGTTTCAAGCAAAAATGATTGTGAAATATACGCTTTAGAGGGGGATGAAGAAAAATTAGAAATAATCATGTGTAATAACATGAGTTTAACAAGAGAGTATTATGAAACTCTTATTAAAGAAAAAAAACGTTTAAGTGAGAAAAATGAAAGCGTTTATTGCAAAGAAGATACGTTATGCAGAGACCAAAAAACATATAATTGCATGATTTCAACAGGAAGCAAGTTAATAACAGAGTATTATTGGTATAACACGAATTATACTTTTATTAGTGTTGGAGAAGAAGGCATAAACTTATTTCAAAAATTGTATTGCATAAAAAAAGAAATTTAAGCACAAAACTCGTGAATACGAATAATTGGTATATTATTATAATAAATTGTTTTTACTAAATTGAATTCATTAAAACTTGACAAAACATTATCAGGCAAACCATTTGCCCAACTCACATAACTCCAACATTTGCCTTTATTTAAAGGATAAGGAATTGCTTGTTTACCATTCTTTATAATAAATATTGTGTTATATCCTTTATTAGGATAATTTGGAAGTGTTAAAGTTATTTTGTCTCCAATATAAAAAAGAAAAAAAGTGTCCATTTGCTCATCTATGAAAGTATTATCATAATTTTTTTCTATTAAAAAATCACTTGCTTCTTTTAATCCAAAACATCTCCAAAAACCAGCGTGGTAAAAGAAGACACTAAATAAAGAAATTGAGAATAAAGAAAAAAATATTTTTTTGCTTATCTTAATGGGAATAGCATGTAATATAAAAAGTAATGAAAAAGTATTGTAGAATGTTAGATTTAAAAAGAATATAAAAGGGATTAAAATAATTAAGAAAGAGATTAGGATTTTATTTTTTTTCAAAATAGCAAAATAAGTGCTTAAAATTAAAATAATAAGATTATAAAAAATGCAAATAAAATTAATTATTATTATACTTGTATTTATTAAAGGTAATCCAAATAAGTTTTTTAATTTGAAAATATTTAATTCCTTATTTTCAACTGTGAAGATATTAAATTTAGATGGGTTTAAATTGAAAGTAATAGTACTGAATTGTTCTTTATTTTTAATTCTTTGAAATAGGAATGGTGTTGTAAGCAAAAAAAGAAGTGTAAAGTAGATTAAAAAAGATTTTCTTCTGAATGGTTTTTTGTTATAATGAAAAAAGAAAATAAAAAATACTGTAATTATAACAGGAATTGAAGATGTGTATGTTAAAATACTAAGAAATAAAAAAAAACAAGAGATAATAATATCTTTTAAATTGTTTGTTTTTTTAAAATATTTGCTTAAAAAATAAAAACAAAAACTTATGAACATAATTTGTAGGTTTATTCTCCATAAAAGGTGGTTAATCAAAATCCAACTTGGATTGAAAGTTAATAAAAAGAGTCCTGTTAATGCTGTTTTTTTATTAAACAGATTTATTGCCATTTTATAAAAATAAATACTTGTTATAACACTCATGAACATAATTGTTAATTTAATTAAGACCACGGATTGTGTAAAGAATTGAATAATTTTTAAATACCAAAAAAATAAGGGTTCAGCACCCTTTTCAGATTGAGCATTGGGATAAAATAGTTTAAAATTGAAAACCTTAGAAAAAAACAAATTATTTGCATCATCATAATGGATTAAATTGTTAGTAGTGTATAGGAAAAGAGGAATGATTCTAATAAATATGCCTAAAATAAAGATAATTAAAATCTCTTTTTTTATTTTCACTATTCAAGAAAAACTGACGAGATTTTTATTTTTTACTACATTAATGCTTTAATAAATAATAAGAGTTAATTTAAATTATGAGGACTTCAGAAATTATTAAGTATTACTCTAATAAAAAGATTAGAGAAAAGATTTTAGGTCTTGCAGAACATAGAGAAGTTATACCAAGATACTCTAATGGTGGTTTTGGTAAGCGTCCGCAGATTATATTATATGATAATGAAATTATAAATTTAGTGAGAAATGGCGTAAGCAGTTTTCATGCAAGCCAAGAAATATGGCAGAACCCAATGCTTTTGGATACTAATATGAGACCAGATGAAGTGGCTGATTTAAGAATTGGTTGGGATTTTATAATGGATATTGACACAAAATACTTTGAATATGCTAGAATTGCTGCTCATGTTTTAATAGAAGCATTGAAGGCTCATAATGTTTTTAATTATTCTGTGAAATTCTCGGGAGGAACTGGTTTTCATATTGCAGTTCCTTGGGAAGCGTTTTTAAAAAAAAATAAAGAAAATGGTTTGAGGAGAAAATTTCCTGAAGCACCAATTATAATTACAAGTTATTTGAAAGAGTTAATAAAAAAAGAATTAAGAAAAAAATTGCTTGAATATTCGGATGGGTTTGAAAACCTTATGAAAAGAACGGGTTTGAGTTTTGACAAATTAGTTGAAATTGAAGGCAATGATAAATTCTTTAATCCATATTCTCTTATTGGCATTGACACAGTGCTTTTGTCTTCTCGACATTTATTTAGAATGCCTTTTGTTTTTAATGAAAAAACTTGGCTTATATCTCAACCTTGCAAGGACCCTGTTAAATTTGAAATAGAAATGGCAAAACCAGAGAATGTTAATACGGAATTGGGTTTTTTGGAACAAAAATCAAAAGGAGAGGGAATTTATCTTTTAAAACAAGCATATGAATGGTTCTGGTATAAAAAATCTTTGAAAAATGAAGAAATAGTTGATGTTAAAGACAAAACCTTTGAAGCTCCAAAAAGAGCTGTTGAAGCAAGTTATTTTCCTCCTTGCATAAAAAAAATCTTAGAAGGTTTGTCTGATGGTAGGAAAAGGAGCGTTTTTATTTTGACTAATTTTCTTCGTTCTTGCGGGTGGTCTCAAGAAATGGTGGAAAAAAAGATAAGAGATTGGAATAAAAAAAATAAACCACCTTTAAAAGAAAATTTTTTAGTGCAGAGTTTTAAAAACAAAAAAATATTTCCTCCGCCAAATTGTGATAATGAAGGTTATTATAAGGATATTGGCGTGTGTGTTCCTGATGATTTATGTTCAAAAATAAAAAACCCTGTTAGTTATACTTTAAGAAGGTCAGGAAGTTTTAAAAAAACTAAAAAAATAAGGGATGGTAAAAATGGAAGATGAGATTACATATGAACAACTTGTTTTTTTATACAGGAAAGAAAAAGAAAAAAAACCTTTAGTGAAACTTGTCCCAAATTTTATTGAAAAAGTGAAATCGTATTTAATTGAGAAGAAAAAAATTATTGAACAATCAAAGAACACGGATAATGTTTTTTCAAAAGATATATCTGCAAAAGCAAAAAAAGAACTCAAAAATGCTGTAAGGATTTTAAGAGAAATATTTTATCAGAGGCAAATGAAGATTATTAATCAAGCCTTGCTTTCTGTAAGAACAGAAACAGAAGTTTGTGATTTTGAACCCATGCTTGAAGAGGAAAGGGTTTTGTATGAAAAAATAAGTAATCTTCTTAGAAAAAACATGGATTTTTTTCCAAACATTGAAATAAAGAATCTGAAAGAAAATAAGGGAAAACTTTTAAAAGGCAATTTAATTAAAGTAAAAGTTATTGATAATGTAATACCCTTTATATGGGATGATGGAAAAGTTTATGGTCCATTCAAGAAGGGTGAAGAAGTGGATCTTCCAAAAAAGATAGTTGAGATACTTCAACAAGATAAAAAAGTGATAATAAAATGAGAATTCCAAAAAAAAGCAAGAAGTATTGCCCTCATTGCAAAAAACACACAGAACATAAGGTTATTCAAGAGAAGACAAGCAGAGAAAGGGGGAAGCTTAGTGTGGGTGCAAGAAGACATTCAAGAAGAAGTAACATAAAGGGTTATGGCGGGTTCCCACAACCTCAAATGCAAAAGGGCAAGAAGTATGGTGTTAAAACAAGCAAAAAAGTTAAACTTATTTATGAATGCACTGAATGCAATAAAAAGCAGATAATTGGAAAAGGTTGGAGAGCAAAAAAAGTTGAGTTTAAACAAAGCCATTAAATGCGTGATTAAAAATGTCAAAAAATTTGATAAAGCAAACAAAAAGCAAATTTATTAGGGTTAGATGTCCAAAATGTAAAAATGAGCAAGTTATTTTTGGGAAGACAGCGCAAGAGATAAAGTGCTTGGTTTGCGGAAAAGAATTAGCAGAATCAACAGGTGGAAAAACAAAGATTAAAGCACAAGTTCTTGAAATCCTTGGATAGTTTAACAACTTAATAATTGTTGTTATGCCTGAATATTGTTATATAATACTATGAATAATAATACTATGATTTACTGCCCCTTTCTTGTAAGACTGCCCCTTTCTTGTAAGAAAGGTGTAAGTTGCC
>JAFCGN010000011.1 GCA_017608045.1 Candidatus Parvarchaeota archaeon
TTTTTAGTGGAACAGCAAATTCTAAAGTGTCTGCCAATCTTCAATACATAACTAATGGAGGAAGTTGGACTAACATTGCATCATCAAATATTCTTTCTGCTTCTGTTTCATCAAGCACTTCAAAAACAGTTAATGGATTACTTACAATTACTGTTCCAAGCGGTTATTTCGCAGACGACAGACAATATAGAATTGAGCTTGTACACTATTGGACTGCTCCTTCAGATGGGACAGCTGACACTGCTTCCGCTTACGTGTGGAGTTGCGTACAATACTATTAAAAAAAAAAGAAAAGACCAAACAGCAACACCATAAATACTAATTATTACATTAATTTGTAAGAACAGAAACAACAGATAGTCATATATATAATAGTGCTAACGAGCATTTAATTTTTGAAACAAATGTTGGTGGAACATTATCTACTAATGACTTCATATTTAAGAATGCCAGAACTGAATTGATGATAGTGGACAGGTTTCTATTTTAACAGGAACATTAAAAGAAACTATATTATTTATTGGTCAGCATGCAACTAATGGAGAACTACAAAATGATAAATTATTAGTTGTTGTCTAATAATAAAAATATGCAAAAAATGAATGGAAAAAAATAAAAAAAAGAATGATTTCTAAAAAAAGAATTATTTTTTTTTTAATAAAAAGATATTAATAAAGGTGAAAACATAAAAAAATTAGGGGATGAAAAAAGAAGTTGAAGAAATAATAAAAGAAATAACCTTGTTCACGAGTGAAACAAAAAACCTAGAATACGCGCTTGACGAGAAAAACAAAATGAATACTAAAACATTCGATAACATGATTTACGAAATCGCTGAAGAACTCACAAAAGCAATAAACACGCAAACAAAAGAAACGAGTTTATACGTTGAAGAAGAAACAAATAAAATCCTAAATGAAATCATTCTTCACACAGTAGAACAAAGAAACCTGGAGAAATTATTAAAAGAATTACACGAGCCTGCAATAATAAAACCAATAAACACAAAAAACAAGAGAGAATACTATCAAACAATAAAAAACACGATTAATAATATTGCAAGAAGAATAAGTCAAAAATACATTCACATTCATTAAAAAAACATTAAAAAATACTAATTAATAGTGCGTGTTTTAGTAATAATTTATATAAGTTTTAAAATTATATTTTAAAGAGTGATGAACAAAAGAAAATTATTAGTGTTAGCATTAATTTTAGTTGTTTTTGTTGCTCCCTTATCCATGAAATTATCTTATGCCATTCCATTAAATTGTGAACTAAGAAACTCTTGTTATTCAAACGAAACCTGCATATTCAGTATGAAAAAAACAACTAACTCGCATATAGGTATGTGCGGGTACTATGACAATCAAATGTGTTGCGATGACTATTTTAGCATGAGATTAGTTATAAATGGCACATCAACAACAGGAAATAAAATACTTGGAACTTACAAGCAGAATAACTCGCATGTTAGTGCTCCTGACTTAGCAAATTATAATCTTATTGCATTATGCGGGTTGCATTGTGAGATAAAAAATACTTGTTATGATAATGAAACAGAAATTATAGATTTATACAAGAACATAGGAGGGCAGTTCAAAAACTCGCATATTTCAATTCCAGGAATAACATCATTCAAATTATGCTGTTATAATGATGGTTCTTGTTCAACAAATATTGATAGCATAAATGCTGATCCAATATATTATAAGGAGAGTGAAGGAAAGAATTATACGACAAGCCCATTTACCTTGCTTGCAAATGTAAGTGATGCTGTAGGAATTCTTGATAATACTTGTGAGTATACAATAAATGGCACGTGGATTGGAATGACTCAAACAAACATAAATTCAACGCATGCAACTTGCACTGCAGAACTTGTTGGAAGCAATGATGAAAATCTTAGCATTTATGTTAGGGTGCAAGGGACTGATGGACGAGTTGGAAGCAATAGTGAACCATTTAACATAACTATTGATAGTGAACCCCCAAGCATAGGCGAAATTTTTTCTAATGATTCTTTAGTAGCACAACAAGATAATCTGAATTTCACGATAATTGATTATCCGAGTGTTGGCTTGAAAGATGCATGGTATTCCTTTGATGGTGGCGTTAATAATCACACATTCACTACAATTGATAATCTCATTCACGAAATTAATTTGTCAAAAACTGATAGGGGTTATGTTTGGATTGATGTTTGGGCAAGAGATTACTTAAACAATTTAAGACATAAAAAATATAAATATGATGTTGGCTTAAGAGCAAGATTTAATATAACAAACGCAAATATGTCTGAATTAAATAATACCAGGTTTTTTATTTTAACACCAAATGCGAGTTATACAGATTCTTCTGCCATAAAGAAGTATGGAGCAATTAGCGGTTCTGTAAAAGCATTTGACAACATTTTTAGTGTAAATGAGAAAGTTGATGTTTTTCTTACAGTGCCAACACAATATGGTTTATTAAAAGCAAGAATAAAAGGCGTGAACATAACAGGAGAAACAATTCCCATCAGGTTCATTAAAAGTAATGAATATAATGGGTATAAACCAATCAGAAGTCAAACAAGTGATTTGTTAATGATTAATCCAGAATACATGAGTTATGATGGGTTTGATTTTTACATACCTTATAATTCGTCTACAATAACTCCTCAAGTTTTTCTTCATTGCCAAAACTTTGATTTTACAAACAATAATTGCACTCAATGGAGTGTTGAAAGAATAAATGAAAGCGCGTATCTTAGCAATGCTACAGAAATAGGTAAAAAAACAATTATGAAATGTTTGCCTTTTTCAAATTATGATGATTTTAATCCAGAGAGTTTTAAAATGTATGCTACTTCAAGAGATGATTTTAAGCATTACGTGTTTGATGATTTTGAGTATAAATTAAATAATTGGACAGGAATAAACGGGGTTTCTTATGAAACAAACACGTCTAATTCAAAATCAGGCGATTGGAGTTTAAGTGTTCAATACACTGATTCTAATCAATGGATTGAAAAACAACTTGATGTTAATACAGGAGAATATCCTTATTTAACCTTTGCTTATAATGTTAATAGTAATTCAAAATTTGATTTAAGGATAATAACTAATGACAACGAAGTTTTAGTTTATAATGGAACAAGTTCAAATGGAAATTATTCATTGCCTAACTTTATAAATGATGGTGCGTGGCATGTTGTTTCAATTAATTTGAATAAAGATCTTGTTAATAATGGTTTGAATCCATTTGTAAAAAAGATTGATTTTGGAGCTATTGATTCTGTTAATAATACTTCTTTTTTTATTGATGACTTTCTTATATCAAATATTAAGCCAGGAGGCGCAGGAAACATGTTATACTTTAATGATTTTGAATCTCTCTTAAGAGTCTTGAATGATTGGAATCAAAAAATTTCAAACACTTTGTCTCTTGGGATTGATTCAAACACTGGGTTTTATTCTATGAATGTTTCTTGTCAGGACAATTATTGTTCTATTTTAAAACCATTGCATTTCACAGTAGGCGATTATCCTAGAATTGCTTTTTCTTATAAGATTCCTTCAACAGCATATACTTCATTCATGGTTTATGTAAAAAATAATGATGTATTGTACAAGTTTTGTTATGATATGGGAGCAGGATGTGGAACGTATAAAACAATTCTTGCTTCTTCAGAAGTGCAAAGAGACAATAATTGGCATAATGTTGAATTAGATTTAGGGAATTCAATAATTAATGCTGGCTTGAATGACCCTTTTGCAAGTTATGTCATTGCTTTTGAATTTGCGAATGAAGGTGCTGTTGACAGTGTCGGCCAATCTTTTCTAATAGATACTTTTTCAGTAATGCCAGGGAATATGGGAAAATGCATTGGTTGTGATATTCGCGTGAACACCACATTAAATTCTTTAAGTGATGGCGTAAAAACAGCATATTTAACAATGATAAACGGTGTTAATGAAGACAAGTTTATACGCATGCCTATAAGGGCTGAAATTACAAGTGCTTTAATAGATTATTCTTCTTTTAAAAATCCAGATTCTTTAACACCAAGTTTAATAGAGAATACATTAACAACAACCACTTCTGTTGGTTCAATAATTGATTTAGATGTAAAAGATTATATATATAGTTTAGATGCGTCTAATAAAAAAATTCATAAATACTATCTTAACACTACTTTTATTAATGATATAAATTTAGGATCAGATGATGGTGTGAATCCAAATGGTTTTTTTATTAATGATTCTAATTGGATGTTTGTTACAAACATAAATGCGAGCACTTCAAATGGAAATGTTTTAGTTTTAAACCCAAATGGAGTATTAGTAAATTCTATAAGTGGTTTTGCACACCCTTTCGATGTGGTTGAAGAGAACGGAAGATTATTTGTTTCCGACGATAAGCTTAACAAAATCTTTGTTTTGTGGATAAATGGAACAAGCATTTTTAATATAACAGGTCTTGACATTCCAAAATATCTTCATGTTAATTCAAGTGGTTTTTTATTTGTTTCAGATAATGGAGGAATTAAAATCTTTAATACAACTTATTCTTTGATAAAAGCAATTAAACTTGAAAGTAATGAATACAGCATACTGCATCCTGAAGCAATATCCACTGATGGTTATGGGAATATTTTTGTTGGAGACCCCGCAAACAATAAGGTTCAAGTATTTAGGAAAGATGGAGTTTATTTAACAAGTATTAATAATCTTAACAATCCTTATGCTATTGCTGTTAGTTCAGATAATAAGATATATGTTTCGGATTCTGCGCTTGGCTCAATAAAGATTTATCCTTCCTTAAAAGCCACAACAACTTTTGATTTAGGAGGGGATGGGATTAATTTGTTTTCATCTGATGGAATACAAAACATTACATTAGAACTGCAAACCCTAACTAATTCATGCAATTGTCCTAATTGCATTCAAGAAGACAATAATTGTCTCATTCCTCTTAAATTTTCAAGTGATGGAGATGTAAAAATTAATAACATAAACGTGCTCTTTAAAGGAGAAGGGTCTAATTTTATTGTTGATTACATATATGATTTTGAAGGAGGGTATGAAGGATGGATGAATAATTTAACACGCATACGACTTTCTCCTATTAGTTATGATGGAAAGTTTGGGCTTGAAGTTCAATCAAAATTAGGAGAAGACAAAATTGTTGCTTTTGTTAACCTTCCCTCTGCCGTTGATAGTAATGACAAACAATTCATAAATTTTGCTTATAAAGTGCCGTCAGATTCGAAATTCAATTTACTTCTTACAGTTAATGGCAGCAAATATTTTGTTAAAGGAACTGACTCTGTTATTCCTGATGCTACTTATTTAGGTGACATTCCTGATTTTGTTGCAGACAATACTTGGAGAACAGCTTCTTTTAATTTAGATGCTATGCTTGATGAAGTTCTTGGAGATGCAATTCACTCTATAGAAAGTATTGGTTTTGGAAAATCAACAGACGTGGATACATCAACTCTTAAACTTTTTTATATTGATGACATAAGTTTAACTAACAAAGGAATTAGTGATTGTCCATACAAACAAGAGAATGCAGAATATGTTTTCAGCGCAAGCACATTAGATGGAGGCACTCAAGCAGAATTACTTCCTGATTTAAATGTTAGCAGTAGTGGGATAACAACAAACGTTTCTGAACCTGAAGCTGGCGTTTTAACAAAATTAAATATTGTTGTGACAAACCACGGTGATGATACAGCGCACAATGTGAATGTTACTTGCGAAAAAAATGGCATTCTTGTAGATTATAATGATTCTTTAACAACACTTGCAGTAGGGAGTGCAACAGTTGCTTGCGAGTTCACGCCATCTTACGGAAATCAAACAATAAGAGTTAATGTTAGTACAACAGATGATGAATTAAATTTGGATGATAATAGTGCTGAGAAAATTATTAGAGGTTATGATAAAACACCGCCTCAAATTATTATAAAATCTCCTTTAAATGATTCCTGGTATTTTTCACCCACAACCCTTAATTACACTGTAACAGATAATTTGGACAGTTTGCTTGATTGCAAATACGTATTAAATAATACTTTTATAACAAATTCAGGTTCTGTCATGAATAACACAGAAGATATTGAATACATGAATACGAGAGGAACCCCGCAAGGAGCTTATAATGTGGTTTATCTTAATTGCACTGATGATGATGGGAATGTTGGAAAAAGTGAAGATGTTTATTTTTCTGTTTATTGTACTTATTCAACAGATTGTGAAGAAGGCACTGCATGTATTAAACTTGATGTTGGTTCAAAATGCATGACTTGCAATTCAACTTATTTATGGCATTTATGCGCTAATGCAACTTTAGGCAGTTATTCTTTAACTGACACTGCAAGCATGTGCTGGAATGACACGCACAATCTTTCTTGTTTGCCAACAATAAATGTAACGAATGAAAACAATTATCCGAGAATTTATCAGAATGGTTCAGACAGAACAAATAAATACATTGATATAAATGATACTTTCTCTTTGAACACTTCTTTAATGACAAAAGTTGGATTTTTTCAACCCTATCTTAAAATGGCGTGTTATGATGCTAATTGTGAGTTTTCTAACAATCAAGAAACAGCAATTTATTCAAGTGCAACAAATGTTGGATTAATAGCAAGAGCAAATCAATCTATTAATAATAAGTGTGGTTTATGGAGATTATATAATATGTTAAATTCAAATCCGCAATTTTATGAGTTGAATGGAACAGGATTAAAAGCAGGAGCGCAAAACGCTACTAAAGCAAATGTTACTGTGGATGACTTAATCATTAGCCCAGCTTCTGACTTTTGGGTGCAAGGCTCATCAGATAGTGTTAATCTTAATGTTAGAACAGAGTATTGCACAGGTAATACAACGAGAAAGCACACAATAGAATGTTATCTTGATTGTGATCCAGAAAATGCTGATAATAGTGGGGGGTGTAGTAAAATAGAAGGCAGTAGTTCTGTTCACGGAAATTATGCAGTTCTTTCTGGTGTTACGAATGGCACGCACGTATTAACTATTAATAATATTGAAGATGCTGATTATCACACAATTTATTGTGTTGCTAATGATGATGATTTTGATGTTTTAGATACTGACACGCAAATACTTTATGAAAATTTTAGTACAAGTGTTTTTGTTAATGCCAAAGTTTTAACACCACAACCAATAGAAGAAAAAGGAGATGTTCAAATTCAAATTAATGCAAGTGATATTGTTGATAAAAATAATTTAAGATTTATAGAACTGAGGATTAATTCAAGCGCAGGCGACTTGTTTTATGATAATCTCACTACAAGTGTTGGCGGAGATTGTTATTCTTTGAATACAACAACTTATGTTTGCAACATTAATCTTACAAAAGTTGATGCAGGAATATACACTGTTTATGCAAGAACAGTAAATAATGCTCTTTTTGGAGCGCTTAGTGAAACCTTGTTTAGTGTAAGTGGTTTGTTTTGTTCTTTGAACGTAAAAAATAATACAATACAAGGTGTGGAAGACACTGCTAAATTTACTGTGAACAGGATTCCTTCAGGAGATGTAAGTGATTTTTCAATCTTTTTTTATAAAGACGACGAGTTAGTTGGGGAATCCACAAGCGATGATAATGGTTATGCTGAGATAGAATACACCACTCCTCTTGCAGGAATGCATAATTATACTGTGAGTTGCAATAAGTCTGAACTAAATGATACTGAAACGCAATGGATAAAAACTGAGAAAACTTCTTTGTTTGTATTACCAAATTCCCAAGTTTTTGGACTTGGAGACACTGGCATGAATGCATACGAGTATATTGTTGAAAATCCAAGCAATGGAGAGCAAGAATACACATTATACTTAAGTTCAAACAAGAATCCTGTAAGGTTTAGTTCAAATGGAAAAACAACTTATTCCATTATTGTTCCTCCATTTAATAATAAAACAGGGTTTATTGATTTAATTCCAACAAGATTAGGGCAGGATACAATACACGTTTATTTTAGGAATGAAAACTCAGAACTTGATTCTGCAATAAGTGAAGACAAACACATTTTATTAGAATCAGAAGTTAGAGCAATAAGCAATAATAATGTTTTTTCAGTTCAAATAACTCCTGGGATTAAAAACTATCAAGTGTTATTGCTTTTTTTATTTGCTGCGAGCATTTACTTACAAAAAAGCTTTAAATAATATTTGAATGATTGAAATCTATGATTACACTTCCAGCTCGATTATAATATACCATGGGACGAATTCTTCCCAAATCTCTTTTATCCTTTATGCCTATTTTTAGTTTCAAGTAATTTTCTAAGACAAAAGGATTGCATTCTCTTAATTCAACAGTTAATTTTTTTAAAATATCAACAAGGTTTAATTCATTTATTGCTTTTTTTACAGATTTTTTCTCTCCATTATTATATTCAAAATTCTCAATACGAAGAAAATAATTAAATGGGTTTTTTATCTTTATTTCAATTTCTTTTACTTTTCCATCATCCATATCAACTTCTCTGTAAACTGGTATTTCTTTTTCTTCCATTAATTTTGTGATTATGGCATTAGCAAGACCATTAAACCATTTTCTTAATCCTAATTCTGTGTAATAAATTGTTGCAGTTTGACTTAATTTTTTTGTTTTTGAAGGAATTAAATCAAGTTCATAAGACAGCATAAGTTTTCCCCCCGTTTTTCAATCTTTTTTGTTCATTAAGAAGTCTTGTTTCAGAAAAAGCTTCTTCTAATATTAGAACAAGCTCACTTGGTTTTTTGATTTCAAATTTATTTTCCTCGTTATTTTTTTTGATTGAAACAACATACATTTTTTCTTTAAAAATACGCACTTCTGTTGAAACCATGTTATCTACATCTATTTCTTTAAGATAATATTTTCCTCTATTATTAACTAAACTAAGTATTTGTTTTGAAAGCTCTAATACTTTCAATGTTTTTCTTTTATCATGTTCTTCATAATCTTGCTCTGCTGTTTTATACTTTTTACCCTTCCCGCCTATCCCAAAAAGATAAATTTCATTATTATTACTAATTAAACTCAAATTAATCCCCTCAAATTATTACTGAAATTTACTACTTTTAAGTTTTATCATTCAAAAATATTTTGTTATTAGAAAGCGCTAAGGGGTTCTAGAATCTTATTAACCACTCTCACCGCAACACTTTAATTGTTTACAAAGAAGTTTTTTTGTAATATTTTTTTTTGGATGTTTGGAAATATTAAGGTTCTGGTTCCTTTTTCTTAAAGAAAGGAATTTTAATTAATATATTCTTACTAAAAATTATGGAAATAAAAGGAAAAATAGTGAAAATATTTCCTTTCTATGTTAAAGGGAATAAAAAAATAAACGGCGGTTGGGTTGTGATTGAAATACCTTCAAAAACACCAGAAGAACTCATAACTGAAAAAAACGAGATGGCAATAATCAACCTTGACATGGGGAAACATGATTTTAAGGTTAGAAACGGGATTTTTAGTCTGTTTTTTGAAAATATTCCTGATGGTTTTGAAAAAGGAAAAGATGTTGTGATAAAGGTGGAAATTGATGATTGAGTGGGCAAGCTGGCTTATGTTTAAATTCAATGGCAAAACATATTTAGGGGACAGAATAATTTTTTGGGATGGAAGTGTGATTGAGAGAAAAATCAAGGATACAGGACACAGGATTTATCCAGAGGAAATAAGTGAAATAAAAAGAAAAAAGCCGGAAGTTCTTGTAATTGCAAGAGGATGGATGGATAAATTAAATCCTGGGTTTGATTTTCAGGGATTTGAAAAAGTTATTGTGATGAATACAGCTGAAGCAGTAATAATGTTCAATAAACTTCTGTCAAAAAATAAAAAAGTTTCAATATTATTGCACACTACCTGCTAATAATAAAAAAGAGGAGTTTTTTAATGCCTTTTTTTTGACATCTGCACTCTTCTCTTATAATTGTGCATGAGTGATTAACAAGAAAAAAAGCGCCGGGGACGAGATTCGAACTCGCGCCTCCATAAGGAGAACAGCTTAGCAGGCTGCCGCGTTAGACCACTCCGCCACCCCGGCAATTAATTCATGCTTAATTACATTTTAGAACTTTTAATTATTTAAAAACATTTTCTTATTAAAATATTGAATTGTTGAAATAGTTTTTTTTGTGAATTCAATTTACGGATTTTTTTATTAAATTGTGTTTTTATATTTTTCTAATTTTTTTTCAAATAATAATTCCTCTTTTGAAATTTCTTTAACTTCTTTTGGTAAATTAGAAATATCAAAAAATTTAATTGGTTTTCCTGTTTTCTTGAACATGTGGATTTCAGCGAGAACACCATCACTGATTTCTCCATACACCCATAATTCATCACACTTTTTTAGAATATTATTATTCGCATTTCTGATTAAATTCCTGTCCACTAATTCATAAAGATAATATCCAAAAAGATTAAATGGATTTAAAGGAATAACTCCTTGTTCAAAAGCATGCTTGCAAATTAACATTCTTTGATGAAAGTTTTTGCATGATAAAGCAGTAAAAACTATTTTCTTTTTTTCTTGAAGATTCTTTGCAACATGATTAAATTCATTCATAAAACAAGGATACTTAATTATTTTATTTATAAATTTTGTTGCTTCATGAATATGATAAGAATGATTTTATGTTAAAATCATTTATGTAAGTGTTTTTATCTCAAGACAAATTATGATAATTGAAATAAGTGATAAGAAAACAAAGAAAAGTAATCCAATTTCAAGAAGTTTATTGTTTTCAATGTTTTTTATTTTTCGCACAATCTTTGTGTGAAATGGAAGATCAGACATAAGAGTTTAAACACAACTAATAATTATAATTATTTTCATTTTTTTTACTTGTTCCCCCAAAAAGGATTCTTCTTTTGTTTTATTTTAAGTATTTCACGCATTACTTCTTTTTCATCTTCGCTTAAAATTGATTTTAATTTTGTTTTAATTGTTTCATAATCTTTTTCACTTATATTTGAATAAAGCACGTCTTCCTCTTTTATTGTTTTACCGAAGATTGCGTTATCTATGCTTAAGGCAACCCTGCTTCCTTTTGGTGCTTTTTTAATTGCTTTGCCATTTTCTTGTATGTTTAAAACCTTTCCAATGCATTCATTATTCTCATTTATTAATTCATAACCTGTTTTTAAATTTCCTTCAAGCACTTCAATTCCGATTATGCATGGTTTTGATTGCCTAAATAAGAATCCAGGAAGAATCCTTATTTTAACAGGTAAAACAACTTTTTTTAATTCACTTTCTTTTCTTTCAAAAATTATTTCTTCTCTCCATCTTTCATATTCCTCAATCAATCTATAAATTACATTACCTTTTATTATCTTGATTTTTTCTTGAGAAGCAAATTCTTCCATTGCTTTTTCAATTTTAACATTAAATGCAAAAATAACTCCTAAAAACTCGTCTTTTTCTTTAATTGTTTTAGCATGTATTATATCATTTTTGTTTATGTCACCTATATCCGCTTTGCTTACTGATATATTCTTGTCTTTAAGGAGTTTAATAAATGCTTCTAAACTCCCTAATGTGTCTGCTTTAATTGTTATACCCAATCCTCCTGTTTGAAATTTAATTCTTGCTAAATTTTTGTTCAATTGTTCTTCTATTTTCTCAATTTGTTTTTTTTCATTTGTTGCTTCAAAAGGCATTCCTGGAAGAACATTTTCTAAATCAGGAGCAACAATTTTTATTCCAGCTGCAGCAGTGACTTTTTTCACTCTCTTGAATTTTGTTTTTTTTTCTCTTAATTCTTCTAATGGTGCTGGCTTGAGTAATGCTTTTATTCTTGTTTTTATTAATCCTTCTTTTCCCACAAGAATTAAATAATCTCCAACTTCAATCATTCCATCATAAAGTATGACATCAATTGTTTTGCCAAGACCGATTGTGTTTTTAATTTCAAGAACACTTCCTTTTCCATTGCCTTCTACATTCAATTTTAAGTTTTCTTCAAGATATTTTTGCGTAAGACCTGTTAAAACCATTAAGAGCTCTGCTAAACCCTCGCCTGTTTCAGCACTAACAGGCACTATTGCAACTTCTTTTTGATAATTACTAATGTGATTGAACATGTTACTACTAAAACCAAGATTGCTTAAATCCCCCATTATTTTGTAAACCCTATTGTTTAATTCTTCTCTTGCTTTTTGAGGTTGAAGTTTAAATGCTTCTAAAAAAGAAGTTTTTTTAGTAGCATTCCAAAAAGGCACCATATCAATTTTGTTTGCAGCAACAACAAAAGGAACTTTAAACGCTTTTAAGATTTCAATTGCTTCCTTTGTTTGCGGTTGAACTCCTGAGTTAATGTCAATGACGAGAATGGCAATATCTGCAATACTCCCACCCCTCTCACGCAAGCTCGTAAATGCTTCGTGACCAGGAGTGTCGATCGTGAGAATCCCTGGTATAGTAATTTTTGTTTTCAAAGATTCAAATAAAGAACCACAAATTTTTTTTATTGTTTCAATAGGAATTTCACTCGCGCCAATATGTTGTGTTATGTGCTCTGCTTCATGCTTTCCAACAAAAGTCTTTCTAATCTTATCTAATAAACTTGTTTTTCCACTGTCCACATGCCCGAGCACTGTTATTATTGGAAAGCGCATCATAAAACCCACCGTTCATTAGAGTAAATAATTAAGTTTTGAGTTTAAAAAGGTTAAGAAAAACAAAAAAAATTTTATCTTTTACCAATTGTTAGTTTTTCATCACTGCGTTCATATTCTTTTAAGTCATCTTCTTTAAACCACAAGCTTAATTCTTTTTCAGCATCTTTTTCATTAGCGCTCGCGTGCACTAAATTCCTGCCCTCAACTAAGGAATGAGCGTAATCACCTCTAATAGTTCCTGGTAATGCTTCTTCAGGAAATGTGCTTCCCACAATTTTTCGCACTACTTTAATAGCATTCCTACCTTCAAGTGCTATTGCAACAACAGGTCCTTCAGTAATCATTGTTAGAAGCTCTTCAAAAAAAGGCTTGTCAATGTGTTCTGAGTAATGTTTTTTTGCAAATTCTTTATCAACCCACACCATTTTCATTCCCACAATTTTTAATCCTCTTTGCTCAAATCTTTTAATTATCTCACCAATTAATCCTCTTTCCACACCATCAGGTTTTATTAAAACCAATGTTCTTTGAATCATTTTAAACACCCTTATGATTAAACTTAGTATTTAGAAACAATTTATAAAAATTATTATTGAATGCAAGGCTTAGTTTTTTAAGGCTCATAAATTTCAACTTCATATTCCTTGCCAGCAACTTCCTTAACTCTCTCAACAACTTCTTTAAGGTCTTCGTCCTTGTCTAAATTAACAATTATTTCAACTTCCTCGCTAATGAAAATCATGGGATTTGCCCAACCAATTTCTTTATTTAGTTTTTTTTCAAACGCTTGACTACTCCTATTCTTAAGTCTTTTTGAAAGCACAATCATTTTTTCTGACATTTTTTTAACCTCAATAATTAATAAAAAAAGCATTATTTAAAAAATTTAGGATTCCATACTTCCACTATTTTTTCTTTTTCATAACCCACTTTACTTTGTTTGGATTTCTTCTTAGTTTTAACATGTTTTTTTCGCATTTACTGCTGCAGAAATAAAAAACTTTTCCGTCTTTACGAACAACCATTTTTCCTGTGCCTTTAACAATTTCTTCTCCACAAAAACTGCATTTCATCTCTTTCTTCCTCCTTTAAGTGATGCTGCTTCTAAAACTGTTTCTTTCAACATTAAAATATCACCTATTCTTATAGGACCCTTTACGTTTCTTCTTAAAACCTTGTTTTTATCTTTTCCTTCAAGAATTTTCACTCTTACTTGTGTTGCTTCTCCCCTGACACCAGTTCTGCCAACTATTTCCACAACTTCTGATGGTGTGGCTTCTTCTTCCATTTCACCAGCAAAAGCCCCTTCATCTGTTTTCAATTCTTTTTTTTGCCTTGTTTTCGCCATTAATTAACACCTTATTTTTTAATACTTATTTCTTTCAGAAGATTCTTTGCTTCTCCAGCATCAATTACTGCTACAGCACTACATGAAACACTTAATCCACATGCTCTCCCAAGATCATTTTTGCTTCCTACATTAGCGTAAGGTATTTTTTTTTCCTCACATAATAATGGCAGATGCATTGTTATTTCTTTTGGACTTACATCTCCTGCAACTGCAACAAAAACAGCTTTTCCTCTTTCAATTGCTTTTGTTGTTTCATTTATTCCTTTTTTAACCTTGCCTGTGCTACTTGCTATTTCAATTAATTCTAATACTTTTTTTTCTTCAACCATTCATAATCACCTCATATCATTGGTTATAATCATTAATAATTAATGAATACTTATTTGCTCAATATTTGTCTATTTAAGCATTACGTTTATTTTAATAAAGATGAAAAACATTGTTTTTTTTTGAATTTTTTTCGCAACTTATATATTCTTTTTCTTATGATTTTTATGTTAATGAAAAGCATTGAAATAAATGGTGCCATGCATGAAGGCGGGGGTCAAATATTAAGAACATCTATTGGTATGTCCGCTTTTACAGGAAAGCCTGTAAAAATATTTAATATACGTGCTAAAAGATGCAATCCTGGCATAATGCCACAGCATTATGAGGCAATAAACGCTGTGGCAAAGATAAGCAATGCTGAATTATCTAATTATTTTATTGGCAGCAAAGAAATTGAATTTATTCCTAAAAAATTGCAAGCAAAAAAGATTGATTTAAGCATATCTTCTGCAGGTTCAATCGCACTTGTTTTGCAAGCAATCATGTTTGCTGTTCTTAATTTGGAGAAAGGCAAGGTAAAAATAAATGTTAATGGTGGTGCTGTATGTGGCAAATGGGCAGCTCCTTTGAATTATGTGAAAAATGTTTTAATCCCTGTTCTTGCGAGATTTGGTTATTCAGCAAGAATTAACATAACAAAATATGGTTATTATCCAAAAGGAGGTGGAAAATCAATAGTTGAAATTACGCCATCAAAATTAAGATTAATAAACTTATTAGAGCGTGGAAGTTTAATCAATATTTATGGAATCGCGCACGCGTCAAAAGAATTAAAGGATAAAAGAGTAGCAGAGAGAATGTGCAAGTCAGCGTCAAAGATTTTGAATGAAGAAATAAGTATTAAACCAAGCATAAATGTTGTTTATGTTGATTCCATGTGCAAGGGTTGCGGCATTGAATTATTCGCAAGATTTGATAACACAATATTAGGGAGTGATGGTTTAGGAGAGAGAAAAATAAGAGCAGAAGATGTTGGAAAATTTGCTGCAAGAAAATTAATAAAACAAATAAGAAGTAATGGTTGTGCTGATGAATACTTAGCAGATCAAATAATTCCTTATATGGCAATTTCCGCTATTAAGAATGCTGAGAAATCGCAAGTGAGTGTTGCTGAAATCACTTCTCATGCAGAGACTAATATTAAAATTGTGGAAAAATTTTTACCTATTAAATTTAAAATTGATAAGAAGAATAAAAGAGTGATTTGCGCTGTTAAGCATGAATAAAATATTGCAAAAATTTTTTATATAATTCTTTGTTAAAAAGTTTATGCAGGAAAGGATTTCTGAAGAGGATGTTTTTGAAAAAATAGAAAGAGACAAAGTTGAGTACTTTAATCTTCAGTTTACAGATTTGCTTGGTGGCATTAAAGAAGTAGTGATACCAAAAAAGGAATTAGTAAATGCTATTGAATATGGAGTGTGGTTTGATGGTTCTTCTATAAAAGGTTTTGCACGAGTTCAAGAAAGCGATTTGTTCCTGAAACCAGATTTAAGCACTTATTTAATAAATCCCATGCAAAAAGATTTTGCTTCATTTATTTGTGATGTTTTTAATCCTAATGGCAAGCCTTTTGAAAAAGACCCAAGATTCATTTTGAAGAAAATAATGAGTAAGGCAAGAGAAGAGGGGTTGGAATACATGGTAGGTCCTGAACTTGAATTTTATTTGTTTAAGGAGGATTCTCCCATAGACAAAGGAGGTTATTTTGAATTACTTCCAGAAGAAGGAAAAAAAATTGTAAGAGATATTGTGAATGTGCTAAAAAAGACGAATATAAGATTTACTGCTATTCACCATGAAGTTGGTCCTGGGCAATACGAAATAGATTTAACTTATGGGAACTGCTTAAAAATTGCTGACACTCTTGTTAGAGTTAAGAGTTTTCTTAAACAAATTGGTCAAATGAACAACTTATATGTAAGTTTTATGCCTAAACCAATTGAAAATAAGCCTGGTTCTGGAATGCACGTTCATCAAAGCTTATTTGATTCAAGGGATAGTGAAAAAAATCTTTTTTTTGACGAAACAAATGAGTACCGGCTTTCAAGACTTGCTTATGATTTTATTGCAGGCCAAATGGAACACATTAGGGGTATGTGTGCAATTTTAAATCCTACTGTAAATTCTTATAAAAGATTGGTCCCGGGGTTTGAAGCCCCAACATATGTTTCTTGGGGAAGCAGAAATCGTTCAAGTCTTTTAAGAGTTCCTTCCTGGCATATAAAAAAACCAAAATCAGCAAGAGTTGAATTAAGAAGTCCAGACCCTATTGCAAACCCTTATCTTGCATTTGCTATTATGCTTGTTTCTGGCGTAAATGGCATAAAAACAAAAGCCATTCCACCCAAACCAATTGAAAAAAACATTTTTGAAGAAAAATACAATAATCTTATGACTCTTCCAACAACTCTTAAAGAAGCTCTTGAAGAATTTGACAGAAATGAGAAGCATGGTTTTTTGAAAGATTATCTTGGAACAGGATTTTCAAAAGAATATGTTAATATAAAAGAAAGAGAATGGAGAGATTTCAGTAGAACTATAAGTGCTTGGGAAATAAAGAAGTATTTTTAAATTTCAATTATTTCTCCGTGTTTTCCAACATTTTTGATTTTTGTTTTACCTAATTTATCTTCAAGACCCTCAAATTCATGCATGTGCCCGCATAAAACAAGGTCTGGCTTAAATTTTTTTACAATTCTTGTAACAATTTTGTTCTCTTCCCATGGGATTTCTCCAAGAGCTTTAAACTTCCTTGTTTCCGGTGCGAAATGAGTTATTAACACTTTGTGTTTTGAATCTTTTATTTTCTCATATGATTTGCTTATAATTTCTTCTAAATGCTTACTCTCTAATGTTAATGAGGGATCAAATCCAATACCAAAAAAACCAATATCTTTGAATTTTATTGAATACCCATGAAGATTATATACTCCTGGTTTATACATTTGCACAAGGAAGTCTGTTGTTGCAATGTCTTCATGATTTCCTGGAACAAGAAGCACTTTTTTATTTATTTTTCTAAAAGGACCTATCATTCCTTCTAATCCAGTGCCAAAATAAGTTATGTCCCCGCAAATTACAACTAAATCAACATTTTCCTTTTTTGCCTTTTCTGCCAATTTTTCAACAGCATCTTTGTCTCCGTGTATATCGCTTGCTACTAATATTTTTAATTTTTTTTCCTTCTTTTGTTTTTTTTCTTTCATACGAATCAACAACATTTTATGAAAGTGTTCTTATTTTCTTTTTTACAAAAACCATATCTTTCAAATTGAACAATTTCATTTATTTTAACACTATTTATGTTAATTTCTCCAACACCTTCCACAATCTTTAATGAGTTTTTGTTCAATTTTCCATTAATAAACAATAAATGTGGTTCAATAACTTTTATTTTTATATTACTGTTTGAAGGCACCCATTGGATTTTTTGCAATTTTTTGCTGTGCTCTAATGTTTGATTCTCGCTTAGTGTTGAATTAATTGCATCGTCCATAATATTTAGTATTCTTACATTAAATGCGTCTTTTAAGCGCACTTCTTCACCTTCCTTTAAATATTTTAAATCATTTTTACTTATCAATACTTCATCATTTATATTTAGTATTCTTTTTTCATTTTTTTCAGGATGAAGCTTTGCCTTTATTTTTTGCGGTTTTAACTTGCTTATGAATAATTTAATTGGGTTTGGAACAAAGAAATACCTGTTTGCTTTTTTATCTATGATTTTTCTATTCGTATTCAAAAGCACGTTCAAATCAATTTCTCCTTCTGTTTTGCTTATCCCGCTTTCAATAACAAACTCTTTTATTGCTTCTGGAAGAATTCCTCTTTTTCTTAATGCCTTTAATGTTACAAGCCTTGGATCATCCCATCCATTAACAATTTTGTTTTTAATTAATTCTCTTATTTCTCTTCCTTTTGTTGTGCTTCCATTAATATTAAATCGTGCTATCTCATAAATTTTTGGTTGTTTTAAATTAAGGTAATACCTTATTAATTCTTGAAGTTCTTTTCTTAATTCAAATTCTTTGCTTCTATACCTGTGCGTTATTTTTGCATCTTCAACAGCAGTTGGGAAATCATAAGTTGGGTATACTTTATGATTTTTCCTTGTTCTTGAATGTTTTTTATTTATAATCCTTGCTATTGTTGGATCCCTCATTACTGTATTCTTGCTTCCCATATCACCTTTTAATCTTAAAACAGCATCCCCTTCTTTGAAATGCGAAAACATTTTTTCCCATAATTCCATATTTTTTTTAATACTATTACTCCTGCAATTGCATTCTCTTTTGTTCCACCTGTTCTCACTTATTGTTTCTTTATCACAAGTGCAAACATAAGCATTTTTTTCAAGAATTAATTTTTTCATTAATCCATGATAATAATCAAAATTATCACTTATGTAAATAATTTCATCAGGAGGTGCAAGCCATTTTACGTCATTAATAATGCTTTCATAATATTCTTTTTTTACTTCTTTTGGATTTGAATCCTCAATTCTTAAAATGAATTTCCCATCATATTTTTTTGCGAGTTCATAATTTATTACAATCGTTTTAGCATGCCCTATGTGCAAGTGTTTGCTTGGATTAGGAGGAAATGCAGTAATAACCCTGCCATTCACAGCATTTGTTAAGTCAGGCAGTTTGTATTTTTCTTTAACCTTTTTTTCAACCAATATTTCAGGAGCTAAAAATTCTAATTCTTTTTTTTGTTCTTTTATACTCATAGAATTAATCCTCTCGCAGGTTCTCTCCACTTTCTCAATAATTTTTTTAATGTTTCTTTTTTCTTCAGGAAACTCATATATTATTTTTGGAATTACAGCTTTTGGACTGCACTTGCCATTATAATCAACAGCATTTTTAAGGCAGTATTTTCTAATTGCTTCATTAAGATTTTTCATAAATATTTAATAAAGAATAAATCTTTTAAAGTTTAGGAATAATTTTTTAAGATTTAAACTAAAAATTTTTATTTTATAAGCACTATTGATTGACCGTCTTGTAAGATGTGTGAAGTCTTTCCGAGTTCATATCCTTCTTCTCCTGCTAAATCCACAGCGCTTGCAAGTTTCACCATGCCACCATGCGTTGGAATATAATGTTTTGGTTTCAATATTTCAAGCATTTCTCTCTGATCTTCCCTGCCAGCATGCCCGCTTACATGAACATCTGTTATGATTCTAACACCTTTATTTCTTAACTTTCTCTCTAAATCTGCTCTTTGAGCAATATTTATTGGAGAAGGAATTGTTCTTGAAGAAAAAATTACAGCATCTTTTGGCATTAAGTTCAAGTCAAATTCATTTCTTGCTATGCGTGTAAGCACAGCATTTGGTTCTCCTTGATTGCCAGTGCAAATAATTAAGTATCCTCCCCTGTTTTTATTTATTTTTCTCATAATCTTATTAATGTTTTTTTCTCCTCTCACTATTTGCGCTTCTTTGCTGAAATTAGTAACACCTATTTTTTCAGCAGCATTAATGTAATTGCTCATGCTCGTTCCAAGAATTATTGGCTTTCTGTTTAATTTCTTTGCCATATCCAAAATTGTTCTTATTCTCTCAATATGACTTGCGAAAGTTGTTACAATTAAAAGATTTTTTTTATTGTTTACACCTGGAAGAATGTCTAAAAACATTGAACGAACAGTTGCTTCACTAAATGTTTTGCTTTCATCATCCACTCTTGTAGAGTCAGTTATGAGTGCGAGAACTCCTTCTTTGCTTATTTTTTTTAATCTTGCATAATTCGTTTTTTTCTCAATTATTGGGTTTTCATCAAATCTCCAATCATTTGCATAAACAATTATTCCATCAGGCGTGTGCACTGCAATTATAACAGTCTGTATTGTGCTATGAGTTACATGAATGAATTCTACTTTAACATTCTTACTAACTTCAAAGAAATTCCCTTCTTTCATTTTAATTAATCGAGGCATTTTTTCTTTTCTCTCGCTTGCTAAACGTTTAATAACTTCAATTGTGAAAGGAGTTGCAATTACAGGACACTTATATTTTCCTGCTAATGCAGGTATTGCCGCACAATGATCTAAATGTGCGTGTGTTGAAAAAATTGCTTTAACTTGTTTTCCGTGTTCTTCAAAGAATTTTCTATCATCAGGCACAATTTCATATTTGTAAAGAGATTCAACAGGAAGGGAAGCAGCATTTTCCTCTCCTTCATAACTCATTATTTTTTCCATCCAAAAACCGCAGTCAAGAATGATTATTTCATCATTGTATTGAACTGCAGTCATGTTTTTTCCAATTTGCGAATATCCACCTATTGCATAAATTTTTAACATGATTTTTTCACCTTTTGATTTTCTTTAATACTTTCTTAAAGAAATACTTTTTTACAAAAAGCACATATGCTTATATTATATGTTTTTCGGTTAGGTTTAAATGCTTCTTAAAAACTAAACTAATCATTTTTTCAATTTTTTTTGGCAGTTTTAAGAAATTTGCGTTTATAAAACCGCTGATGATTAAATTTGTGGCATTTTCTTTGCTTAAACCTCTTGTCATTAAATAATCAATTTCTTTTTGATTTATTTTTCCAACACTTGCTTCATGGCTTAATTCTGCTTTATTATTTTTAGCATCTAATTCTGGAATTGCATGAATGCTTGCATCTTTGCTTATAAGAATGCCATTGCATTCCATATGTCCTTTGCACTTGTTTTTTCCATTTAATCTTCCTCTCACAATTGTTTTTGAGCTTCCGCTTCCAACAACTCTTGATTTTATTTCTCCGTTTGAGTTCTCACCCATAAGATCAATTGTGGTTCCAATATCTATGCTGCTGTCTTTTTTTGAAAGAATTATGCTGTTGCTTATTGCTTTTGAATTCTTGCCTTTGCATATAATTTTTGGATTCATTTTAATATCCTTTACTTTTGTTAGACAAACATAATTATTTACGAATTCACTCTTTTCTTTTAATTCAACTCTTGTTATTGGTCTTACAATTGTGTCCTCTTTCCAAGAATGCACCATTGTGAAATTTAATTTTGCATTTTTTTCTAAAAAAATTTCTGTTAATCCAATGTGTTTTGCATTATTAACATAATTATGTTCTGTGCACCCTGTTAAAATTTTTGCTTCACTCCCTTCTTCTGCAATAATTAGATTATGAACTTTTTGTTCATAATTGTCAGAACTTATGAGAAGACAAGAACTAATAGGAAGATTAATTTTTGCATCTTTTTTTATCCAAATAAAATAACCTCCATTTAAATCATTGTTTATTTTTTTTGTTAAATTATTCTCGTTTTTTTCAATCAATTTCCAAAAATATTTTTTTATCCAAGGGTATTTTTTTAAACCCTCTCTTATATCTGTTATCACTAATTTTTTTTTATAACGTTCATTAATTAAATTTAAAAAAATATTTTCATTGTCTAAAACATAACTCCCAGAACTCTTGTTTCCGATTCCCACTTTTTTTAACGATTTCTTTATTTTTTTATTAACATCTTGCAATTCATACACCTTTCATAACCATTTTTTTTAATACTTCTTAAAATTTTTTTTACATTTCCTGAACAAATAATCTCACCATCAAGCATAACATACCCTTTTTTTGCTTTAACATGCTTTAAAATTTCTCCTTGATGAGTTATGATTATTGCACTTGCTTTCTTCTTTTTTACATAATCATTTATTTTTTTCCCAAGCAATTTCATGCTTTCTATATCCACGCCAGAATCAGGCTCATCAACAAGCAAGAGTTTTGGTTCCATTAATAATAATTGAAGTATTTCTGCTCTCTTTTTTTCACCACCACTGAAATTAACATTAATGTCTCTTTCAAGAAATTTTTTTAATTTTAATTCTTCAACTGCATGCATGGCTTCAACAGAGTTTTTTGAAATAATGCTTATTATCTCTTTTAATTTAACTCCTTTGATTTCAGGAGGATTTTGAAAAGCAAGAGCAATTCCTTCTTTTTGAATTTCATTTGGCTTTTTTTCAGTTATGTCTTTTCCGTTAAATAGAATCCTTCCTTTTGTTTTCTTGTAATTTGGCAGTCCAATTATGCTTTTTAACAAAGAAGTTTTACCACTTCCATTCGGTCCAAACAAAATAATAATCTCTCCTGAGTTTATGTTCATATTTATGTTTTTCAAAATTTCTTTTTTTTCTTCAGTTTTTACTTCAAGATTTTCAATTTTTAAAAGTGTCATTAATAACTTCCACCAAGCTATCTATTTTAATTTTTTTATTATATTTATTAGAAATAAAAATTTTTTCAGGAATTTCAATTAACCACCTTGCTTTTTCACAACACCACAATTTAAGTTCAAAAGGTTTGCAATAATTAATTTGAATTACTTTCTTTTTTTCGTCAAGCCAAATAGCATAAAGTGGAAAGAAAACAAACCACATATGAATGCATTTGTTTTTTAAGTTTTTTAAATTAAACATTAAACATTCTTTTTGTTTGAAACAAAACATAAAACCTTTTATTTGTTGCGAAAGATTTTTTAACACTCTTGCTTTAATTTTTGTTTTTTTTATCATTTTATTTTTTAGTTTTTTTTAATTAATAATAATTTCTTAATAATGTTATTTTTTTGTTATAAAGTGTTTATTAAAAATTTTAATCATATTTTTTTAAAAACAATACTTGCATACCCTACGCAATTCTTCCATTCATTGTTTATATCTCCGCTTGTGTAATAATTTAATAATTCCCCTTTGATTTTTTTATATGCTCTAAGAGAAGATTTTAGGAATAATAAAATTGCTTTGCTTCCGCAAATTGTTGCATTTGTTTCCATTAAAAAATTTTTAAACCCATCAATATCTGCATTAATGATTTTATTTATTGCTTTCTTATCAAGCGAATAAATGTTTTTCTTTACATTTTTTGCAAAAGGAGGATTACCATAATAATGATAATTTTGCCCATAATGAGTGAAATCACTGCTTATAATGAAACCAACATTTTTTATTTTGCTAAGAGTTTCAATTTGGTTTTCTGTAAAAACACTTGTTTGTATTGCAACAATTTTTGCATTTGGTTTTGTCATTTGCAAGAAAGGGAGTTGCACTTCAATTGAATGTTCTACTGCATGAAATTCATTTTTTATTGGGAAACTTTTTTTTAATCTTCTTAAAATTTTTTTGTCTGTTTTCACAACACCTAAAGGTGTGAGAAAGTCCTGCGAACACAAAGAAGTTGTGCTATTTATGTGATTTGTTCCTAAAATAATGTATGTGTTGAAATTTTTTAAAGCTTTAAAAGAAAATGCCATGCCTTTTCCTGAATAATAATATCCTGCATGAGGGCTTATAACACTAAATCCTTTTGG
>JAFCGN010000012.1 GCA_017608045.1 Candidatus Parvarchaeota archaeon
TAATGTGTTTTTTGTTAGGTTACAAATTTCATTAATAACAGCATTAGCATTATAAACTGGTTTATAAGTATTGTTTTCTTGCACGAAATCCATCCAACGCGCGGTTAATAATCTTGCTACGCCCTCATAATTTATAAAAACGAACGGGGTTCCATATGCACTGAATTCTTCCATTATTTTGTGCTCGTTCTCAAGCAAGTTAGCGGAATCATTAATTATGCAATCATTAAACATTGTTTGATTCAAGATTGTTTCATTAATGCAATCCTCGCGTGTTTTATTATCATTAAGATAACATTGCGTCCAATCATACCACGCATTTTGTTGCAATGCACAAATCATGTCCTTATTATCTTTTAATTCTTGTTCGCCATGCATGGCGCAAACATTTCCCTCGCAATAATACCTGCTTGCAGTAGAATTATCAAATGTTACTATGTGAATATCCCATTTAAGATTTGTTAGTTTTTCTTTTAATTCAGGCAAAATGTTTTCTTCATACGCTTTAGAATAAGGGCATTTAGCCATTAAAAACAAGTATAATTTCGTTTGATTAACTCCTGTCTTAACTTTTCCAGGTTCTACGAGTTCAACAACCCCCCCGTTCTCTAATTTTTCATAAGGCTCGCCTATTGCTTGGTTTGCTCTAAAAATGTAATAATCGTCTTCTCCTAAATCCCCGTATCTTAAATAAAAATTAAAAACATTAGAATAATTGTATTTTAATTCAGGGGAAAAAATGACTGTTGGAATGGTTGTAATATTATATTTGTTGATTAATTCTTGTCCTTTTTTAGATGAAAAATCCACTACTGTTACATTACCTACTTTAACCCCGTTTTTCTCTAAAACTTGAGTGTGCAATCCTAAATCATAACATGGTGCGCAATTCTTATCACTTAATTGAATTATACTCACGTAAGCCGTAGCCTTCATATTCTTGTTTGAATCCCGAAATAAGTACTTGGTTTCAAAATTCTGAAATCCGTGTGTTAAAATACTGAATAATGTTAAGATTAAAAACAAACCAGTGAAAAGTGCTTTAGTATTATCAACTTTGTTAAGTGGTAATGGAAGAGTTTTAAAGCATTCCTTAATTCTTTTTTCAATATTGTGTTTCTTTTTTTTGAAAAAAAGGTTTTCTAATTCTTTCGCACTCATATCTGATTTAAGAATTTTATCTAAAACTTTTTTCCATGAATCATTTAATTTTATGTTTATTCTTTTGCCTATTTTTTTTACTACTTGCTTCTTGCTAAATTCATTTTCAATTTTTTTGCAAATTTCTTTTTTATTCATATTTTTCTCGCCTAACATGAACCATTTGGCGCTTGTGCTTGCGTAGTATTCAAATTAATTGAACAACCTTTTAATGAGTTATCAATTTCACAGATTGCATTCTGAAAAGCGCTTGCAGTTCTTGCTCCCTGATATTTAGTGCCATTAATATATAGTGTTGGGCTTCCATAAACTTTTAATTCCTCTGCTTTCAAAATATTTTTGCTAAGCAAACTCCCTCCTTCATTATCAACGCATTCTCTTATTTTATTCACATTCATGTTATTCTCAATTAAGCAATCCTGCCATGTTGAACTTATGTCTTTCCGTGCTTTAATATTCTTGTTCTGGCATAATATATAATTATAATATGTTTCAGGATAATTCTTAATAATGCATAATTGTCTTATATCCTCTTCAACTTCTGTTTGCCCATGCAAACTCTGGAATTCATTGTCAGAGACTTTGTTTGCTATAAAATAAAGATTAAAATTTATTTCTTTCCCAAACGCTCTTAAAACATCACCTAAAATATTCTCTGCTTGAACACCGTACGGGCATTCACTCATAACAAATAAATCAAGAGTTACTCTCCCTTCTTTTGATGTTGTAAGAATTACATCACCAGTAATTGAGTGAAATGAAAACCCGTTAGTAAGAATACTCAGAATAAAGAGTGCGATTGATAATGCAAGAGCAATATTCCAAGAGTTTAATTTTATGAACTCCCTTACGCTTTCCCCTTTCTTTTTAGAAGCACTGCTCATAACTAAATTACCCTACAACAATTCTTTAAATAATTTACTAAGGTGTTAATTAAAATCAATAAGAACCCTTATTACTTAGGGAGCTTATTAGAACGTGCTTTCCTTATGGATAGGGTTTTCTTTGAAATGTTCTTGGGAAAGGTATTGTGTCTCGTACGTGAGATAGTTTAAGTAACCACCTTAGAACTCTTTCAACACCCATTCCAATACCACTATGAGGAACACAACCAAATTCACGAAGATTAAGGTACCACTCATACTTCTTTGTTTTTGGATCTATTCCTTTTTCTTGCATTTTTCTTATTAGTTTATCATACTTCCAAATTTTTTCTGCAACACCAAGTAATTCACCGAATCCTTCAGGAGCTATTAAGTCCGCAACTTTCGTGATGTTCGGATTATTCTCATCAAGCTCGTAAGGAAAAGGTTCAATTACTTTAGGTATTCCCCTAATCCAAAATGGTGTTTGAAACTCTTCAGAAAGTAATTTTTCTTCATCAGCTCCAAAACTCCTACCCCACTCTAATGGTTTACCCTTTCTCTCTAAAATTTCTAAGGCTTCATCATAAGAAATTTGAGGGTAAGGAGGTCGCAGTTTATCTAAGTCAATAAAAACATTAAGAACTTCTAATTCACTTCTTGCGTTTTGTCGTAATTGTTTTGCAAGATAATAAATCATGTCCTCAGCAAACCTAATAATATCATCAATATTTGCCCACGCAAGTTCCACTTTAACGTGCCAGTACTCTGCTAAATGCCTTCTACCCTTACTCTTTTCTCTTCTAAAACTTGGTCCTATGTTAAACACTTTTTCAAAAGATAGTACTGCTGATTCTAAGTAAAAAGCCACGCACTGTGTTAAAAAAACTTTTGTTCCCCAGAAATCAATACAAAAAGCCGTGTTCTCTGGATAAAGAGGTATTTGTGTTAGAATTGGTGCTGTGATTTCTGTAAGTCCTTGTTTCTTAAAAAAATCTCTTAAAGAATCAATCATTTTATGCCTTGCTCTTAACACAGCCATGAACTTAGGGTGTTTCATATAAAAATGCCTATTATTCATAAAATAATTCACATATTTTTCAGAAAAAATATCACTCAGTTTATAAGGATTAGGGGAAAGGTGTACATTATTACGGGATATTACATGAATTTCTTCTAAAACAATTTGTTTTTGCGTTTTATCACACATAAGCTTTCCTTTAATCCTTATTGCGTCCCCAATCTTACAAGAAGCTACTTTATGAAAAAGATCATTATTCTCATGTTTCTCAATAATTGCTTGAATCTTCCCTGTTGAATCAATTACGTCAATAAAGATTACTTTTTTGTATTTTCTTTTAGAAGCAATCCAACCAAGTAAGAAGATTTCAGTTTCTGAATCCATTTTCAGTATATCTTCAATAAAAGTATTTTTCATTAATACCCCCCTATGGGAATAATCTTTTTGGATCTCGTGGGAGAAACGTTGCTTCCTTAACGTTTTCTAATTTAAGAAGGCACATTATGAATCTCGTAGGACTTAAACCAAAACCACCGTGAGGCGGGCACCCGTACTTAAAGAAATCCAAATAAAATTTTAAGTTATTTATATTCAATCCTTTTTCTCTTGCTTGTTCAACTAGTACGTCATAACGATGTTCTCTCTGAGCGCCTGTTGTTATTTCTAATCCATTCCAAAGCAAATCAAAACTAGAAGTAATTGTTTTATTCCCTTCAGGCCTCATGTGATAAAAAGGTCTGACTTTCCAAGGGAATTCAACAATAAAAACGAAATCATGCTTTAGTTCCTCCTTAACATATTTTGATAAGGCTTTCTCCCCAAGAGTTCCTAAATCATCTCCTTCCTGCACGCTCACGTTCATGTTCTTTAAGATCTCGTAAGCGTCTTTCATTTTTATTCGTGGGAAAGGAAGTGATGGAACCTTAATTCTTATTCCAAATTCTTCTTGTATGATGTCTCCCCATTTTTCTTTTAATTTCTTAAGAACGTACGCAATCCATTTCTCCTCAAAACTCATTACGTCCTCAACAGAACTTATGTAAGACATTTCTATATCTAATGACGTGAACTCAGTGTCATGCCTGCTAGTAAAGGAGGGGTTCGCTCTGAAAACAGGAGCAATCTCAAATACTCTTTCAAAACCAGCGCACATAGCCATTTGCTTATAGAATTGCGGGGATTGCGCTAAGTAAGCTTTCCTACCGAAGTACTCAACCCTAAAAACTTCTGCACCACTTTCAGATGCAGCACCCATTAATTTTGGGGAGTGAATTTCAATAAAATCATTCTTATAAAAGAATTCTCTGGAGTACCTTTCAAATTCTGAAAGAAGAGTAAAGATTAAGTGCTTCCTCTTACTTCTTAAGTCCAAGAACCTCCAATTCAATCTCTTACTAAGACTAATATTCGTGCTTCCTGAAATATCAATAGGTAATTGTGGTTTGCTCTTGCTTAAAACTTCTAAGTCTCTTACTATTACCTCAATTGACCTCTTAGTTAAAGAAGTCTTATGAATCACGCCTTTTACACAAATCACGCTCTGTAATGTTAGTTCATCAACACGTTTCAATATTAATTCAGGAGTACTATCATCCTTAAAAATTAATTGAACATCCCCTTTGAAGTCCTCAAGAATCACGAACTTAAGCTTCTTACTAACAATCCTAATATTCCTCACAAAACCGCATAAGATTACTTCTTCCCCTTCATTTCGTGGTGACACGTAATCCGTTGTTTTACGATGTTTTAATGCTTCAAGCACATTCATTCTTCTCCTCTTCACTCACTCTCTAATAACCTTTTTTGAATTTATTACTTAATTATTCTTAACGTAAGGTTAAATTAATTTAATAATTGAGTGATTTAACACAATTTCTTACGTAACCATTTATTAAAAAACTTATGTTTCTTATTAAGTAATACTAAAACTAATTAATTTCTAAAATTCTAAAAAAAGAGTTTAATAAGAAGTCCTTAAAAAAATGATTTATGAGTGTTCATTAAATATTTAATTACATAAGTATTATAATTATTTGTTAATCACTTGGTGCTGTTTATGAAAAAGGAAATTGCTGAATTAAAAACAAAAGTTGAAAAAATTGAAAAAAAGTATAATAATCTTGTTAAAAACTTTGAAAAAACAACTAAAAAAAGCATTCAAGGAGTTATAAAGGAATTTAATGAATTAGAAAAGGATTACACAGAAAAAATAAGAATAACAAGCAGGAATTTTGAGATATTAAGCAATAATTTTAAAAAAATTCTTGAATTAAAAAAAGAACTTTCTAAGTGGGTTGAAGAAATTAAAAACAAGAAAGAAGAACTAACAAGAGAATTCAAGAATTTAAAACTTAATGTAAAAGAAAAAAGTGAAAGAGATTCTAAAAAATTAAAGAATTTAACAAGTAAAATAGAAAATTTAAACAAAAAAATAGAATCTTTTGATGAAGTATTTAAGAGAACGGATTCAAAAATTGATGATAAAATAAAAAATTTAAGTAAAGATATTAATGAAATAAAAAAGGTTTTAGAAAATAGTAAAAAGGAGTTAAATAGTTTTTCTGCGGAGAATAAAACAATTATTGAAGAAAACTCAAAATTAGTGTCGAATTACAAAAACATAATAAAATTCGGCGAAAAGCTTTACAAAATGCAGAATGAATTAAGAACAGCAAATAAGATGAACATAAAAAAATTGTCTGAAATAGAAGATAAAGTAAAAAATTTAGAAAAAGAATATGTTATTATTAAAGAAAGCATAAAGGAATTCAAGGAATTTAAGAAAACTATTAAAAAATATGATGAAAAATTCAAGAATATTAGTACTGGAATAAATGCAGAATTGAAAAAAATAATATCTTTAAAAAAGGATTTTCTTGAGATTATTGAAAAAAATGGAATTGCTTATAAAAAGTATTTGGAGTCATTAAAAGAAGTAAGAGAGTTTAAAGAATTGTTTGAAAAAAGAGAAAAAACAAGGATAGCAAAAATAAAAGATTTAGAGAAGGAGATTAAAGGATTTAAAACCAAGTTAAAAGAAGAAACAAAAAATTTGAAAATAATTTCTTCAGGAAATAATATGGAAATTCAGAAGTTAAAAAATGGTTTGATTAGCGTAAATGAAAAATTGTCTGAAAGTTTTTCAAGATATGGTTGTTTAAGCAATAATGTAAAGGATTTAACAATAAATTTGGATGAAATAGATGATGGATTTAAAGAGATTAAAAAGAATTTCAAGATTATAGAAAAAGAAAACAAGGAATTAAAAGAAGAATTCAAAAAAGTTTTAGAAGCAAAGAAAAAACTTGAAAAATTGTATTTGAATGTTGAAAAAATAAACAGCTTAAATTTAGAAGGATATAATAAAAGCCAAAAAGAATTTTTTGATTTAAAACAAGAGTTCAAAAAACAAAGTGAGATTACAAAAAATCTTATTGAAAAAATAAGCAAAAATGTGTCAGTAGTTCTTAATTCAAAAGAAAATCTTGAAAAAAAGATTAACAAAATAAGAACAATAGTTAATTCTTATGAAGAAAGAACTAAAAACACGATTGAGTTGTTTGAAAAAGAGGTTAACAAAAAAATTAAGGATTTAAAATCATCTGTTGATATTGAAAAAAGCAATATTCAAGCAATAGTTAATACGCATGATGAAAAATTGGAAAAAATAAACAAAAAATACAAGGAAGAATTAAATTCCATGATTAACATAGCAAAAACAGAATTCAAGAATATTGAAGAGAATCTTATAAACAAGGATGAAGAAACAGAAAAAATGATTGAAAAAGAAAAAGAATTCTTGAAAAAAGAAATAGAAAACCATAAAGAAGAAACAAAAAATTTTCTTGATGAAAATAAAAAAGTTTTAGAAAAATATGTTAAGAAGTATGAGATTTCAGAAGGAAGAATAAATAAGGAAGCACTAAAAATAGATAATTTTGAAATAAAATTAGGCAAATTAAAAAGAGACATAGAAGAAGTTCTTTCAACAAAAAAACAATTATTTGAAGAAACAAAAAGAATAAGAGAAAACATTTTAAACAATAATGAAAATGTAAGAAAGTTTGAAAAAGAAATTACTAACATGAATAAAGCAATAAAGAGAATTAGTGAAGCAGTCAAAACAAATGATAGTGAAATAGAAGTACTGAGGGAAGCCTTACCAAAATCAGAAGAAATAAAAAATTATATGAGAGAAACAAATGGCAAATTAAAAGTTTTAGAGCACATATACAAGAACCCTGATGTTTGGGTTCAAGAAAAATTGAGTGCGTGGGCAGATAAAAAAATAGAAGTTTTAAGAACAGAAATTGATTCCTTAAGCAATCTCATAATAAGAAATAATAACAAATTAAAAATAGAACTCATGCAAACGCTTATTGTTCAAGCACTAACTCAAGCAAACATGAGTCAAGAAGCAGATAATTTAAGAAGCAGTTTGTCTGGCGTAGAATTTCTGATTAAAGAAATGAAGCGTTTAAACATATGGAAACAAGGATTAGTAGAGAATGTAATAAGAAATCTCAGTAGTTTAAGGGATTTTTGGGAAAGGCAGAAACCTGAGATGAGTGATATAATCCAAACAACTATCGACAATATTAAAAATCTGTAAAAATAACACTTTTATTAATATGTTATCTTTTCTGTTAAACAGAACCTCTTTATTTTTTTATGCAATAATCCTTTTTGTTTCTATCATAAGCTTGCAAGAAATCATAAGCAATTATTACCCGAAACACTATGTTATTAGGGAATGCAATAATATTGCTTCTATCATAAGTGAATTAGAAACTCTTGAATCAGAAATTAATGTTGTTTATAACACAAAATTAAATGCAACAATGAATATTAAAGACAACAAGCTTGAATTAATAGAAAATGATTTCTCATGTTCCAAGAAACTTGATTCTAACTTAACAAACACATTTTTTAATTTTACTGAAAGAATATGGATAAATAAATCAAAAAATAATTTTGTAATCGGTGAGTTTATTGGATGAAGAAATATTTAGTGTTTTATTCACAAGCATTTTTGTGATTATTTTAATAAGCACTCTTACAAAAATAATAATTAATGATTATTCTTTGAAAAAAGACATGCAAGAACACACTGAGAATCTTGATTATGTATTAAGTTTAAAGTATGAAAAATTAGGAGATGGCATTGTTAATCTTTCATTATTAAAATCTTTTACTCCTCCAAAAAATAAAAGCGTTGAAATCAAGGATTTAATCACGAACACTTCATGGAGTTTTGGTTCTTTAAATGAATCTAAAAGAATAAGCATTCCAACTAATTTAATGAATGGAACTAAAAAACACATTGGAATGATAACGGTGATGTATGATTAGAATCAATAAAAAAGGGTTTACAAGCATAATTGAATTAATGATTTTTTTAATAATCTCCATCTTGCTTTTAAGTTTTTTATTATTTAATAACTCTTCATTAGAAAATGAGTATAAAAAAACAGCAACAATAACGCATCATGAAATACTTCAAACCTTACTTCTTTCAAACACAAATTATAATCTCACACTCCTTGATTTAATTGAAATGCATTCATGCAATAATGATGAAATCGTTCTTGAAGAAATTAAAAAAAGAATGAATGAAACCATGAAACTAATTGGAGAACCAAATGGTTATCTCGTGCAAATAAATTTTCCTGAAAAAACAATAAATACAACAAACAGGAATAAGACATGCACTACAAAAACCTCGCATGTTAGTATAAGAACATATTCTTGCAAAGAAATATTAATTAATTCATGGTTATGGAATATTAAAGACGAGAGGATGTGTTAATGTTTGGGTTGGAAAAAATTGATAAACTTGAAAAAATGGTTTTAGCATTAGATAATGCTGTGGAGAATTTGCAATCAGAAGTAAAAATATTAAGAAAAGAAGTGAGTGAATTAAAGAAAAAGATAAAGGAATAAAGGAAACGCAAAAACCTAATTTTTTAAATAACATATTTTATTTAATCTCATATGATTAATGACTTATGCTTACAGTGTAAGGGGAGCAGGCATTTATGCGGAAACAAATTCTGTCCGTTATTAAAAGAAAAAGTAATCTTAAAAAGTTTAAGCATTAAGAATTTAATGGAATTTCAAGGAAGCAGTCCTCCAAGCATTTTTGTTGGCAGGTACAATTATCCGAACATAAGCATTAGTCCTTTAGTAAGCAATAAATTAGGTGATCTTGAGGATTTAGAAAATTACGCTAAATTAGTTAAAATGGATTATTCAAAAATAATAACAGGAAGGCTTTCTTTACTAAGAGCAAACATTGGAAAATTTAATGTTAAAAAACCAGGAAAACTGCATTACTTGATTGAAGACTTTGCTCTTGCAAAAAAAGGCATTGATACTGAAGTAATAAATAAAAAAGTTATTCTAAAACCTGAGTTCAGCAATTTTTTTCAAGCAATGGGTCCCTTACTAAGAACTGAAAAAATAATTGTAACAAGCAACCCAACAAGCAACAAGAAAATTGAAAAAGTTGTTAATGATGAATTAAAAGCAACAGAAGGAATAAGAATGCTTTACTCAAAAAAAGTTGGTATAAGCAAAATAATTAAAGTATTTAGTGTTGGAATGCTTGGAAAAAGCAAAAAATTAGTTCCAACGCGATGGAGCATAACTGCTGTTGATGACATAACAAGCAAGCATTTAATTGAAAGAATAAAAAATTATTCTTTAATTAATGAATACCTTGTTTTTGAACACTATCATTTAGGCAATCATTATGTTATTCTCTTTTTTCCTGAAAGGTTTTGTTTTGAACAAATGGAAGCATGGTTTGAAGGAAGTTTATGGAGTAAAAAAACAAGAATAGTTTCTGATTACGAATTTTTTAATGGAAGAAAGAATTATGCAAAAAATATTACAGGAGGTTATTATTCTGGAAGACTTGCAGTTAGCGAATTCTTGTCTAAAATCAAACGCCAGGCAGGAGTTATTGTTTTCAGAGAAATTGATAACACTTATATTTACCCATTAGGAGTGTGGCAAGTCAGGCAAAACATAAGAGATGCAACAAAAAAAACTCCAATGAAATTTGAAGAATTAAATAATGCATTAAAATACATAAAATCAAAGTTAAATATTGATTGGGATTCTTGGAAAGAAAAAAGCAGGATTCTAAACTTTCTCACTGCACAAGAAAAAATCACGAAATGGTTCTGATTATTTTTTCAATAGAAAGATTTTTCTTATGTTTTTGCTGTAAATAATTAATATTATTTTTTTTAAGGTGTTAGTACATGAAGGATATAACAATACAAAACATGGTTGCATCTGTGGACTTATTTTCATCAAAAATACCTCTTACAAAATTTGTGAAAGAAATTGAGAATGTTACTTATAATCCAAAAAAGTTTCCTGGTGCTTGCTTAAGATTAGAAAAACCAAGAACATCCATCCTTGTTTTTGATTCTGGAAAAATTGTTGTCTCTGGAGCAAAAAATGAAAAAGACATTAAGAAGAGCATAAAAGAATTGAAAAAAAGATTAAGAAAACTTGGCATAACTTTCATAAAAGAACCTGAAATTAAAATCCAAAATGTTGTTGCATCAGGAAAAATTGGTTTTAAAATCAATCTTGATGACTTAGCATTTCAATTCAAAAATTCTGAATATAATCCAGAACAATTCCCTGGATTAGTTTATAAACCTCAAAGATCAAATGTGAGTTTCCTATTATTTAACACTGGAAAAATTGTTTGCACAGGAGCAAAAAATGAAAAAGAAATAATTGAAGAAAGAGAGGAATTAATCAGAATTCTTAAAGAGCAAGGATATGATAAAAAATAAAAGGTATAAATAAGGAATGAGTTATTAATTAATAATTATTAATGGGGGTGGTAAAAAATGTTTCCAGATATTAGTAAGGAAATAATCAGGCTTCAAAAAGAAATGAACAGGATTTTCAGGGATTTCTGGGAGGATACAGGGATTTCAACAAGAAGGGAGTTAAGTGAAATTGAAGGAGTGGATTTCAGAAAACCTTATGCGGACATAAAAGAAACTGAAAACGAATTAAGAATAAATTTTGAACTGCCAGGCGTTGAGAAAAAAGACATTCAATTAAATGTAACACCAAACAGGATAACAGTAAAAGCAAGCAGGAAAACAGAAGTTAAAACAAAAAAAAGAGGTTATGTAAGAGAGGAAAGAAAAGAAATTGGTTTTTACAGAAGCATGAGGCTTCCTGAAGAAGTAATTCCAGAAAAAACAAGTGCTGAATTCAGAAACGGCATTTTGAAAGTAGTGCTTCCAAAGGCAAAAAAAGAGAAAATAAAAAAGATTGCAATAAAGTAATCATTTAATTAAAGTTTAATTTCATTTATTCTTTAATTTTTTTTCCAATAATTCTCTTGTTATTTTTGGGTCTGCTGTTGCCCTTGTTTTTTTCATAACCTCGCCTATTAAAAAATCAATTACAATTTTTTTACCTTCTTGATAGTCCTTAACAGATTTAGGATTCTCTTTTATCACTTTTTCAATAACATTTAATATTTCTTTTTTACTCAAAAGATTCAAATTCTTCCTATTCATTAATTGTCTTGGAGGAATCCCTTTTTCAACATACTCTTTAATAAGTTCTTTTCCAAGTCTTTCTGTAATTTTTTTAGAATCCATTAAGTTAAGAAAATCTACAAAATCATTTGGTTTTATTTTTGATTCAAACAAGCTTTTTTCTTGGAAATTCAAGCATTTGAATAAGTCTCCAACAATCCAATTACTTAATTTCTTTTTATTTTCATACATTTTTGAACATTTTTCAAAAAACTCCACAAACAAAGGGTCTTTTTGAACAAGAATTTCTGCATTGTTCTTGCTTAATTTATATTCTTTAATTAATCTTTTAATTATTTCTTCAGGGAGTTCAGGCATATTATCCTCTGAATCCTTGATATAAGAGCTTAATTCAAAAGAAGTTAAATCAGGTTCAAAAATATAACCATAATCTATTTCTTCTTCCTTAGTTCTTAATAATTCTGTTGTATTTGTTGAAGCATTAAAATGCCTTGTTTCTCTTTTCACTTCAAATCCTTTATTAATTAAACTCTCCTGCCTAATTATTTCATAATTTATAGCGCTCTTAATTCCTTTAAAGCTTCCAACATTTTTAATTTCAGACCTATTCCCTTTTGGAATTGAAACATTAACATCACACCTCCACTTGCATTTCCTTATGTCAAAAACTTTGATGTGTTGTAAGTAGGATAATAATTTTTTCATAAAAATAATAACTTCTTCAGAGCTTTCAAAATCAGGTTCAGTAACAATCTCGCAAAGAGGGACGCCAGAACGATTGTAATCTAACAAAACATATTCTGCGTTTGTTATTGAACCGCCAACATGAATTATTTGAGCTGGGTCTTCTTCAATATGTATTCTTCTTATCCTAATTTTTTTAATTCTTCCTTTTACATTAATTAAGAAATAACCTTGAGTTCCAACAGGAAGCTCATATTGTGTTATTTGATAATTCTTACTTAAATCAGGATAAAAGTATGATTTTCTTGAAAAAAACATTTTTTTGCTGAAATTTAAGTTAAGCATCAACCCAATTTTTATAGCTTTCTTTATTGCTTCTTCATTAATTAAGGGTTTTGAGCCAGGCATTCCAAGACAAATAGGGCAAGTATTAACATTCGGTTTTTTGCTTGCCTCATTCTTGCAAGAACAAAACAACTTTGTTCTCGTATTTAATTGAACATGAATTTCAAGTCCTATTTTCACCATTTTATTGCACCTGCAAAACTAAGGATTTCTCCTTCTTCAAAATGATTTCCAATAATATGCAATCCAACAGGCATGCCATTAATTTTGCCAACAGGCACGTTAATCATTGGTAAACCCGCAAGGTTTGGAGCAACAGTCAAGATATCAGAAGCGTATTGTTGTGCTGGAGTTAATGATTTGATTTCATTAAATTTAGGAGCAATAAAAGGCATTGTTGGTGCCATTAAAACATTACATTTTTCAAAAGCTTTTTTAAAATCTTCAATAATTAATTTCCTTACTTTTAATGCTTTTAAATAATATTTATTCCTATAACCCTTCATTCTTATGTATGTTCCTAAAAGAATTCTTCTCTTTGCTTCTTTGCCAAACCCTTTTGTTCTTACAGAAGAAAAATATTCATCAGCATTTCCTTTTATTTCAGTTGCTAAACCATATCTTAAACCGCAGAATTTTGAAAGGTTTGTAGAAGATTCTGCTAATGCAATCACATAATATGCTGAAAGAGCATACTTAGTGTATGGGAGTGAAATTTCTTTTATTTTAGCGCCAAGACTCTCATACTTTTTTATAGCGTTCATAACTATTTTTTTAACTTGTTTATCAACTCCTTTACCAAAGTATTCTTTTGGAACACCAATTATTTTACCTGAAATATTTTTTTCAATATATTTTTTATTAACAAATCGTGTATAATCTTTTTCTTCACCAATAGATGTTTGATCATTTGAATCCTTACCAGCAATAACACTTAAACCCAGAGCACAATCCCACGCACTTTTTCCCATAACACCTATCTTATCTAAAGAATTTGAATAATCAATTAAACCATATCTTGAAACCAAACCGTACGTTGGAGTTAAACCATAAACCCCGCAAAAACTTGCAGGACATGAAATGCTTCCACCAGTAGATTCTGCAATACTAAGCAAAGGCAAATCAGACATTGCTAATGCAACAGCTGCACCCCCACTGCTCCCTCCTGCTGAACGAGTAATATCATGCGGGTTTTTCGGAAGATTAAACGCGCAATTCGTGCAAAACGTGCCAAAACCAAACTCATCCATGCTTGTTTTCCCAACTATAATGCCTCCTTCTTCTTCAATTCTCTTAACAATTGTTGCATTAAAAACAGGAAAATAATTTTCAAGAATTTTAGAACCGCTTGTTGTTCTCAATCCCTTTGTGCAAATACAATCCTTTATCACAACTGGAATACCTCTTAATCTCCCTTTTTTAGATGTAATCCTCGGATTTTTGTTAAGAGTGATAAAACAAGAATATTTTTCATTTAATTTATCAAGTTTTTCTACAATCCTCGGAATCTCTTTTGAAGGCAGGATTTCGCCTTTTTCAACTTTCCTCAAATATTCTTTAATTCTCATTTCAAATAATCCTCGGTCCTTTAAAATAATTTTTTTCAGTATGTTTTGAATTTTTTAAAACATCCTTAATTCTTAGAGAAGGCTTAACCTCATCCTTTCTTGAAATATTTATTATTCTTATCACATTGAATGCTGGCTCCACGTTTGTTGTATTAACTTCTTCAAGTTCTGAAAAAATTTTTAAAACTTCCTTCAACTCTTTTTCAAACTCTTTTTTTTCATTTTCATCCAAATTTATTCTCGCTATTTTAGCAACCTTTTCTATGTCCAAAAAAAAACACCTTTTCATTATTTATTAAGCGCCCCGGACAGGACTCGAACCTGCGACCTGTTGGTTAACAGCCAACCGCTCTACCTGCTGAGCTACCGGAGCTCTTGTTTTTCCTTTCTTCTAAAGAATGGCTTTATTATAATGAACAATTTGCTGCCATTTTTAGAAGAAAAAAAAACGACAGGACTAGCAATTATTAATAATGTTATTATTAATTATTATTGCTGACCTCATGAGTATTATAACATTTTTTTATTTTTAAAAATATTTCGCCTATTTCCTCACTCCCCATTTTTTAATTGCTTCACTTAACTCCTGATGATTTTCTGCATAACGTTTTAAAGGTATTCTCTCAATTGCTGCACGAAGTGCTTGTCTCATTGCTCTTGCCCCTGCTTCAGTTCCTCTTGGATGACCATGTATCCCCCCGCCTGCTTGTATGATAACATCTCTTCCAAGAATTTTAACCAATTTTTCAACAACACCAGGGTATAAACCCCCGCTTGCCACAGGCATTGTTTGCTTCAACATTCCTAAATCATTTTTCTTACTTATTATTGCTTCTACTGTTTCAAGAACCTCGTTTTTTGTTTCACTCATTTTTCCAAGAATACCTCCTGTATGCAATTGGTCTACACCAATCAATCTGCACAATTTTGCAATAACTTTCATACTTACTCCAAAATCTTTTGACCTTGTCATTGCTGCATGCATTGCCCTATGAGCGTGAATTGGAAGTTTCGTATGCTTTCTAATTTCCTGCAAAGCACTCCAACCAACAGTTATTACATCAATCATTATATGAGTTCCACCTGCTTTCTCAACATACTTCACTCTTTTTAGCATTTCTTCATAAGGTGCTGTTACATTAATAAGATAAGCTTTCTTTTCACCTGTTATTTGCTCTGCTTTACGCATTAGAGCAAGAGTTTTATTAACTCTTAATTTAAATGGGTTGAAATCTTGATTTGTAAGATTCTCATCATCCTTCACTATATCGCATCCGCCAATCCATGCTTTAAAAGCAATTTTAGCATGTTGTGAAGAACTTAAACCAATTTTTGGTTTAATGATTGTGCCAACAAAAGGCCTCCCATATATTTTAAATTTTTTTCTTAATCCATTTATTCCAAGCTTTGGACCTTTAAATGATTTAACATATTCTTTTGGAAAAATAATGTCTTTCAAAAAAAGAGAATTTAAGATATCCATGCCAAAAACATTGCCTGCAACACTTGATAAAAGCTGAGAAATATTTCCTGATTCAAACAATTCAAGAGGGTATGCAATTCTAACAATACCTTTTCTTATTTGATATGCAATAGCCTTCATATTATTTACTTTTTTCGTTTCAGTCGTGACTTTATTCCATGTTCCTACACTGCTTTCTGCTGCAATACCTCCTGCTGCATTTAAAACACTCACTCCTTTTGCTGGCTTGAACTTGAACTCGCAAATAATGTCTGTCCTTGCTGGCTTATAATCCCTGCTGACATACTCTTTATAAATCATAAAAAATAATTACTCACCCAACATTAATAATGTTTTTCATGCTTTTAGAATTTTTCACCTTTCTTTTGATAGTTGAGTTGTTAAGAATTTTGATTCTGTTCTGTGAAAGCAAGAATTATTTTTTTGATAAGAAAAGGTTCAAACATCACTGCTAAGATACTTAAATTTTAAAAAGTTCAAATATGTTATTATTTAAGGGTGATTAATAATAATAAATAATGTTAAAGATGCAAGTGAATGGGTTATAACTTTGGTCATAGCAGGTATAATTGGCGAAGCAGGAGTTATTGCTCCTAATGCATTACATACTTCAACAACATTAGGAATAAACTTACAGGACACACCAATTGATCTCAAAGGTCTCGTAAATGACTGTAAAAATCAATTCCTAACAACTTTAACAATAGGAGGTGTTTTTTTCATCCTTCTTATTTATGTAGTAGTATTTATAACAGCTTACAAATTATATGAGAAATTTGATAGTGGGGGAGTATCATAAGCCTTTACCATAACTAATAATTTATTGATTTTGTAAATATCTTGTAAAGATCTTTCTTTAATCTCTTATTTCAAAAACTCTTTTCAATTTAAGGTATTCATTATGAGGAATGATTAAAGAGTTTAAGACGTTAGTGCATTCCTTATACGTGCTTCCTGTTTTTAAAAAAAGAAAATCATGAGATAAAGGCACTGATTCTATTTCTATTAATTCTTTCCTCTCTTCATTAAAATATTTAGTATTCACATCAATAGAAGTTATTATTAATCCATCATGAAGTTTCATATGCTTCACGTCTTGTTTATACTTATCATAATACTTTTGCTGTCCGTGAAAATCCTTAAATATCATTAAGGGTTCAAACCATTTTTTCAAAAATTTTTTTTGGCTTTCAAAAATTCTATTCAAATTTTCTGAAGATGTTTGCAAATACGCTTTTCTCTTTCTTAAATAATTAATGTCAAAATTTTTTCTTTTAACTGTTTTAAGAGTTCTTTTTAAATCAAGAGGAATGACTTTTGAATTAAAATAAATTATGTCAGGCACTTTAAAATTAACTCTTGGAATAGAGTTTTTATTAAAAGCATAATTAAAAGAATTAAGATACACTGATTCTAAAACTTCAAAAGAATAATATCCATTTTTTAACTGCTCAATATGATAATCTGAAACAAAATATAAAGCATTAGCAATTTCTTCAAGAGTTTCTTCATCAACCCCCATACATGAAAGCTATTCATTTGTTTTTAAATATTTTCCTATAAAATTAAATCCACGAATATTTTTTCTTAACATTATATTGTATTGAATTCGGAGAAATAACTCCAACTTCTGTTGCAAATGCTTCAATTAAATCCCTTGGTGTAATATCAAATGCATTATTAATTATTTTCAATCCTTTCGGAGGATTCTTCCACACTTCATTTGGATTTCGTTCATCAATTTTCTCGTGTTTTCCAAAAAGCGTTTCAGAACTATATTTTAATAAAGAAGTTGCACTAATAAACGGAACACTAAATTCTTCTGCAATAATAGCAATACCATGCGTCCCGATTTTATTAAATAAATGCCCTTGCGCGGTTATAGCATCTGCTCCAACAATCACTAAATCCACTTCATCCATTACTGATGCTACTGCAGAATCCACAATCATTGTGGTTCGAATTTTATTTCTTGTTAAATCCCTTGCAGTTAATCTTCCCTGATACAAGGGTCTTGTTTCAGTGCAATAAACTTTTTTCACATTATTCCTTGCTTTCACGAGTGCTTCAATTACTGTTCCGCTATGACAATGCGTTAGGATAACTGAATTTGGTTCAATGTAATTGCTTGCAATGCTTGCTGCTTCAAGTTTAACTTTTTTCAAGTCCTCTATAAAAGCCCATGCTTTACTTCTTAAAACTTCTTTTATTTCTTCAATATCTTTTTTTTCGCACGCCTTAATAATTGAGAGAAGGTATTTAATGGAGTTTCTCATTGTGGGTTCTGTGTTCCTGCTTGTGCCTAGAATTTCTGATGCTTTGTGAATTTTAGCAAAAAACTCTTTTTTATTTTTTTCCTTCAATTTTAAAACATAGTTCAGCAAAGCCCTGCTTGCAAAAATCGCGACATTTGTTGCTCCTTGTATTTTCAAGGACTTTATATCTTTTGATGCTCTTAAAATCTCTTTCATA
>JAFCGN010000003.1 GCA_017608045.1 Candidatus Parvarchaeota archaeon
ATATGCTTCAGTATTTTTAGTATTAAAACCAAACACAAAATTTGGGTGTGTTGAGAAAAAACACAAAAACAAAATCAATGCTATCATTTTTTTATTTTCTAATTTTACGAAAGGTCCTATTAAAAAACTAAGAGGCAACATTGCGTAAGCAATGGTTCTTACTGCATCTAATTGTTTTCTAAAAGGAACTAATACTGAAAAGAATGCAAAGAGTATAAAAAAAGTAAGAATTTGAAAAAGAGTTTTTTTCTGAATTTTTTCTAATTCTTTTAAAAAATAAAAAAAAGAAAAGTATAAAGAAAAAAAGTATTTTAAAGGAATTTCTTTAAAATAATAATTTGGAATTACTTTGAAGTTGAATAAGTATAAGATTATTAAAATTGAACTTTATGTTTATCCTATTTATAACCTCGCACAATAAATAAAGAAGTAATAATCCAAAAATTAAACACATAAAAAAAATGATTTCATAAAATGGAATTAGATTTTTTAAATTCAATGCTTCTAACATTGCTTTAATGTTTTTAAACATGAAAGGATAAATTGTGTGAAACCAAAAAAAGTCAAGCGCGAACAGCAACGGAATTAAGTAAGACAAAAAAAGAAAGTTTTTTTTCTTAACATCAGAATAAATAACAGGGATTATAAAGAAAAAACTAAAAATAAATGTTAAAGGATGAGTATTCATTAACAATACTCCAAACAATAAAACAAGGAGTTTACTTAAGAGATTTTTTTTCAAAGCAAAATAAAACATTGAAACCATTAAAAATTCTGGAATGTTTGTTGAATGAGAATAAATATTATTGTAAAAACTTGCTATAATTCCAATGAATAAAACTGTTTTAAGACGTTCTTCCTCATTTAATTTGAATTCCTTTCCAATAAAATAAAATAACACAAGGATTAAAGGCCCGAATAAAATATTTCCAATCCATTTTTCAACAAAAAAAGCACTTAATCCTGTTAATTTGCAAATAATTGCTTCAACATAATAATGGAAAGGCCAACTCACGTGCGCGTTCTCAGGATGTTGCATTACTTGCAAAGGCACTTTTCCTGTTTTTAAAACAATGTCTATTATGTAAGCATTACTCCACACATTATTAGTGTAAAGATAAGGAGTTCTAAGCAAAGGATAACTCCTGATTAAGAAGCTTGTTAGAATTATAAAAAAAAGAGACAACCTATCTTTTTTAATGATTAAATTAATCAAAGGAATGAACATGAAAAACATGCTTAAAAAAGAAAAATACTGCACCCAACTTATTCTTCTTGAAATTAGTAAATAAATAATGCTAAGTAAAAACAAGGAAATGAAGCTAAGACGATTTACTAAATTTTGTTTTGAGCATTTCATAAATATTTTCATATGTTTTAGCATGTTTCTTCCAAGAATAATTTTTTGCTACTGTTTTATAAGCGTTTTCAGATATTTTTTTCCTTAATTTTTTTTCATTAATAATTTTCTTTATTGCTTCTTTCATTTCTTCAGCGTTTTCGCAAGAAACAAGCAAAGCGTTTTCTTCATTTTTCAGCACTTCTTTGATTTCAGGAAGATTATTGCTTATTATTGGTTTTTTAACAGCCATATATTCAAAAATTTTTAACGGACTGAACCCATAAGCTTGTCTAAAATAAGGAGCAATTAAGATATCTGCTTTGCTTAATTCAAGAGGCACTTTCTCATGCAATACCTCTTTTTTTATTCTAACATCTAATTTATTTTCCTTAATGAATTCTTTTAGGTTTTCATAAAGTTCAGGCCAAAAATCCAATCCTGATAAAATTAAAGTGCATGAAACACTAACACCTTCTTTTTTCAGTAATTTCATTGCTTCCAAAATAGTATTTATATCATACCAAGCACCCATCGCGCCCATAAACAAGATTTCCGGGTTTTTTTTATTAAAAGGCTGTGGTCTTATTTTTGAAAACAATTTAATATCAACCCCGTTAGGATTAACAATTATCTTGTTTTTGTTTATCTTATACTCTTTTTTAATTTTTTCAGCAAGTGTTCTGCTAACAGGCACTAACACATCCGCTGTTTGAAACATTTTTTTAACCCATAATTTAAGAAAAGGTTTTAAAATTGTAAAAAAGTTTCTTGAACGCACGAACGCTTCAACCCAATCCCCGTCTATTTGAAGAATAACAGGCTTCTTGTGTTTTTTAATGAGTTTATGCAAAGTTCCAACGCAGAACAAATCACCCCTATCATGTATTATATCGCATGTTTCATAATTTTCATTAATTTTTTTAAAACAATCTTTAAGCAATCTAATTCCTGATAGAATACCATATTTATCTCGCTTAACGCGAATGATTCTAACATTTTCTTTTTTAAAACTTCCTTGCACTATCCAATTTATCTCTATTTTTTTGCTTAAATTTTTAACAATATTTATTTGGTGAATTGTGTTTCCTGCATTCACATTTAAGTTAACAAAAGGTGTTATCATTAAAACCTTAATCATTAAATAAATCAATAATTTAAGTAATTAAATTATTTTGCTTAAATTTAAAAAGAAAGGTTTTAGTATATTTTATAATGGAAAAACACGAATTCGTTTTAACACTAACTATAATTTTATCCTTATCTGCAATAGCTCTTTTATTGCATACAAAAACACCTGTTTCTTATTCTGAATATTACATTGTGCCAAGCTCCTACAATAATTATGTGAATACACCTCAAAATTATTCTTTTGAGTATGTAATTAAAAATCATGAAGGAAAAAAAATGGATTATAACATAAAAGCAGTTTTTAACAATGAAACTTTTTATGAAAAAGAAATTGAATTAAATAATAATACCACATTCACTGACACGCCTTTTCTTGAGATAAACTCTCTTCCAAAAAATTCAAGAATTTATTTGAACATAAACAATGGTGTTGAGAATAAATCATTATGGATAAACTTGTTCAACAAAATTAGTAAAATCAATGATTTTATTATAAAACCAAAAGAAAAGCTTATTATTGATGAAAAAAAATTTATTAATTCAGAGATTAGTTTTAATATTGAAATCGCGGACAATGAAGTAAATAATTATTATTACAAAGTCTTAAATGAGGATTATGAAATTTTTAAAGAAAACTTGATTAAGAACAATCTTACTTCAAAAAATGAACTCACCATTAATTTCAAAAAAACAATTTTAGTTCCTTTAAATTCTTACAATAACTTCTCAGTTGAACTCTATAATAATGATAACTTGGTTGACAAAGTCTTAATGCCTGAAAATTATTTTGCATTAATTAAATTAGGAAGGATGAACATGCCAGAAACTGTTTTTAATGGAAGTATGTTAACTAATTTAACAAAGAACACAGTAAGCATAACCCTTATTAATAATAAGAATACTTCAGTTCTTTTTAATATCACTCTTGAAAGTGTTTCTAAAAAATGTGTTGCAAATGCAATGAGTTCTTGCAGTGCTGATTTCACTTTCTACAAAACAAATGAGACTTCATTTAAAGTTCCTTTAAAAATAAGATTAATTGAAAATAAAACAATGAACCCTGTTTTTAACATAACAATGATAGAAGGATGCACTAACTTATCTTCAATTGGTTTAACAATAAAAGAAAGATTATATGAATTAGATTTTTCAAAAACGAAAATTATTCTACGCAGTTAAAAAAAATTACTAACTTTTTTAATTAATAATTAGTTTAAATTATGTATGTCTGAAAATTCAAAAAATAAAAAAGAGTTTAACTACTTATTTTTGATTATCCTCTTAATTGCTTTTGCATTACGCTCATTTACTCTTTTTCAGCCATGGTTCTTGAATGCAAGCAGCGACCCCTTCTTTCATTACGCGTTTGCAAGAGAATACCTTAAAGACCATAACCTAACTTATTCCTTAGATGGTAACAGACCAATCACTCAATTGCTTGGAATGTATTGGATTCCAATAATTCTGAGTTTCACTCCAGGAATCTCCTTGCTTTTCGCATTTAAATTAATCCCAATACTACTTGGTGTTTTAACAGTTTATCTCGCGTACAAATTACCTGAAAATAAGAAAGTAGCGGTTTATTTTTCTTCTTTGCTTGCTGTTTGCCTTCCATTCATTCATAGAACAATAAGTGGGAATTACAGGGGGGAAATATATGTTATTGTCTTACTTCTTTACTCCTTGTTAATTTATAAAAAAATGCCAAAAACTTCCTTACTTGTTTCCTTACTCTCCATGTTTTTTTGGAATGGCTATGTTTTCGTTTACCTTGTTTTCCTCTTAAACATTTTTATTATTTCAATAATCAAGTTTTTTGAAAAAAAAGATTTCTCCCAAGATATTAAACATTTAATTTTATCAATATTCTCTTTTGAAGCACTTTACTTGATTTTAAGAAAAACAAAAATAATTTATTTAAAATCAATACTCTTTGAACTAAACCAACCATTTTTTTATTTTGCATTCACACTCCCGCTTTTTTTAGTTTTATTAAAAAATGAAAAACTCTTGAAAAAGAAAAAAATTATAATAACAATAAGTGTTAGTGCAGTTGTTCTTGGCTTTTTTATTTTAAAAACAAAATTAGAAGATTTACTCTCAATTATTTATGCAAACCAAGAATTTTATAAGATAATAGGCGAGCTTAAAGAAATCACACTCCTAACTTTGTGGCAAAATTATTATTTGATTTTTCCATTAGCGTTAATAGGTCTTTTCTTTTATTTTAAAAATATTAAAAAAGAAAATTTGTTTTCATGGGTGCTTGCCTCTTTTTTTCTTTTATTCGCAGGAAACAGGTTTTTGTTTTTAACAAGCATACCTTTTTGCTATCTTGCAGGCTTAACACTAAGCAAAGTAGATATTAAAAAAGAATATGTTTTATTTTTAATTCTAACATTTCAAACAAGTGCTATACTCCCTGACCTGCTTCTTCATAAAGGACTTGCTAATGAATGGTTGAATGCATTAAATTGGATAAAAGGAAATACTCCTAAAAACTCTACTTTTTTTTGCGATTGGTCTTATGGAAGCAAAATACAAGCCGTTTCTCAAAGACAAACAATTACAGACAGTGTTCTTGGACAAAATGTAAAAGCAATTAAATCCTTTGCAAATTTTTCTATAAGCAATACGAACACGCTTAAAAAAATTGATTTTGATTACTTACTCTTAACAATTGATGATTTTTATCAATTCCCAAATTATTACCTTATGTTAAATAAAACTTTTCCAGGGTTTCAAGTGCTTAAAGAACCAAAAGAAACTGTTTTTAACAATTTTCCTGCAATAGAATATAACGGGGATTCTGGCAAGGTCATAATGATGCAAACGAAACCCTTGTTAGCAATATTTTTTTATAAAAATGCTGAATACATTAATAAAACAATTATTTATCAAAACGGGAATTATTCAGAATTCGTGTTGCCAAAAGAAGCGAATCCAATTCCCGGATGTTTTGTCTTACTTGATAATGGTGCTTTATTTTTAAGTCCAGAAGTATGCGATTCAAACTATGTGAAACTATTCTTCTTTGAAAACTCGCAAAATTGGTTGCCTTACGAACTTGTTTACAAAAATGATAAAATCAAAATTTTTGAGAAATTTTAATTAATTTTTAATTAAATACATCAAATATTTTTCAATTCCTTTTTCAGTATTGTTTTCAATCCTCCATCCAAGCCTCTTGAGTTTTGAATTATCAAGAAGAAAATTAGTTACATCTCCCTTCCATGTTTCTGTAAACTTGTAAACAGGGTTTACACCTAAAATTTTGCTTATTGTTTTTGCTATTCCTTTCACACTCATTTGTTCATCACTACCAACATTAAAATAATTGCACCCACTTACTTCTCCTTCAACCATTTTATAAAAAACAAGAATAAATGCTTTTACGCAATCATCAATGTAAACATAAGATTTTGATTGATTCCCATCTCCTAAAATCTCAAGTTCTTTTTGGTTTTTTTTCAATTTATTATAAAAATCATAAATAACTCCTTTTTCATTTCCTGGACCATAAATATTTGCTAAAATAAGCGAGGAAATATTCATGTTATACATGTTAGCATAGGAATTCAAATACAAGTCAACAGAACCTTTGCTTGCACCATAAGGGCTTACAGGAAATAGTTTGTCCTTTTCCCTGCAGTACCCGCGATTTCCATAAACAGTGCTTGAACTTGCAAACAATACGTACTTAATCTTATTTTTCCTGCATTCTTCGAGAATGTTCAAACTCCCTACTACATTACTTTCAAAATTATCATAAGGATTTTTAACACTTTCAGACACACTTGTTTTTGCTGCTAAATGAAAAACTGCTTTGAATTTTTCTTTTTTAAAAACTTCTTCTAAAAATTTTTTATCTAATAAGTCTCCCACAAAGTATTTTACTTTTTTATTCTCCCCTTTTTTTAAATCAATAACACTTACTCTATGATTTTTATCAACTAATGCATTAACTAAATGAGAACCAATAAACCCGCTTCCACCAGTAACTAAGATTTTCATTTTTTTCACTCCCAATACTTACTATTCATTAATTCTTCTTGTTCAATACCTAACAAGTCATTTCTAAGAATTAAGTCCTCAATAATGTTATCCCTTGTTTTTACAAAAGGCCATATTTTTGAATTTTTAACTAATCTATTATTAACTTCACTCTTATAACCAATTATACTATTTTCAATTGTGCTATGTTTTTTAACTAAAACATTAGCATCTATTACAGAATCCGAAATTTCACTATTATTTCCAATCTCAACATTTTCAAAAATTATTGAATTTTTAATAATACTATTATTCCCAATAACCGCTCCTTTCATTACTTGCACATTCGGTCCAATAACGCTTCCTTTTTTAATTACAACGTTTTTATCAATTAATACTGGTGGTATCATAGTAATATTTGGGTAAAAAGGGAGTTGGTTGAAAATTTTTAAAGCATGTTCATTCACTTTTATATAATTTTTATGAGTTCCAATATCCCACCATCGTCCTTTAAATTCAAAAGCATTTAAATAAATTTTATCTGCAAAATACTGCCACATTTCCCCAAGATTATCTGGTTTTTCTCCTTTTCCTTTCTTATAACTTAAGTATTCCTCCAAATATTTACTAAAAAATTCCTTATTAATAGCATAAAACATTACGCTTGACAATTGTGATTTTGCTTCTTTCATTGAAGGTTTTTCTTGAAATTCAACAATTCTTCCATTTTTTACAAGAGCAACTCCTGTGTGAATTACCATCTCCTTATTTGGCAAAGCATATAATGCAAGAGTAACAAGTTTCCCGGATTTCTTATGCGCTTCCATGAATTCTTTAACATTAAGTCCATCAAAAAAATTATCCCCTCCAATCACTAAATAGTCATCAACACCAATTTTGTCAACCACATATTTTAATCCACCAACAGCACCAAGTTTGTTTGAATCCTCTGTAGTTATTTCTTCTATATAAGTTATCTTTGCACCATGATTATTTCCATCTTTAAAAAAGTCCTTTACTTTTTTTTGCGTGGAATTCAAAGAAATAATAATGTCTTTAATTCCTGCTTTAACTAAACTCTCAATTATTCTTTCTAAATTACTTTTCCCTCCAATAGGTAAAAGACACTTTGGGGTTCTCAAACTAATTGGCTGCAATCTTGTAGCATAACCCCCAACCATTATTATTGCTTTCATTTAAAACACCTAAAAAATCATTCACTTAATCCTTTCCATTCTTTAATTGCTTTTTCATATCTTTCTTGAGAATCTGTACTAAACCATTGTCCTGCAAAGACATAACCACTAACTTTTCCTTCTTTCACTAATTTTGGAAAAACATCCTTCTCAATACTGCTTTTATTTTCTGGAATTCTCTCAAGAATCTCTGGTTCGATTATGTAAACCCCTGCATTAATTAAATTGCTTGGTGCAGTACCTTTTTTTGGTTTTTCAACAAAATCAATTATCTTGCTTCCTTTAAGCAAAACAACGCCATAAGAGTAAGGGTCTTCAACAGCTGTGAGTGCTATAGTAATAGGCCTATTATTTTTTTTATGGCTTTCATACATTTCATCCAAGTCAAGGTCTATTAAATTATCTCCATTAATCATTATAAAAACATCATTAAACAAATGTTTTGCATTTCCTAATGCACCACCTGTCCCAAGAGGTTCTTGTTCTTCAACATAAGTTATGTTTACACCAAATCTTTTCCCATCTCCAAAGTATTCTCTTATTTTATTACCTAAATATCCTATGCTGATTACAATATCCTTTATGCCATACTTTCTTAATTGTTCGATATGATATTGAAGTATGGGTTTTCCTTTAACTGGAATCATTGGTTTTGGAACTTCATAAGTGATTGGACGCAGTCTCGTTCCTTTGCCTCCTGCAAGAATAAATGCTTTTTTAAGTCTTTTAATTCCAAGAGCTTTTTTAAGCAGAAATTCTACTATGTGGCTTCTACTTCTGAATTTGTCGCCATCTATTTTTAAGTCAATCTTTCTAATTATATCTTCATCAATAGTTAATGAAATCCTCTCTTTCAAAAAATAACCACCTAATATTTATATTTGCTCTAATTTAATAATTGTTTGTATTGTTTATAAGTTTTTGTGAATTTGTTTAAAAATTAATAAAAAACAAAATTTAAAACATAAAAATACTTTGAAAACATTAAATGAACAGGGAAAAAGAACTTTTGGTTTTTGCGTTTTCTTATATTGTTTTTGTTTTCCTGAATTTGTTGATAACGCATTACGAGTTTTATTATGATGGTGCAAGAAATGAGAATGTGATGATTGAATTTGCAGAACACAATACATTAACTCTTTACGCTTTTCCTTACGTGAATAACCCTCCAATATACTTTATTTTAGGCGGGTTTATTATTAAACTTTTTGGAGAGAAACAAATTGTTTTCAAAATCATGGAATTAACTCTTTACTTTATTGCTGGTTTGCTCGTTTATTTATTTCTTTCAAAAAATAAAATAAAAAAAACACTTTCGTTTTTTGCTTTTTTTTTGTTTCTTACAGATGTTGCATTAATACACTTGCATAACATTGATTATGTGGGAATAATATGCTTGTTAACAATTCTTGCATTAATAACATATCATGATTTTAACAAAAAACCAACATTAAAAAATTCGATTATCTTCGGGATAGTTGGGGCTTTTTCATTCTTAACAAAAAGTTCTTTCTTGTTTGTTTTTCTGCCAATTTATTTTCATGCGTTTTTCAATAATCTTAATAATCCAAAAAAATTGAAACTAATTTTTTTGTCAGGAATTATTCTTTCTTTAGGACAATTCCTTTGGGAATGTTATTTATATGTAAATCATTTACCTTTAATCCCGAATCTTGCAGAATTAAGTGGGAATATTGAATGGAGTGTTAAGAAAACATTTAATCCTTTTAGCGCCTTTCTTTATTCAATTAAGAAATGGAATGTGTTATATATTCTTGCTTTATTGCTTGTTATCATAAAAAGAGATTACAAAAGTGTTCTTTCATATCTCCTTTTTTTAACACCTTTATTAACAAGCATTGTTTTAAAAGTGTATCCTGAAGAATCAATGACTTCTATAATGGTTTTTTCAATAATTTACATATTTGAAAACTTTAATTTTAAAAAAAATATGAAAGCGTTTTTGTTTATTGTTTTTGTTTTATTCGTGTTCAGAGTATTCGCATTTGAGAAAAGTGATTTTGTTTTTTACAAAAACTCAATAAGATATGAATGCCCTTATTTTGTTTTTGCAGAAAACCTGTCAGAACATGATGTTTTGCTTGATACCATTAATTATGCTTATTTAAATCTTTTAAGTCCAGCATATGTTGATTATAATTATTTGATTGAAAAAGAAATAACACCCTTACTTGCTCTTGACATAAATTATGTTTCTTTTTTTGAAAAAGAAAAACATCTTATAGAAGACCCTATTTCTGTTTCCTTTGGCATTATTTATCCTGAAAATTATTTTAAACAATTAAAAAAATTTAATTGTTTTTGCAACAAAACTAATAAAACAATTTATGTTTATTCTTTTAACTCAACTTCTTTTTATTCAGATTTAGGGATTAAATACTATTTTGATGTTAAAATAAATAATTTCAAAAAAAACATAAATTCTCAATCTTTGATTCGTGTGACAGGAAACAATTTTACAGCAACTTATTTTACAAACAAGATTGGAGAAAAAAGAATTTTTGTAAATAAACCTGGCGTTTATCATTTAACCATAATAAAAACAGGGTATAAAGTAGGGGAATACAATGTTTTTGTCCCTATCAGTGGATATGCTAAAATAATAGTTTCTAATGAACTAAAAAATCCTGAGAATATTACACTTTCTAACATTATTGAAATAAATTTAACAAAAGGAAATGCTTTTTTTCATAATGTTTCTGAATTAAGATATTAAAACAACTTTTATAAAAAAACTTTAAAACTAATTGTTTTTATCTTAATACTATGAAGTCAAAAGTCGCGGTCATTAAAACAACGCCAAGAACTGTTATTGATGATTATCAAAAACTTCTTAAATTAAGTGATTTCAAAAAAGAGATTAATAAAGATTATTTAACTCTTCTTAAACTCAATTTAAGTTGGACTTTATTCTACCCTGCTTGTTCAAGTCCTCCATGGCAAGTGGATGGTGTTGCTAAATTTTTAAGAGACAATAATTATGAGGATGTTGTTGCTGTTGAAAATAAAACTGTTGTGACAAAACCAATAAAAGGAGCAATTAATAACAAATGGTTAAGCGTTCTTAACAAATATAAAATAAAATTTCAACCTTTAACTAATGTTGAATGGACTGTTTATAAACCAAAAGCAGAGATGCTTGCATTAGACAGAATCTTTGATGACTATAAAATACCAAAAATGTTTATTGGAACAAATGTTATTCATTTTCCTACGATTAAAACACATGGACACACGACAATGACAGGTGCTATGAAAAACGCTTTTGGTGGATTAATTACAGAAAGAAGGCATCATTGTCATAAGTACATACACGAAGTTCTTGTTGACTTGCTTCAAATTCAGAAAGAAATTCATAAAGGGGTTTTTGCAGTCATGGATGGTTCAGTGGCGGGTAATGGTGCAGGCCCAAGAACAATGATTCCAGTAATAACAAATCTTTTGCTTGCAAGCAATGATCAAGTAGCTATTGACGCAGTATCCGCGCGAATAATGGGTTATGATCCAATGAGTATAAAATTTATTAAACTCTCGCATGATTTAGGTCTTGGAAACGGGGATCTTAAACAAATTGAAATAGTTGGAGATTTTGATTCTTATGAAAAACTTCCTAACCACAAATTCCATACTAAAAAATCTTTAGTTATTTTTTCTGACCAATTAACAAGAAAAGGTGCTTTAAGTTTTATAGAACCATTACTTTACCATGGTCCCTTGTTTAATTTATGCATTGCAGGGAGTGCAATATACCATGATGCATTCTGGTATAATACTATTGGAAGAAAAAGAATAAAAGAATTTATGAAAACAAAATGGGGGCAAAAGTTTAAGTCTTATGAGTAAGGGCGTGATTAATGAAGAAGAACACGTTTTACTTTATTTCATTATTATTTCTCTTATTCATTACAAGATTCCTTAATCTTAATGAAGCACCTCCAGGCATTAATGATGATGAAGTGATTAATTTACAACCAGTAACAAAATTATTAAACAATCATGAATTCTTCTGGTTTATTGAAGACGAGAGAGAACCTTTATTCTATTATTTATTATCATTTTACTTTTTGTTCTTCCCGAGAACAATGTTTTTTGTGAGATTATTCCCAGCTTTCATTGGGTCTCTTACAGTGCTTCTTACTTATTATTTATTAAGACGACTCTATGATACAAGAACAGGTTATTATTCTGCTGTGATTCTTGCAATAAGTAATTGGCATTATCATTTCAGCAGGCTTCTTTACAGAGCAATACTAACACCAATCACTATGTTATTAGTATTATATTTAACAAAGAATTTTTATGAAAAGAAAAAAAACACATGGTTCCTTGCTATCATAACCTCTTTCTTCGTATTTTATACTTATGGTCCTGCAAAATTCTTAGTCTTAGTCCCTATTACTTATTATTTATTCACGCAAGAAATTAATAAGCATTCATTAGTAAGAACAATCAAGCTTTACGCAATAATAATACTTATTTCATTACCAATAATCATTCCTAACATCTTCTTTGATAAGGGAATGGATAGAACGCACAAAGTCGTTTACATCTTTAAGAATTACTTAAGCGTGAATCAAAAAATCATGATGTTTTTTAACCTCATGCTTGATTATGTTAAAATGTTATTCTTTTTTGGTTGCGTTTCATGGCAATACAATTACCCCTTACATCCTTTATTATCCTTGTTTGAATTCATTTTCTTCCCACTTGGCTTATTCTTTTCAACGAAGAACAAGAAAGAATTCTTCTTACTCTGCCTTCTGCTTTTCTTCGGTGCTTTCACTGAATTCATTAGTTTTGACAGCCCTAATGCTGTTCGTTCCTTACAAATAACACCAATAATTGCTTTAATATCAGCAAAGGGCTTCACTTCATTAATTAATCTTAATTTTTTTAAAAAAAATTTTTCCAAAAAACAACGCAGTAATTATCAACACTCATTTTTTATTTTATTAATGATTCTCAGTCTTACCCTTAATTTAAAGAATTATTATGCATGGAGTGATGAGCATGGAACAGGAGTCACTTTTCACTCGAATTACATTAATAATATTGAAGAATTTTTTGAGAACCCATTATTGAATAACATTCATTATGTGATTAAATTACCTTACAATCAATCAAGAACGCTTATGACAATGTACCTCAACTTTTTTGATCCAAAGAATGAAACGAAGTACATGATAGTTAAGAATTATGATGAGATTAAACAAGACACTCCTTTCTTCGTTCTTCTTGAATTAAGTAATGGATTAAAAGTAACTTGTTATGATGCTTTACTTATTAAGAACTCTAAGGAATTCTGGTTAGGTTGGTTCACTATTGTTAAGAAGTACTTTAAGAATCAAGAGGAGTATAATATTTTTTATGAAGAACTGAATAACTCCTGTTATAATGACACTGGAATTAAAAGTATTAAATACTTTAAGGATTACATAATGATAAAATAAAACAGTTACACTATTAACTGAGAATAGTATTAAACGCAGAACATTAAGCTAAGTAAAAAGATATGAAGCATATTAACAACCAAAACAAAACCCCGCAAACAATGTATTTGTCAAACAGGATTAATTCCGTATTTCTTCCTGCTTTATGATTTGACAGAACTAAGTGCAAATATCTTTGTAAAATAAAAACAACAATAGGGATTGTAAGCATCATTAAATTATTGCTTGTGCTTGCTAAAAACGTGTAAAAAGAATATGTTGAAAGAAGCATTGCTGTTATAATTGTAATATAATTTTTGAGAAGGTCTTCAGTGTAAAAAGCATAAACTTTTTTATGTTTTTCAGGATTTTTTCCTAAAATTTTTTTATCACTTAATCTTTTGCTCAATCCTAAAAATAATGCAAGCAAATACACCATAACTAAAAGCCACGGACTACTGCCAACATTAATCGCGTTCATCCCGCTTACAGTTCTTATAATAAAGTTTAATGCAATGAATTGCAAATCAATTAAAGGAACATTTTTAGCGAACAAAGAGTATGTTAAAGTGCTTAAAAACAATAATGTTGGGAATACAAAAAACAAATTATTTATGAAAAACGAAAAATAAATTGAAAGACTAAAAAAAATAATAACAAGGAGTTTAGCAAATTTTTTACTAATTTTCTTGCTTGCTAAAACCCTATGTTTTTTTTCAGGATGCTTTTTGTCTTTTTCATAATCTATTAAGTCATTAATTATGTAATTTGTTGAACTCATGAAACAAAGTGCAATAAAACCAATAAAACTAAATGAAAAACTCTTAAAATTGAAAAGATTTTTACTAAAAAAAATCGGAAGAAAAATAACTAAATTTTTATACCATTGCCTAATGCGCATTAAGTTTATTATGTTCTTTAATTTTTGAATTATTCTCATTTAAAATTAATATTTTTGTTTAATTTTTAAGTTTTGTGAGTTAAGCAATAATTCTTATAAAGAGTAATTAAAGGATTATTATTTAATGAAGGCAATAATTCCTGCTGCAGGCAAGGGGACGAGATTACTTCCAAATACACTTGGTGCTCCAAAAGAATTAATAACTTTTCTTGGCAAGCCTTCAATAGAGTGGGCAATTGATTACTTAAAAGAAAACAACATAAACGATATAACAATAATAACAGGCTATAAAAAGTCAGCTCTTTTTGATTATTTAGGTACTGGCAGTTTTTTTAATGTTAAAATTGATTATGCATTACAACATAATCCAAAAGGGTTGGGGCATGCAATTCTTTGTGCTAAAAACAATATTTTAGAAGATGATTTCATTGTTTATTTAGGGGACACTATTATTGTTCCGAAAAACAATCCTTTTGGGAAATCGCATGACTTAGAGGAACTTGTAAAATTGCATTTAGAAAAAAACGCGTTTGCAACAATGCTGCTTGAAGAAGTTTTAAATCCAGAAATATATGGTGTTGTGCGTTTTGATAAAAAAAGCAAACTTATAACAGATATTTATGAAAAACCAAAAGATGAAAAAGTTAAGAAAAGGTTTAGATTAAAGAACGGTAAATACTTAGCAATTTCAGGAATTTATGTTTTTAACAAAGAAATTTTTGATTATCTTAAAAAATTGAAACCAGGATTAAATAATGAAATTCAATTAACAGACGCAATATTAAATGCATTGAAAGATGAAAATCTTGTTTATGGAAGGATTTTAAATGGAATGAGAGTGGATATAGGAAACTTTAACTATTTAAAACATGAACAAGAAGTATATGGCATGCTTAAAAATGAACAATTAGAAGCATGGATTAATGAGAGGGAAGCTCTTGGAAAAAAAATAAAGAGGGAAGTTTATAATGAAAAATAAAATTGAGAACAAAACACTGCTTATAACAGGAGGGGCAGGATTTCTCGGAAGCCACTTGTGCGAATTTTATCTTAATAATAACAGAGTAATATGCGTTGATTCTTTAGCAAGCGGGAGAATAGAAAATATTAATCATTTATTAAAAAACAAGAATTTTGTTTTTATGAACCATGATGTAATTGAATCAATGCCAAAAATACTTGAAGACGTGGATTACGTGCTTCATTTCGCAAGCAGAGCAGCACCTGAAGAATATCAAAAACATGCGATGCATACTTTAAAAACAAATTCAATTGGAACAATGAATATGCTTGAATTTGCATGGCAAAAAAAAGCAATTTTTTTATTTGCATCCACAAGCGAGATTTACGGGCAACCAAGCATGGTTCCAACACCTGAAACTTATTATGGTTATGCGAATACAATTGGTCCAAGGTCTTGCTATGATGAAAGCAAGAGATTTGGTGAAACAATTTGTAAAACTTATGCAGAGTCTTATAATGGTTTGGATGTTAGGATAATCAGGATTTTCAATACTTTTGGTCCAAGAATACGGCATGATGTTCATTATGGAAGAGCATTACCAAGATTTATTTATCAAGCATTAACAGGAAAAGACATAACAATTTATGGAGATGGAAGTCAAACAAGGAGTTTTATGTATGTTTCTGATTTAGTGAGTGCAGTTAACATAATTTTAAGACAAAAAGGACCAAAAAAGGTTTCACATAACGGTCATGTGTATAATGTGGGGAATCCTCAAGAAGTTAGTATAAAAAAACTTGCAGAAAAAATTATTGAATACACTAATTCAAAATCAAAAATAACGTATTCCTCTCTTCCTAAAGATGACCCTTTAAGAAGGGTTCCGGACATTACTAAAATGAAATCCTTAGGATGGGAGCCAAAAGTTCATTGGGAAGATGGCTTAAAATTAACAATTAAATGGTTTAAAGAAAAAATGGTATAATGAATTATTTCTTTCTGATTTCTTTTGTTTTTTCAAGATATTCATCATATTTTTTTGTGAAAACCTTCCAATCATATTTTCTTACATGCTTTCTTGCTTCTTCTCCCATTTTTTTATGCTTTCTTGTATTTTTTATTAGTTCTTCCATTTTTTCAGCAATTGCTTCTGGCGTTGCATCCACGAGAAAACCTGTTTTATTGTGAAGAACAGATTCTTTTGGTCCTCCTTCATTCACACTAATAACTGGTTTTGCACAACTCATTGCTTCTAAAGGAACAATGCCCCAATCCTCATCTTTTGCAGTGAAAAGCATTGCATAACAATTGCTGAAATAATCTCTTAATTCTTTTCTTGAAACACTTATATGGAAATCAACAGGAAGTCCTTCAGCCTCTTTTTTTAAAAAATCAAGTATTGGTTTATCCTTAGGCATTAAATGTCCTACGATTTTTAACCTAAATTTTCTTATTTTTTTCTTTTTGTATAAAATTTTGAATGCTCTTATGCTTAATTCTATTCTTTTATACCATTGAATTCTTCCTGGAGCTAAAAAATATTTTTTATACTTACCAGGTACAAAATCATCAACATTCACGCCTGGATTTAAAACAAATATTCTTTCTGGGTCTATCACTTTTGCTCTAATTATCCTCCCTCTTGTGTTCTCACTATTACATAATGTTAAGTCAATGTATTTCCAAGCTATTTTTTCAAGCACTCTATAACCATGCACTGCTCCAATAAAAAATGGTTTTTTCCACCCCTTGAATTTTGTTTTTTTGTATTCCTCATACATTTCATGAGCAGGTCTTAGAATTGTATGGCAAAAAGCCATTATTGGAATGGAATGGTTTCTTAAAGTAATTAATTCTCCAATTCCCGCAGTTGCTATGTTAAAAACATCAAATGATTTCAAATTAGGTATTTTTGTAAACAAAGCTGCTCTTCCAAAATTAACTCCTCTTTGAATTATTCCTTTAACTTTTATACTCTTTTTACTTAATGACTGTATGTTAAACTCTTTTAATTCTTCAAACGTGTTTTCTTTATCATAATTGAAAGTGAAGACAGTAAATTCATGTTTTGAACCCTTCAATGTTTCTAATAAAACTTTTTCAGCACCGCCTTTGCTTACAATCCACGGATAATAATACGCAACTTTCATTTTAACCTCTGAGTGTTAGTTTGCTTTTTAATGTTTTTAAAAATTTCTTATCCTCTTTATCAAAGAAGTTTAACTTATACAATGCGCCAGAATATAACATTACACCTATTACGCCTCCAACACTTAATAATAAAAATCCATTAAGATAATTTTTTAATAAAAGAACAGGAAGAATTGAAATTCCTGCTATTAATGATTTGAATAAATATTTGTATGGGAAAAACTTTTCATTTAATTTTAAATACAAATAAAATCCTTCAAAAAAACAAGTTATTAAATAAACTAAACTTGCGCCAACAGCACCATATCCAATTTTGCTTAAAGAAGGTATGAATATTAAAGACGCAATCACGCTTATTATTGCAAGAAGTGATCTCATTTTTGAAAAAAGTTTTGCTTTTCCAAATCCAAGAGCAATATTATTCCATAAAGTTAATACTCCATAAATCATGCTCGCTATTGAACAAACAATCAAAGAAGGAGTTGAAGGAAGATAAGCATCTTTATAGAAAAAAAGAATTAACTCCTTTCTAAAAATAATTGCTAAAAACCCTAATGGAATTGTTACAATAAAATTGTATTTAAAGAATCTTGGCAATGTTTTTTTTAATTCTTCTTTATTCGAACTTGTTATAAATGGTTGTAATACTGTTCCTAATGTTATGCTTAAAAGAAAAATCATGCTTGTAATGCTTATGCTTATTCCAAAAAAAGCTACTTGTGAGGAATCTGCAAATTTTCCGAGAATAAGAGGAGTGAGTTTGTTGTAGAAAACCATCATTATTAAACCAGAATAAATAAAACCAGAGTATTTGAAAAATGTTTTTTTATTAATTTTTTTAAACCCATTTTCTTTTGGATAAACAAACCACATTAAAACTATGCTAAAAATTAAGGATAAAACAAAACCTGAACTAAAACCAACATAAATGAAATGACTTCCATAAAGAATAAGGAATAAAACAGCAAAGATTCTTGGAAGTGTTTGAGAAAGGTCAAGAAGAACTGCTTTTCCAACTCGTTTAAATGCAATAAGAGCTGAACTAAAAAATGTTAGGAGTGAATAAGAGAAATTGCTTATGCTAAAAATAATTAATGGTGCTTTTAATTCCGGCATATTATAAAACTTGCTTATTGTGCCAGCGAATAAAATTAATAAAAAACTCGTGATTGATGTTATAAACAATCTTATTCTAAAAGCATAGTTTAAATAAGATTTCGTTTCTTGAGGCGATTTTGAACTTGGTATAAAAAAAGTAATTGTTTGGTTTAATCCAAAATCATTAATTAATTGTAATGTCATTATTATTCCTAATGCTAATGAAAATATTCCAAAAGAATTTGGACCCATCCACCTGGCAAGCAAAGCCATTAAAACAAAATTTGTAACTAAGTATAATATTTTTCCAATAAAATAAATCCCTGTTCCCTTTATGACCTTGCTTACCTGCATATGGAAGAAATACAACAACAATAATTAAAAAACCTTGTGAAAAAATTCATAAATCTCTATAAAATTAAACAATTATGCAAAAAAATCCGAGTGTTAGTGCAATAATCCCATTTTATAATAATGAGAGGTTTTTCAAAAAAAATATTGAATCAATTCTTAATCAAACTTATCCAATAAAGGAAATAATTCTTGTTAATGATGGCAGCAAGCAAAGAGATGCGCAATTAGCAAGAGAATACGCTAAGAAATATAAAAAAATAAAGTTAATAGAATTTAAAGAAAACAAAGGTCAGTCTTTTGCAAGAAATGCAGGACTGAAATTGTCTAAATCAGATATTGTTTTTTTTGTAGAAGGAGACGCTGTTTTTGATAAAAACTATTTGAAAAACATTGTGGAACAATTAGTAAAAAATAAGGATAAAAAAGTTGCAGGCAGTTTAGGCATTAGAGTTCCAATTGATTATAATCCAAAAAATATTGTTCAAAGAATGAGCAAAGATGTTTTTGAGCTTTTACCAAAAATAAGAGCTCCTTTAAATGTTTGGGTGTATTGGAGAAAAGTTCTTGAAGAAGTTGGGGGTTTCAGTGAAAAAATAACAAGAGTTGGTGAAGATGTTGAAATGGCGGACAGGATAAAAAAATTAGGGTATGAAATGTATTGGTGTGAAAAAAGCAAGTTTTATCATGATGAACCAAAAACTCTTTGGCAAGTAATTAAATCAGCGTATAGGAATGGTAAGAAGATACTCCCATTTTATTTGAAAAACTACAAAAACCCTTTTTATTATAAGAATAATTTATTTCATTTTCTTTGGCTGATTAGTTTCTTTTTAACGCCTATTTCATTAATCCCATTTATTTTCTTTACTTCTTTATGGATTTATTTTTACTTCAAAAGAATTAAAACCTTTTTATTAGTTGATAAGAATTGGAGAATTTTGTTATTTCCAATTATTGATTCAATACGTTCTTTTGCAAATATTTTTGGGATATTAGTTTCTTTATTTTCTTAACTTTTTTCTCCACTTTTCTGCTATAAAAGAATTAGTTACAAATTTAACATTATAATTTTCTAATAATTTGTTTAAACTTTCTCTAATATTCTCATAAACTTTTTCGCATAACCCATTTTCATTGAAATCATTTCCATAATTTCTGAACACATGCCCCTTAGCACTTATAACCCCATTATTTTCTGCAATTTCTTCCATTCTCTTATAATCATTTTTTATTACATCCCAGTTTTGAGGAATATTTATTAAATTATTTACTAATGAAGGTTCTAACAAACTTACGTTTTTAAATCCTGTTTCTTTTACTAAAGCATTTTTTGTTATGGGTGTTATCACATCCGCGCTAATTCCTATGAATTTAAAGTTCAAATCTTTTAAAGAATTCAACAAGTTATTATTAAAACCCCACCCTGGAGGGCGAAAACCCATTACAAATTTTAGTTTTGCATTTTTCATTATCTTAATTGCTGTTTTCAATCTAAAAATGCACTCAGCATAATTTAATGAAGTGAATTCAGCACCTTGAGGGTTTTCTTCTTGAAAATGATATAAACCATGTATTGCAATTTCAAATTTTTGTTTATTTAACCATTTCACCCAATCCTTGTGTTTATCTAACCTGAATGGTTCGTCTTCCCAAACTTTTACTGTTTTCATTTTTAAGAATTTTCGTAAATAGTATTTTATCCCATTAAACCCACTATAATACCTCCAATTAGGTGTTGCGTAAAAAGTAATTTTTAATTTTGGAAACTCTTCTTTTAGTTTTAACACCCATCTTAAAACACCTTTTTCTTTATCACCACCACTATCACTTATGTGATTACTTGTTTCAGGATGCAAATCATCAAAATTCAAATTAAAATAAACTTTCTTCATTAAAAGAAAGAGAACAAGATTATCTTAATAAATTTTCACTTTTAATTAATTTTTTTTTAATAAAACCAATAAAAACTGCAAATGATTGGAATATGTCAATAAATGGAACTAATAGGGAATATGGAAGGTATTTTGCACCTGTGTTCTTTATTGTTCTTATTAAACTAAAGAAAAAAATAAATGCAAATGGAATTAAAAAATAACTGCTTAATAAAGAAAAAGGCAAGAGTAAGATACTAACACCATAAACTATAATCTTTATTAATGGTAGAAAATTTTTGCTTTCTTTAACATACTTTTCAATGCTTTTCCCATACCATATTCCTTGCTTCCATAATCTCTTAAAACTCTTAATATTACTATCCACTAATCTATATCCTTTCACAATTCCTATTTTTCTGCTTCTCTTTATCACTCTTATTGCTAAATCCCTGTCTTCACCAAAAACAAGTTTTTCATTGAATCCATTAACTTCATTTAAAATACTACGCCTATATATTTCAGGAAGATGTCTTCTTACATCACTGTATATTCCAAAGCTTTTTATGTTTACAACAGAACGCAAGATTTCTTTATTCACTAATGGCAAATATTTTATTCTTGCACAATCAGTTTTTTTGTCAAAACTTTCAACCATTCTTGATAATAAAGTTTTGTCAAAAACTTCTTTACTTATATCAGCATCACTGAAAACAACGAATTCTCCGCGCGCTTTTTTTAATCCAAGATTTCTTGCCACAGCTGTTCCTTTTCCAATGTCATTTATTAAAGAAACTTTTTTTGTTTTTTTCATAATTTTTTTTATTATTTTTCTTGTATTATCTTTAGAATCATCAACAATGATTATTTCTTTTTTTGGATAATCTTGATTAAGCCAATAATTTATGGCATTTTCTATATTCTTTTCTTCATTTCTGCTTGGTATTATTATTGAAACAAGTCCTTTAACTTCTTTTGTTTTCATTAATTATTCTGAGTTAATCTGTTTTTTTAAATTTAATTAAATTAGCAAATTTTTTAATAATACTATTCTTTTTCATGACTATGAAATTGCTTTATGTTACATCAAACGTAAGTATTCCAGGAACAAGTGGTGATGCAACACATGTTATAGAAGAATGCACTGCTCTTGCTAAACAAAGAATAGGAAAAGAACCTGTTGAAGTTTTTAATATCACTTATCAAAAAAAAGGCCAAAAAAACAAGGAAGTTATTAACAATTTTACAACATATAGGATTAAGAAAACAAAGTTTTTACCTCCTTTATTCTTGTTTTTTCAAACATTCCTTCTTTCTTTTTGGTTGATTTTAACTAAAAAAATTGATGTTGTTTATGAAAGAGGAAAGCTTTTTGGAGGAGGAGGATTATTAGCTGGTTTTTTAACTTTTAAAAAAAGATATCTTGAATTTAATGAACCCATAATTGATGCATTAATTTTTGAAGGAAGATTAAAGAAAGGAAGTTTAAAGGAGAGAATCTTGTCATTTTGGATGAATTGGAACATTTGCATAAGCAATGCTGTAATTGGAACTCATGAAAGTATTTTTAAAGGCATTAAAAAAAAGCATTTTATTATTCATTGGGGTGCAAACACTGAAAAATTTAATCCAAATAATGAAAAAGCAGAAAAAACAAAAAAAATCAAAAAAAAACTCAAATTAAATGGAATAACTTTTTATTATATTGGGAGTTTTGCACCATGGCATCTTGTTGAAAACATTGTTTTAGCAGGAGGAGATATTGTTAAAAAATATCCTAAAGTGAAATTTGTTTTAATTGGAAAAAAAGGAGAAAAAGGCAGGAAAGTTGAAGAATTAATCAAAAAAAATAAACTTGAAAAAAATTTTGTTCTCATTGAAAAAATCCCATACAAAGATGTTCCTTTTTGGACAGCTTCTTCAGATGCATGCCTTGCTCTTTTTGATGCAAATTACCCTCCTTTCAAAAAGTTCAGTTTTTTTTATTCACCAATTAAAATTCATGAATATTTAGCAAGCGGGAAACCCGTAATAACTACGAACATTGGCAATCTTAAAAAAATAATTAAAGACAATTATAATGGTTTATTAGTTAGTGGTAATGATTTAGATTCTTTAAAAAATGCAATGATTAAAATAATTAAAAACAAGAAATTAAGAGAGCAACTTTCAAAAAATGCAAGAATTTCTGCACTTAAAACATACTCATGGGATGTTGTTGCAAGGAAAACAATAAATTTTTTCACGCAAAAGAATCTAAGAAAATGACTATAAAAAATCTTTAAATTAAATTTTTCATAACTTCATAATATTCTTTGCTCGCATTTTTTAAGTCATGCTTCTTTTTCCATTCCTTGCAATTCTTTATTGATAATCTCTGTAATTCCTTGTTCTGCAAGACTTCAATAATCTTATTTCCTAATGCCTTTCCATCTTCGGGTTTGCATAAAAGTTTTTTTGGCAGAAAGTATTTTACCATTCCAATACTCCCACCAATAATTATTTTTTCAGCAGCAATATACTCCAAAAGTTTCATAGGACACCTTCCCTCATCAATTTCCATGTTTTTCATAGGCATTAAACAAATATCACTTGAAAAAATATAATTTGGGACTTCTTCAAAATTTATCCAATTCGTAAATTTTACATTTTTTGAAACATTTTTTTCTTTTGCATAATTCTTGAATTTCTCTAATGCTTCCCCTCCTCCTACAACAAGGAGTTTCAAATTTTTGTTTTTTTTCAAACCATGCGCTAATGCCTCAATTGCTAAATCAACATCCGCATCTTTTGTTAAACTACCTATGTAAAACAACACTTTATCTTTTTTTAAATACCCTAATTCTTTTCGAATATTTTTAGCATTTTTAAATCTCTCAGTTGGTATTCCAAAAGGAATTAATTTATATTTTCCATTTTTCCGCTTCTTTTTATCAAAAAATTTTTTATAAAGGAATTTGCTTGCGCAAATCACTCCATCACTTTTTTTAATAACAAATTTTTCAATAAATCCCATTACAAAACCCTGTAGTCTTCCATGTCTCTTTGTTGTAATCGCTTTTTCATAATCATCAATTAAAACACATGTTTTTTTTCTTTTTAGAAAACTTGCAAACAATGCAGGAAATCCAGTGTAAGGACTTGCCTTTATTATCCAAAAAATATTGCTATCATCTTTTAGAAGTTTTTTAAATAATGAAAAACTTGCTTTTATCTTATTTCCTTTGCAAGAAACTACATTTTTTTCTTTCGTTTTTTTGTTATCAAAAATGTATAATTTGAATGGAATGCCCATTTTTTCAAATTCTCTTTTAATATACCTTATTTGTAATGTTGTTGCCGCATTATAATGAAAACCGCAGAAAGCACTTACTTTTATTTTTTCCATAGAAAATCTTATTTAATCTTTATTTATAAATTTAATTTTAATGACAAAAGAAGAAACAACACTTTTAGAGGATAAAGTTAAGACTTTTTTTAACAATGTTGTTAAAAGATTGACTTTTTTTGACTATGTTTTTATTTTTTTACTCATAATAATTGGTGTTTGGAAAATTTCTTTAATAAAACATTGTTTGTGGATAGATGAAGCAAGAGAGTTATTTATAACACGAAATTTTCTGAGAACAGGGCATTTCACTTTTTTTGGAGAAGAATACATGCAACATCCTTTCGGATTCTACATTTCATTAGCGCTTGCTTCTTTTTTTACAATGGGCTTGAAAGATGTAACAGGAGAAATTGTTGTTTTCATTTTTGGACTAATTGGAATTATAATGACTTACTTGTTAGGCAAGGAATTGCGAAATAGGACAACAGGAATTATTGCATCTTTATTCGTGGCTTTTCAACCAACATATGCTTTTATTTCTGGAAGAATTCTTAATGACGTGCCAATGATTTCAATGCTCATAACTGCTTTTTACTTTTTTTTAAGAGGAGAAAAAAGAAATGAAATAAGAAGCACTTATTTAGCAGGGTTTTTTTCAGCATTAGCAATGCTTATGAAGATAAGTTCAATAGCAGTAATGCCAAGCATTGTTATATATCTTATTTGGAAAAAAAAGTTAAAGTGGCTGAAAGAAAAAAAATATTGGATTATGTTTTTAGTTTTTATTTTAACATTCAGCACGTGGATTATAAGAAATATTGTTGTTGGAAAAGAATTTTTTCCATTCAGTCTATATTTTGGAAGGTTAGAACCTGGAGAACACACGCTTGATGTTGAACCTCCAACATATTATATAAAAAATTTTATTCCAATGTTCAGTATTATATTAACAATTCTGTTCTTACTGAGCTTGTTTTTAGGTTTAATTAATTCTTATAAAAAACAAGAGCTTCTAATCATTTGGTTTTTTCTATTCTTTATTTTAATAACCTTGCAAACTGTTAAAGTGCCGAGGTACTTGCTTCCTGTTCTTCCAGCTATTGCTTTAATAAGCGCGTATAACCTTGATTTAATTACAAATATTTTTAAAAAAAATCTTCTCATAAAATATGTTTTAATTATTTTTATACTAACATTGTATGTTGTGCCTAATTTTAAGTATTCTACCACTCTTATTAAAGAAAGAGCAAGTGGTTTTTGCGGTTTAAAAGAAATGGGAGAATTATTGAATCTTATTACAAATCCAAACGAGACAATAATGTGCGCAAGCAATACGCAAATGCATTGGTATTCTGATAGAAATGTTGTAAGTTTCCCTGAAAATGAAACCAATTTTGATTCATTTATTGAGGAAAACAATGTGTCCTACATTGTAGTAGATATTTGGGAAAGAACAGCACCGAAATATGTTTTTAATAATGGTAAAATTTGGATGCCTTATTTTTTGAACAATTCAAAATATCCTTTTACAGGATGGGCGTATCCCATCTCAAACAATACTTACGCAATTTTCATATATGGTGTTGCTAATAAAACATCATTTAATTTTTTGAATGAAACACTATAACTTATTGTTCAATAAAATTAAATATTAATTATGTCAATTATTCAATATGGTTTTAGAATCTTTGATTAACCCTTACCAAGCAAAGAAAAGTCCAACAAGTTTGTTTTTGCTCGGATTATTGTATTCAACATTTGCAGTTTTGCTTTCGCTTACAATTTTTCCTGAAGACCCTTCACTAACAATCGTTTTTTTGACTGTTATGGGAGCACTCCCTCTTTTTGTGAACACAATAAAATCTGAACAAAGAAAAGATTATAGAAGAGTTCCTTTAATCAAAGAGCATACAGACATTTTTCTTGTATTCCTCTTTCTTTTTCTTGGAATTCTTTTTGGTTATATATTCTGGGATTCCATTCTCCCAAACCAATTATTCATGGTTCAAGAAAAAACAATTGAATCAATTAATAATGAATTTTCTTCACAAATTGCATTTACAGGCAGTGCTGTTAATTTGAAAGCGTTTTCAATTATTTTGTTAAACAATATTAAGGTTCTTGCATTTTGTTTTCTTTTTTCTTTCCTTTATGGAAGCGGAGCATTATATATTCTTACGTGGAATGCAAGCGTGATTGCAACAGCAATAAGTCAATTAATACAGAGTGAGATGATTGCTCTTGCACCATCATTAATTAATTATTTTAAAGCAATTAATGTTGGCTTAGGCTCTTATTTAATTCATGGCATACCAGAAATACTTTCTTATTTTATTGCAGCAGTTGCAGGCGGTATTATTAGTGCAGCAGTAATAAGACATGATTACAAGAGCAAAGAATTTAAAAATACATTAATTGATAGTATTGATTTAATAGCCATGTCATTAATTATATTATTAGTGGCAGGATTTATTGAAATCATAATTTAAGGTGTGTTTTTTTGGAAGAAAAGAAAAACGATGACTTGGAAGAATTAACTTTAAAGGATTTAAGAAATAATCAATTATTAATTGGTTTTTTCTTACTTATTATAAGCTTTATTCTTTATTTTGTAAAAGATGTTTATGGTGTGATTCTTGGCATTGTTTCTTTAATACTTATTATTGCATCCAAGGAATCCATAAATTTGATAGCATCTTTTATTGAAGAAGATGCAAAAAAAGAGAAAAAAGTAATTAAGAAAAATCAAGAAATCGCAAAAATTGCAAAAGAAATAAAAGAAGAAATAAAAGAAGAAGTTAATGAAGACGAAGAGTTTGATTTGAAAAGAATTATTGATTTTTTTACGCAAAACAAAAAAAGAGTTTTTTATTTTTTGATGATAATTATTGTTTTTGTTGGTTTTTTCATAAGAATAAGCAACTTAAAAAACTTAGATGATAAATTGCTTGGGTTAGACCCTTACATTTTTTATAGATATGCTAATTATGTAGTGAATGATGGAAGAATTCCTGCAAATGATACACTGAGGTATTATCCTTTTGGATTTAATACAAGACTTGAAGGAACATTGCATTCTTATGTTATTGCATACTCCTATGAAGTTTTAAAAAATTTTTTTCCGTTGAAATACTTTTTTCCAAACCTGACATTAATGAGGGTTATGCAACTTTATCCAGCGTTTTCTGCTTTGCTTGCATTCATTGTTTTTTTCTTTTTGGTTCAAGAATTATTTTCTAACTATTACATATCCTTGACAGCAACTGCTTTTTTAACAGTTACACACGGATTCTTGTTTAGAACATCTGCAGGCTTTGCTGATAAAGAACCTATTGCGATTCTGCTCATTTTTTTGTCTTTTTTCTTTTATGTAAAATCTTTAAAAACAATAGGAAAGAAGAAGTATTTATACGCTTTTCTTGCAGGATTATCAACAGGTTCTTGTGGGTTGTCTTGGGGTGGAATAATCTTTGTTTTTATGAGTATTAGTTTGTATGCTTTGTTTGAGATTGCGTTTGACAGATTATCAAAAGAGAATTTATACGCATTTTTGATTTGGTTTTCAATTTTATCTCCCATGTTCATTTTTATGACTGACAGGTATGGAGGTCTTGATTTCCTCCAAAATTTTATGGTAGTTCCTGTTGTTTTTGCTATGTTCTCAGGAGTTTTCAGAGAGTTTGTTTATAACAAATTTTTAAGAAAATATTTTGATAAAAAATTCAATAAGATTCCAACAGGCATAATTGTTTTTTCATTATCATTAATTCTTGGAATCCTTTTTTCAATTGTTTTTTTTGGACCAAATTATTTAGTAAGAAATCTTAAATCTGCTTTAACTATTTTTGAAGTAGGAGAGAGAACAGTTCATGCGGAAACAGTATCTGAGAACATAGAACCTTTTTTCATAAGTGATTCAACATCTACAACTTGGACAGCATCAATAAACTTGTTTATTCTTCTTGCTTATATTGTTGGTATTTTTTATTTAACTAAGGACTTGTTCAATAAATTTAAAGAGTATAAGTCTCTTCTAGCCTCATTCATGCTTTTGTTCATAATAACTCTTTTTTTGACAAATTTCAGTGATGAACCAAAATTTTCTTGGATAAACGATTATTTTGGGAAATCATATCTTTTAATGTTTGGCATTTTTATTGCTGTTTTGTTTTACTTTTATTCTAAAGTGTGGAAACACAAGAAAAGATTGAATTCCTTGAAACCAGAATGGTTGCTTTTAATAATGTGGTCCTTGCTTTCAATTCTTGCAGGAAGAACTGCTGTCAGAAATATTTTTTCAGCAACACCTCCAATTGTGATAATCGCATCCTATTTCTTAATAAAACTTGAAGAAATTGTAAGAAGTTCTATAAAAGACAGGTTTTATATTAATGTAACAAGAGCTCTTTTAATTCTTTTAATTATTTCTATTTATTTTTATGAGGGTTTCGGGACAAACCAAAAAAATCCAGGAGCATATTACATAGTTAGTGAGGGTTATCATCCAAGCGTCATACCTGATTTGGAAAAAGCATTTGAATGGATAAAAAACAATACTCCTCAAGATGCTGTATTCTTTCATTGGTGGGATTATGGGTATTGGATACAGGCAATCGCAAATAGAACAACAGTTCTTGATGGCGGAAATTTTGAAGCACCAAATTATGCTGCAGAACATTTTTTCACAAGCAATAATTCAGAAGAATATGTTCAAGTGCTTGAGCATTACAATAAACCTGATTACTTACTCTTCGTTGATGATGACATCCCTAAATTTGCAGCAATAGCAAAAATAGGCTTAAAGAACATATGGTATTCTGTTTATACTATAAAAGGTGTTCAAGAAAATACAATACCTAATGAGGAAGCATATCAACAAATGATTGTTTATGATCCTTCAAGTTATGCAAAACTTTCTGAAGACCTTATAATTAATAATCAATTGTTTAGCAAGGATTCAAGTTATATTGTGAGTATTCTTGTTCCAATTAATAATACTAATATTGGAGAACCCTATGCTTACGTCATAGACACTGAAAGAAAAGCAGGAACATTATTACCGTTTAATTATGCATGCAAAAAAAATGTTGGATGCAAAAAAATAATTGATGAAGGAGTGCCTGAAGGGATTTTTGTTTTAACAGAAATGAATGCAACGAATGCAACAAAAATTCCTCAAAGCTTTATTATTATTCCAGAAATTGGAATGAATATGATAACTACAAGACTTTTAATATTTAATGAAAGTGTTCCTGGCTTTGATTTAGTGTATGATAACGGAGTTAAAATGGATGCTCAAAGCGTGTTAAGTGATTCAAAAACAAATGTGCGCATATGGAAAATCAATTATGATTATTTGGAGGGAGAAGAATGATTGAATTAGTTATTACTTTAATCCTATCTTTCTTCATTGTTCTCATAGTTGGGGAATCTTTAATCAATTTTTTAAAGAATGCAGGCATTATTGGTGTTGATCAACAAAAAAAAAATAAACCAGTGCTACCTACAAGCGGTGGTTTGATTATTGCAGTTTCTTTTGTTCTTTCTGTTTTCATTTTTATTACACTTAATACTTTCTTATTAAAGAGAGAATTAAATCTTCTTGAAGTCTTTGCAGTAACAAGTTCTGTTCTTGTCATAACATTCATAGGATTAGTGGATGACATGGCAGTTGAAAAGAAAAAAATAAAGAATAAAGGTTTAAAGGATTACAGGAAGGGGCTTAGTCAAAGATTGAAACCAGCACTAACTTTTTTTGGAGCAGTGCCTCTTATGGCTGTTGCTGTTGGAACCACAACAATGAATTTTCCAATTATTGGAGCTGTTAATTTTGGAGTGTTATTCCCTCTCGTAATTGTTCCGTTAGCTGTTGTGTTTGTTAGCAATGCTTATAATATGTATGCTGGCTTGAATGGGTTGTCAGAGGGTTTAGGAATTGTTATTTTTATGAGTTCAGGAATTTTTTCAATTTTAAATAATGAGTTCGAAGCCGCACTCATTAGTTTCACAGTTGTTGGAGCCTTAATTGCGTATCTTAAGTATGGGTGGTATCCTGCTAAAATCCTTGTTGGAGATTCCATGACTTATTTGTTAGGTGCTTTATTTGTTTCAGTAGCTGTTGTAGGAAATATAGAAAAATTCTCTGCCTTATGCTTTACTCCATGGATTATTGAATTCATTCTTAAAGCAAGAAGCGGGTTTAAAGCAAGAAGTTTAGGGGATTTACAAAAAGATGGAACACTAAAAGCTCCTTATGAAAAAATTTATTCAATGACTCACATTCCAATGAAGTTGTTTAAGATAACAGAAGAAAAAGCAACTCTTTTTTTAATTGGAATACAAATTATTGTGTGCTTGACTTCTTTTTTCTTGTCAATTCTTAAAATTATTTAAACCTGGAATTTACTAAACTTTATAAGAATCAGGTTTTAATCAATAAATTATGCATTCAGTTATTATAAGATACAGTGAGCTTGGATTGAAAAGCAATTTTGTGAGAAAAATGTTTGAAAAAAAATTAGTTGAGAACTTAAAAAAACATTTTCATAAAGAAGGAGCAGTTTTTGAAAAAATACTAAGATTTCATTCAAGAATAGTTATTTTAACAAGAAATCCAAGAAAGATTATGAAAATTTCATTAAATACTTTTGGTGTAAAAAATGTTTCAATTTCAAAAAGGATTTCAAATGATTTAGAAGTTATTAAGAAAGAAAGTGCAAATCTTTTGAAAAAAAGAAAGTTTAAAACATTTAGAATAACTACTCAAAGAATTTACAAGAAATATCCTTACACTAGCATGGAAGTAAATAAGGAAGTTGGAGCATATATTTTAAAGAAAATCAATAAAGCAAGAGTAAGACTTGAGAATCCAAACATAAATATTGGAATAGAAATCCTGGAAAAAGATGCTTTTCTATTTTTTGAAAAGAAAAAAGGAGTAGGTGGTTTGCCTGTTGGTGTGGAAGGAAGGGTTTTGTGTTTAATTCAAAACAATAGGCAAGCGAGTTTGAAAGATAGCATAATAAGTGCTTTACTTCTTATGAGAAGAGGGTGTTCTATTGATGTTGTTAGTTTGAACAAAAAATACGAAATAGGTGTTTTAAAAAAATTTTCTCCTGAAAAAATAAATTATTTTGTTTCTGCTAAATCAAAATTAAATGACTTAGTTAAGGAATATGATGCATTTGTTACAGGAGAAAAAATTAATAATTTGAAAGAATGGCATAAAATTGATGACATTATTGAAGCAATTGTTTTAAGACCTTTATGCGTTGTTCCTCGTTCTTATTTTGAAAAAATTTTCAAAATTTAACATCAGTGCAAATAATTTTTCCATTTTTCATGAATTCTTTCTCATCAACATAAACATTTGGGTTTAATAAAACAAGATCCCAATGTATTGTTGCTTTATTCTTTCCTCCATACCCTCTATTCTCTCCAATAGCAATATGAATGCTCTTCATTACTTTTTCATCAATTAATGTGTATCCTATTGGCTTAGCAAAAGGATTTAATCCTATTCCCCATTCAGCAATAAACTCTTTATCTCCATGAGCATTTTCAATTGCTCGTTCAAAAACTTCCTTTCCTTTTTCAGCATTAATATTAATAATCCTACCGTTTTCAAATGTTAATTCAAGATTTTTTATTTCTTTTCCTTTATAATATGTTGGACAATTAAAAATAATTTTTCCATTTGCACTGTCTTCTATTGGTGCAACGAAAACCTCGCCACTTGGAAGGTTTAATCCAGTATCTCCTTCTTTAACATTCTCTTCACTTATTGTTCCATCATCAACATTTATTCTTCTATTTTCAATACTGAATGTTAAATCAGTTCCATTTGAGTGTGTAATTCTTACCTTCTTCTTGCCTATTAAAAAATTTTTTATTTTTTTGCATGTTTTTTCAAGTTGCTTATAATCTATGTTCAACATTTTAAGATACATGTTTTTTAATTCATCATAAGGAATATTGTATGCTTCCGCCATTTTTTTAGTTGGGTATCCAAGATAAAGCCATTTAATGCCTCTTTCTACAATCTTATCCCATATTGGTTCGTTTGCTTTTCTTCTTGCACCAATTTTTGATTCACTCACATCTTTCAACAAGAAAGGATTTTCATAAGGCTCGATTGCAATTCTAACATCAAGTTCATTAAACAACCCTAATAAGTGTTTATGCACTTTTTCTAAATTTTTTTCACGTACTTCTGAAAAAATTCTTTTAGTATAATCATCGCTTGTTGCACTGATTAAAGGCGTTGCACCAACTTTATAACAATTTATTGCAATTTCTTCAGCAAAATCAATATTATGCAAGCCACTCACAATTAAAACAGAATCATTTTCATTTATTTTTAAACATTCTTTAACTATTTTTTCAGATATTTCAGCTAAAAATTTTTTCATACTAAAATTAAAAACTTCTCTTCTAATATATTTTTTTTGGATTTTATTGCTCAATCTTATAATGTTTTCTTGCTTTGCCAGGATCAATTAATTCCAAGTTCGCTAAAGCATCTAATAATCCAAAAATATAAACACAAAGTTCAAATGCTTCAAAATATTTTTTATTTTTCAAAAAATATTCAGCGTCTTCCTTATAACTCATTACTAATTCCATCACTCTTCCCGCTCTTTTATTCAAAACTTTGAGTTCTCTTATTGCAAAATCCACTCTATTAAATTCTTTTTCAGCCTCTTCTTTCAGAAATTCTTCATCACTCTTTTTTAATTTCATTTTTAACAACCTCTTTTATTTTTTCAATTAAAATACATGTTTTGCAAATTTCCCCGCTTGTTGGTTCCCCACAAATTTTGCATTCTTTTAATTCACTGCTTTTTATTTTATGATTTCTTAGTTTTTTACTTAAAATTGCGTCAAACCAATTTAATATGTTTAATTTAAAATCATATCTCCTACTTTTCCAAACATACTTGTTTAATGCATTCCTCAATCTATTTCTGTAAGCATCACTTATATTTGGACAACTTCCTTCTATTGTTTTAAAATTATTAACTAAAAAATACGCCATACTCTCCTTTTCACTTACTAAACGATAAGGTTTTATTCTTGGTATAAACCCTTTTGGAAAATCTTTTGGTTTAATCCCATTATTAAATTTGTAATACCCTGTTATTGCACTGCAACGCATTAACTTTTCAAAATCATTTTGAAAAATATTCATAAATATGCTTTGAACCTCATCATCAAGCGTGTGCGCTGTTGCGAGCCTAACATCATCATATTTTTTATTCATTTTTTTAGCAAACTTATTTATTAACTGCCTGCGAAGCACACCACAATAACTGCATGGTTTAAGAGGAAATTTATTCATGATTCTTACAACATCATCCATACTAAACCCATATTCTTTTTTAAATTCAATCACGTAATGTTTTACACCAAATTCTTTCGCATATTTTTTGGCAAAAAAGATTGATTCATCCCTATACCCTTTAATCCCTTCATTCACGCTCACAGCAATGATTTTGTTTTCAAAATTTTTTGAAAGAACATGCATTAATGAAATTGAATCCTTCCCGCCTGAGAGTGCTATTAAGATTGTCGTATTTTTTGAAATCAAACCATATTTTTTAACAGCAAGCTTTACTTTTTTAGAAACATCTTCAACTAAATGTTTTTCACATAATGATATTTTTTTAGTTGGAGTACTTGCTTCAAAAACTGCTTCTTTATTGCAAAACACGCATTTCATTTTTAACCTCTGCTCACAAAATTAATTATTTCTATTTTATCTCCTTTTTTTATTAATTTGTCGCTTGCTACAAGTTTACCATTTATAGTTATAAGTGCGGTTTCTGGATTTATTTTATTAATTTTCATATACTCTTTAACACTCATTTGTTTTTTAATTTTCATAAGCAAATTATTTAATTACAAACTTTTAATTATTATGTTGTGAATTAAAATGGCAACAAATTTAATACAACCAACAGAAGCAGCATTAACGAACTTGTGGACATCAATACAGGGATTTTTTCCTAATCTTATTGGAGCCCTATTAGTCCTTATTGTTGGAATCCCAATCTCAAATTTTATGCAAAAAGTTGTAAGCAAACTTTTAACAAAAGCAAGATTAGATGATTGGGCAAGAAAAAATGGACTTGAAAAAGCACTTTTTCACACAAGTTTAACAGACATTTTAGCAGCATTTACAAAATGGGTTTTATTGCTTATTTTCTTTACACAAGCAAGCACGACTTTAGGTTTAACAACATTGACTGACTTCTTGGTCGGATTTTTGCAAGCAATACCAAACATAATTGTTGGAGCATTAATAGTAGTGATTTCACTTACTTTAGGCGACTTTTTTGAGAGGTCAGTTAAAAGCAAAGCATTTGCTTTTTCAGAAATTTTTGCAGCAGGAGTGTATTTTTTAACAGTATACTTTGGTATTGTCTTAGCGCTTCCAAAATTCGGGATTACAAATGTTGAAATCTTAGTAAATGGATTTAATTACATTATTGCAGGAATAAGCGTGGGAATAGCAATTGCTTTAGGATTGGGAGTTGGTCTTGCACTGAAAGACCCAATAGCAAAATTAATTACAAAGGGTTCCAAGAAAAGAAGATAAACAATTAAAAAAAACTTGACAAACTTTTTTGTTTTTTATTATTTTTAAAAGCTTTTTCAATTCTTGATGCAATTCTTTCTTCACTGAATTCATATTCATCTACAAGAATTCTTTTTATTTTTTCTTCATCAAACACTTCTTGTTTAATTGTATAATTTTTTTCAACAACCGGATTTAAAAAATAGTCAAGAATCTCTCTCGCATCAATATCAAAGTTCCAATTAACTCTTTTTAAAATATTATTCAAGTTTTTTTCTTCTCTTACTAATTTAAGTGCTTTTGCAGGACCAATCCCCTTTACGCCTCCTGGATTATAATCAGTTCCTACAAGAATTGAAGCAATTATTAATTGCTCTCTTGTAAGACCTAAATTTTTAAGCCATTCCTTGCTTGCAATTATTACAGGTTCTATTTTAATGTAAATATTTCTTCCCGGGACTTTTCTTTTTCCAACAATATTTATATTTTTTATGAGACGCTCACAACCAAAAAGCACAGAATCTATGTCTTGGCTTGCAACAGCCCATACATCCCCTTTTTGATTTATGTATGCTGCTTGTGCTTCTCCTTCTTCAGGTGCTTGTATCACGCTTATTCCCATTGCTTTAAGAAGCTCTTTTGACTGCTTTACAATTTCTTCGTTTATGCTAACCCCTTGTTGCGCCCATTTTTTAGCAGAAACATAATCTTTTTCTTTAATTGCTTCTTGATACTCTTTTTGAGCATGTTTTCTTCTTTCAATTCTCTCTTTCAGAACTGATTTAAAAGAGGGCGGTTTTCCATCAAAAACATAGATTAATTTAATGCCTTTTTCCAACAAATTCATATTCCTGTAAAACAACCCGCTTAAATGACTTGTAATCCTTCCTTTACTATCCATTAAAGGAGTTCCATCATATTGTCTTATCGTGCTAATAAATTGGTATATTGTGTTAAATGCATCAACACCAATACGTTTTCCTTTTAAACTGTTCAAACTTATTTCATGACCTTTAACTATTTTTTTTAAACTAACACCCATACATACTTTTAACAAAATACACTATTTATTTATTGCGCGACAATTTGAATGAAAAATATTATGGGAAAACTTATTAACTTTTAAAATTTCTACTATTTATTAATATGGGCTTGTTTGACGATACTTTAATGAGTGATGAAACATTGTTTAGAGATGACAGTGTTCTTGATTTTGATTTTATCCCACCAAAACTTCTTTATAGGGAGGATTTAATCAACACTATTGCTTATGGAATTAAACTTTTATTCTTTAATCAAAGACCTAATAATTTTTTTGTTTTTGGCGTTCCAGGAATCGGGAAAACTGCGAGCATAAAATACATTTTAAAAGAATTAGAAGAAAAAACAGATGAGATTAAACCTCTTTACATAAATTGTTGGAGAAATGCAACAACGCATTCCATTTTTGTTGAAATTGCAAGGCAATTAAATCTTCCATTTCCAAATAAAGGCGTGAGCACAGAGACGATTATACAAACAATCTTTACAAAATTGAAAAATAAAAAAGGCGTGGTGCTTGTTCTTGATGAGATAGATAAAAGCAATGACCAGGATTTCCTTTACGAGTTTGTGGAGAATCTTGGAAAAAAAGTATGCGTTATTTTAATAACAAACAATAAGGAATTCATTGTGAATCTTGATGAAAGAATTACTTCAAGATTATGTCTTGAAAACCTTGAATTCCCCCCATATTCTTTTGATGAAACAAAAGGAATTTTGAATGAAAGAATTAAATACGCGTTTAATCCTGGCGTTGTTGAAGAAGACGTGCTTGATTTAATAACAGGAAAAGCATTTGAGAAAAAAGACATAAGACTCGGACTTTTTCTTCTTTTGAAATCAGGGAAGATTGCGGAAAAAGAAGCAAGTAAGAAAATACTTAAGAATCACTATGAAAAAGCAGTTGATTTATTAGCTGAATTTAAGATTAAGATTTCAAACGAGAATTTGAATGAAACTCAAAAACAAATCTTAGACCTTATTAAGAATAAGCCAGGCAAGATTACAGGATATTATTACGCACTTTTTTTAGAAAAAGGAGGGAAACTAACTCAACGAGCATTCAGGAATCATCTTAAATTTCTTGAAAAAAATTACTTGATAAAATTTGAAGAAACAGGAAAAGGGTTTAGAGGAAGAAGTAGGAAGATAATTCCTATTTAAACTTATTTTTTAAAAGTACTTTTAAAATTCTTAATCCATCCTTCCACGCATTTAATTTTGATTCACCTATTCTTTCAGTGTATTTGATTGGCACTTCTTTTACTTTAAGACCTTTCTTCATGCATTGTATATGAAGTTCTGTTTCAATTTCAAAACCTGTTGATTTTAATTCAAGATTATTAAAATCTTTTGTTTTAAAAACTCTTAAACCAGTAAGCAAGTCATTTGTTTTTCCATAAAGCACGCTTGCTATAAATGAAAAGAATTTATTACCCAGTAAATGAAGAAAACTCATGCCTTTTATCTTTGTTCTTGAACCAATAACAACATCTGCTTCATTTTTTTCTAAAATATCCAACATTTCATCAAATTTATCCGTAGGATAAGTTCCATCGCCGTCAATAAATGCAAGATATTTTGTTTTCACATGCTTTCCTGCTTCCCTCATAGCATTACCTTTTCCTTTGCTTTTTTGCAAAATCACTTTTGCTCCTGCTTTTTCAGCAATTTCAGCAGTTTTATCTTCTGATTTATCTATTACAAGAACATCAAATTTTTTTGGAATGCTCTTAATCACTTTTTTTATTCCTTTTCCTTCATTTCTTGTTGGGATTATTACTGTTAATTTTTTCTTCATGTGTTAAATAAAGAGTAAAGATATAAAAAATCTTTTTGTTTAAAATAAGAAGTGAAAAATAATAATTTTAAAAAAATAACAAGATTAATCTTTGGCTTAGTTTTTGCTTTTGTATTAATTTATTATGTTTTCAGAAACGTAAATTTTGGAGAAGTTTTAATCTTAATTAAAGGCATAAAGTTCGAGTTTTTAATTCCAGCAGTTTTAATTGTTTTATTCTTAATTCCTTACAGGGGTTTAAGGTGGTTTGAGTATTTAAACATAATAAAGTATAAACCAAAAAAGAGCAGTGTTATAAAACTTTATGGTTCAGGCGTTTTCCTTAATTTAACATTATTTGCTAATGTAGGAGATTTATTCAGGCTTGTTGAATCAAAAAAATTGGGGATGAATAGAAGCAGAGTTCTTTCCACAATTTATTTTGAAAGATTATTTGATTTAATTTTAATGTTCTCACTCATGCTCTTAACATTACCATTTGCTGGCTTTTTTGATAAACAAATTCAGAATTTAATCTTAATCATAAGCGTTCTTGTCATACTCTTAGTAAGCGGTGCTTTTTTCATAATTTTTGCAGAAAAATTTGGTAAGAAAATAATCAAAATTTTATTTAACCTACCATTTATTAAAAATTATGAAAAAAAATTGGAGGACATGTATGACGAACTTGTTTTCGGGTTCAAACTTTTTTGGAATAAAAAAATATTCCTAATATTCTTAATGAGTCTTTCTTTATGGATGATGGAATCCCTTGTTTTTTATTTTGTCTGCAAGAGTTTAAGCATGAACACTACTTTTCTTTTTGCAGTTTTTATGACAATAAGTGCAAATTTATTTTTTGCAATACCTATTAGTCCTTCAGGATTAGGTCTTGTAGATTCTTATCTTCAAATTGTCCTCTCCCAACTCTTTCTTCCTGAACTCGCAACAGCAGTAATACTTGTTTACAGGTCCATGAAACTCATAGGAGAGATTGGAACAAGTTTTATGCTTTTTACCCTGAGACAATTAGAATCTCAATAAGCTAATAATTTTTACCAAATCTAACATGATGTTATGAAAATATTTAAAAAAAGACTTTTTCATTATAAAAATTATGGACATGCCTGATTGGATTGAATTTAAAGAATACTATGGGAAAAAATGCTATTTAATTTTGAATGGATTTGGTTTTAGAAGAGATGGCGACGGTTATAAAAGAATTTCTTCTTTAGAAATGGATGCAACTCCTGTAAATGAATCCAATCAACTTTTAAATTTAGAAAACTGCATTATTCATACCCCTCCTTTTAGGGGGCATTGTAAAAAATGTTCTATAAATAAAAATTATTTAGTTGGGATTTTTGAATTGGAAGAGGAAAAAAAATAATAAGAAATTCTTTTAAGTAATTATTTTTAGTATATTTAATTAAGCGAGGGTGGCAGAAGAGCTATGCGACCGGCTGCAGAAACTGGTAAGAAGATGGCATGGCCAAATGACTTGCAGTTACCGGTTTAACCGAGTGCGACTCTCGGCCCTCGCTTTTCTTCTTATTTATTAATTTTTGCAAAACGTTTCTAAAAAATGAATGATTGCACTAAAAAGAAGTTTTCATAAGAAATATTTTTTTGAAAGTCAGGGGTGTCATAAGTTACCACTCATAATCATTTAGCTGAACTTCCAAGCCCGAAAGCAAGGAGTTTTCAAGCTATCATTTGGTGTTCACTTAATCATTCACCCTCAAAGAAAAAGTTTTTGATGAGTTAAAAAGTTATTTATTGATAGCTTAAAATTAATTCATCATTATTCTTTAAAGAAGTGTATAAATCATCAATATATTCTTTATTAAGAAAAACTTTCCATGAACCCCCGGTTTCATTATTTTTGCAATAATTTGCTAAACATTCAATGCCAGAAGATGAGAAATTAATATTTTGAAAATTTGATTTTAAAAATGCGTAAATGCTTGCTTTTTCTTCAAGCACTACTTCCTCTTCTTGAGATTTAAACCCATTCACATAAATTTTTAAAGTAATTTTAGAACTGCTTTTTTTATAAAGAAAAACACTAAACATGCTAAAAATCATTAAAGAAGCAAGAAAAACCATCATTGTTTTTTTTATTTTTTCCTCACTTATTTTTTTCTTCATGATTTTTATATCTTATTTACATTTTTATTACTTTTTGGGTTTTCAAGAAAAACTTTCGATAGAGTTAAAAAAACTTGAACATTATATTATACTTGATGAGAAAAAAACTATTATTTTTTGCAATTCCTCTTTTTTTAAACATAGCATTAGCACAATATTATTACCCTTTTCAACAATCAAGAACCTCTGAGTTAATAAATACTTTTTTAATGAACAATCAAAAACTTGTTTTAAGTCTTGTGTTTGGAATGCTTACTGCTGTTTTTGTTAATTTTGCTCTTAGTGGAAAAGACAATCCTTGGAAGAATAATTCACAAAAACAAAATCTTGCTCTTGCTCTTGGGCTTGCTGTTTTTGCTTTCACTTATTTTTCCACACCTCAGATTCAAATGCCAGCTATTAACATGAGTATTGTAATGAGTTTTTTTATTCTATTATTAATTGGGTATATTGTTTTTAGAATTCTTAAAAGCGAGAATCTTTCATCACCTGGAATGCTTTTATTCTTAGGGATTTTGCTCATACTTTTTGCAATTCTTGTTCAATACTTGAACACTGGAAGATTTCAATTTTCTATTGAGTAAAAATTCTTTTTTTAAATATGAGGGTCTTAACAATATTTTTAAATTGGATTGGTGTTAATATTTTTGATAGAACATGAATTTAATTGGGGCATTGCTTCCATTTATAGGTTTAACAGGAGCTGTTTTAATAGTTGCTGCTATTATTAAGAGTTTTGGTTCTAATAGAAGTGAAGATAATAGTGACGGTGCAAATGTTGATTTAAGTGGTGTTGAAAATGCAATAAATAATGTTAATACCAGAATTGATAATATTGTTAATGAATTACAAACTAATAGAACTCAAATAGAGAACAATAATAATGAAATAATTGCTTCAAGAGATGCTGTTGTTCAAGAAGTGACTAATCTTGCTACAACAATGAATGCAAGATTTGATCAAGTTGATACAGCAATAAATGATTTGAGAAATGACATAACCTCTCGTTTTAACAATATTGATAATAATATTGCAACTTTAAGCACTTCTATTAATGAAGTTAATACGCGTAGCAGAGCAATGAATCAGGTTATAAGAACTTTGCCGCGAAGATTTCATGAAGTTCATAGGCATATGCAGAGCAATTTAAGAAATCTGCGCCAACACATAACTCAAACAAGTACAATTACTGATGATTTAATCACTCAACTTATCACAGATTTATACAATTCAATCATGAATAATGTTTATAATCCACTGACTACTCAAATAAATGATTTTAGGAATGGTGTTGTTAATTTTTTAGGCCATAACATTATTCCTGCAATTACATCATTTTCTCAAAGTTTAACTCAAATTCTTACTGATTTAACGAATTTTAGCAACAGATTTAACAATTTCACTACAAATGATTTTCAAACACTTGTTAATACAGTCAATAACTTAAATTCTTTTGTTACATCTGATTTAAGTGAAGCAGTTGAAAGAAACAGAAGCATGGTTGGCGACGTGTATAATGAATTAATTAATGTTCAAACAAGTCTTTCTGAAAATATAAACAATGCATTGAGAGACATTCAATCAGAATTAAATGATTTAAGAACTAATGCGGGAGACGCAGAAACTCGTTTTGACAATATTGAGGATGCATTAAATAATATTAATGATGCAATAAATAATGTGTCTAATACTTTACAACCCCATATTAACAATGTTTCTAAAAATTTTGATGCTGTTAAAAAATCGCTTGGTAAATTAGAAAAAGAACAGAAAAATGCTAAAAAAGAGTTTGAAAAATTAAACAAATCATTTAAAACTTTTAAAACAAGTGAGTTTCCTAACGCAATTAATGATTTGAAAACAAACATTGCGCAACTTTCTGCTAAGATTGAACAAGCAATTAAAGATGGCAATAAGGACGTGATTAATGAATTAAAGACTGAAATAAGTGATGCTGAGAATAGGCTTAAATCATTAATTAATAATCTGCCTAATGAAATTAAAGAGAGTTTTAATGATGAATTTGAAAAAATAGGAGCAGACTTAAAGGATCTTAAAAAAGGAGTTGAAGAAAATAAAAAACTAATTGAAAAACATGATAGAGAAATTAAAGATTTTTTGAAAGATATTTTGTCAAGTATTGCAAGTCTTGAAAAAACATTAAGTGGTTTATCTGAAGATTACAAAAAGCTTGTTGAAGATTACAAGAATGCTATGGAAAAACAAAACCAATTAGGAGAAGAAATTGTGAAATTGTTAAAGGGAATTGATGCTAATAAGCTTAATGAGAATATAACAAAACTTGAAGAACTTATTAAACAATTAGAATCTCTTAAAGCTCAAGCGGAATCAGTTAAGAAATCAGAAAGCACTGCTGAAGCCGGAGATGTTATTAATAATTATATAGATAACTCTACTAAGATTATTAATAATATTAATAATCAAATTATTGTTATTACTGAATTTTATTCAACCACAAGAGAGAAGATTCCAAAAATAATTGGTGGTTCAAAATTAACGCAAGAAGAAGAAAAAGAAGTTACGAACTTGGTGTCTCAACTTTTTACAGCATTAAGTATAATGGATTCAATAACTGATGAAGTATTGCCTGAAGGTGCAGAATTTCTTATTAACATAAAAAAACTTCTTAAAACTTATTCCAAACAAATGAAGAAATTGCACGAAACTGCTGTGAATAATTTAAAAGAATATAAAAAAGAAAAATCCAAATCAAATTCTGAAGAAGCAAATAAACTTCATTATTTGTTTGATTTTGATTTATTTAAACATGCATTAGACACTCTTGATAGCATGAATTCTAGATTGGACAAAATAAGAAAAATAGAAATAAGGATGGGTTCGCGACGACAAGTTGAGAGAACCGCTGAAAGAATGGAAGAAGGAAGAACAAGAACAGCGCTTTCAGAAGAAAGTGTTTTAGAAGAAAGTTATTCAATAAAAAAGATGTTCTACGAAATTGAAGAGAATGTTGTTGGAAGTTTTGAAAGAGTTGTTAGAATTTCTTCTGTTGAAAATTATATTGAGAACCTGCAAGAGTGGTTTTATTTAACACAACAAGCGAGTTTTAATCTTAAGTATTTGGAGAGAAGATTAAAAGGAAGTCTTCTTCCCATTACTGAAAATGAGGTTGATTCTTTAAAAGATTTAATAGATGAAGAAAAAAATAGATTAAGTAAATCAAAAAAAGATTTTGAAAAAATCACTGGTGAAAATAATCCTAATGAAGAAGAAATAAGTAATGCTATAAACGCGCTTACAGAAACAATTGATTATAAAGATGAAGAAAAAACATTTAAGCATTTTGAAACAGTTTTAAAGGAAAACATAAATGAGAAAATAAGGGATTATGAGGTTTTCACAGAATTCATGACAACATACAAGGACTTGTTGGTTCGCTTGTTTAATTCTTTTGTTATTGATGTTCTTATAAAACACGGAAATAAGAATAAAGAAGATTATGTTAAATTTTATTTTAAAAAAGCGAGAAGAAGAGGGGATATTGAATCTTCTGACTTAAAAACTGTTTTCGGACACAAGAAATTAAATGTGTCGGGTGCAAGAATAAATTCTAGGAAATGGAAGAAGCTTACTAAATGGAGCAAAGTAAAAAAAGCAATTTAAAGAATAAATAATAATGAATAAACATAAAATAAATAAATTATGTTTTTCTTTTGATTATCAATGACAATATCAATTATTTCAGTAATTTCTGCAATTGGCTTAACAGCATTAGGAGGTGCTGGCTTATACGCTGCTTATAAATGGGTTGTTAAACACCCTGCAGGAAAGAAAATACGAGTTAAAACAAGAAGAGCGAGCAAGCAGGAGAGAAAGAAAGCAAAGAAAATAGCTAAAAAAATTCTTAAAGGAAGTTGGAAACTTCTTTCTAGTACTGGCAGGGGAGTGTATTATGTTGCGCCAAGAATATGGCGTGGAACTAAAAAAAGTGCGAAAACAATAACAGGATCAAGCAAAAAAATTTTTAAAAAAAGTTATAAAACTCTTAAAAACATTTCTTCTTCACTCAAGAAAATCAAGTTCAATAAATTAAGAAAATTTGTTAAAAAAAAGCAATCAAAAGAAGCATTAGAAGAAACTCAAAAACTTGAAAAAGAAATTAATGAATTAAAAAAAGAAGTTGATGAAATATTAGAAGAATTAAAAAATAAGCCTTTTGAAAAAAAAAGTGCAGAAGTAGAAAATATTTCTAATGAATTAGGAGGATTAAGCCGAGGAGTAAGTGCTATTGAAAACCAAGTAATGGGGAAAGAAAGTATTTCAGACGAGGAATCACAAGTATTATTAGAAGAAATTAAGAAAGTAGAAGAGAGTAAAGAAACATTTGAGAAGAATTTAGAGAAAGCAATAGAAAGAATAAATGAGTTAGATGAATTAGGAGTAGAATCAGAAGAAGAAAGAGAAATGGAAGAAGAGCAAGAAGGAGTAGGCAGGAAAACCGAGAGATTGTTAGGTTATTATGAGGGAAGAAGAGGAGAACTTGAAAAAACAAGTTTTGTCATAGAACCTGATGAGAGGATAAGAGATTATATTTTAAGAGTGAAAAAAGATTTTGAAAAATTATTCTTTCCATTAATTTTTATTGACCCTTCTGATAATGAAAAAAAATTCAGGGAAGAAGAGTTCAGGTACTCTGTTGAAGGATTCAATGCATTAAATGTTGATAATGAAGATTTTATTGAAATTGCTTCAGAATTAGCAACTTCTTTATTGTTTTCCATTATTGAATTAATTTCTTCAGAAGAAATCATGAAAAGCAAAATAAAGGAATTGCAGGAGAACCTTGATAAGTTGAAAGAATTTGTTAATGAAAATGAGGATAAAGTTAATAATAAAGAAAATGTTTTAAAACTTCTTCAACAATTAATTACTTCTTTAGAGCCTTATGCTAATACCTCGTTTAAAAAAATATACTTTGAAGGAGGAGAGATTACCTTAGGAAATTATAAAAAACAATTACGCGATGTTGTAGAATTAATTTGTAATTATAAAAGTTCAGAAGAAACTTCAAGTAAGAATTATAAAGAGGACATAAAAAGTAGTTTAAAAAGAGTTTATAAACACTTTCTTAAAGTGCAAGAGGATTACTTAAAGTTAAAACATTGGGCTGAGAAGAATTTATCATGGTTTGAAACTCTTGCTAATTCCTTCAAAAATAATGCAGTATTCATGAGTGGTGAAAAAGAAATTAGTGAAAAAGAACCTAAAAAAGAAGCATCAGATAAAGTGAAGAAAGAAGTTTCAACTTTGATTGAGCAAATAATAACTCAACTTAATGAAATAAAGTTTTATGATGGAAGCGTTCAGGATTATCGTAAATTATTAGAACATGTTAAAGAAGGCAGAGGAGGTATTACAGCGAATACTCTTGATGATGTAAAAAATAATATTATTAGACCCATTGATGTTTTAGGAGGATTTTATTATGGATATGATTTCAAAAGTCTTTTACGATTAAACATAAAAACCCTGCCTGAAAAATCAGAAGAGTATATTAAAGAATTCATTAATCAACTTCAAGAAAAAGTAATTAAAGGAATGCTTAAGAAAGATGTTGAATTAATAACAGAAGTTATTACTAAAAATCCTTTAATTAATAAAAAAATCAAAAAATCTGTAAATGAATTGAAGGAAATTGCTTTAAATGCTTTAAAGGGTTATGAGAAGTACTTAAGTTCTTGTGATATTCCTTTATACAAAAAAAGAAGACTGATTTATCTTGATAATAAAAATCTTTCTAAACTAATTGGTATTAATTATAAAAAGAAAAGTTTTTTTCCTAAAACACATAAAATATTAAGTGAATGGTTTAGGAAGGAAGCACAAGTTAATAAAAAAAACACTTAATTTCCTTCAATTAATTAAAATTACTTTTTTTTAGTTAATTATTTAAGCAATAATTATTTATTTCTAAAATATGGCAGGACCATTAGAACTTGCAATACAAGGACTTAAAGAACTTGGTTTTTTTAATGTTCTCTTGCCATTTCTTCTTGTATTCACAGTCATTTATGGCATTCTTGAAAGAACAAAAGTGTTTGGAGACAAGAAACACGATATTAATGCAGTAGTAGCGTTCACCATAAGCATGATGGTTATTGGGACAACATGGGTTGTGGGAGCAATAACAAATTTTTTACCCTATGTTGGAATGATTAGCATTGTTGTTGTAAGCTTGCTTTTACTTGCAGGAATGATGTTTTCAAATAATCTTGAAGGACTCTTTAATGAAAAATGGTTTCAAACAGGCGGTGTTATTGTTATTATTATTGCCATATCCTTAAGTTTAATGTATGTTTTTGGATTAGAATTAACAACAGGCGGGGGTTATATTTTAGGAATACCTGTTAATGATTTTGCTACAATAATGGGTTTAATCCTGTTTTTTGCACTTATTGTATGGATGGTAAGGCCTGAAAGTTCGAATGGAGGAAGCAAATAATGAGTAGTGTCTCAGAATTTTTTAAATTAATGTTTGCTTCTGTAGGTGCATTAGCGCCTGCTGGAATAGACCCAACTCTTTTTTTTACAACATTCTTTGTTGTTTTTGCAATAATTTTCACTGGTTTAAGCACGGTTAAAGTGTTTGGGAACGCAACTAATAACAATAAAATAAGAGCGATATTCGCTTTTGTTGCAGCATATTTCACAGCAACAAGCGCGTTCGCAACAGTTATGATAAGCAAACTTTTTCCAAATCTTGGAGTTGTTTTAATCAGTGTTATTGTAATGCTTGTTGTAACTTCATTTGTTAGTGGTTCAGGAAAACCTGTTAGTGGAGGTTTTTTAAAAGTTATAATGCTCTTGCTTGTTGCATGGATTATTTGGAATTCATGGAACAGTGCAACTTGGGAAGTATACGGGTATAAAACACAAGTTCAAGTTTCAATGCAAGATATAGCGGATATAGTGTTAGTCATAATTTTTATTATTATTTTTCTTAAAGTGCTTGGTGTTGGCGGAGACAAGAGTGGAGGAAACTCTACTCTAAAAGAGTTCCTAGGAGATTTGCTGAAAAGTTAATTAAAAAAGATTAAATACAAGGATTAAAAAATAAAAAATATAGAGGTGAAAAAAATAAAATGGCAGAAGAAACATTCCTTCAAGCAGTAGGATTATTAGATTATCTTGGCTTTGAATATTTTTTAGTTCCCTTATTCATATTCACTCTTCTCTTTGCAATACTTCAAAAATACAAGATAATAAGTGAAAAAATGGATGCAAACGCAGTTATTGCTTTTGTTTTAGCAATGCTCACAGCAATGTTTCCTGATTTAAGCACGTTTATTTACAGGTTATTGCCTTTATTCGTTGTTTTTTTGATAGTAGGTTTTTCAGTAATGCTTTTTTTTATGTTTTTTGGATTAAAACAAAACGAAGTTGTTGATTTTATAAAAAAACCAGGCATAGTTATCATCATTTTTGCTATAAGCATTATAATATTCGCAAACGTGTTTAGTTCTCAATTTGGTTCAGCATTCACGCCCGGAGAATTTGAACCAACAAACGAGTCCTCATACACTGGAACAGGAACACAAGTATTTGCAAGAATTTTAGCCCACCCAAAAGTTCTCGGCACAATAATTCTTTTAGTACTTCTTGCTTTAAGCACGTATTTAGTGGCGCACAGCACATTAGAAAACTAACTCTTTCGTTATCATTTACTTTTTTTACCCTTCTCAACTAAATTGCGGAGTTGTTGAATATTATCACTAAGCGCAGGAATTAATTTACTCATTGCTTTCTCAACAGCTTGAATTTCTATTTTTGAATCTGTTATTGCCTTTCCATATTCCTCTACTTTCTGCATTGTTTGAGCTTGAATCATATCCAATCTTGTTTTTAAATCCTTTACTTTATCATTTAAACTATTCACCATGCTTTCTGTTTTATTTCTCCAAACATTAAATCTTTCCATTTCAGATTCTACTTCCTTCCACCTCTCTCTTATTATTTCTTCAAGTATTCTTTCTATCTCATTCACATCTAATTTTTTCCCACCAACATCACTTACGGGTGCAGTACTTGTTGGCGCTGTAATTGTTTCAACAGGTGCTTCAGTATTTATTGGACTTGTTGGCGCTGTAGGTGCTTGCTCTATAGGACTTAAATCATTAATGCTTGTTATTTGTGAACGCAAGTCAAGTTGAGCAAGAGCATCTCTTATTTGTGAAAAAGAATAACCCTGTGCTTTTAATTGATTAATTATTTGTTCATTATTCATTCCACTACTTCTTAGAGCTGCAGCTTCTTTTAAAGGAAGCGCGCCTGGAGGAGGCGGACTAACACCACTTATTGCTGCAACTTTCTCCTTTTTTCTTCCAAACAAACCCATTTTTCATCCCTTTTTTAAACTATAACTCATTAAGTATTATTAATTTTTCTTTTTACGCACTTTTTTTCTTTCAAAAAGTTTTTCAGCATCCGCTAATGTTAAAAATCTTGTTGGATCAAATAAATCAACATACTTTTCTAAAACTTTTAAATCACTGATTTTCGCACTTGTTTCCGCTTCTTTAATTAAATGTCTTGTTGTTTCTCGAATATCCTTATAATTCTTATTTAATTCTTCAATTTGAATAGAATTCTCTGTAATAAGCTCCTTCAACTCATTTGTTCTTCTTAAAAGGTTTTGATCTGTTGCCTTTAACTTTTCTCTAAGTTGTTCAAACTTTTCTTCTAATAATCTAACCCTATTACTTAAATCACTAATTTTATCGCTCGCAAATTTTAAAAATTCTTCACTAATAGGTTGTTGAGTTGGCATTTTCATCACACAAAATTTCTTTTTTCCTCTTTCTTAACTAAACTATAACAATTTTCTCTTATATATTTATTTATAAGTAAGAACCTCCAGCGGGTTCACTAATCACAAAGTGATTGTGCCCAAGTTACCCCAGTAACTTAGGGCTTACTAACTCCCTTATTATATGTTTATGTTCTTTGGGGTAACTTACACCTTTCTTACAAGAAAGGAGCAGAGTCAGAATCATTTAAATTTTTGTAATATAATATTTAAATGTGCAATTTTTTAATTAGTTATAGGTGCAGAGATGGTTGAGAAAAAAAAATTATATTCTTATGAGATAGAGATAGAAGGTAATACAAGAAATCTTGTTATAAATTGTGTGGGAAGTCTTTATTACCCAAGCATTGAAGATAATGAGTTTTACATGAGCATGGTAATAGGCTATCTCATAGAAACTGGTTTTGTGAATAACATAACATTAGCAGGGGAAAGAAACTACATTTATACAGAAGAGCAAGCGCAGATGCTTTATGAAATTGCTCAAGCATACACTCATTTAATAAGACAAGAGAAAATAATAAGTATTGCAAAATTAGGTCCAACAGATTCTGAAAAAAAATTTTTGCCTGAAAGAATTAATACAATGCGTTCCATTGTTTTAGAACTTTTGAGAAGCGATCCAGTGAGCGCATATGTTAAAGCAATAAGAACATTGCGCGAGCAGAAAGTGAAAATGGAGGCGCTTCCTTTAAAACAAAGATTTATTTTCAAAACTTATGTAAATGCTTTAGAAACAGTAATAACTTTACTAGAAAAAACAAGACTAATAAAAAAAGCAAAACCTTTTATTGCAGGACACAAAATAGGGGACAGGGCAATTTATAGAGAATTGTTTGAACCTATAATAAAACCAAACTTTATGCTTACACGCCTCATGGCTGAAGCACCACTGAAAGGAGAGGAAGTTGATTCATACAATATTGGCAAATTCGAGAAAAGCACTGTAGTCATTTACAAACTTCCAAATACTGTTCGGTTAAAATATCATATAAGTCCGCCAGAGTTTAATCTAACTGAAGAAGAAAACACTCTTTTAACTGATGCGCAAAAAGTATTAAGCAGGTACAAACCAAAAGGCGCGGAATTTGTTGATCCTTCTCGCATGAGAATGGTTTTTTATAACATTGCTAAAGACCTTCTTGATGAACTTGCTGTAAGTAAAGGATTGCATATGAAATACAATGAAATTGAAGAGCTTTCAAGAATTCTTGTAAGGCTCACAGTCGGTTTTGGTTTAATTGAGGTTCTGCTTGAAGACCCTTACATAGAAGACATTTACATTAATGCACCAATTGGACAAACACCTATTTTTTTGAAACACGCGAAATACGGGGAATGCGAAACAAATATTATTCCAAACATACGAGAGGCGGAAGCATGGGCTTCAAGATTTAGAATGATAAGTCAAAGACCTCTTGATGAAGCAAATCCTGTTTTAGACACAGAATTATTTTTACCTGCTGCTAGAACAAGAGTTGCAATAATCCAAAGACCCTTGAGTCCGCAAGGTTATTCTTTTGTATATAGAAAACACAAACCCACACCATTCACGTTTCCAATGTATATTAATTACAAGTTTTTATCTCCATTAGCAGCAGGATTGCTTTGGTTTTTAACAGATGGTGCAAGAACAATGATGATTGCAGGCACAAGAGGCACTGGAAAATCAAGTTTGCTTGGATGCATAATAGGAAATATAATGAGAAAATACAGGATAATCACTGTTGAAGACACTCTTGAACTGCCCGTGGAGTATTATAGAAAACTTGGTTTTAACATAATACCAATGAAGGTAAGAAGTGCTATTTTAGGAGAGAAATCAGAACTTAGTGCAGCAGAAGGAGTAAGAACTTCTTTGCGTTTAGGGGATAGTGCGTTAATTGTTGGTGAAGTAAGAAGTAAAGAAGCTCTCGCTCTTTACGAAGCAATGCGTGTAGGCGCATTAGCTAATGTTGTTGCAGGCACGATTCATGGTGATAGCCCGTACGGTGTTTTTGACAGAGTTGTAAATGATTTAGGAGTGCCAAGAACAAGTTTTAAAGCAACAGATATAATAATGGTTGCAAATAAAATAAGAGGCGCAGGTCAATTAACAGAAAATAGAAGATTAACTACAATTGCAGAAGTAAGAAAGCATTGGGAAGAAGACCCTCTTAAAGAACAAGGATTTGTGCATCTCATGGAATATGACTCAAAGAAAGACATGATTATGCCAACAAGTGCTCTTCTTGATGGGGATTCTGAGGTTGTAAAAAGCATTGCAGGAAAAGTTAGGGATTGGGTTGGAAATTGGGACAGGGTTTGGGATAACATTGTTTTAAGAGGGAAGATAGCAAAACTAATGGCTGATTATGCTAAGAAACCTGGAAACTCATGGATACAAGAAGCAGATTTTGTTGTGGTTGGAAATGATAATTTTCACAAAATATTTGGAGAATTAAAAGAAGAAAGTGGGTATCCAGATAGCAAAGATGTTTTGTTTCAGTTTGAGAATTGGCTTAAAACACAGATAAGAATGAGAAAGAAAAGGTGATTTTTTTGGCAAAAAAGAAAACCAATGATAAGAATAAACAAGATTATGCAGAAAATGATAATTTGCCTAATTATGAAGGGGTTACTGATGAATTAGTTGAAAAATTATTTAAAAAATATGGAGCAAATAAGCCAACAGAAGAAGAAATGAAGATGTCTGCTGAAACATACATTAGGAGTAGAGAATACAAAATTTTTACAAAAAGAGAAGAGAATAAGTGGGTAAGAAGGTATGAAAAATGGTGCGCTAAAGCACAGAAAATTTTACCAGTAAGTGTTACTGAAGAAGAAAAAAAAATTGTTAATAAGGCAATTGAAATAAGTGATTTAAAAGTTACTCCAGAAGGTGTTGCAAGTTTTAGTTTTATTGTTTTTGCTATTTTCTTAGTTTTTTCTTTGATAACTGCACTAATCTCGCCTTTATTTATGATTTTATTTGCTGTTATAGGATATGCTGTATTCAATTATTTAAAAAAATATCCTAAAAAAGCTGTTGAAAATGCGCAAGTAAAGGCAAGCGGTGAAACAATTCTTGCTGTTTTATATCTTGTTATTTACATGAGGCACACGCCAAATATGGAGGCTGCGGTTAAATTTGCAAGCGATAATCTTACAGGTCCTCTTGCTAATAGTTTCAGAAAGCTTTTATGGGATGTTCAATCGAGAAAATATAAAAATATTAGCGAAGCATTAGATGCTTACACAAAAGAATGGGGGGAGTTTAATAAACCATTTACTGATGCCATATACTTGATTGAATCTTCAATGTATCAGACAAAAGAAGAGCACAGAAAGGATTTACTTAATCGCGCTCTTGATAGGATTCTTGACGGCACATTTGAAAGAATGAGCACGTACGCGCATTCATTGAAAACCCCTGTTGACACTATTTATACAATGGGTATTATCCTGCCAGTATTAGGATTAGTTATGTTTCCAATGCTTGCTGCTTTTATGAGTGACATGGTTAAACCGCAAACCATTGCTATTTTTTATAATATCATGCTCCCCATTTTTGTTTTATTTTTTGAAAAATTAATTTTTATGAAAAGACCTGTTGGATTCCCAACTCCTGACATAAGTAATCATCCTGATATGCCTAAAAAAGGATGTTTTAAAATGGGGGGTAAAAATGTAAAAGCATGGCCTATAAGTTTGTTAATCCTTTTAATTGGCGTAATACCATTTATTATGTATTTAACAAATGCACCATCTCAACCATCTGAAAAAGACATATTCATTAGTTTACTCCCTATTTTTGGAATTGCTTTTAGCATATGGTTTTATACAAAAAACATTAGTGCTCCAAGACTCAAAATTTTGAAAAAAGTAACAAGTGTGGAAAAAGAATTAGCAGATGCGCTTTTTCAATTAGGGATGAGAATTGGAGAAGGCAATCCACCGGAAATTGCAGTTCAAAAAGTTGCTGCAGTGATGAGGGAAAGTGAAACAGCAATGTTTTTTAAGAAAATCACAGTGAATATGAAAAGATTAGGATATAGTTTTGAAAGAGCAATATTTGATGAAAATTATGGAGCAATACTTTTTTACCCTTCTCCAATGCTTAAAAGCGTGATGGAAGTTTTAGTAAGTTCAAGCAATAAAAGTCTTGAAGTTGCCGCAGTTAGCATGATAAATATTGCAAGATATTTGCAAAACATTGGAAGAATAAATGACAAAGTTGTGGATATACTAAGTGATACTGTTTCTGGAATTAAATTTCAGGCAAGCGTTATTACGCCTATTGTTAGTGGAGTTGTTGTTGGATTAACTTCTTTAATAATAATTATTTTATCCTTGCTTTCTTCCAAAATGGAAGAACTTAGTGCATTAAGCGGAGGAGATTTAGGTCCCTGGGCATTAGGCATGTTTAGTATGAGTGGTTCAGTGCCACTTTATTTGTTTCAGCCAATAGTTGGCATTTATTTAATAGAGATTGTGCTCTTAATTGGTTCCCTTGATGCTGATATTGAAACAAATGGTCATCCCTTATATAGAAACAATATAATTTCTAAATTAATCCTTCCCGCAGTTATTATCTATGCAATTGTTGGTGTTGCTTTAACAGTTATTTTTGGAGGATTAGGAAAAGCTGCTTTAGCAATAGGAGGCTCTTTTGGTGTTTAAAAAAATGAATAAAATGTTAATTAGTTTAACTGCAAGGTCTCAAATAAACGTTGATTTGGTTGTGATAATTATGAGTATAGTAATTTTAGCCATGTCCATTGCTGTTGTTCTTTTTATTGCAGGGCCTTCTTTGAAAGATAAAGGCGGGTGCAATAATAATTGCATATGTGAAGATAGTTTGGTTGATCCTTCTTTAAAAGGCACAGAAAATGACAGGCATGAAACAAAATATAATTGTTTCCCCCCTTTTTCAAATGATTGTTGCAAAGACGATGATGAAAATGTTTTTGATTGTGTTGATATTAATAAGATATCCCCAATGGATTATGATCCTGCGTGTTTTGATACAGTAACAATTTTTGATAATGACGGCGTGTGCAGTTATTTTGAACCTTGTGATTCAATTGATTGTTCAAATAAGGACAACAAAGGCGCAAGTAGGTGCTATCCAACAGATTAAAAAATTTAAATTAAGTGATGAAATATGGAATTTGAGGAACTTGGAAAATGGGTGCTTACTGTTGTAGCAATAAGTGTTTTAATAGGTTTAGTAATACTCTTTTATGGCTTTATAAAAGAAATAGGAACAGGTGGTTTTTTTTGAATAAAAAAAGTGCAAGCATATACATGATAGCTGGCATTGTTGGAGCAATTATTTCTGTTTCAATGATCCTCATATTTGTAGGTGGAAGCCTGTATTTTACTAAATATGCTGGAAGTGCAACAGTAAGCACAATAACTTCTTTGAGAGCAAGAGTAGCAAGTGTTTTATGGGATCCAGATGATGGGATAGGAGACTTTCAATTTCTTAAACAATTTAAACGCACTGTTTTTAACTATATTATGGACAAACTTTATGTTCCTGTTCCCTCTGTAGAAGGTTTTTCTTTTGAACCTCTCATAAGCGAGTATAAGAATGTTGAAGAAGAAATTTTAAATGAAGAAGGGAATAAAATTAAAGTTATGGTTTCACAGAATTCAGGCGTGCTGCAAATTGCAGGAGACATACTAACAACATGGAATGCTTTTCATGGAAACAAAGATTATGATATGCTTTATGAAACGCCTGAAAACAAGATTGACAATCCTTTTTTGTTTTCAATGTTCTCCTTCTATCTTAAAGGAGAACCCATAAGATTCTCAGATATTATAACTAATGCATCAAAACTAAATGGCAAGGATGTAAATATTGTTGTTAAAACAACAGATGGCTTAACTTTGTTTAATAATTTAAATAATATTTATGGAAATGTTTCCATAGATTTTTACTTAACGCAAGGAAATAGTGATGATGAAAATTATTACAATAGGTATAGGTTTTTTTACGGTTATTTTGATTACGGGCCTAAATGGTGCGGAATACACGAGAATAAAATGAATGAAAGCGCTGATGTAAAAGAATATGGAGCTTATTTTTACTGTAATAAGATTGATGACAAAGAATTTGGTTTTAATTCAAGCAGAAATTATTTGCCCCAAATATATAAGAAATTTAGACTTTTAAAAGGCTTAAATTTTATTTATTATGTTAGTGAGTCAAGTAATGTGGGCGGGACTGTTGAGTTTGTTAGTGATCCCTATAATGATAAAAGCATTAATCATAAAGGAAAAGACGCGGTTCTTGTAGG